>NZ_JAOWGZ010000107.1:62580-472762 GCF_030332875.1 Citrobacter sp. Cpo045
GACCCGACAGGCAGACGGCATAAGACGAATAACTCGCGCAGCGACGATTTTCCCGCCGGGAGCCTGGGTTGCAAGGGAGGCGGCGGTGAGCCTTCCTTGCACGTTCACGGGCATCAGCGCTTCAGAGAAATGACATCGCTGAGGTGAACGGAACCCTGAGCAAGAATCACATGTTCACCATACATGCTTAACTGACGAGCATTAAGGCATTTCGCCTCTCTTTGTTATGCGTCTTTCGTGTTGCCCGGCGCGCGAGTGAAGGGAACCGGAAGCCATGCACGAATCGACAGCCCACCGCGTTCACTGGTACCAATCTCCAGCATACCGTTATGGTTATCAATAATACGCTGCACAATCGCCAGACCCAGGCCCGTGCCGCTGGTACTGCGCGCGCTGTCGCCGCGGACAAACGGCTGGAACAGGTGCTTACGCTGCTCCGGCTTGATGCCCGGACCATCATCTTCTACCTGGAACCAGGCGCGATGCTGCTCCATTCCGCTACTGACCTTAATCCAGCCGTTGCCGTAGCGGGCGGCATTAACCACCATATTGGCAACCGCACGCTTGATCGACAGCGGGTGCATCTTCACCTGAATGCTGCCCGGCAGCAGCGCAGTTTCGATTTCACGTTCGTAGCCGCTTTCCGCCGCAACCACTTCACCCAGCACCGAGTTCAGATCTGCCATCTCCATTGGCATCTCCTGACCGGTACGCAGGTAATCGATGAACTGCTCGATGATGGCGTTACACTCTTCGATGTCCTTATTGATGGACTCCGCAAGATAACCGTCCTCTTCGCCCATCATTTCCGTCGCCAGACGAATACGCGTCAGCGGGGTACGTAAATCGTGGCTCACGCCCGCCATTAACAGTGTACGGTCATCGGCCAGCTGCTTCACGCCCGCGGCCATATGGTTAAAGGCTCGGGTTACGGAGCGCACCTCTGAAGCGCCATACTCACGCAACGGCGGCGGAATGATACCTTTCCCCACCTGCAGCGCCGCATGTTCAAGATCCACCAATGGCCGGTTCTGGATACGGATAAACAGCCACGCCCCACCGATAGCCAGCAGCATAATCGCCAGCGTATAGCGGAACAGTGGTGAAAAATCGCCCTGATGAATTTCCGTAAGCGGCACGCGTACCCAGATATTGGGCGACAGCCAGGTTTTCAGCCACACGACCGGCGAGCTTTTGTTGACCTCAACGCGGACTTCCGTTGGGCCACCCAGTTGCTGCGCCATCTGATGGCTTAAGAATTCATAGTGTTGCGCCCAACGCAGTCCGGCCTCTTCAGCAGCCTCGTTGGAATAGAGAGAAATACCCAGCTCACGATAAATTTCCCGGCGGAATGCGGGCGGCACCACCAGTTGCGTACCGTCCTCCAGTTGCAGTTTATCGGTCATCAGCATACGAACTTCGTACGCCAGAACCTTATTAAACTGCTGGAGGCTCGGCAGAATCGCGAAGTTCAGCACTACCAGGTATGTCGTCACCAGGCTGGCAAACAGCAAGGTGACGATGAGCAATAACGTGCGGGCAAACGAACTTCGTGGTGAGAAGCGCATTCGCCTCATGCTTTAGAACCGTCCGGAACAAAGACATAGCCCAGACCCCATACGGTCTGAATGTAGCGTGGATGAGCCGGATCTTCTTCCACCATGCGGCGCAGACGGGAGATCTGGACGTCGATAGAACGTTCCATCGCAGAATATTCACGACCACGGGCGAGGTTCATCAGCTTGTCGCGGGACAGCGGCTCGCGCGGGTGGCTTACCAGCGCTTTCAGTACCGCAAACTCCCCGCTGGTGAGCGGCATCGGCTCATCTTCGCGGAACATTTCACGCGTACCGAGGTTCAGCTTGAACTTACCAAAAGCGATAACCGCTTCTTCCTGAGAAGGTGCGCCCGGCAGTTCATTCGCCTGACGACGCAGAACTGCGCGAATACGTGCCAGCAGCTCACGCGGGTTAAACGGTTTCGGGATGTAATCGTCGGCACCGATTTCCAACCCTACGATACGGTCAACTTCTTCACCCTTCGCTGTGACCATAATGATCGGCATCGGGTTGCTCTGGCTGCGCAGGCGACGGCAAATAGACAGGCCATCTTCTCCCGGCAGCATTAAATCCAGCACCATCAGGTGAAAGGACTCACGGGTCAGCAGACGATCCATCTGCTCAGCGTTTGCGACGCTTCGAACCTGGAAGCCCTGCTCGGTCAGATAACGCTCCAGAAGCGCACGCAAGCGCATGTCGTCATCGACCACCAGAATCTTATAGTTCTCTTGCATTGTTATTACTCCCAAAGGTTCGCAACAATTAAGTGTATATTCTTAAGAAAGCTAACGTGAGTCACCAGCGAATTCTGGTATGAATTCCAGGCTAAATTGTTACAAAGCATATTAAACAGCAGCTTAAGTATACAATGTTTCTCGCAATACATTATTTATTCTGTTGATATGCTCACGTAATACTAATTGTGCGCATCATCACAGAGTCGAAGGTAAAACAATAAGATGAAAACGCCCCTGATAACCCGTGAAGGGTATGAAAAACTTAAACAAGAGCTGAATTATCTCTGGCGTGAAGAGCGCCCGGAAGTCACCAAAAAAGTTACCTGGGCCGCAAGTCTGGGTGACCGCAGCGAAAATGCCGACTACCAGTATAATAAAAAGCGCCTGCGTGAGATCGACCGCCGCGTCCGTTATTTGACCAAGTGCATGGAGAATCTAAAAATCGTCGATTACTCCCCACAGCAGGAAGGCAAAGTCTTCTTTGGCGCATGGGTTGAGATTGAAAATGACGATGGCGACATCCGCAAATTCCGTATTGTTGGCTACGATGAGATCTTCGGTCGTAAAGATTACATCTCAATCGACTCACCAATGGCGCGGGCGCTATTGAAAAAAGAGGTCGGCGATCTCGCAGTAGTAAACACCCCAGGTGGCGAAGCCAGCTGGTACGTGAATGAGATTGAATACGTGAAGTGAGACCGGAACAATCCGAAGCCCCGGCAGATGGCTGGCATTTTTGCCAGTCAATCCGTATAACTATCCCCTGATTTTTTATCCTATAGACGAAGCTATCCATGATGAATGATTCTTTCTGCCGCATTATCGCAGGTGAAATTCAGGCTCGTGCTGAACAGGTAGAAGCTGCCGTTCGCCTGCTTGACGAAGGGAACACCGTGCCGTTTATCGCACGATATCGTAAGGAAATCACCGGCGGTCTGGACGATACGCAACTGCGTAATCTGGAAACCCGTCTGGGATATCTGCGTGAACTGGAAGACCGCCGTCAGGCAATCCTGAAATCTATCGGCGAGCAAGGCAAACTGACCGACGATCTGGCGAAAGCGATCAACGGCACGTTAAGTAAGACCGAACTCGAAGACCTCTATCTGCCGTACAAACCTAAGCGCCGCACCCGTGGGCAGATCGCCATTGAGGCCGGACTGGAGGCGCTGGCAGACCTGCTGTGGAACGAACCGTCTCACGACCCGGAAACGGAAGCCGCAAAATATCTCAACGCCGAAAACGGCGTGGCGGATACCAAAGCCGCCCTCGACGGCGCGCGCTACATTCTGATGGAGCGCTTCGCTGAAGACGCTGCTCTGCTGGCGAAAGTACGTGATTATTTGTGGAAAAACGCCCACCTGGTCGCCACCGTGGTAAGCGGTAAAGAAGAGGAAGGCGCTAAGTTCCGCGACTACTTCGATCACCACGAACCGATTTCTACCGTGCCATCCCACCGTGCGCTGGCCATGTTCCGTGGCCGTAACGAAGGCGTGTTGCAACTTTCACTGAATGCCGATCCGCAATTCGATGAGCCACCAAAAGAGAGCCACGGCGAGCAGATTATCCGGGATCACCTGGGACTACGCCTGAACAACGCCCCAGCAGACAGCTGGCGTAAAGGCGTGGTTAGCTGGACCTGGCGCATCAAAGTGCTGATGCACCTCGAAACGGAGCTGATGGGTACCGTGCGCGAACGTGCGGAAGATGAAGCTATCAACGTCTTTGCCCGTAACCTGCATGACCTGCTGATGGCCGCTCCGGCCGGGCTGCGCGCCACCATGGGCCTCGATCCAGGTCTGCGTACCGGTGTAAAAGTGGCAGTGGTTGACGGTACCGGCAAGCTGGTCGCGACCGACACCATTTATCCGCATACCGGTCAGGCCGCCAAAGCCGCCGTTGCCGTTGCGGCGCTGTGTGAAAAACACAACGTTGAACTGGTGGCGATTGGTAACGGTACGGCGTCGCGCGAAACCGAGCGTTTCTTCCTCGACGTGCAAAAGCAGTTCCCGCAAGTGACCGCGCAGAAAGTGATCGTCAGTGAAGCCGGAGCGTCGGTTTACTCCGCATCCGAACTGGCGGCGCTGGAGTTCCCGGACCTCGACGTATCTCTGCGTGGCGCGGTGTCTATCGCCCGTCGTCTGCAGGATCCGCTGGCTGAGCTGGTGAAAATCGATCCGAAATCTATCGGCGTGGGCCAGTATCAGCACGACGTAAGCCAGACTCAGTTGGCGCGTAAGCTGGATGCGGTGGTGGAAGACTGCGTGAACGCCGTCGGCGTCGATCTGAATACCGCCTCCGTACCGCTGCTGACCCGTGTTGCTGGTCTGACGCGCATGATGGCGCAGAATATCGTTGCCTGGCGCGATGAGAACGGTCAATTCCAGAACCGTCAGCAACTTTTAAAAGTCAGCCGTCTTGGGCCTAAAGCCTTTGAACAGTGCGCGGGCTTCCTGCGTATCAACCACGGCGATAACCCGCTGGATGCCTCAACCGTTCACCCGGAAGCTTATCCGGTTGTGGAACGCATTCTGGCCGCCACCGAGCAATCGTTGCGTGATCTGATGGGTAACAGCAGCGAATTGCGTAATCTGAAAGCCGCTGATTTTACCGACGAACGCTTCGGGGTGCCGACCGTCACCGACATCATCAAAGAGCTGGAAAAGCCGGGCCGCGATCCTCGTCCTGAATTTAAAACCGCGCAGTTTGCCGATGGTGTAGAAACCATGAACGATCTGCTGCCGGGAATGATTCTGGAAGGGGCAGTCACCAACGTCACCAACTTCGGCGCGTTTGTTGATATCGGCGTGCATCAGGATGGTCTGGTGCATATCTCTTCGCTGTCGAATAAGTTCGTCGAAGATCCGCACACCGTGGTGAAAGCAGGCGACATTGTGAAGGTGAAAGTGCTGGAAGTGGACCTGCAGCGTAAGCGTATCGCACTGACCATGCGTCTGGACGAGCAGCCGGGTGAAACTAATGCGCGTCGCGGCGGCGGGAATAACGATCGCGCTCAGGGTAATCGCCCGACGCCAAAAGCCGCGAAACCGCGTGGCCGTGACGCACAGCCTGCGGGCAACAGCGCGATGATGGATGCGCTGGCTGCGGCAATGGGTAAAAAACGCTAAGTTTAAACCCTGTGCCGGATGGTGGTGTAAACGCCCTGTCCGGCCAGGTTATCGCAATTAATTTGCAGGCCGGATAAGACGCATGAGCGTCGCCATCCGGCATATTTAATCTATGCCCCGCGTTGCACCACAATATATTTATCACTTCATTAACAGATGAAACCTTAATTAAACATTAAGAATCTCAATAATTACTTCCGCGAATCACTCGTTTCCAACCAGAATAAATATTGAGGAATATCAAAATTGGCTCAAATTATTATCCAATTGCACATTCCGTCACACTTATTCTATTGATGATAGAAACCATTCTCATTATCATTGGTTTGTTGATTATTTACTCTTTCCTTACGTTGGCTAATCATCTGGTCTCATGCCGCCCTGTCGCCCCATGAGGTAATCATCCAGTTAGCGAGATATAAGTAGGTCCCTATGCAATTCACTCCTGACAGTGCGTGGAAAATTACCGGTTTTGCCCGTGAAATCAGCCCGGCTTATCGTCAGAAACTGTTGTCACTTGGCATGCTACCCGGCTCATCCTTCAACGTGGTACGCGTCGCCCCGCTCGGCGATCCTATCCATATCGAAACGCGTCGCGTAAGTCTGGTATTGCGTAAGAAGGATCTGGCGTTATTAGAAGTGGAAGCGGTTTCCTGTTAATACAGTGAGTCTATAAAAATGAAAAAACTAACCATTGGTTTAATTGGTAATCCTAATTCCGGCAAGACAACCTTATTCAACCAGCTCACCGGCGCGCGCCAGCGTGTAGGCAACTGGGCTGGCGTTACCGTTGAGCGTAAAGAAGGCCATTTCGCCACGACGGACCACCAGGTCACGCTGGTCGATTTACCCGGCACCTATTCTCTGACGACAATCTCATCCCAAACCTCTCTCGATGAGCAAATTGCCTGTCACTATATTTTAAGCGGCGACGCGGATCTCTTGATCAACGTGGTCGATGCTTCAAACCTTGAACGCAACCTCTACCTGACGTTGCAACTGCTTGAGCTGGGTATTCCCTGTATCGTCGCACTGAACATGCTGGATATTGCTGAGAAACAGCAAATCCGTATCGATATCGACGCCCTCTCCGCTCGTCTTGGCTGTCCGGTGGTTCCACTGGTTTCCACCCGCGCCCGCGGCATTGAAGCACTGAAGCTGGCGATCGATCGCTACAAAGAAAACGACACCGTTGAGCTGGTCCATTATGCCCAGCCGCTGCTGCAAGAAGCTGATTCCCTCGCCGACGCAATGGCCAAAGATATGCCGCTCAAACAGCGCCGCTGGCTAGGCCTGCAGATGCTCGAAGGCGATATCTACAGCCGTGCTTACGCCGGTGATGCAGCACAAAACCTTGATGCCGCTGTTGCTCGCCTGAGTGAGACAATGGACGACCCGGCGCTGCATATTGCCGATGCACGTTACCAGTGCATTGCTGCTATCTGCGATACCGTCAGTAATACCCTGACGGCAGAGCCGAGCCGTTTCACCACCGCGGTAGATAAAATTATCCTCAACCGCTTCCTCGGTCTGCCGATTTTCCTGTTCGTGATGTACCTGATGTTCCTGCTTGCCATCAACATTGGCGGCGCGCTGCAGCCGTTGTTTGATGTTGGCTCCGTGGCTCTCTTTATCCATGGTATTCAGTGGATTGGCTATACGCTGCATTTCCCGGACTGGCTGACCATCTTCCTGGCCCAGGGCCTTGGCGGCGGGATTAACACCGTGCTGCCGCTGGTACCGCAAATCGGCATGATGTATCTGTTCCTCTCCTTCCTTGAAGACTCCGGCTACATGGCGCGCGCTGCGTTTGTGATGGACCGTCTGATGCAGGCGCTGGGACTGCCGGGCAAATCGTTCGTCCCGCTGATCGTCGGCTTTGGCTGTAACGTACCGTCAGTGATGGGCGCACGTACGCTGGATGCCCCGCGTGAGCGTCTGATGACCATCATGATGGCGCCGTTTATGTCCTGTGGCGCACGTCTGGCGATTTTCGCCGTCTTTGCCGCGGCTTTCTTTGGTCAGAACGGCGCGCTGGCGGTCTTCTCGCTGTACGTACTGGGTATCGTCATGGCGGTGTTGACCGGCCTGATGCTCAAACACACCATCATGCGTGGCGAAGCAACGCCGTTTGTGATGGAACTGCCGGTATATCACGTACCGCACATTAAGAGTCTGATCATTCAAACCTGGCAACGTCTGAAAGGCTTCGTTCTGCGTGCAGGTAAAGTCATCATCATCGTCAGTATTTTCCTCAGCGCGTTTAACAGCTTCTCACTGAGCGGAAAAATCGTCGACAACATCAACGACTCTGCTCTGGCTTCCGTTAGCCGCGTCATTACCCCAGTCTTTAAGCCGATTGGTGTTCACGAAGATAACTGGCAGGCAACCGTAGGTCTGTTCACCGGCGCGATGGCGAAAGAAGTGGTTGTCGGTACGCTGAACACGCTCTATACCGCAGAAAACATTCAGGAAGAAGAGTTCAACCCGGCAGATTTCCACCTCGGTGATGAGCTGCTCGGCGCGGTAGATGAAACCTGGCAAAGCCTGAAAGACACTTTCAGCCTGAGCGTGCTGGCTAACCCTATCGAAGCCAGCAAGGGTGACGGTGAAATGGCTACCGGTGCAATGGGCGTGATGGGCGAGAAATTTGGCAGCGCCGCCGCCGCGTACAGCTATCTGATCTTTGTTCTGCTGTATGTACCGTGCATTTCAGTGATGGGCGCTATCGCACGTGAATCCAGCCGTGGCTGGATGAGCTTCTCGATTCTGTGGGGCCTGAATATCGCCTACTCTCTGTCGACGCTGTTTTATCAGACGGTCAGCTACAAAGAGCACCCGACCTACAGCCTGGTGTGCATTTTAGCGGTCATCCTGTTTAACATCGTGTTGCTGGGCCTGCTGCGTCGAGCTCGCAGCCGCGTGGACCTCGCACTGCTGGCAACCAACAGAACGGCGAGTTCCTGCTGTTCCAGCACGACTGGCGATTGCCACTAAGGTTATCGACAATGGCATCGCTTATTCAGGTTCGTGATTTACTGGCTTTGCGGGGGCGCATGGAGGCGACACAAATTAGCCACACGCTGCATACCCCGCAGCCCATGATTGACGCCATGTTGAATCAGTTAGAAAAGATGGGCAAAGCGGTGCGGATTCAGGAAGATGCCGACGGGTGTCTTTCCGGAAGCTGCAAAAGTTGCCCGGAAGGTAAAGCCTGCCTGCGCGAGTGGTGGGCTTTACGCTAATCAGATGCTCTTTGCCGGATGGCGCTACGCTTATCCGGCCTACAAATGATGCAAACGTCCAGGCCGGATAACGCGTTTACGCTGATATCCGGCTTTTTTGCGTAATGGATTCCACACAGATTTCATTATTTCAGCAAAAAAGATCTATCCTCCAGCCAGCCACGCATCGTTATTAATCCGTGGATGATTACTGGTAACCTGGGAAGTAGAGTCTCGTCATCTTTTTTCTCAGGTATAGCACCGCGTTTCCACTGATCGATATCACTGTTGTGCCCGATGACGAGATTATGCAGCATCGCCGGATGGCGCTGTTGGAGCTCATCCAAAAGCATATTCGTAAACGCGATTTGATGGGGCTGGTAGAAAAACTGGCCATCCTGCTTGTTAAAGGACACGCTAATGACAACCAGTTGAAAGCCTTGTTTAATTATTTAATGCAGGCTGGTAACACCACACACTTTGGCGAGTTTCTTCATGAAGTCGCCGAACGTTTACCCCAACATAAGGACAAGTTGATGACTATCGCCGAAAGATTACGACAGGAAGGGCACCTTAATGGTCTTCAGGAAGGCCATAGGAAAGGGTTGCAAGAAGGGTTACAAACGGGTCTGCAACAAGGCAAACGAGAGGAAGCATTACGTATTGCATCAACCATGCAGGCTGATGGTATAGACCCACTAACCATCTTCAGAATTACTGGCCTGACCGCTGAGGATCTGGCTACGCGCAGCCATTAATCTTAGGCCCGGCGAGCATGGCACCACCGGGCAACACATCAAATTTATAGTTTCTGTTTTAACGCCACAAGCGCTGCACAGAATTCGGCGGGATGCGAGATAAACGGCGCATGCGCCGCTTTGGCAAACACCAAAGACTCGCTCTGCGGCCACAGTGCATCCAGCATTGGGACGACTTTGCGCGGCACCAGCCCGTCAAGATAGCCGTACAACCGCAGGAAAGGCATTTCCACCGCGCACAGCGGTTCGCGCAGATTGACCGTTTTCAGGATCTCAAGTCCACCATTGAGCACCTCGACGTCCGGCATGGGTAAAGCCAGTACCGTTTTCTTCAGCGCTCGCGCATCCTGACGCGCAGTTTCTGTGCCCATCGTTTGCAATGCCAGAAAACGCTCCACCGTACGCTGGAAATCTTCGCTCAGCTGCTGCTGGAAGCCTGCCAACACCTCTGGCTTGATTCCCGGCCACTCATCCCGCGCGCTAAAGCAAGGAGAAGACGCGACGGTCACCAGCGCCTGAACACGCTCAGGATGCGTTAACGCCACCTGACTCGCGACCAGCCCGCCCAGACTCCAGCCGAGCCAGATAGCTTTCTCCGGTGCCTGTTTCAATACCCGCTCAGCCATCTCTTCCAGCGACATTGCACCGAAACCCTGGCTACGACCAAATCCCGGTAAGTCGACAAGATGCAGCGTAAAATGCGAGCTCAGTTCCTCGCTTATGCAATGCCACACTTGCGCATTCAGTCCCCATCCGTGCAGCAGCACAAGATGGCAATTTCCCGAACCCTGGGTCTGCCACCAGATGTCATTCATCAGTTATTGTTCTCTTTTAGCCTGAAAGGATGCATCTATGCTAACAGTACCGGGATTGTGCTGGCTATGCCGAATGCCCCTGACATTAGGGCATTGGGGGATCTGCTCAGTCTGTACGCGGGCAACGCGTCAAAACGCCAGCCTGTGCCCTCAATGTGGACTCCCTGCCGCTCATACCGTCATTCCCTGTGGGCGCTGCCTGCAAAAACCGCCGCCGTGGCAGAGACTGGTTACCGTCAGCGACTATGTTCCGCCGTTGAGCGGGCTTATCCACCAGCTCAAGTTTTCACGACGCAGCGAAACAGCCTCAGCTCTTTCACGTTTGTTGTTGCTGGAGGTACTACAGGCCCGGCGCACCAGCGGCCTTCCTCTACCGGACAGGCTGGTCAGCGTCCCGCTCTGGCAACGTCGACACTGGCGCAGAGGGTTTAATCAGAGCGATTTACTGTGCCGTCCGCTGGCACGCTGGCTGGGTTGCGACTGGGACAGCCGGACCATCTCGCGGGTTCGGGCAACCGCCACACAGCACCATCTCAGCGCCCGATTACGTAAACGTAACCTGAAAAATGCCTTTCGCCTTGAATTGCCGGTGCAGGGACTCCATATGGTTATTGTGGATGATGTCGTCACTACCGGAAGTACCGTCGCGGAAATCGCGCAGCTGCTTTTACGCAACGGCGCGGCGACTGTCCAGGTATGGTGCCTGTGTCGAACCTTGTAGAGCCTCGATGATGGGCGTATTATAACCAAGTAAAATAGTCAACTATTAGGCCATTACTATGATCCATATTTCCGATGCTGCACAAGCGCACTTTGCCAAACTGCTGGCAAATCAGGAAGAAGGGACACAAATCCGCGTATTTGTGATTAATCCCGGCACGCCTAACGCTGAATGCGGCGTTTCTTATTGTCCGCCGGACGCCGTGGAAGCAACCGACACCGCCATTAAATTTGACCTGCTGACCGCATATGTTGATGAACTGAGCGCACCGTATCTGGAAGATGCAGAAATCGATTTCGTTACCGACCAGTTAGGCTCCCAGCTGACCCTGAAAGCACCAAACGCCAAAATGCGTAAAGTTGCCGATGATGCGCCGCTGATGGAACGCGTGGAGTACATGCTGCAATCGCAGATCAACCCACAGCTGGCTGGCCACGGTGGTCGTGTCTCTCTGATGGAAATCACCGATGAAGGCTACGCCATTCTGCAGTTTGGCGGCGGCTGTAACGGCTGTTCAATGGTAGATGTAACGCTGAAAGAAGGTATCGAGAAGCAGCTGCTGGCTGAATTCCCTGAACTGAAAGGCGTTCGCGATTTAACCGAACACCAGCGCGGCGAGCACTCTTACTACTAACGCCCGAACCTGTAGAGTATCCGTAGGCCCGGTAAGACGCACCCGCGTCGCTATCGGGCATTAATGCCGGGTGGTAGCGTAATCGCGGTCTCCGGCTTACACCCCAACATTTCTTCGCATTTATCCTGCAACAATCCCCCGCATAATTTGACCAGCTTCTCATATTTTAAATTTTGCCTGTCCAGGTGATTTTCAAGCGTAGCATGTTACCCGTATCATTTGTGTCAGCACCTAACACACACATAATAGCCAGTTAAACTGATTAGTTTTGAAGGCAACCAGCATTGGTGCTGAGAATACTCTGTTCCCGGTCGGGACAATCGGAATTTGTCATCTAAACACTGACGTTACCCATAACAAAGTAAAGGCCAGGTAAATCATGCCATTAGTCATCGTTGCTATCGGTGTAATCTTGTTACTCCTCCTGATGATCCGTTTCAAAATGAACGGCTTCATCGCTCTCGTCCTGGTGGCGCTTGCTGTCGGATTGATGCAAGGGATGCCACTGGATAAAGTCATCGGTTCGATTAAAGCCGGCGTCGGCGGAACCCTTGGCAGCCTCGCCCTGATTATGGGTTTTGGCGCCATGCTGGGCAAAATGCTGGCGGACTGCGGCGGCGCACAGCGCATCGCAACCACGTTGATTGCTAAATTCGGCAAAAAACACATTCAGTGGGCGGTGGTATTAACCGGCTTCACCGTCGGTTTTGCCCTGTTCTACGAAGTCGGCTTCGTGCTGATGCTGCCGCTGGTATTCACCATTGCTGCCGCTGCTAACATCCCGCTGCTGTACGTTGGTGTGCCGATGGCGGCTGCGCTGTCCGTTACTCACGGCTTCCTGCCGCCGCACCCGGGTCCAACCGCTATTGCCACCATTTTCCATGCAGATATGGGTAAAACTCTGCTGTTTGGTACGATTCTGGCAATCCCGACCGTTATTCTCGCCGGTCCGGTATACGCGCGTTTCCTGAAAGGCATCGATAAGCCAATCCCGGAAGGTCTGTACAGCGCAAAAACCTTCACTGAAGAAGAGATGCCAGGCTTTGGCGTCAGCGTCTGGACCTCTCTGGTCCCGGTTATCCTGATGGCAATGCGCGCTGTGGCGGAGATGATTCTGCCGAAAGGTCATGCTTTCCTGACGGTTGCAGAATTCCTCGGTGACCCGGTCATGGCAACGCTGATTGCAGTGCTGATTGCGATGTTCACTTTTGGTCTGAACCGCGGACGTTCGATGGATCAGATTAACGACACGCTGGTGTCCTCAATCAAAATCATCGCGATGATGCTGTTGATCATCGGTGGTGGCGGTGCCTTCAAACAGGTTCTGGTGGATAGCGGCGTGGACAAATACATCGCTTCAATGATGCACGGCTCTAACGTTTCTCCGCTGCTGATGGCATGGTCTATCGCTGCAGTACTGCGTATCGCACTGGGTTCCGCAACCGTTGCAGCGATTACTGCAGGTGGGATTGTGGCACCGCTGATTGCAACGACCGGCGTAAGCCCTGAGCTGATGGTTATTGCGGTTGGTTCCGGTTCCGTCATCTTCTCCCACGTGAACGATCCTGGGTTCTGGCTGTTCAAGGAGTACTTCAACCTGACCATCGGTGAAACCATCAAGTCATGGTCAATGTTGGAAACCATTATCTCCGTCTGCGGTCTGGTAGGGTGTCTGCTGCTGGGTATGGTGGTCTGATAAAACTGAGCCTGATGGCGCTACGCTTATCAGGCCTACGTGCTACGAGCCATCACCATAAAAAAGCCGGGGAAATCCCCGGCTTTCTTACTTCTTCTTCGCGGCCGCTTTTCGCCGCTTATCCAAATCCTTAATCAGCTTATTCACGCCCTCATCGGCAAACATCTGCTCCAGCGTGGCGGTGAGTTTTCGCCGCCAGTTTTTGTACTGGTCGCTGGTCCCCGGAATGTTGACCGGCTCAGCCATATCCAGCCAGTCTTCCGGTTGCAGGCCCAGCAACGCACTGTTGCTGTCAGCGATGTAGCGTTGCATGCCGCGATTCAGAATCGGCGTCATCGACATCAGGGACGCCTTGTGACCGGCACGTTTTGGCAGGCAGCCGTATTTGTGCAGCGCGTCCAGCAGCCCCTGTTTCGCCAGTTCCCGGTCCTGATACAACCCGCGCAGCACGACTTCATCCGGATACAGGCCCAGTGCTTTACCCAGCGTCAGATCGCCGCTATCCCAATAACCTTTAAGCGTAGGAAGGTCATGCGTCGCCGCGACTGCCATTGATTGTTCCGGGTACGCTTTCGGCGCACGGAAGTTTTTCTCATGGTCATTCTCAAAATAAAGCACTTTGTAGGAGTAGACGCCACTGTCACGCAGCTTGCTGACGATCTCCACCGGCACGGTACCCAGATCTTCACCAATCACCATGCAGTGATGACGTTTACTTTCCAGCGCCAGAATTGACAGCAGATCGTCGACCGGATAATGCACGTAGGCACCGTGATCGGCAGTTTCACCGTAAGGGATCCACCACAGACGCAGCATCGACATGACATGGTCGATACGCAACGCGCCGCAGTTCTGCATATTGGCACGCAGCAGTTCGATAAACGGTTCGTAAGCGCGTGCCGTGATGATGTGCGGATCCATCGGCGGCAGTCCCCAGTTTTGCCCAAGCGGACCGAGAATATCCGGCGGCGCGCCAACGGAAGCTTTCAGGCAATACAACTCGCGGTCACACCAGGTTTCCGCCCCGCCTTCGGCCACGCCAACGGCCAGGTCGCGATACAGCCCTATCGGCATTGCAAAGCCCTGGCTGGTTTTCCAGCAGTCAGCAAACTGGGTATACGCCAGCCACTGTAACCACAGGTAGAAATCTACGTCATCACGATGTTCTTCGCAGAAGCGTTTTACCTCTGGCGAGTCCACTGACTGAAAAGCTTCTGGCCACACCGGCCAGCCCCAGCGCAATGCGTCCTCTTTCACCTGATGCGCATGCAGCGCATCAAAGGCCGCCTGCCAGTAGAGGCTATCCCCTTCCTGAGCCACAAACTGGCGAAATGCCGCCATCTGCTCATCATCACGCGCAGAGAAGCTTTTCCACGCCATACGTAGCGCCGTCATCTTCAGTGCGGTAACAGCAGAATAATCAACCCACTCGGCATCGCGGGCGCGTTGCAGAGCTTGCTGAGTCGCGGGTTTCTTCCACCACGCCTGCGCCTCTTTACTCAGACGGAAATCATCTACGGCGTTTACATCAATATAAATAACGTTCAACCAGCGACGTGACGACGGGCTGTACGGGCTGGCACTCTCCGGATTCGCCGGATACAGCGCGTGAATCGGATTAAGCCCGATAAACGCGCCGCCGCGTTGCGCCACATCCACCAGCATGGTGCGGAGATCGCCGAAATCGCCAATCCCCCAGTTCTTTTCCGATCGCAGGGTGTAGAGCTGAACACATGCGCCCCACAGCTTCTGCCCGGCTAACAACGCCTGCGGTTCATAGCAGCGCTTTGGTGCCACGATGATACGACAATGGGAACGCAGCTCGCCCTGGGTCAGGGTCAACGTGTGATACCCCTCCGGCAGCTTCGCCGGAAGGTTAAAAGATTTACCGCCGACGGCATGCCCTTTGTGCTGCACGCCCTCTTCGGTGGTCAGCAGCCAGTTAAACTCTCCGTTTCCCTCAACCGCCAGCGGCATTTTCTTGCCAGCGGTATAGACCATGACATTCGGCACCGGGGTTACCGCCACCTGAGTGGCAGCGGTGGTGCGATGCATGGCGTCAAGCAAACGCCGTTTGGTTTCGGCGCCAATAGACTGCGGTTTACCGTGGGCATTAATGTAATTGGGGCTGATCCCCGCCGCCAGCGCGGCATTATCCAGACGTTTGCTTTCCATCGCGATTCCTTAACGTTTCGCCTGCCAGATACGAGCCTGATAATCGCGGATGGAGCGATCCGAGCTGAACATGCCGCAACGCGCGGTATTCAGAATCGCCGCCCGGGTCCAGGCGTCCTGGTCACGATACAACACGTCAACCTGCTTCTGAGCTTCAACGTAGGCCGCGAAGTCCGCCATCACCAGATACGGGTCCCCGCCCTGCTTGCCGATACTGTGCAGCATCTGGTCAAAGGCATGCTTGTCGCCATCGCTGTATTTCCCGCTTTCCAGCTCTTTCAGGACAGCATCCAGCACTTTGTCTTTTTTACGCCATTTCACCGGGTCGTAACCTTTGGCTTTGAGCGCCTTCACCTCTTCCACGGTATGACCAAAGATAAAGATATTCTCGTCACCCACCTTCTCGGCGATTTCGACGTTTGCGCCATCCAGCGTACCTACGGTTAACGCACCGTTCAGCGCCAGCTTCATGTTACCGGTGCCGGAAGCCTCTTTCCCTGCGGTTGAAATCTGCTCAGAGATGTCCGCCGCCGGAATCAGCATTTCCGCCGCCGAGACACAATAATCCGGCAGGAAGACGACCTTCAGCTTGTCGCCGACTGTCGGGTCGTTATTGATGGTTTGTGCAACCTGGTTGATGGCGAAGATGATATTTTTCGCCAGGTAGTAACCCGGAGCAGCTTTTGCGCCAAACAAGAATACGCGCGGCACGCGATCTGCCTGCGGGTTCTCACGGATTTCTTTGTACAACGCCAGAATATGCAGCAGATTCAGGTGCTGGCGCTTGTACTCATGAAGACGTTTAATCTGAATATCAAAGATAGCGTTAGTCGTTATTTCAATACCGGTACGCGCGTTAATAAACTTCACCAGACGCTCTTTGTTCGCCAGCTTGATGTCACGATACTGCTGACGGAACTTCGCATCGTCCGCGTATTTTTCCAGGTTAATCAGTTGGTCGAGGTCGTTAGCCCACTCTTTTTTCAGCGATTTATCCAGCAGTGCGGCAAGCGCCGGGTTGCATTGCTTAATCCAGCGACGCGGAGTAATCCCGTTAGTGACGTTATGGAATTTGTTCGGCCAGAGCTGGTGATATTCCGGGAACAGATCTTTCACTACCAGATCGGAGTGCAGCGCCGCCACACCGTTGACCGCAAAACCGCCGACCACGCACATGTTGGCCATACGCACCTGTTTATTGTGCACCACTGCCAGCTTCGCCCAGACTTCAGCATCACCCGGCCAGGTTTTATCAACCAACGTCTTAAAGCGGTCGTTAATCTCTTTGATGATTTGCATGTGGCGCGGCAGGAGTGCTTTCACCAGTTTCTCATCCCAGCACTCTAACGCTTCCGGCATCAGGGTGTGGTTGGTGTAAGCGAAGGTCTTGCTGGTAATCGCCCACGCATCGTCCCAGCTCATCTGGTGCTCATCAATCAGCACGCGAAGCAGTTCAGGGATCGCGATAGTCGGGTGAGTATCGTTAAGTTGAATGACTTCGTAATCAGCCAGTTCGTGCAGCTTACGCCCTGCCAGATGATGGCGGCGCAGAATGTCGGCTACGGAGCAGGCGCACTGGAAGTACTGCTGCATCAGGCGCAGCTTTTTACCCGCGGTGTGGTTATCGTTCGGGTACAGCACTTTCGTCAGTTTTTCAGCGTCGATGCCCTGCTGCTCTGCGCGCAGGAAATCGCCGTCATTAAATTTGGTCAGGTTAAACGGGTGCGCATGGCTGGCCTGCCACAGACGCAGCGGTTGCGCTACGCCGTTACGGTAACCGAGAACCGGCAGATCCCAGGCCTGGCCGGTGATAGTAAACTCTGGCTCCCAGTGCCCTTCTTTGGTGACCTTGCCGCCAATCCCAACCTGCACATCCAGCGCCTCGTTGTGACGGAACCACGGGTAGCTGCCACGATGCCAGTCATCCGGGGCTTCCATCTGTTGGCCATCGGCAAACGACTGACGGAACAGGCCGTACTGGTAGTTGAGGCCATAGCCCGTCGCCGACTGGCCGACTGTCGCCATCGAATCAAGGAAGCAGGCCGCCAGGCGTCCCAATCCACCGTTACCCAACGCCGGATCGATCTCTTCTTCCAGCAGATCAGTCAGGTTGACGTCATGCGCTTTCAGCTCATCGCTCACCGCCTGATACCAGCCGAGGTTGAGTAAATTGTTGCCGGTCAGGCGACCAATCAAAAACTCCATCGAGATGTAGTTAACGTGACGCTGATTTTTTGCCGGTTTCGCCGCTGGCTGGGCGCTGAGTAACTCAGCCAACGCCCCACTCACTGCCTGCCACCACTGGCGCGACGTCATTTCTTGAGCCGACAGTAAACCGAAGCGCTGCCACTGACGCGTCAGGGCAGCCTGAAATTGATCTTTGTTGAAAGTAGGCTGTGACATAGGGGTTCCAGATCCTTAGGTAATAAAACAACGTTATCGCTAGTTTGCCTGGCTCGTTGTTGACATTCCTCATCCTGGCACGGATTAGGGAGGGAGGAGGAGCGGGGATGAGCATAAAAGTGTGATCGCTGCCACTTTATTATTACCAACTACGCCAATAAATCGACTGACTTCGCAGTGCACTGTACCAGAGACGCCTCGCCTGATTTGACAAGAATCAGCATAATACCTTGCAAGACGAGATGACAAATTAATAATTATAACTTTTACAACAATTACTACAGCCGCTATTTTAAAAATAACAAGACGGTTGAAATCAAAATAATTCAAGAGCACACTGAGATAAATCTTCGACATAAAAATAAAACAAACAAATACTATCCAAGGATATATATGGCAAACTTATCTTGGATTACTCTGAAAGGTGAATTACAGGGTAATATTTCCGAAAACTGCGGCTCCAGGTACTCTATAGGAAATAAGTCTCAGACAAATCATCTCAACCAAATTATGATTTATGGACTTGAGCATGAAACAACGCGTCAGCAGAACGTTAATCACCACGAACTCCAGATTATCAAACCTGTTGATCGTTCGTCCCCTTTGTTGAACAAAGCGATCAACGATAACGAAACGCTGGAATGCGAAATATCCCTCTATCGAACCACACCTACAGGAATGCAAGAAGTCTATTATAAAATCAAATTATTCAAAGCACATATATCAAACATTAAATTAATAGTCCCTCACAATATCATTGAAAACGGAAACGAAGCACAAGAACGCGTTTCCTTTATTTTTGAATCGATTAGTTGGGAACACTGCATGGCTAGTACCAGCGCTTATAGTTTGTGGAGTGAACGAATTTTCTGACGCCAAACATCTCTTGATAAGGAAAAATCATGCGTAAACGCAACAACGCATTAAATGGCAACTCACTCAGGTTTCAGGACGAACGACCGCAGGCAAGAGATTTTAATAGCTGGCATACCATGAACCCTGTGCAGCGCGATATGGCCTTTATGGATGGCTCATTTATCACGCAAAGTCATCACATCCTTCTGCTCACTCTCGAAGAAGCACAGCAGGTGGCGGACGATTTAATGGGCGGAGTAGATAAATTTTTTTCTTACCGCGCTGCACCCGGCAACTTCAAAGATGGCCTGGATGGCTTCCGCAGTCTCTCTAAGCTTACTACCTATTACAATTCCGCACAGGAGCTGGTCTTTAATTTCAGGGCAATCCGCATTAAAGCCATTGAATACAAAGTCGGTGGGAAAACCTATATCAAAATTACCGGGTATCCCGCCCTGCGCCGGATTCTTAACGGAACCCGCTACGGAGCAAGCCATCCACAGATGCTGGAAATGGTATTGGGTAAACGTGGGCTTTATAACAGCCTTAGAAATGGCGTCAAATATTGCATTTACTTCTCCCTTGCCTGGCGGGCAATCGAACTGATCTTTAAGTCCGATTATGACATGGTAGATTTTTTGGTAGATATCTCAATGGATGCAGCAAAAGCGGTGGTATCGGGGGTAGTGATTGGAGTGATGGTTACTGGAGTATTGGCAATATTTAGTGTTCCTGTAGTAATCACGACTTTTGGTATTATTATTGTAGGGTTATTTTTCAACTATGAATTAAATGACCTGGACGATAAAATAGGGCTATCAGTTTCATTAAAGAACAAACTTCGCGACTATCTTCACCATAGTAAACATGAAAATTATGGTTTTAATAGCCCTTATTTTTACTCTTTTTAAGGAAAGCGAATGACTAAGCTCCATTTGCGCCTGATATCTTTCTCTCTTACTATTTTTTTCTGTAGTCTCCTTTATATGATATTCACTGGGAGCATAATGGAAAATTTTCTTTCACTAATTAGAATGGGTGATGTAATTTCCTATAACAAAAATACATGCGCAATAGTAGGAGGAATACCAACAATATTTCTATTTTCAATACTTTCTGTTTTCGCATTATTTAGTAAGGGAGGTCGTTTGAAAAAACTGCCCACTACAATAGAGTTATGGATGACAATGATTGTAGTAATTTCCTTTCTCATAGGCATTATTGCTAACTGTCTTATTCCCTTTTTATTGCTTGGATTATCATACACATCCTGCCCCCAGAAGAAGCTTCATGATTTCTACGTTACAGATATCGAACTGTGTAAAACTATCGTAGATAAACGTGGCTTGTGGTAACGGTTTCATCATACTTTTATTCATTTAAGGAATTGAATCGTTATTTTCAAAGAAAATGGGTATAGAACTCTGCAAAATCTATAGTCACCAATAATCTACATTAAAAATTATCACTAACAGTAACAATTAAGATAATTCTATAACAGCAAATCATGCTTCGTCAGAGGGTGTTCAATCGCCGCCCTTGGTCAAACACTTCAAAAGCCGCGCATCCTGACACCGGTTTCAGTACGTGTCTATCATCTTAAGAATTTGTGACCAAGTGCAAATTAAGACAGTCCAATCCCGGACATAACTTGCAATAAATCTTAATCTGGCCGACCTTATATCTATTAATTACGAAGCGCAAAAAAAATCATTCTTCCCTATTTTCACACAGTGAAGTGACTAACTTATGTTGATTCCGTCTAAATTAAGTCGTCCGGTTCGACTCGACCATACGGTGGTTCGTGAGCGCCTGTTGGCTAAACTTTCCGGCGCGAACAATTTCAGGCTTGCCCTGATAACAAGTCCTGCTGGTTATGGAAAAACGACGCTGGTTTCACAATGGGCGGCAGGGAAAAATGATTTAGGTTGGTATTCTCTGGATGAGGGCGATAATCAGCAAGAGCGCTTTGCCAGTTATCTGATCGCCGCTATCCAACAGGCAACAGGTGGACACTGCACCACCAGCGAAGCGATGGTGCAAAAACGTCAGTACGCCAGCCTGACGTCACTGTTTGCCCAGCTATTTATCGAACTGGCCGAGTGGCACCGCCCGCTCTACCTGGTAGTAGATGATTATCATCTGATCTCTAATCCGGCCATTCACGAATCAATGCGTTTCTTCCTGCGTCATCAGCCTGAGAACCTCACGCTGGTCGTGCTGTCGCGCAACCTGCCGCAGTTGGGTATTGCCAACCTGCGGGTACGCGATCAACTGCTGGAGATAGGCAGCCAACAGCTGGCCTTTAACCATCAGGAAGCCAAACAATTTTTCGACCGACGTTTGTCCTCCCCCATCGAAGCGGCTGAAAGCAGCCGGATGTGCGATGACGTTGCTGGCTGGGCCACAGCATTACAACTGATCGCCCTTTCCGCCCGCCAGAACAATCATTCCGCGCACCAGTCAGCACGACGCCTCGCGGGGATCAACGCCAGCCATTTGTCCGATTATCTGGTTGATGAAGTGCTGGACAGCGTCGACCTCGGCACCCGTCACTTCCTGCTAAAAAGCGCCATTCTGCGTTCCATGAACGATGCGCTAATCGTCCGCGTTACCGGGGAAGAAAACGGCCAGATGCGGCTGGAAGAAATTGAGCGCCAGGGGTTATTCCTGCAGCGAATGGATGACGTTGGCGAGTGGTTCAGCTATCACCCGCTGTTTGGCAGCTTTTTACGCCAGCGCTGCCAATGGGAGCTGGCGAACGAACTGCCCGAAATACACCGCGCCGCAGCTGAAAGCTGGATGGCGCAAGGCTTCCCCAGCGAAGCTATCCACCACGCGCTGGCGGCCGGCGACGCCCATATGCTGCGCGATATCCTGCTTAATCATGCGTGGGGACTGTTTAACCATAGCGAGCTGACGTTACTGGAAGAGTCGCTGAAAGCCCTGCCGTGGGAAAGCCTGCTGGAAAATCCGCGTCTGGTTCTGCTCCAGGCCTGGCTGATGCAAAGCCAGCACCGCTACGGAGAGGTTAACACTCTGCTGGCGCGTGCTGAGCAGGAAATAAAAGGCGACATGGAGCCGACACTGCACGCCGAATTCAACGCCCTGCGGGCGCAGGTAGCGATTAACGACGGAAACCCTGACGAAGCCGAGCGTCTGGCGAAACTGGCGCTGGATGAGTTACCCATCGCCTGGTTCTATAGCCGTATCGTCGCCACCTCGGTGCACGGCGAAGTCCTGCACTGTAAGGGCGATCTCACGCGCTCTCTGGCGTTGATGCAGCAAACCGAGCAAATGGCCCGCCATCATGACGTCTGGCATTACGCACTGTGGAGTCTTATCCAGCAAAGCGAAATTTTGTTTGCCCAGGGCTTTTTACAGGCCGCCTGGGAAACTCAGGAAAAAGCGTTCCAGCTGATCAAAGAACAGCACCTGGAACAGCTGCCGATGCACGAATTCCTGGTACGTATTCGCGCGCAGCTACTGTGGGCATGGGCGCGTCTGGACGAATCAGAAGCCTCTGCCCGTAGCGGTATTGAACTGCTTTCCACCTTCCAGCCGCAGCAACAGCTACAGTGTCTGGCGCTGCTGGTTCAGTGTTCACTGGCACGGGGCGATCTCGATAACGCTCGCAGCCTGCTCAACCGTCTGGAAAACCTGTTGGGCAACGGTCACTATCACAGCGACTGGATCTCCAACGCCGATAAGGTGCGGGTGATTTACTGGCAAATGGTGGGCGACAAAAACTCGGCCGCCAACTGGCTGCGCCACACGCCGAAACCAGAATTCGCCAATAACCACTTCCTGCAAAGCCAGTGGCGCAACATCGCTCGTGCACAAATCCTGCTCGGAGAGTTTGAACCGGCTGAGATTGTGCTGGAAGAGTTGAATGAAAATGCGCGCAACCTGCGCCTGATGAGCGATCTGAACCGCAACCTGTTGCTGCTTAATCAGCTCTACTGGCAGGCAGGGCGCAAAAATGACGCCCAGCGTGTGTTACTCGACGCCCTACAGCTGGCGAACCGTACCGGGTTTATCAGCCACTTTGTTATCGAAGGCGAGGCCATGGCGCAACAACTGCGTCAGCTGATTCAGCTCAATACCTTACCGGAACTCGATCAGCACCGCGCCCAGCGCATTTTGCGTGAGATTAACCAGCATCACCGCCATAAATTTGCCCACTTCGATGAAGGGTTCGTTGAGCGTCTGCTTACTCACCCGGAAGTGCCGGAACTTATCCGCACCAGCCCGCTGACCCAGCGCGAATGGCAGGTTCTGGGACTGATTTATTCAGGCTACAGCAACGAGCAGATCGCCGGTGAGCTGGCCGTCGCGGCAACGACCATCAAGACGCACATCCGCAATTTGTACCAAAAGCTCGGCGTCGCACATCGCCAGGATGCGGTGCAACATGCGCAGAAGCTGCTGAAGATGATGGGGTACGGCGTTTAGTTAATGCCTGATACGCAACGCTTATCAGGCCTGGAATTACCTTAGCACAGCTCTAACTGGATATGATGGTCAGCAATCACCTGCATCACACCAGCAGGCGGCAGCGTATCGGTATACACCGCATCCACCATACTGATGCTGCCCATATTCACCATCGCGTTACGCCCAAACTTCGAGTGGTCCACCACCAGCATCACATGCCGTGAATTCTCAATGATCGCGCGCTTGGTACGAACTTCGTGATAATCAAACTCCAGCAGAGAACCATCGCTGTCGATGCCGCTGATCCCTAAGATGCCGAAGTCCAGACGGAACTGAGAAATAAAGTCGAGGGTCGCTTCGCCCATAATACCGCCGTCGCGGCTACGCAGTTCACCACCGGCGAGGATTATGCGGAAATCCTCTTTCGCCATCAGCGTGTTCGCCACATTGAGGTTGTTGGTCACAATGCGTAAATTGCTGTGATTAAGCAGCGCGTGAGCCACCGCTTCCGGCGTGGTTCCGATATCAATAAACAGCGTTGAGCCGTTCGGGATTTGCGTGGCAACTTTGCGGGCAATGCGCTCTTTTTCCGCCGTCTGCGTCGCTTTACGGTCATGCCACGGGGTGTTGACCGAGCTGGATGGCAGCGCCGCGCCGCCGTGATGGCGCAAAATCATGTTCTGATCGGCCAGATCGTTAAGATCGCGGCGAATCGTCTGCGGGCTGACGGAGAAATGCTCCACCAGCTCTTCAGTACTGACGTATCCCTGTTTTTTTACCAGCTCGATGATCGCGTCATGTCGTTGTGTTTGCTTCATTAGTGTTCCCTGAAATTTTGCCGGATGCGCTAACGCTTATCCGGCCTACAAAGTTCGTTTCCGCACATTCATCGTATCGGCAAACGCCATTGCCAGACCCACGGCCAACCCGGCGATATGAGCGCCATTCGCCATCGACATGCCGAATAGATCAAACCAGCCGGCAACAATCCAGATCAAAGCAAAGATAATCAAACCACGCTGCAGGAAAATACCGCTTTGCGGATCGCGCTCGCCGCGCAACCACACGTAGCCCATCAGCGCATATACCACGCCAGACAGTCCACCAAACCACGGGCCGCTAAATTTCTGCTGAACATAGCCGCTCAACAGGGCGCTGATCACGGTAATTACAATCAGTTTTCCACTGCCCAGACGCTTTTCAACCGCACCGCCGAGATACCACCACCACAACAGGTTGAACAGAATATGCATCAGCGAGAAGTGCATAAAAGCGTGGGTGAAATAACGCCAGAATTCAAATTTCAGCGAAGGGTCAAACGGCCATGCCAGCCAAAGCATCACCGCCTGGTCGCCCAGCACGTTCATCGCGATAAACACCAGCACACACGCGGCCATCACCAACCAGGTTACCGGGCCTGCGCGTTCGCGCAATGTGGCCAGGAATGGATAACGCTGGTAGTGCAGACCGCTGTCGGTCTGACCCGACTGCCAGCTTGCCGCGAGGTAGCGCGGATCGCCCGGATTCTCCAGAAATCGCGCCAGTTCAGCATGCACGCGCTCGGCCTGGGACTCATCCGCCAGCCAGACATCCGTTTGCTGATGTTGTTGAATCGTCAGGATAACGCCCTGTGTCGCCATATAATCAACAAATGCCTGCGCCACGCGGGGGTTAGCAAAAGAGGTAATCATCAACATGGTTGCTGTCGCTTATTCCACACAAAAGAGGACAGTATATATATCCTGCCCGTTTCAGGCTGCATCTTTGTTAGCTTACGAACCGTATGCCACTTCTGCCGGAAAATGTCGATGCCAGGCGTCGAAGCCGCCGTCAACGCTGTAAACCGCGTCATAGCCCTGCTGAAGAAGATATTGCGCCGCGCCTTTACTGCTGTTGCCGTGATAACACATCACCAACACAGCGGTGTCGAAATCATGCTCGCGCATAAATGACCCCAGCGTGTCGTTCGTCAGATGAAACGCCTGCGGGGCATGACCCATGGCATAGCTTTGCGGATCACGGATATCCACTAACACCGCGCTCCCCTGATGCAGCTTCTGATGCGCTTCTTCGACATTAATACATTCAAACTGATCCATTGCTCTCTCTTCTTTATATGGCAGGTGATGCTTTTCGGACATGTTACTGCTTAGTGTACGTCCCGACGGCAGTTAAACGCCATAATGTTATATGTATCACTGTAAATTGTTTATCCGATGTTACCAATGGCGCGATTCTTTGCTATTATGCTCGATAACGAACATTAATGAGCTATAACGAAAGTGCGAGAGGCCAGCATGGAAACCAAAGATCTGATTGTGATAGGTGGAGGCATCAACGGTGCCGGTATCGCGGCAGATGCCGCTGGACGCGGTTTATCCGTGCTGATGCTGGAAGCGCAGGATTTAGCCTGCGCCACCTCTTCCGCTAGCTCCAAACTCATCCACGGTGGCCTGCGCTACCTGGAACACTACGAATTTCGTCTGGTAAGCGAAGCGCTGGCCGAACGTGAAGTGCTGTTGAAAATGGCACCGCATATCGCCTTCCCGATGCGCTTTCGCCTGCCCCATCGCCCGCACCTGCGTCCGGCGTGGATGATCCGCATTGGTTTGTTTATGTACGATCATCTGGGCAAACGCACCAGTTTGCCAAGCTCTACCGGTTTGCGTTTTGGCGCAGATTCCGTAATGAAACCTGAGATTGTGCGCGGTTTCGAATATTCCGACTGCTGGGTAGACGATGCGCGACTGGTTTTGGCAAACGCCCAAATGGTCGTACGCAAAGGCGGAGAAGTATTAACCCGCACTCGCGCCACTTCTGCTCGCCGTGAAAACGGTTTGTGGATTGTTGAAGCTGAAGATATCGATACCGGCAAAAAATACACCTGGCAGGCGCGTGGCCTGGTCAACGCCACCGGTCCGTGGGTGAAAGAGTTCTTCGACGACGGTATGCACCTGCCATCACCGTACGGCATTCGCCTGATTAAAGGCAGCCACATCGTAGTGCCGCGCGTACATACCCAGAAGCAAGCTTATATTCTGCAAAACGAAGATAAGCGTATTGTGTTTGTTATCCCATGGATGGACGAATTCTCGATCATCGGGACGACAGACGTTGAATACAAAGGCGATCCGAAAGCAGTGAAAATTGATGAAAGCGAAATCAATTACCTGCTGAAGGTCTACAACGCGCACTTTAAGAAGCAACTGGGCCGCGATGATATCGTCTGGACTTACTCAGGCGTGCGTCCGCTGTGCGATGACGAGTCTGACTCACCGCAGGCGATCACCCGTGATTACACGCTGGATATCCACGACGAGAACGGCAAAGCGCCGCTGCTGTCGGTCTTTGGCGGTAAGCTGACCACCTATCGTAAGCTGGCTGAGCACGCGATGGAAAAACTGGCATCGTACTATCAGGGAATTGGTCCGGCATGGACGAAAGAGTGCATTCTGCCAGGCGGTGACATTGGCGGCGATCGCGAAGATTACGCGGCCAAACTGCGCCGTCGCTACCCGTTCCTGACCGAGTCGCTGGCACGCCATTATTCTCGCACCTACGGCAGCAACACCGAATGGGTTATCGGCGAAGCCACCTCGCTTGCCGAGTTAGGTGAAGACTTTGGCCATGAGTTTTATGAGGCCGAACTGAAATATCTGGTCGATCATGAATGGGTTCGTCGTGCGGAAGATGCGTTGTGGCGTCGCACGAAAGAAGGTATGTGGCTGAATGCTGAGCAGCAGTCGCGTATGACCCAGTGGCTGGCGGAGTACATTGAAAAACACCAGCTGTCGCTGGCGTCCTGATAAAAATGCCGGATGCGGCTAGCGCCTTATCCGGCCTACAAGAGTGCATAAACGTAGGCCGGGCAAGCGAAACGCCCCCGGCATCGTGTGTTACAACCGCACCGAATCGATATGCCAGATGTTTTCGGCGTACTCTTTTATCGTTCTGTCCGACGAGAAGTACCCCATGTTGGCGATATTAATCATCGACTTGGTGGTCCACTCTTCCGGGTGACGATACAGTTCATCAACCTTATCCTGGCAATCAACGTAGCTGCGATAATCCGCCAGAACCTGATAGTGGTCGCCAAAGTTAATCAGCGAATCCACCAGGTCGCGATAGCGTCCCGGCTCCTCAGGGCTGAATACGCCGCTGCCGATCAGCGTCAGCACCTGGTGCAGCTCTTCGTCTTTCTCGTAATACTCACGCGGCTTGTAGCCCTGGCTGCGTAAAGCCTCGACCTCTTCCGCCGTATTACCAAAGATAAAGATATTTTCTGCGCCCACATGCTCCAGCATCTCAACGTTAGCGCCGTCCAGCGTACCGATGGTCAGCGCACCGTTAAGAGCAAATTTCATATTACTGGTACCGGAGGCTTCGGTCCCGGCCAGAGAAATCTGTTCAGAAAGGTCGGCAGCAGGAATAATCACCTGCGCCAGGCTGACGCTGTAGTTGGGGATAAACACCACTTTCAGCTTGTCGCCAATTTGCGGATCGTTGTTGATCACTTTCGCGACGTCGTTGATCAGGTGAATGATGTGTTTCGCCATGTAATAAGCAGAAGCCGCTTTACCGGCGAAGATATTCACACGCGGCACCCACTCAGCGTCAGGATCGGCCTTAATGCGGTTGTAGCGGGTGATCACATGCAGCACGTTCATCAACTGGCGTTTGTATTCGTGAATACGCTTTATCTGCACATCAAACAGCGATTTCGGGTTCACCACCACGTTCAGTTGCTGGGCGATGAGCGTGGCCAGACGCTTTTTATTCTCCAGCTTCGCGCGGCGCACAGCCTGATTTACCAGTGGGTAATCGCAGTGCTGCTCAAGCTCGCTGAGCTGGCTGAGATCGGTTCGCCAGGTGCGACCAATGTTCTCATCCAGCACTTCAGAGAGCGACGGGTTAGCCAGCGCCAGCCAGCGGCGCGGCGTCACGCCGTTGGTGACGTTGCAAAAACGAGTCGGGAAAATCTTCGCAAAATCAGCAAACAGCGACTGCACCATCAGGTTGGAGTGCAATTCAGAAACGCCGTTTACCTTGTGGCTCACCACCACCGCCAGCCATGCCATACGCACGCGACGGCCGTTAGACTCATCGATAATCGACGTCCGCCCCAGCAGAGCGGTATCGTTCGGATACTGTTCCTGCAACGTCTTCAGGAAGTAGTCGTTGATCTCAAAGATGATTTGCAGATGGCGCGGCAAAATTTTGCCCAGCATATCGACGGGCCAGGTCTCCAGCGCTTCGCTCATCAAAGTGTGGTTGGTATACGAGAAGACCTGACAGCAGACCTCAAACGCATCGTCCCAGCTGAACTTATGCTCATCGATCAGCAAACGCATTAGCTCAGGGATCGACAGCACCGGATGGGTGTCGTTGAGGTGAATGGCGATTTTATCCGCCAGGTTGTCGTAGGTTTTGTGCAACTGGTAATGACGGCTCAGAATGTCCTGCACCGTGGAGGAGACCAGGAAATACTCCTGGCGTAACCGCAGTTCGCGTCCTGAATAGGTGGAGTCGTCCGGGTACAGTACGCGGGAGACGTTCTCGGAGTGGTTTTTATCTTCCACCGCCGCAAAGTAGTCGCCCTGGTTAAATTTACCGAGATTAATCTCGCTACTGGCCTGGGCATTCCACAGGCGCAGCGTGTTGGTGGCGTCGGTGTCGTAGCCGGGGATAATCTGGTCGTAGGCGACCGCGAGGATCTCTTCGGTTTCTATCCAGCGCGTTTTCTTACCTTCCTGCTGAATGCGCCCGCCAAAACGCACTTTGTAGCGCGTGTTGTGGCGTTTGAATTCCCACGGGTTACCGTATTCCAGCCAGTAGTCAGGCGACTCTTTCTGGCGGCCATCAACAATGTTCTGCTTGAACATGCCGTAGTCATAACGAATACCGTAGCCGCGTCCCGGCAATCCCAGCGTTGCCAGAGAGTCCAGGAAGCAGGCCGCCAGGCGCCCGAGACCGCCATTGCCAAGACCCGGGTCGTTTTCTTCGTCGATCAGATCTTCAAGATCCAACCCCATACCTTCCAGCGCATTTTTGACATCGTCATAAATGCCCAGCGATAACAGTGCATTGGAAAGCGTGCGGCCAATCAGAAACTCCATAGACAAGTAATAGACCTGACGAGTTTCCTGAGATAATTGCGCACGGTTAGAACGCAGCCAGCGCTCCACGAGACGGTCGCGCACCGCGAACAACGTGGCGTTCAGCCACTCATGTTTATTGGCAATGACCGGGTCCTTACCAATCGTGAACATCAGCTTATAGGCAATAGAATGCTTAAGTGCCTCTACGCTGAGTGTGGGCGATGCATAAGTAAATGGAGCATTCATATAGGTGATTCCTGGATATCTATTTCAAGCGATAGTAAAGCTCACGGTATGACTTCGCCGCGACTTGCCAGCTAAAATCCATGGTCATGGCCTGACGTTGTACAAACCGCCAAAGCGAAGGCCGGGACCACAATACGAAAGCACGCCGGATCGCGCGTAACAGCGACCAGGCATTACTATCTTCAAATACAAACCCACTGGCGATACCGTCCGCCAGATTTTCCAGCGAACTGTCAGAGACTGTATCAGCCAGCCCACCGGTGCGCCGCACCAGCGGCAGCGTGCCGTACTTCAGTCCATACAACTGCGTTAAGCCACACGGCTCAAAACGGCTGGGAACCAATATCACATCGGCCCCACCCATGATGCGGTGCGAGAAGGCTTCGTGATAGCCGATCTGCACACCCACCTGTCCTGGATGTTCCGCCGCTGCGGCGAGGAATCCTTCCTGTAATACCGGATCACCCGCGCCTAGCAATGCCAGCTGTCCACCCTGCTCTAACAACCCCGGCAGCGCTTCCAGCACCAGATCCAGCCCTTTTTGACTGGTCAGACGGCTCACCACAGCAAACAGCGGTACTTTATCGTTGACCTTAAGTCCCATCGCTATCTGAAGCTGACGTTTGTTCTCCGCCTTCTCCTCCAGTGTGTCGCGCGTATATCGCGATGCCAGCAGGAGATCGGTTTCCGGGCTCCAGATTTTTTCATCAACGCCGTTCAGCACGCCGGAAAGACGCCCTTCGCGATGACGCTGCTGCAACAGACCTTCCATCCCGTAGGCAAACTGCGGCTCGGTAATTTCCCGCGCGTAGGTCGGACTGACCGCCGTAATGTGGTCGGCGTAGTACAACCCTGCCTTCAGAAACGAAATCTGCCCGTTAAACTCCAGTCCGTGCACATTAAAGAACGACCATGGCAATTGGATGTCATCCATATGCTTTGCATAAAACATGCCTTGATACGCCAGGTTGTGGACGGTGAACACCGATTTCGCCGGATGGCCGCGCGCCGCCAGATACGCCGGAGCCAGACCCGCATGCCAGTCGTGCGCATGCACCACATCCGGGCGCCAGAATGGGTCAAGGCCACAGGCCATTTCACAGCCAACCCAGCCCAGCAATGCAAAACGCTGCACGTTATCGGTATACGCAAACAGGTTAGTGTCGTGATACGGGCTACCGGGGCGGTCATAGAGATGCGGCGCGTCAATCAGGTAAATACCCACGCCGTTGAAATGCCCGAACAGCAGCGTGATACGTCCGGCGAAGGTATCCCGACGCGTTACAACCTGCGCATCGGGAATGCCGCGACGAATATCAGGAAACGCCGGGAGCAGCACGCGGGCATCCACGCCGTCCGCTATTTGCGCTGCGGGTAACGCCCCAATAACATCCGCCAGTCCCCCGGTTTTTAACAGGGGGAACATCTCTGAACAAACGTGTAAAACCTGCATTATCGCTCCTGTTTGATCTGCAGTTTGCGTAGCATTTCACGCGTGACCAGCACAATACCTTCCTCTGAACGGTAGAAACGACGCGCATCTTCTTCCGCGTTTTCACCAATCACCATGCCTTCGGGAATAACGCAGGCGCGGTCGATAATGCAACGACGTAAGCGGCACGAACGTCCCACCCACACTTCAGGTAACAACACTGCCGAATCAATGTTACAGAATGAATTCACCCGCACTCGCGGGAACAGAACGGACTGCACCACCACCGAACCTGAAATTATGCATCCGCCAGAAACCAGCGAGTTCAGCGTCATTCCGTGGCTGCCGGAACGGTCCTGAACAAATTTCGCCGGTGGCAGCGATTCCATGTGCGTACGGATTGGCCAGTCTTGGTCGTACATGTCCAGTTCAGGCGTCACCGAAGCCAGATCGAGGTTCGCCTTCCAGTAGGCTTCCAGCGTACCCACGTCACGCCAGTACGGCTCGGATTCCGGGTCAGACTGCACGCAGGACAACGGGAATGGATGTGCATACGCCATGCCAGCTTCGGTGATTTTCGGGATAATGTCTTTACCGAAATCGTGACTGGAGTTTTCATCGAGGTCATCTTCCGCCAGCAATTCATACAGATAATCGGCGTTGAAAACGTAGATCCCCATACTGGCAAGAGATTTGGTCGGGTCACCTGGCATAGCTGGCGGGTTGGCGGGTTTTTCAACGAACTCGATAATTTTATCGGTGTCGTCCACGTCCATTACGCCAAACGCGCTGGCCTCTTCAATAGGCACTGGCATACAGGCCACGGTGCAACGCGCGCCTTTCTCGACGTGGTCGATCAGCATGCGTGAGTAGTCCTGCTTGTAGATATGATCGCCCGCGAGGATCACCACATATTCCGCTTTATAGCGTCGAATGATGTCCAGGTTTTGGGTCACCGCATCCGCCGTACCGCGATACCAGTTTTCACCCTGCATTCTCTGCTGGGCAGGCAGCAGATCGACAAACTCGTTCATCTCTTCGCTAAAGAACGACCAGCCGCGCTGAATATGCTGCACCAGCGTGTGGGACTGGTACTGGGTGATCACGCCAATACGGCGGATCCCGGAGTTAATACAGTTGGATAAGGCAAAATCGATAATGCGGAACTTACCGCCAAAGTGCACAGCAGGTTTGGCACGTTTGTTGGTTAAATCTTTTAAGCGAGTACCGCGGCCACCGGCCAGGATCAGGGCAACAGATTTTAATGGCAGCTGGCGCGCCAACATTACACGATCGTTCTTCTCTAAACTCACCATGACTAACTCCTTTTTTATCTTCTCTGGAACACACACAGTCCGTGCGCAGGTCCCTGCCAGACAGCCGTAAGCACCGGATTATCCTCTCCGGCAAATGGGGGAACGGCGCACCATTCCCCTTCAGGTAAAACGATATCTGTCACCTCAAGCGTGGCATTTATTGCAATCAGAAAACGGTCTGAAAGCAGGATTTGCATCTGCCTCGGGCCGTTTTGCCACTCATCCGCACTTAAGGGTTGTGCGTACTTATTCAGCCAACGAACATTGCCATCGCCCTCTTCCCACCAGCGATCACCCGTTAGTGCAGGAATTTGCTGGCGAAGATGGATCAGGGCAGCGGTAAATGTGGTTAGTCCGCTGTTTGCCTGCTGCCAGTCCAGCCAGGTCAGGGCGTTATCCTGGCAGTAAGCGTTATTGTTGCCGTGCTGGCTATGACCATGCTCATCGCCCGCCAGCAACATCGGCGTCCCCAGGGAGAGCAACAGCGTGGATAACAGCGCATGAATGCTGTCGCGCCGCCGCTCAATCAGGTCCAGCGTGCCGCCTAATCCTTCTTTACCATGATTGTCGCTGTAGTTATTGCTAGTGCCGTCGCGATTTTCCTCACCATTCGCTTCATTGTGCTTATTTGTGAAGCACACACAGTCGCGTAGCGTAAAACCGTCGTGCGCAGTCACCAGATTGACCGTCGCGCTGGGCTTGCGACCATCGCGTTTAAACACGTCGCTTGATGCGGCAAAACGCCCGGCAAACTCACCCAACGAGAGATTACGCTGGAGCCAGAAGCGTCGGGTCGCATCGCGGAAATGGTCATTCCACTCGGCAAACGGCGGGGGGAAATTCCCCACCTGATACCCGCCTTCACCAATATCCCACGGTTCCGCAATCAGCTTAACGCGTGAGAGCAGCGGACAGTTTTGGATCGCGGTAAACAGTGGCGCATCCTGACGAAACGCAGGTGTACGCCCCATGACGGAAGCCAAATCAAAACGAAAACCATCCACATGGCAGGTTTCAACCCAGTAGCGCAGGCATTCACATGCGTATTCCACAACACCCGGATGGCTCAGATTGAGGGTGTTCCCACAACCGGTCCAGTTGTAGTAATCACCATCGTCCCTGATCCAATAATAGCTACGGTTATCAATTCCGCGCAGCGAGAAGACGGGGCCTTCGAGATCCAGCTCGGCGCTGTGGTTCAAAACGATATCGAGAATGACCTCAATCCCCGCTTTGTGCAGCGCTTTTACCGCGTCGCGAAACTCATCAAGCGCACTCTCCGGCGAACAGGCATAGGCCGGATGCAGTGCAAACATCGCTACCGGGTTGTAGCCCCAATAGTTCGACAGCCCCAGCCGCTGAAGCCGTGGTTCGCTGGCAAAATGCGCCACCGGCAGCAGCTCCAGCGCGGTAATGCCGAGGCGCTTGAAGTAATCGATCATCACTGGATGGCCCAGCGCTTTGTAGGTTCCGCGAATCTCTTCCGGCAGCTCAGGATGCAAATACGTCAACCCTTTGACATGCGCTTCGTAAATCACGGTATTGCCCCACGGCGTGCGCGGCGGGGTATCATCCTCCCAGTCATAATGATCGGACACCACCACGCCCTTCAGCGCGATGGTGGCATTATCATGATGATCCGGTTCATTTAGCCCACCGTGCAGCAGCGGGTTATCTTTTAACTCGCCATCCACCCGACGGGCGCAAGGGTCAAGCAGCAGCTTGGCCGGATTAAACCGGTGGCCCTGCTGCGGTTGCCATGGGCCATGAACACGATAGCCATAGCGCAGACCGGGCCGGGCGTTGGCCAGATAGCCGTGCCAGACATCACCGCTACGCCCCGGCAGGTCATAGCGAAGTTCGCACCCTTGCTCATCGAATACGCATAATTCAACGCGTTCAGCGTGGGCCGAGAAGAGTGTGAAATTGACACCATGGCCGTCATACGTTGCACCATGGGGGGTGGCGTTGCCGGTTGCCAGTTGCGTCATTACCCCTCCCTGACCAGCCAGATCGTTGCCAACGGCGGTAACGTGAGGCTCAGTGAGTGCTGACGACCATGGCTGGCGATTTCATCGCTGTGCACCGCACCGCCGTTGCCGGTATTGCTACCGTGGTAATGCATCGAGTCGGTATTGAGGATCTCACGCCATTTGCCTGGCTGATTGATACCGAAGCGATAGCCGTGGCGGGGCACAGGCGTAAAGTTACTGACCACGATGATTTCATTGCCGACCTTGTCACGACGCACGAAAGCCAGCACCGAACGTTCGTTGTCATCCACCACCAGCCATTCAAAACCATAGGCGTCAAAGTCGAGCTCGTGCAGCGCTTTGTGATGACGGTAGGTGTGGTTCAGATCGCGCACCAGACGCTGTACGCCGTGGTGCCAGTTATCGCCACCTTCCAGCAGGTGCCAGTCGAGGCTGGCGTCATGGTTCCATTCACGTCCCTGCGCAAACTCGTTGCCCATAAACAGCAGTTTTTTGCCCGGGAAGGCCCACATCCAGCCGTAGTAGGCGCGCAGGTTGGCAAACTTCTGCCATGCGTCTCCCGGCATGCGATCGAGAATGGATTTTTTACCGTGTACCACTTCATCATGCGACAGCGGCAGGACGAAGTTTTCGGTGTAGTTGTACAGCATGCCGAAGGTCAGCTTGTCGTGATGGTACTGACGATGAATCGGATCCAGCTTCATGTAGTCCAGCGTGTCGTGCATCCAGCCGAGGTTCCACTTATACCAAAACCCTAAACCGCCCATATCCTGTGGTCTTGAAACGCCGGCAAAGTCGGTCGACTCTTCCGCCATGCTCACCGCACCAGGCACCTGCTCGCCAAGAATGCGGTTGGTATTGCGCAAAAATTCAATGGCTTCGAGGTTTTCACGACCACCAAATTCGTTTGGGATCCATTCCCCTTCTTTGCGGCTGTAGTCGCGATAAATCATCGACGCCACGGCATCCACGCGCAGCGCGTCAATACCAAAGCGTTCAATCCAGTACAGAGCATTACCCACCAGGTAGTTGCTGACTTCACGGCGACCATAGTTGTAGATCAGCGTGTTCCAGTCCTGGTGATATCCTTCGCGCGGGTCGCTGTGTTCATACAGGTTGGTGCCATCAAACTCAGCCAAACCAAAGTCGTCCGACGGGAAGTGGCCCGGCACCCAGTCGAGAATAACGTTCAGCCCCGCCTGATGCGCGGCATTCACGAAATAACGGAAATCATCGCGCGTCCCGAAGCGACGGGTCGGCGCATACATGCCGGTAGGCTGGTAGCCCCAGCTACCGTCGAACGGATGCTCGTTAATCGGCAACAGTTCGAGGTGGGTAAAGCCCATCCATTTGGCGTACGGCACCAACTGATCCGCCAGCTCGCGGTAGCTCAGCCAGAAGTTGTTATCGGTATGACGACGCCATGACCCCAAGTGAACTTCATAGATAGAGATCGGTGCATCAAACTGGTTGGCTTTTTTGCGCGCCTCGCTTTGCACTACTTTTTCCGGCAGACCACAGATAAGCGACGCGGTTTCCGGGCGCATTTGCGCTTCGAAGGCGTAAGGGTCCGCTTTGATTCGCAGCTTACCGTTCGCATCGATCATCTCGTATTTATACAGCTGACCATGCTGCGCGCCGGGGATAAACAGCTCCCAGATACCGCTTTCTTTGCGCAGGCGCATTGGGTGGCGACGGCCATCCCAGTAGTTGAACTGCCCAACCACTGACACGCGTTGAGCGTTAGGCGCCCAGACTGAGAAGCGCGTACCGGTTACGCCATCCATGGTATCCGCATGCGCACCCAGCGTTTCGTAAGGTCGCAGATGCGTACCTTCAGATAACAGCCAGGCATCCATATCCTGGATCAGCGGGCCAAAACGATAAGGGTCATCAATCAGATTCTGCTGTCCATGCCAGACAACGGCCAACTGATAGCGAAAGAAATTTTTACGGCGGGGAAGTACTGCACAGAAAAAACCGCGAGAGTCGAGGCAATCCAGCTTGCCGACTTTGCGTCCGGTTTTGGGTTCGATTACCCACACTTCGGTGGCGTCAGGTAATAGGGCGCGGACTTCAAGTCCAGCATCAGTTTGGTGCATACCGAGTACGGAAAAAGGATCCGCAAAATGGCCTGCAATTAGCGCATTAATCACGTCTCTATCGATACGAACGGACATGGTTGTCATCCTGTTTTATGGCGTCACCCCTTCCAACTGATTTTCGACATCAGGTAGTGACACTTTTTTTGACCTGAACGGCGCAGCACAATTGTGCATCCTCTCTGCGTCGTCCCACCTTCAGGCAACAACTTAATACCTCCGGTACTAAGTCACCCTTAAAGAATAGCCAATGCTTTATCTTACTCCTGGTAAAAAATGAAACATCTGCGCTTACTCCTGTATTACGCAAAAAAAGGGGTGATTCCTCACCCCTTGATCGTTAACAAACTATTACGCCAATTGGCGCAGCATACGGCGCAATGGCTCCGCAGCACCCCACAGCAACTGGTCGCCCACAGTAAAGGCTGACAGGAACTCCGGTCCCATGTTCAGCTTACGCAGACGGCCTACTGGCGTGGTCAGCGTGCCGGTAACGGCCGCCGGGGTTAACTCACGCATGGTGATATCCCGATCGTTTGGTACAACTTTGGCCCACGGATTGTGCGCCGCCAGCAGTTCTTCCACGGTCGGAATAGACACATCTTTTTTCAGTTTAATGGTGAACGCCTGGCTGTGGCAGCGCAGCGCGCCGACGCGCACGCACAGACCATCAACCGGGATCACGGAAGACGTGTTGAGAATTTTGTTGGTTTCCGCCTGTCCCTTCCACTCTTCGCGGCTCTGACCGTTATCGAGCTGTTTGTCGATCCACGGAATCAGGCTACCGGCCAGCGGTACGCCAAAGTTATCAACCGGCAGTTCGCCGCTGCGGGACAGGGTCGTTACTTTACGTTCGATGTCGAGAATAGCAGAGGAAGGGGTCGCCAGTTCCTCGGCCACATGGCCATACAGATGACCCATCTGAGACAGCAGTTCACGCATATGGCGCGCGCCGCCGCCGGAAGCCGCCTGATAGGTCGCCACGGAAACCCAGTCAACCAGGTCATTGGCAAACAGGCCACCGAGGGACATCAGCATCAGGCTAACGGTACAGTTGCCACCGACAAAGGTCTTAATGCCTTTGTTCAGGCCGTCGGTGATGACATCCTGGTTAACCGGATCGAGAATAATGATGGCATCGTCTTTCATACGCAGCGAAGAGGCTGCGTCAATCCAGTAACCCTGCCAACCGCTTTCACGAAGCTTTGGATAGATTTCGTTGGTATAATCGCCGCCCTGACAGGTCACGATGATATCGAGCGCCTTCAGCGCATCCAGATCAAAAGCGTCCTGAAGTGTGCCGGTCGCGGTGCCACCGAACGTCGGTGCCGCCTGCCCGAGCTGGGAAGTAGAAAAGAAAACAGGGCGAATGGCGTCGAAGTCACGCTCCTCAACCATGCGTTGCATGAGAACAGAGCCGACCATACCGCGCCAGCCGATAAAACCAACATTTTTCATAGCGTTTTTTCCTGCAGAGATGTGTGCTGTGTATGCTAACCAGTATCCTACTGGCCTATCCTTCACCATACAAAAAGCAGCCAAAGTCGCAAGTGAAATTAATCAATGATAGCGAAGCCATCAGTAATGCGACTTATCCCGCTGCGCAAGCAAGCAGAAAGTCCGCGGTAATTATCAGGGAATTTGAGTTATGAATGAAATCATTTCAGCGGCAGTTTTATTGATCCTGATTATGGATCCGCTCGGAAATCTGCCCATTTTCATGTCCGTATTGAAACATACCGAACCAAAACGTCGCCGCGCGATTATGATTCGCGAGCTGTTTATTGCGCTGTTGGTGATGCTGATATTCCTGTTTGCGGGCGAGAAAATTCTGGCATTTCTTAACCTGCGTGCAGAAACCGTATCGATCTCCGGGGGCATCATTCTGTTCCTGATCGCCATTAAGATGATTTTCCCCAGCGCCACCGGGAATAGCACCGGGCTTCCGGCTGGTGAAGAGCCGTTTATCGTACCGCTGGCGATTCCGCTGGTCGCCGGTCCGACAATCCTGGCCTCATTAATGCTGTTGTCGCATCAGTACCCAAACCAGATGGGGCATCTGGTGATTGCGCTGCTGATCGCCTGGGGCGGTACATTCGTGATTTTGCTGCAGTCTTCGCTGTTTTTACGTCTGCTGGGAGAGAAAGGGGTTAACGCGCTGGAGCGCCTGATGGGGCTGATTCTGGTGATGATGGCAACCCAGATGTTCCTCGATGGCGTGCGGATGTGGATGAAGGGGTAACCGTTTTGAAGCTGGAGAGCATGGCATTTCAGAGAACGATTCCGTTCTCGTTATGTTCATTGCTTCTCTGAGATCTCGTCACCAGTGAACGTGTTAAGGGGGCTACGCAGCCCCCTTAACAATCCCGGCTCCCGGCAGGAAAATTGCCACTTCGTGGTTCCCTCCACTTATTCCTCCAGGCTACCGGGCCGGGCGCGAGGCAGCGTCCATGCAAAACGCGCCCTGAACCCGCATCCCTTCGGGTTCTCCCGGCCTTACGGAAACGCGTCGGCAATTTTCAGCCGGACCAGCCCACACCTGACCACCTGAGCTTTTACTTGAATACCTGTGAACAGCAAAACGGATATAGCTGAAAGCCAGAGCGCTGAAGCGACACCCTGGTCCGGCTGAAAATCGATGAGGTGTTGACGGCTGACCGGGTCTGCCCGCAGGGATGCGGGCAGAGGGGACGGCCTGCATGGATGCAGGCTCGGCCCCGACCCGACAGGCAGACGGAATAAGACGAATAACTCGCGCAGCGACGATTTTCCCGCCGGGAGCCTGGGTTGCAAGGGAGGCGGCGGTGAGCCTCCCTTGCACGTTCACGGGCATCAGCGCTTCAGAGAAATGACACCACTGAGGTGAACGGAACCCTGAGCAATAATCACATGTTCACCCTACATGCTTAACTGAACGGCATTGCACTGTAATACCAGGTATTCCTTATGCTTTTAAACCGCTGAGAAAACGTATTTTCATTTCTGCGAAGCGCCTTCCGGAATACGCTCTTGTCAGCATCGCGGATTAGCATTATCTTCTCGCAGCACTTGCAAAATCAGGTGCCAGGATTGGTCCCCTGATTACCTCATTCGCGATAAAATTCACTTTTGTCGTGCGACCAGCTACACCTCAATGGTGGGCTGGACGGTGGCGTCACAAGACGCACCGGTATCCAATGAGGCCGGTAGGACCAACTCCGTTCAGCCCGCCACCAAAAGGTTGGTCCCTTCGGTGGTGGTAAATTTCACTCATTGGAGGCTGCCCTATGGCTACTACCCCTCTCTTTTCATACTCTTTATTTACCCTTCCCTTTAGCCATGCCACGGACTTCACCGAACTGGCGGATAACTGTGAGCGTTTTGTCGAAGGGCTTGTTGAATGTCATGACCCGGTAGAAAAGCTGGCGATTTGTGCGCGCCTGTCGGCCTGTCTGGCACTACTACAACCAACCTTAACGGAACCTGTACCGCAGCATCTACAGGCCAGCCTGACGGTAGAAACCTTACCGACCCGCTCTCCCCTCTTTGAACCCGAACCAGATCAGATGGGGCGTTACTGCCAGCTTTTGACGCATTTACTGATGAGCAAAACGCTGTCTGACGAGATGGAACGCGTGGCGGGCGATTTACTGCAGGATTTAGTGGGCTATTTCGCCGATACGTTAAAAGCGCCGCGTTGGTTGAAAACCGAGGATGGTGTGATGGTGCTGTAAAAAAGCCGGGTGGCGGCTTCGCCTTACCCGGCCTACGGTGTCGATATGTGCTCGTTTCCAGGCCCGGTAAGCGCTAGCGCCACCGGGCAATGCCATCAGCTCAACAGCTGGAAGGCAATCATACCGACAATCGCGCCGACCGTACCGAGGATGGTTTCCATCATCGTCCAGGTCTTCAGCGTTTGCGCTTCAGTCGCGCCGGTAAATTTACCGAACAACCAGAAACCGGCGTCGTTAACGTGGCTGACCACGATAGAGCCGCCCGCGATACAGATAGACAGCGCCGCCATCTGGGCACCGGAGTAGTTCAGTTGCTCAATCACTGGCATCACCAGACCGACCGCCGTTAAGCAGGCCACTGTCGCGGACCCCTGAATGATACGCACCGCCGCCGCCAGCACGAAGCAGGTGATAGCGATCGGCAAGCCCATACCGGTTAACGCTTCGCCCAGTGCAGGACCAACGCCGGAATCTACCAGTACCTGTTTGAACACGCCGCCAGCACCAATCACCAGCAGAATAATCCCCGCTGGCTGAAGCGCATGGCCGCAGATTTCCATCACGCGGTCTTTTGGCATGCCCTGGCGCACCGCCAGACCATAAATCGCCACCAGACAGGCAACCAGAATCGCGGTAAACGGATGACCGATAAACTCGAACCATTCGTAGGTTGAAGAACCGACCGGAACAAAGCGTGCGGCGATGGTTTTCAGACCAACCAGCACCAGCGGCAGCAGGATAAGCGATAAGCTGAAGCCAAAGGAGGGCATTTTGCCTTCGCCCAGATGCGGCTCGGTAATGTCTTCCGGTACGTGCAGCTCAACGTAACGGCTGATGAAGTTACCCCACAGCGGCCCGGCGATAATCATGCCCGGGATCGCGGCGCACAGGCCAATCAGGATCATCCAGCCAAAGTCGGCGTGCATCTGAGAGGCCAGCAGCATCGGCGCAGGCCCCGGCAGCAGGAACGCTGCGGCAGCCGCCACGCCCGCAAACAACGGAATGACCAACTTAACCAGGTTAGTACCGGTATGGCGCGCCATTGAGAACGCTACGCTAATCAGCAGCACAATCGCCACCTCAAAGAACAGCGGCAGCGCGCAAATCAGACCGGCCAGGCCAATCGCGTAATGTGCGCGGCTATGACCGAAGGATTTCAGCATTTTGACGGCAATCTGATCGACCGCGCCGGTCTCATGCAAAATCTTGCCGAACATCGCCCCCAGCGCCACCACAATCGCCAGGAAACCGAGCGTGCCTCCCATCCCTTTTTCCATGGTCGCCGCGATTTTATCGAGCGGCATACCGGAAAAGAGACCTGCACCAATGGATACCACCATCAAAGCAACGAAGGCGTGCATACGCGCCTTCATCACTAAAAACAGCAGTAATAAAACGGACCCTACTGCTGTTAAAACAAGCGTTAATGTGCTCACTACTTACTGCCTTGGTTAATAACCTCAATGGTGCTGGCGACCACACCGTCCAGTGGTTGATCGATATCGACCACCAGTACATCGTTTTCATTCGCACCCGGTTCTTCCAGCGCTTCAAACTGGGTAACCAGCATCTGCGTTTTGAAGAAGTGGCCTTTACGCGCCTTCAGACGGCTTTCGATAACGTCAAAATCCCCTTTCAGATAAATGAAAGAGAGGTTCGGGTTACCGTCGCGCAACTGGTCGCGGTAGACTTTTTTCAAGGCAGAACAGACGATCAGAGAAACCTTATTGGTACGCTGCATCGCAAAAGCGGCGTCATTAAGCGCCTGTAGCCACGGTTTACGGTCGTCATCGTTGAGTGGCTCACCGGAAGCCATTTTCATGATGTTGCTGCGCGGATGGAGAAAATCGCCATCAAGAAACGCGGCCTGCAGTTGATGCGCCACTTCGCTGGCGACAGCAGATTTACCGCTGCCCGATACGCCCATCAGAACGTAAACGTGGTGATCATGATTAGTCGTGCTCAAAGCGTTGCCCCCACTGGTACAAGAATCAGGAAATTGTTACGGGTAACTGTTATCGGTAACATTGTCCAGCCGGATAAATAGAGAAGCAATATCCATTCGTGCTCGAAGTGTATAAGTGTGAGCTACTTCAAACTTGTTGGCTTAAATAGATCCGCCCGGTGACAAGGTGAAACCTAAATCTAACATTTTAGGCGTGACTGCTTCACCACGAATGCGCGCCAGCAGGCGTTCTGCGCCAATGCTGCCCATCCGTTCACGTGGCGTGAGCACACTCGCCAGACGCGGCTCCATCACCTGCCCGATGTCGTGACCGTGGAATCCGGCAATCGCCATGTCATCCGGGATTTTCAGCCCTAAACGCTGGCATTCGAAAGCCGCCCCTACCGCCAGGTCATCGTTGGTACAGAAAACGCCGTCGAGCTGCGGGTATTCACGCCGCGCCTGACGGATGAGTTCAATACCGGAGGAGTAGGAAGAAGACTGTTCCACCATCACGCTGTACGGCACCAGGTTGGCATCGCGCATTGCCTGCTCGTAGCCTCTCTGTTTGATGATAGTACGTTCATCAAGACGAGCGCCAAGATAGGCTACATGACGGTGCCCGCGGGCGATAATAGCGGCAGTCATCTGCCGCGCGGCTTCGAAGTTGTCGAAACCGACGGCGATATCCAGACACGGAGACTGGCTATCCATCAGCTCAACCACCGGGATACCGGCAACTTCAATCATTTTCAGCGTACGGGGCGTATGGCTACGTTCGGTGAGGATCAGGCCATCGATATTCCACGACAGCATCGATTCCAGGCGCTCTTGTTCCATCTCAGGCTTATAGCCGTAGTGCGCGAGCATCGTTTGATAACCATGGGCGTCGGTGACAGCCTCAATGCCGCGTAGCACTTCAGCAAAAACCTGGTTAGTGAGAGACGGTAACAGCACGCCGATAGCGCGGCTGGTAGCGTTAGAAAGGATATCAGGAGCGCGATTGGGAATATAACCCAGCTCATCAAGTGCAGCGGCAATTTTGCCCCGCAGCGCCACGGAGACCTGCTCCGGGTTACGCAAAAAGCGACTGACCGTCATTTTAGTCACGCCCACGCGGTCGGCTACATCCTGAAGTACGGGTCTTTTCTTTTTCATCGTCCTGAAGCGTTAAAAAGGGATAGATTCCCCCAGTTTACCACGGACGTGCGTGAACCTTTGCAGAGAAAAAAAGGAGTTTTTATTGTGATAAATACACAAAATCATTCGAGTTGCATCAAGGCGGCGACGCAGTGAATCCCCGGGAGCGTACATTAAGTACGCGACCGGGGTGAGCGACAAATCTGCCGGGAGCAGATTTGAACGCTGCATACAGCGGCCCCGAAGGGGCGAGGCCTATGGATGGGCCGAGTAATAAAGCCAACATAGATGCGGCTTGAAGGATGACGTGTATTTTTATACTGGCGGCAGGTCAAACAGTAACACTTCACTGTCGCTGTCGGCATGAATAGAAATTGCCTGTTCATCCCAGATTGCCAGACCGTCGCTGGTGGTCGCTTTGGTGCCGTTAATAGTCACGTTGCCTTTTACCACCTGGATCCAAACGCGGCGTTCCGCGGCAATCTGATGCACCGACTGCTCATCTTTGACCAGTGCCCAACGGTACAGCTCCATATCCTGGTACACTTTCAGTGAACCATCACGGGCATCCGGCGACAGCACCAGTTGTTTACCCTGAGCGGCATCGAAACGACGCTGTTCATAGCGCGGTGTAATACCGTTCTCCTGCGGCATGATCCAGATCTGATACAGATGCAGCTTCTCAGTATTGCTCGGGTTGTACTCCGAGTGACGGATCCCCGTCCCGGCGCTCATAATCTGAAACTCACCGGCCGGAACCTGCTCTTTGTTGCCCATGCTGTCCTGATGCTCTACCGCGCCTTCCAGCACGTAGGTCAGGATTTCCATGTCTTTATGGGGATGAGTACCAAATCCCTGACCTGCATCGATCACGTCATCGTTAATCACGCGCAGTGCCGAGAACCCCATAAAGTTCGGGTCATAGTAGTTGGCAAAAGAGAAGGTATGCCAGGAATCAAGCCAGCCATGATTAGCGTGGCCACGGTCGTTAGCTTTGCGTAAGTAGATCATTGTGTTCACCCCCAGATGTTTTCGATGGAGTAAGTGTGGACTCAATCTGCCTGGGATCATAGAGGGTGAAAATTGACTCCTCTGTTCAAAAAATATGAACAAGCCCAGAGGAGTCTGTGCAGGCTATTTGGCGAGGGTTATCGTGGCAGGCGTTGCCTGTTCAAAGGCGCGTTCGAGGATCTCCAGGTTGGTAAGAACTTCAGATTCCTTGACGTAATTAGGCGTACCGGCGGTCAACGTCTGGTACAACGCGTCATAGACACGACCGTAATCCCCCACTTCCGGCTTCACCTCTTCTTTTACTGTGATGCCGTCATCGTTGACGTACTCCAGCATCCCAATGGAATCATCAGCAGCGAAACCTGGCTCACCCGGCATGATATTGGCCTTCAGGCTGGTTTCCTGCTGGTCGATGCCGTACTTCACAAACGAGCCTTTGGTGCCATGGACGATAAACTTCGGATAGTCGATTTTTACCAGATGACTGGTTTTAACAATGGCTTTCAGGTCGCCGTAAAACAGCTGCGCTTCAAAGGTATCGTCCGGGTTCGCTTTGTTGCGCAGGCTGCGGATGTCATAGGCCACATGATCGGGACGTCCGAACAGCGAGATAATCTGATCCATGGTGTGTACGCCCAGACCATAAAACGCGCCGTCCTGCGGCAGTCCCGGCTTGGTTTCTGCTTCAGGACGGTAGTAATCGAAATGGCTTTCAACCTCAACAATCTTGCCGAGCATGCCGCTCTCAATGGCTTTTTTCGCGGTGAGGAAGCAGGAGTCAAAACGGCGATTCTGATACGGCGTAACGGTCAGTCCTTTGCTTCGCGCCAGTTCGAACAGCTCTTTTGCTTGCGCAAGCGTCGGCGTGAAAGGTTTCTCAACCAGCACATTTTTACCCGCTTCCAGCGCGCGTTTGGCGTATTCAAAATGGCTGTCAGCATGAGTACAGACGATCACCAGTTTCACCTGCGGATCGTTTAAGATCTCATCGAGGTCGCTGGTGAAGTGAATATGTGAATATTGCGGCGCCTGCTCTTCCGGCCTGGCGTTGCGGCGGAAAATGTGCGCGACGTGCCAGCTATTTTTGCGGTTGAGGACGTACGGCAAATGGTAGCGGGTGGTGCTTTTACCAAAACCAATAAATGCGCAGTGTAAGGTCATGAGACGATCCTTTTGAAGGTGATTGTCTACACCATAGCGCAAAGCGGCTGGAGACTGAATCCATCCTGTCATCGTGCCGGATGCGGCGTTGCCTTATCCGGCCTACCGCATTATACAGCCAAAAGATCGGGCGTAAGTGGCGTAGGCAGATTATTCACGGCCTGCGCGCAGCAACCGGAGCGTACACAGAGTACGTGAGGATTGCGAGCACAGCCCGGGATTAAGCTGGCAAGCAAACTAGCCCGAAACCCAGCCAAAAAAAAAGCCAGCAAAAGCTGGCTAAAGTAATACTGGAAGCAATGTGAGCAATGTCGTGCTTTCAGGTTCTCCGTAGGGGTTCCCCTGAACGCAGAGCAATAATAATCATTCTCATTCGCACTTGTCTACTTCTTTTTGCAAAAAAATGCAGTTGACGGATTTTTCTTTCTCAGCGAGTGTAAATGCACAATTAACCCTGCAGGAGATAAGGAATGAGTGAGATAGTGATACGCCACGCTGAACCGAAAGATTACGACGCAATTCGTCAGATCCACGCCCAGCCGGAGGTGTACCACAACACGCTACAGGTTCCTCATCCTTCTCTCGAAATGTGGCAAGCGCGGCTAACCGAGCAAGCCGGTGTCAAACAGCTGGTTGCCTGCATTGATGATATCGTCGTGGGGCATCTCTGTATTGAGGTCGCGCAGCGCCCGCGCCGCAGCCACGTGGCCGATTTTGGTATCTGCGTGGATGGCAGGTGGCACAATCGTGGCGTTGCCAGCGCGCTGATTCGTACGATGATCGACATGTGCGACAACTGGCTGCGCGTCGAGCGCATTGAGCTGACGGTATTTGTTGATAATGAGCCTGCTGTAGCAGTCTATAAGAAGTACGGCTTTGAAATCGAAGGCACCGGTAAGAAATACGGCCTGCGCAACGGTGAGTATGTTGATGCCTACTTTATGGCGCGCGTGAAATAAATTTAAGGGCGAGCCTTATCGCCCTGCTTATTGAAAGGACGCAATAGTGAAAAAGTTTCTTCCCCTGCTTTTGCTGGCCTCGCTCTCCCCTGCTTTTGCCACTACCGTACAAAATCTCGATTCCGTAGCCAGTGCTATCCAACATCCTGAAGGTAAACAGATTTTTGCTGAGCAAATGGCAGGAGCAACCCCTGCGAAAGGATTTGGTGAGCTTCCTCAGGGCTTATCTGAAAAGCAGTGGATTGCATGGGTTGCACCGAATGAAGATCCTGACAATCTGATCCTGACCGGTGCTAAATCTTGGGGAAAAGACGGTAAATATATTGGCATTGCCTGTTTCGCCGATAATAAGGCTGACGCCGAGCAAGCAAAAAAATACGCGGATAACACCTGCCCGGAAAACTACAGCAACGGGCGCGCTAATAAATTATATCTCGGCATTTTTTCCTGGCAGAAGCCGCAGCTAACGCCGATTGCACGCTCGGAAAAACCGTTAAACCAGCTCTCAGAGTGGAATAAAGCCGCTGAAAAAGAGAGCGATGATGAGTCCGTCAGACCGCTGGCTTATTATACAAAGCTGGATCTGGCACCGTACCGGATAGCACCCGATACCCTGGCATTCGGGGTGCGGGGTGGATACTCTGATGCGTATTCCGGCGGCGGCGCATTTTATGAAGTGCTGGAACTCTACACCATCAAAGACAGCAAGATAATCAACGTGTTTTCTGACCTTGTTTATTACTATTCGGACATTGCTGGAGACTGGAATAAAGACGGCACAAGGCAGCACGACATCAGCGAAAGTAAGTACATTCTCAAAATGCGCTCGGCAAAGACGCACGGATTTTATGACTTAGAGCGCGTTAGCCTACAGGATAAAAGCAGCCAAATATTCCGCTGGTCCGAATCACTGCAGCGATATGCGCCATAACCTACCGGTCAGGCCTACATCGTTCAGAACGCTGTAGGCTGTTGATATGGGTTAATAAACATCAATGAAAACTCCATCAATAATCCTCCATTATAAAATAAATAAAAATTACGCCCTTAGCTATTTATATTCAGATTCCCCTCAAGAAAATTCATTTAAAGTGAAACGTTTTATTTCTGCTATATACGAACGCCATCAGAAAGCGTAATAAAAACAAAAATCAATTTATCGTTTTTATGACAGTAAGTAATAAAAGGATATGGATGTCATGAGTGATATCGTCTATCTGATGGTTTCAGGGCAGCAGCAGGGTGCTATTTCTGACGGATGCGGAACCATTGCATCCGTGGGTAACCGCTGGCAAATAGGGCACGAAGACGAAATTTTTACTTTTTCGCTGTCTAATAGTATAACCAGTACTGGTAGAGGTTCACATTTTCACGGACTGCAATTTTGCAAACTGATAGATAAAAGCACCCCATTGTTTATAAATGCTATTAACAACAACGAGCAGTTGTATATGGAATTTTATTTCTACCGCATCAATAGGTTCGGTAGATGGGAAAAATATTATTATATTCAACTGCGGGGAGCATTTCTATCAGCCATTCAACACCAATTCATCGAGAATAATTTAGACACAGAAACAATAACCATCAACTATGAATATATCCTCTGCAAACATCTTATTGCCAACACTGAGTTCAGCTACCTGGCGTTGCCCGAAAACTACAACCGCCTGTTTATCCCCCGACCAAAAACCCCCGCAGACAACGGCCTCAAAACGTTAAACAGCAAAGGGGTTGGCAGATTGCTTGCTGCCGGAGGGATCTACAACGGCAATATCGACAGTTTCAGGGAAACGGCGAAAAAGCTGGGTGGCGATGCTCCTGCGGGTTACGAGCAGGTTATGGATAACAAAGGATTGCTGATTCTTGGTGCTTCAGTAGCTGCAGGCTTAACTATGGGAAGGATGAAATTTCCTGAATTAGAAGAACTGGAGCAGTTTGGAGCGAAAGGAACTTATACATCAAGGCCATTTGATCCAGATAAAGCGGGAGGCCCTGTTGAACATCTTACAACTGAAGGCGTAAATATTACCCATGAAGGAATTGCAATTGTAGAAAAACACATATCTCGCTTCGATCCAGATCCTGGTAATGAATTTATGGTAAGCCGTTTAAAAAAGATAGCGAACGGTGAATTGTTACCAGAACAAGTGGATTTAAACTACTACACTCATGAATGTCGAGAGTATCAACGTTATTGCAATTTAGGTTGGGAAACTGGCAGGCCAAGCGATAACCAAGAGGCTTATGATCTATGGAATAACACGCATACATCAACACTCGAAGATTATAGAATAACTGGTAATGACCTTTATCACCCGGATGCACCATCATGGTAAACGATACTGAACTTAACATATTGAAATTATTAGCTTCCAGAGATGACGTAAATTGGACCTGGTATAATCTTGATCGCGCAATGACCAGTAGGAGAATGGATGGAGTTGGTAACGTAGTTAGGCTCATAAATAACCTATCCAAAGCGGGTTTAGTCGATATAGTAGCAAGAACCCCCTCAGGAATGGATTATTATCGCGTATCCGCCCAAGGCCATAAGTTGCTAATCGAAATTGACCGGTATCACCAAGACCATTCACTATAGTAAAAAATATTTGTCAAGCCCTCTCCCATCGAAGAGGGCCGTCATCCTTAGTATCCCGCCGTTAAATCATCCACGGAACGCGGGTCAGAAGCACCATACAGTGCGCCATCCGGTCCAACCATAATGCTCTGCGTGCTGCCCATCGCCTCTTTCAGCGCGACTTTCTGTCCTTTTTGCTCCAGCAGCTTGATTGTATCCGGGCTGAAGCCCTTCTCGATGCGCAGTTCATCCGGCAACCACTGATGATGGAAACGCGGCGCGTTGGTCGCTTCGGCGACGTTCATCCCGAAATCAATGCTGTTGACCACCATTTGCAGTACGGTAGTGATGATTCGGCTTCCACCTGGGCTGCCGGTAACCAGCCAGGTTTTCCCGTCTTTTACCACGATAGTCGGCGACATCGATGACAGCGGACGCTTCTTCGGCCCAACCGCGTTGGCATCACCGCCCACCAGTCCATAAACGTTCGGCACGCCCGGCTTGGCGGAGAAATCGTCCATTTCATTATTCAGCAGAATACCGGTGTTACCCGCCACGATGCCGGTCCCGAAGGTGGTATTCAGGGTATAGGTCACCGCCACGGCATTGCCGTCTTTATCCACTACCGAGAAGTGCGTAGTCTGGTTGCTTTCATACGGGGCGAGCTTGCCAGGTTTGATCTGGCTGGAGGGCTTAGCCTTGTTGATATCAATCTGATCGGCAAGCGTTTTAGCATAAGCTTTGTTGGTCAGCGCTTGCCACGGCACTTTCACAAAATCCGGGTCGCCCAGATATTCTGAACGGTCGGCGTAAGCATATTTCTCCGCTTCAGCCATAACCTGCATAGCATCGGCGCTGCCAAACCCGTACTTCTTCATATCGAAGTTTTCGAGAATATTGAGGATCTGCACGATGTGAATACCGCCAGAGGACGGCGGCGGCATGGAGAAGACCTGATACCCGCGATAGTCACCGCTGATCGGCGTGCGCTCCACGGCTTTATAGCTGGCTAAATCCTCTTTGGTCATCAGCCCGCCGTTCTTCTGCATTTCCCCGGCTATCTGATCGGCAATAGCCCCTTTATAAAACGCATCCGGGCCATTCTCGGCAATCATTTCCAGGCTTTTCGCCAGATTCTTTTGCACCAGCTTGTCGCCCTTTTTCAGCGGCTCGCCGTCCTTCCAGAAAATGGCTTTGCTATTCTCGTGATTAGGGAGCACTTCGCTGCCATAGGTTTTCAGATCGTCGGCCAGCGCGTCATTAACCACAAAGCCCTCTTCCGCCAGCTTCATCGCCGGGCGCACCACTTTGTTTAGCGGCATCGTGCCGTATTTCTCCAGCGCCAGCGAGAAACCCGCCACGGTACCCGGCGTACCGGATGCCAGATGCGACGTCAGCGACTTTTTCGCATCGGCGTTGCCCTGCTCATCAAGGAACATATCACGGGTCGCGCCAGCAGGCGCCATTTCACGAAAATCGATCGCGGTGGTGTTACCGTCTTTGGTACGCAGCAGCATAAAACCACCGCCGCCCAGATTGCCCGCCTGGGGATGCGTCACCGCCAACGCATAGCCAACGGCCACGGCGGCATCAACGGCATTCCCGCCCTGTTTAAGAATGTCCACCCCAACCTGGGTAGCTAAAGCATCCACGGAGGCCACCATCCCTTGCTTAGCGCGTACGGGATGGAACACATCTTCCTCGACTCCGTAAGATACCGGCGTTGGCGCAGCCGGCGCGGCAGCAACGCTAAAACAACTTCCTGAGAGCAGAGCAGCAATGGCTACCCGGCGTAAAAACGTCGGTTTTATCATCGTTATTCTCCAGATGTATAGGGGTCGGCCCCCACTAAGCCTGGTGCATAACTCTGAAATAATCATCGTAACGGCGAGAAAGGAGTAAACTTAAGAGATCCCCGAGAGGAGAAAAGCGATGAAACGACTCTTACTTTTAGCCATGCTGTTGCCGTTTGCAGGCTTTGCACAGCCCATCAACACCATGAATAACCCGAACCAACCCGGTTATCAGATCCCGAGTCAGCAGCGTATGCAAACACAAATGCAAACGCAGCAAATTCAGCAGAAAGGGATGCTCAACCAACAGTTGCAAACCCAGACGCGTATGCAGCAACAGCATCTGGAAAACCAAATTAACACCAACTCCCAGCGGGTCCTTCAGTCTCAGCCAGGCGAGTTGAATCCCAGCCAGCAGCAAATGCTGCCCAACAGCAACGGTGGGATGTTGAGTGGAACCCGTAACCCGGACAGCTCTCTGAATAAGCAACATATGCTGTCAGAGAAAAAGAACGGCGACATGCTGAAGCCCTCCAGCACGCCGCAGCCTAACGTTCCGTTAAAAACGATTGGGCCTTAAAAAGGTTGGAAATCCGGACCAATCGTATCAATGGCATCGGTACAGATGCAGTCCACGCCCCAGCGCAGCAGTTCTGCCGCGCGCTGGGGTCGGTTGACGGTATATACCAGAATACGTAGCCCCGCATCGCGCAGCGCATCCACACGCGCTTCATCCAGCAGTTTGTGATTAAGATGAATAGAGACGCAGCCAAGCCGCATGGTCAGCTCGCGCCAGTCCTCGCGCCATTCATCAAGCAGCAAGCCTCTCGGCAGTTCAGGTACCGCCTGCTGCGCCGCTTCAAGTGCATCAGTTTCAAAGGATGACAATAGTGGCGGCGTCATTCCCGCCCACAGTTCCCGCGCGGCCAGCGCCACGACTTTGCCGGTTAACGTTCCGGTGCCGGTTGTGGGTTTAATTTCAATATTCGCCATCATACCGTGCTGACGGCAGCGCTCGGCCACTTGCGAGAGCTGCGGCAGCGGTTCACCTTTAAACTCACCGCTAAACCAGCCGCCGGCGTCCACGCGCAATAAATCCTGCCAGTTCAGCTCGCCTGCCACGCCCCAGCCGTTGCTGGTTCGCTCCAGGTTGTCGTCATGCAGTAAGAAGATCTCACCGTCTTTCGACAATTTAGCGTCAAACTCGATCATGGTATGCCCGTATCGCGCCCCCACGTCGATCGCCGCCAGGGTGTTTTCCGGGGCCAGCTTACCGCCGCCACGATGGGCGACAATATGGGGGTAAGGCCAGTTACTCATACGCGTTGTCCTGTTTCGCCATCAAAAAGATGCAGATGTTTTTCCGGCAGATGCAGCCACAGCGTGCTGCCTGCCGTCGGGCGATGCTGATGCGCCAGTCGCACCACCAGCTTTTGCTCACCCCAGCGTCCGTGTGCCAGGTTATCTGCGCCCAGCATTTCCAGTGTATCAACAACCAACGGCACGCCGCCTTCGGCCTGCGAGCTTAGCGCAATATGCTCTGGGCGGATACCCAATGTCATGTTACGCCCAATAGCCTCTCTCGCGCTTCTGCCGATGGGTAGCGTCATGCCACCCTCCAGTTCAAAATGGGTGCCCGAGGTACTGATGCACCCGTCCAGCAGGTTCATTGCCGGGCTGCCGATAAAACTCGCCACAAAGCGGCTGGCAGGCTTTTCATACACCTCAACCGGTGTACCTATCTGCTCGGCAATGCCTTTGTTCATCACCATCACCCGTTGGGCGAGGGTCATCGCTTCAACCTGGTCGTGCGTCACGTATAGCGAAGTGGTTTTCAGGCGGCGATGCAGATGTTGTAACTCCAGACGCATCTGCACGCGCAGCTTGGCATCGAGGTTAGAAAGCGGCTCATCGAACAGGAATACCGCTGGGTCACGCACAATCGCTCGCCCCATCGCTACGCGCTGGCGCTGACCGCCAGAAAGTTCGCGCGGACGACGTTTGAGCAGCTCACCCAGCTCGAGAATACGCGCCGCCTCATTTACCCGTTCAGCAATGTGCTCCTTGCCCATCCCGCGGATTTTCAGCCCCCAGGCCATGTTTTCTTCCACGCTCATATGCGGGTAGAGCGCGTAGTTTTGAAAGACCATCGCAATGCCGCGATCCTTCGGCTCCATCTCGGTGACGCGTTTATTATCAATCCAGATATCGCCACCGCTCACCCGCTCCAGCCCAGCCACCATCCGCAGCAGCGTAGACTTTCCGCAGCCGGATGGGCCAACCATCACGATAAATTCCCCGTCCGCAACGTCCAGCGTCAGCGGTTTAATCACCTGGGTTTTGCCGTCCCAGCTTTTGGTTACTGCCTGTAGTTTTAAACCAGCCATTTTTATTTCTCACTATCGACCAGACCGCGTACGAAGGCACGCTGCATGGCTAACACGATGATTACCGGAGGGATAAGCGTCAGCAGCATGGCAGCCATTACCTGGTTCCACTGCGTGGTGCCTTCACCGGTGGCGATCATGCCTTTGATACCCGCCACCGCAGTGCCCAAATTGACGTCGGTAATAATTAACAACGGCCACAAATACTGGTTCCAGCCGTAGATAAAGGTGATAACGAACAGCGCCGCCAGATTGGTTTTTGACAGTGGTAGTACGATATCGCGGAAAAAACGCATCGGTGACGCACCGTCAATTCGCGCCGCCTCAACCAGCTCATCCGGCAGGGTCATAAAGAACTGTCGGAACAGGAAGGTCGCAGTAGCCGATGCCATCAACGGCAGCGTCAGACCCGCATAGCTGTCGAGCATTTTCAGGTTGGCGATAACCTCCACGGTGGGGAAGATTCGCACCTCAACCGGCAGCATCAGGGTGATAAAAATCATCCAGAAGAACAGGTTGCGCAGCGGAAAACGGAACCAGACGATGGCGAATGCGGAGAGCATGGAGACGGTGATTTTCCCTACCGTAATACTGAACGCCATGATGAAGCTGTTAAGCATCATCAACCAGAACGGCGCGCTGTTGACGCCCACACCGTTGACCCAGATGTATTTCATGTTCTCCAGCAACTGCGTGCCGGGAACCAGCGTCATCGGCGTTTCAAACACCGCTTTGTTGTCCAGCGTCGCCGCAACAAATGCGACGTACAGCGGAAACAGGATCACCATGATCCCCATAATCAACATGGCATGGCTGAATATTGTCAGCCCACGACGGTTCTCAATCATTGGTAACGCACCTTACTTTCCACATAGCGGAACTGCACCACCGTCAAAATAATGACCAGGAACATCAGCACCACCGATTGTGCGGCGGAAGAAGCCAGATCCAACCCGACAAACCCTTCACGGTAGATCTTATAAATCAGCGTGGTCGTCGCCTGCACCGGCCCACCCGCCGTGGCGGCATCAATAACCGGGAAGGTATCAAAGAAGGCATAAACCAGATTCACCACCAGCAGAAAGAAGCTGACCGGGGCTATCAACGGCAGCGCCAGCTTAAAGAAGCGGCGAACCGGCCCTGCGCCATCAATCGCAGCAGCTTCGATCAGCGATCGCGGGATAGACTGCAGTGCGGCAAAGAAGAACAGGAAGTTGTAACTAATCTGCTTCCAGACCGACGCGAACACCACCAGAAACATTGCCTGACCGCTGTTTTGCGCATGGTTCCAGTCATAGCCAAACTCACCGAGAAAATGGGTAATCAGCCCGCGTCCTGGGTTAAACAGGAAGATCCACAATACGGCGGCGACGGCGGGCGCAACGGCATAAGGCAACAACATCAGCGTCTGGTAAAAACGGCTGCCGCGCACCACGTAATTCACCAGCGCCGCAAAAAATAACGACACCAGCAGACCGCTTACCGTGACTAACGTACTGAACTTAATGGTGGTCCAGAATGAGTCGAGGTAGTACGGGTCATGAAACAGCGCGACAAAGTTTTCCAGTCCGACAAACTGGCTGGAAAGACCAAACGGATCAACGGATTGTAGCGAGTACCACAGCGCTTCACCGGCGGGCCAGATAAAGAAAATAACGGTGATAACCAGCTGCGGAGCCACCAATAAATAGGGAAGCCAACGCGAGCGGAATACCGGACGGGATGAAGACATGTAGATTCTTTTCCTGGAAGGTGCCGGATGGCGGTGCAAGCACCTTATCCGGCCTACAAACTACGAACTTGTAGGCCTGATAAGCGCAGCGCCATCAGGCACTTATACACTTAAGACTTGGTCGATTGCTCAAAGCGGCGCAGTAACTGATTGCCACGCTCAACGGCGGCATCCAGTGCCTGCTGCGGGGTTTTCTTCCCGGTCCAGACGCTTTCCAGCTCTTCATCCACAATAGTGCGGATCTGCGGCATATTGCCCAGACGCAGCCCTTTGGTGAACGGCAACGGCGGCTTGTTCAGCATCTGGCGGGTGGCGATATCAGCCCCAGGGTTCTTCTCATAGAAGCCCTGCTCACGGGTCAGGTCGTAGGCAGCGGTGGTGATCGGCAGATAGCCGGTCTTCTGGTGCCATTCGGCAGCAATTTCAGGCTTCGCCAGGAAGTTGAGGAACTGCGCCACGCCTTCGTAGGTTGCTTTGTCTTTACCCTGCATCACCCACAGGCTGGCCCCACCGATAATCGCATTCTGCGGCGCGCCCTTCACATCAGCATCGTACGGCATCATCCCGACGCCATAGTTGAATTTAGCGTAGTGACGGATGTCAGCCAGAGAACCGGAAGAGGCGGTGGTAATGGCACAATCCCCGTTGTAGAACTTCTCGGTGGATTCGTCCTTACGCCCGAAGTAGCTGAAATCACCTTTTTTGTTCAGCTCTTCCAGCAGAGCGATGTGTTTCACCTGTTCCGGTTTATTGAACTCCAGCACCGCGTCGGTACCGTCAAAGCCATTGTTTTTGGTTGCTACCGGCAGACCGTTCCAGGCGCTGAAGTTTTCAATCTGAATCCATCCCTGCCAGCCGCTGGCGTAACCGCACTTCATACCTGCGGCTTTCAGCTTCGCGGTATATTCCGCCAGATCCTGCCAGGTTTTCGGCGGCTGCTCCGGGTCTAAACCGGCTTTTTTGAAGGCATCTTTGTTGTAGTACAGCACCGGAGTGGAGCTGTTAAACGGCTGGGAGAGCAAGTGTCCGCTTTTAGAGTCGGTGTAGTAACCGGAAACGGTCGGTACGAACTGAGACTCATCGAAGTTAATGCCAGCCTCTTTGAATACTTCATAGACCGGTTTAATGGCTTTTGAGGCCATCATGGTTGCCGTACCCACTTCATAAACCTGCAGCAGCGCAGGCGCGTTTCCGGTACGGAAAGCAGCAATTCCTGCACTCAGGCTCTGCTCGTAGTTGCCTTTGTACTGCGGAACAATTTTGTAGTCGGGATTGGCTGCATTAAAACGTTGCGCCAGTGAATCAACTTCTTTACCCAGTTCGCCTTCCATTGAGTGCCAGAACGGGATAGTGGTGACCGCCAGTGCCTGACCTGCAAATGCCAGGCTAAGTGCCAGTCCTAAAGCTGTATGTCGTAACGATATCATCGGTTATCTCTCTTGTTGTGCCGGATGCGCGATATCACGCGTTTTATGCTCGCGGGGGTAACATGACATGCTCGAATGACAGAAAAATAACTTTTTTATTACAAAAAAAAGATAGTAAGGCGACAAACAGATGGCAAGGCGGTGAAAGCGTAGTGACAGGAAAATGCGGGGTGGTGCACAACAAAGCCGGATATCGCTATACCTTCTCCGGCCTGGATAGCGTTATCTGCTGCTCCAGCAAGGAAGATTAATCCCGACGCCAGCGTCGCTCATATTCATTCTGTAAACGCTGCTGCTCTCGCCGCTCACGTTCACGTTGGATATCCGATTTATCATCATCCCAGCCTGGGCATACCGAGCTGGTAAACACTTCGCAGGGCGAGTCGGATTGCACTAACGGGTTGTCCGGTTTCTCTTCCCAGATAGCGGGATCGCGCGGGTCAAACGCTGGCGGTGTTGAGGCCTGGGTGGTTAGTGAAAGCGTCAAAAACAAACTGCCAATCATCATGCAAGTACCTGAACGAATCATCCTTTCTCCATGTTCATTTTTATTATTGATAACTATTCTCAATAATAACATAGAGCAATAAAAAGGGGCCACAGCGGGCCCCTTGTCTATTCAGAGAATGATTAACCGCCCAGATACGCGCTACGCACCGCTTCGTTAGCCAGTAACGCATCACCGGTGTCTTCCAGCACCACATGACCGTTTTCCAGCACGTAGCCGCGATCGGCGAGCTTCAGCGCCTGGTTAGCGTTCTGTTCGACGAGGAAGATGGTCATCCCCTGCTCGCGCAGCTGTTCGATGGTGTTAAAAATCTGCTGGATGATAATCGGCGCCAGACCCAGCGACGGTTCATCAAGCAGCAGCAGCCTCGGCTGGCTCATCAGCGCACGGCCTATCGCCAGCATCTGCTGTTCACCGCCGGACATCGTTCCCGCACGCTGAATACGACGCTCATGCAGACGGGGAAACAGGTCATACACCCATTTGATGCGTTCCTGAAACTGGTCCTTTTCGGCAAAGAAGCCGCCCATCGCCAGGTTCTCTTCCACCGTCATGCGGGAAAACACGCGACGCCCTTCCGGCACAATCGCTACCGCTTCGCGCATGATTTTCGCCGTCTGCCAGTCGGTAATGTCTTTACCATCAAAGACGATTCGCCCGCTGGTCGCTCGCGGGTCGCCACACAATGTGCCGAGCAGCGTGGTTTTTCCCGCGCCGTTAGCACCAATCAGAGTAACGATTTCACCCTGGTTGATATACAAGCTGACGTCGTGCAGCGCCTGTATCTTGCCGTAGTGGGCGTTGACTTTGTCGAACGATAACATCGCCTTATCCATATTAATCCTCGCCCCCATTATGCTTCACCTAAATAGGCGCGGATAACATCCGGGTTATTACGAATCTGTTCCGGCGTCCCATTCGCCAGCGGCGTGCCCTGGTTCACCACGTAAATACGGTCAGAAATCCCCATCACCAGCTTCATGTCGTGCTCAATCAACAAAATGGTGGTGTTGTGATGGTTACGCAGTTCAGCAATCAGCTCGTCCAGCTCTTTGGTCTCTTTCGGGTTGAGTCCAGCAGCGGGTTCGTCGAGCATCAGGATTTCCGGCTGGGTCACCATGCAGCGGGCAATTTCCAGACGGCGCTGATCGCCATAGGCCAGGTTACTGGCCTGACGGTTGGCATGCTCCAGCAAGCCAATACGCTCCAGCCAGGTAGCGGCGCGATCCAACGCTTCACTCTGCGCGCGACGGAACGACGGGGTTTTCAACAGGCCGGAGAAAACGCCAGTTTTCAGTTGCTGATGTTGCGCCACCAGCAGGTTTTCAATCACCGTCATTTCGCGAAACAGACGCACGTGCTGGAAAGTACGTACCACGCCCATACGCGCGATTTGCTGACCCGGCAGCCCTTCCAGGTGCTGGTCGCGCAGCTTAATCGTCCCGCCGGTCGGCTTATAAAAACCGGTCAGACAGTTAAAGACCGTGGTTTTCCCCGCACCGTTCGGGCCGATTAACGAGACAATCTCCTGCGGTCGCAGTTCCAGTTCAACGTTGTTTACCGCCAGCAGACCGCCGAAGCGCATCATCAGGCCGTTAACGGATAATAATGGCTGACTCATGCCTGCTCTCCTTTTGCTTCCCCGTTTTTCAGCTTCAACTGTGGACGGGTCATCGGCAACAAGCCCTGCGGACGCCAGATCATCATCAGTACCATTAAACCACCCAGCATTAACATGCTGTATTCGTTGAAATCACGCATCAGCTCGCGTGACACCACCAGCAGGATAGCTGCGAGGATCACCGCAAACTGTGAGCCCATTCCGCCCAGTACCACAATCGCCAGCACAAAGGCCGACTCGGCAAAGGTGAAGGATTCCGGGCTGACGAAGCCCTGGCGCGCGGCAAACAGCGTACCGGCAAAACCGGCAAACGCGGCGCTGATGGTAAAGGCTGTCAGCTTGATGCGCGTAGGGTTTAAGCCCAGCGAGCGACAGGCAATTTCATCTTCACGCAGCGCTTCCCACGCACGACCCAGCGGCATACGCAGCAAACGGTTAATAACAAACAGCGAGAAGACCACCAGCAGCAGCGCCACCAGATAGAGGAAAATGACGCGGTCAGACGGATCGTACTTGACGTTAAAGAAGTTGCTGAAGGTATCCCAGCCGCCTTCACGGGCGGTACGGCTGAACTCCAGACCGAAAAAGGTCGGTTTCGGGATCTGGCTAATACCGTTTGGACCGCCGGTTACTTCGGTGTTGTTGAGCAGCAGGATGCGGACGATTTCGCCGAAGCCTAAGGTCACAATCGCCAGATAATCACCGCGCAGGCGCAGTACCGGGAAGCCGAGCAGGAAGCCCGCAGCAGCGGAAACCAGTCCCGCCAGCGGCAGACAAGTCCAGAAGCCGAGTCCGTAATAGTGGTTCAGCAGCGCGAAGGTGTAAGCGCCGATGGCATAGAAGCCGCCGTAGCCCAGCACCAGCAGGCCCGAAAGCCCTACCACCACGTTTAAGCCGAGGCCGAGGATGATATAAATCATCGTCAGCGTGGCGATATCCACCGTACCGCGTGACACCATAAACGGCCACGCCACGGCAATCACCAGCAGCGCCACCAGGAACAGCTTCTGTTTAACGGTGGAGCCATCAATCGCCGGCAGAATAAACTTTGGTCCGGAGACGCTCTTCAGGCCTTTCTGGAAGGCTGGACGCAGCAGTTGGAAAAGAAAGACCACGCCAGTGCCGATAAACACCCACTGCCAGCGGATATCCGCAGCGGTATCGACCACCAGCTTGGTACCGTCCAGCTCTAACTGAACGCCCATAAAAACGCCCGCCAGGACGAAGAACATAGCGGCAGAGAGCAGCGCCATTGCAAAATGCATCGGTTTCATACTTTCTCTACCTCCGGGCGACCCAGAATACCGGTCGGCATCACCAGCAGCACCAGAATCAGCAGCGCGAATGAAACGACGTCTTTGTATTCGGTACTCAGATAAGCAGAGGAGAGCGCTTCCGCAACGCCCAGAATCAGGCCGCCGATCATCGCCCCTGGAATGCTGCCGATGCCGCCCAGTACCGCCGCGGTAAAGGCCTTCATCCCGGCCATAAAGCCGATGTATGGGTTAATTACGCCATAGAACTGACCGAGCAGCACACCCGCTACCGCCGCCATTGCCGCACCAATCACAAAGGTCAACGCAATCACGCGATCGGTATTGATGCCGAGCAGGCTGGCCATCTTCAGGTCTTCGGCACAGGCACGGCAGGCGCGGCCCATACGGGAGTAACGGATAAACAGCGTCAGCGCCAGCATCGCCAGGAAGGTTACGATCCAGATAACCAACTGCATGGTGGTGATGGAAGCAGAGAAGTTATCGCTACTGCCGACAGTCCACTGGCCATTAAACAGGCTGGGCAGCGCCACGTCGCGCGAACCTTCCGTCAGGCTGACGTAGTTTTGCAGGAAGATGGACATCCCGATAGCGGAAATCAGCGCGATCAGGCGCTTGGAGCTGCGCACGGGCCGATACGCCACGCGTTCAATGCTCCAGCCGTAGGCGCTGGCAATGACAATCGCGCCGACGAAGCCCGCCGCGACCAGTAGCCAGCTGGAATCGATGCCCATCATCATTAGCGCAGCGATGATCATAAAGGAGACATAGCTGCCGATCATATATACCTCGCCGTGGGCGAAGTTGATCATGCCGATAATGCCGTACACCATCGTGTAACCGATGGCGATCAGCGCGTAGGTGCTTCCCAGCGTGACGCCGTTAAACATCTGCTGCAAGAAATAGAGGAACTGCTCGGACATAAGGTAACCTTTTTAAACCCGCCCGTTTTGCACGGGCGGTGGGATAACTCGTCTTCAGGTATTACTTCGCAACGGTCGAAGAACCGTCTGCATGCCACTGGAAGACACCAAACTCAAATCCCTTCAAATCGCCTTTTTCGTCCCATTTCAGCGGCCCAATCACGGTATCAGCCCCGTGTGCTTTCAGATCTTTCACCAGGTCCAGCGGCTCTTTACTACCGCTGCGATCCATTGCTGTCGCCAATGACTGGACGGCTGCATAAGTGATCCACACGTATGGTCCGGTTGGATCTTTCTTGTCAGCTTTGAGCGCATCGACGATAGCCTTATTCGCCGGATCCTGGTCATAGCGTTTTGGCATGGTTACCAGCATGCCTTCAGCAGCATCACCGGCGATGTTAGACAGCGACGCATTGCCGACGCCCTCAGGTCCCATAAACTGGGTTTTCAGTCCGACGGAACGCGCCTGACGCAACATTTGCCCCATTTCCGGGTAGTAGCCGCCGTAATAAACAAAGTCGATATTTTCTTTTTTCAGGCGAGCGATCAGCGCAGAAAAATCTTTTTCCCCGGCGGTGATACCGTCAAAGAAAACGATATTGGCTTTGCCCGCTTTCAGGCTGTCCTGCACCGAACGCGCCAGACCTTCACCGTATTGCTGTTTATCGTGAATGATGGCGATACGCTGTGGCTTCACCTTCTCCAGAATGTATTTCGCGGCGGTCGGCCCCTGAGAGGAGTCCAGGCCCGCTGTACGCATAATGTGAGCGTAACCGCGCTGGGTCAGTTCCGGGTTTGTGGCACCCGGAGAAATCATCAGAATGCCTTCATCTTCATAGATATCTGATGCGGGCTGCGTGGAAGATGAGCACAGATGTCCAATAACGTACTGAATACCGTCATTGACGATTTTGTTCGCTACCGCAACGGCCTGTTTCGGATCGCAGGCGTCGTCATATTCCACAGCGACCAGTTTGTCGCCTTTGACCCCGCCTTTGGCATTGATATCTTTAATGGCCTGACGTGCGCCATTAAATTCCATATCGCCCCACTGCGCGACCGGACCTGACATCGCGCCGACAACAGCGACCTTGATATCTTCCGCCATGACCGCGTGTGACATTGCCAGTGCTATCACCCCTGCGATGATTGTTTTCGCATTCCGTTTCATTACCTGAATCCCCATTCGTGACGTAATTAATATTTTGTATTTATGTGGTTAAAAAGCAGTCTGTGCTTTTTTTGAACTACACTATTTTTACCAGTCTCATTAATGGTTTAGCGCAGTTTTTTAAGCAAAATCAGGCTAAAATCTCTATTTTTCAGTCGATTAAGAAAAGATAATATTCTGCTTTTCACTATAGATAAACAAAAAAAAGCACGTTTGTCAGCATAAAATAACGGTACAAAGAGCCGAATAAAATGCTGCATTCCAGGGTATTATTCTGCCTGTTTTTCAATCTCTACGGTTTCAAACTGTCATTACCGTTGTTACAAAATTATTAATCTGGTTATTCACATAAAAAAGAGAAAGCATCCGGGCGAATTATTTCGGTACACTCATTCCATCTTTTGTGATTTGGACATGCTGTTAATGAAGCTGACCATCGTTCGTTTAGATAACTTTAGCGACCAGGACCAGATTGATCTGGGCAAAATCTGGCCGGAATATTCCGCCTCATCGTTAAGCGTAGATGAAACGCACCGGATCTACGCCGCACGCTTTAACGAGCGTCTGTTAGGCGCAGTTCGCGTAACCCTGAGCGGCACGCAAGGTGCATTAGATTCATTGCGCGTACGCGATATCACCCGCCGTCGCGGCGTTGGGCAGTATTTGATCGAAGAAGTCATCCGGGAAAACCCTGACGTGAGTTCATGGTGGATGGCCGACGTCGGCGTCGAAGACCGCAGCGTGATGGCCGCGTTTATGCAGGCGTTAGGGTTTACAGCCCAGGAGAATGGCTGGGAAAAAAGATAAAAAAGCCGGATGGCGCTGACGCTTATCCGGCCTACATGCTGGGAGCAAAAAATAAAAAACCACCTCGCAATTTTCCAAGAATTTCACGTTGCAGGAAGGCGGCAAGTTATGAAGTCCCCGGGAGCTTACATAAGTAAGTGACCGGGGTTGAATAACGTAGCCAACGCATTTGCAGCGCGAAAGGCACCTGGAAAATTATTTGGCGTCGGTCGCCGTCCCGTTTGCATGCCAGTCAAACACACCGAATTCAAAGCCTTTCAGATCGCCCTTCGCATCCCATGACAGCGGCCCCATTACGGTTTCCACTGAGTTTGCTTTCAGGTATTTGGCAATTTCAGCCGGGTCGTCAGACTGGTTCAGACCTGCCTGCAAGGATTGCAGCGCGGCGTAGGTGGTCCATACGAATGCGCCGCTCGGATCCTGTTTCTTGGCTTTTATCGCGTCCACGATCGGTTTGTTCGCCGGAACCTGATCGTAGTTCTTCGGTTTCGTTACCAGTAAGCCTTCTGCAGACTCACCCGCGATGTTAGACAACGACACGTTCGCTACCCCTTCTGGCCCCATAAACTGGGTTTTCAGACCCGCAGCGCGTGCCTGGCGCAGAATCTGTCCCATTTCCGGGTGGTAACCACCGTAGTAAACGAAATCGATATTCTCTTTCTTCAGACGCGCCACCTGCGTAGAGAAATCTTTCTCGCCAGCGGTGATCCCGTCGAAGAACACCACGTCAGCGTTGGCTTTCTTGAGGTTGTCCTGCACGGAACGCGCCAGGCCTTCGCCGTACTGTTGTTTGTCGTGAACGATCGCAATGCGCTTCGGCTTCACTTTTTCAACGATATATTTGGCAGCGGTTGGTCCCTGATCGGAATCCAGACCGGTGGTACGCATCACCAGGTTATAGCCGCGCGCGGTCAGCTCAGGCGCCGTTGCCGCTGGGGTGATCATCAGAATGCCTTCGTCTTCATAGATATCTGACGCAGGCTGAGTGGAAGACGAGCACAGGTGGCCGATAACATATTTAATCCCGTCGTTGACCACTTTGTTAGCTACCGCTACCGCTTGTTTCGGGTCACAGGCATCGTCATATTTCACCATGACCAGTTTGTCGCCTTTCACGCCGCCTTTGGCGTTGATATCTGCAATCGCCTGCTCTGCGCCAGTAAATTCCTGATCGCCATACTGCGCTACCGGACCGGACATCGCGCCGACGACGGCAACTTTAATATCCTTAGCAAACGCCATATTGCTCAAAGACAGGGCGATACATCCTGCCAATAACGCTTTACCCTTCATATTCATCCTGACAATCCCCATTATTGTGGTTATTACGTGTGTTGTGATGTTGTTGTTCAGCACTTTATTTCGATTATTGGATAGCCACCCGTGCTTTAGCAGCATACTCTGCTAAAACATACCCGATTTTTATTATTTTGGAATAGCTAAATTTACATCCAGATAACAAATTCGTATCTGGGGAGGGGAGGAAAGGTCGTAGGCCCGATAAGCAAAGCGCCATCGGGCAAAGGTGTTGCCGGATGGCAGCGTAAACGCCTTATCCGGCCTACAAAAAACAAAACCCCCGAATTCACATTCGAGGGTTCATTGGCAATGCGCGAAGATTACGCTTCGATCGCCGCGCGCAGTTTTTTCATGGCGTTCTTTTCAAGCTGACGAACACGTTCAGCGGAAACGCCGTAGCGATCGGCCAGTTCCTGCAACGTCGACTTGTTGTCTTCGTCCAGCCAACGGGCACGAATGATGTCCTGGCTACGCTCGTCCAGACCTTCCATTGCGTGGGTCAGTTTGTTCGCGGCCTGATCTTCCCAGTTATCTTCTTCAATGCCGTCGGCAAAATTAGAAGATTTATCCTGCAGATACAGCACCGGGGCCATCGGCTGGCTGTCAGACTCATCGTCTGAAGACATGTCAAACGTCATGTCCTGTGCCGCCATACGGGATTCCATTTCGCGCACGTCTTTGCTGGAAACACCCAGCTCGCGAGCAACCATTTCAACTTCGTCCTGGTTAAACCAGCCCAGACGCTGCTTGGTTTTACGCAGGTTAAAGAACAGCTTACGCTGTGCTTTGGTGGTCGCAACTTTAACGATACGCCAGTTACGCAGAACGTATTCGTGGATCTCAGCTTTGATCCAATGCACGGCGAAGGAAACCAGGCGCACACCCACTTCCGGGTTGAAACGGCGCACAGCTTTCATCAGGCCGATATTACCTTCCTGAATCAGATCCGCCTGCGGCAGGCCATAGCCCGCATAATTACGAGCAACATGAACAACAAAGCGCAGGTGAGACAGGATCAGCGTTTTAGCTGCTTCCAGATCGCCCTGGTAATGCAGCTTTTCAGCCAGTGCCCGCTCCTCGTCAGCCGACAACATCGGCCACGCGTTCGCAGCCCGGATGTAAGATTCCAGGTTACCAACAGGGGCTAAAGCTAAATTTTGCATTTCTTTGGTCATTCAAATCCTCTCAATCTTTTCATCTGGCGCATTGGCTAAAAACTAATTAACAAAAACCAGTAGCAACAACCATGCCAGAGCTTATGAGCAACGAGAATATCATTCAATCTTTTATCAGACAGTGATTTTATCCACAAGTTCCATGTCGTAATGTGTATAGATTACGCACAAAATGTGACATCACAATGAATACGCCGGGAAGAGATCACAGGGACTCTTTCCCTGCAGAGCGAACTACTCAGTGCAGGGAAAGATTATACCAGAGATTTTTTAATCGGGGGTAAAGTGGCGTAAATGTTGAACCGTGGCAAGCCAGGCCGCCACCCAGCCAATCATTGAGCACACCAGCAGCAATAACAGGCACTCGTCGAATGATAAGCCATTGATATCAAACTTGGTTCCAAATACCTGTGCCACCTCAGTCACCGCTGACGACAATCGCATCACCAAAATTTCTGACAAAATCAGTGAAAGAAATGCACCGGAAAAACCGAGCAGTGCACCGCCGTAGAGGAACGGACGCAGGATAAATCCATCCGTCGCGCCAATCAGTTTTTGCACGTTAATGGTATCGCGACGCGCAAAAATACTCAGACGCACGCTGTTACCGATGACGAGGAAGACCGCCGCCACCATCAGCACGCCGATCATCGCGGAAACGCGTCCGACAAGGCCCGTCAGCGCCGCCAGGCGAGCGAACCAGCTGTCATCCATTCGCACTTCATCAATACCGTTGATTTGTGCGATGCGGTCACGCAGCGTGTTCAGCGACTCCGTACCCTGGAAGTCCAGTTTCGGGATAACAACCGCCACGGCCGGAAGCGGGTTCTCTTCCAGCATATCCAGCGCGCCGCCAAAGCCAGACCAGTTACGGAATTCGCCCAGCGCGTCGTCACGAGAAAGATAATTCACTTTCTCCACGCCCTGCTCGGCCTGCAACTGACCAACCACCCGCGCCGCCGCATCATCATCCAGCGTTTTTTGCAGGTAAACGGTGATCTGCGGAGACGGATAATACTGGCTTGCCGCATGGTTTACGTTCTTATAAACCATGTAGCATACGCTTGGCAGCGTCAGGGAGATGGCAATGACCATCACCGTCAGAAACGTCGCCAGCGGCTTGCTTTTCAGGTCCTGTAACGCGCCCTGAAACGCATAACGTACCTGCTCGTTAAAGACATTAGTTTTACGCGAGTTCGGCTTTGGCGCGGCTTTCGCACGCTTTGGCGCGTTGCGACCGCCGTCACCCGGCGCACCGCCCGATTTACGAAAGCGATCCAGTCGGCCACCGAACTGTTTGATTTGGTTAATAGCGTCACGTCTATTCATGCGCCAGGCCTCCATGCAGATGTCCATCGCTCAGAACCATTTGGCGATAGGAGCGACGGGAGATCAGGCCAATATCGTGCGTGGCCATTAATACCGTGACCCCGACGCGGTTAAACTCTTCGAACAGGCGAAGGATCCCTTCTGACAGCGCGTCATCCAGGTTCCCCGTTGGTTCATCCGCCAGCAGCACCGCAGGTTTATTCACCACCGCACGGGCGATGCCGACGCGTTGTTGTTCACCGCCGGAGAGTTGAATCGGGAAGTTTTTCGCTTTGTCCAACAGCCCGACCTTATCCAGCGCCGCTGACACGCGACGACGAATATCGTCCCCGCTGGCACCCGCGATGATCAGCGGGATTGCCACATTGTCAAACACGGTTCTGTCCATCAACAGGTGGTGATCCTGAAAAATCATGCCAATCTGGCGACGCAGAAACGGCACTTCACGGTTTTTCAAACGGCTGATGTCATGCCCGCTAAAGTAGATTTTCCCGGCGCTGGGCCGTTCAATTCCACAAATCAGCTTCAGCAGGGTACTTTTCCCCGCGCCGGAGTGGCCGGTCAGAAACGCCATCTCGCCAGGCTGCATATGGAAGGTCACTCCCTGCAGCGCTTGTCTCCCACCGAGATAGGCCTTGCTGACATGTTCAAAGCGAATCATTGTTAATCCTCTCGGGCAAAAAGTGCCTCTATAAAATCGTCCGCTTTAAACGGACGTAAATCCTCGATACGTTCGCCCACACCGATATAGCGGATAGGGATGCCAAACTGATCGGCTACCGAGAAGATAACCCCGCCCTTCGCCGTACCGTCCAGCTTGGTCAGGGTGATACCGGTTAAGCCCACCGCTTCATGGAACAGTTTGGCCTGGCTTATCGCATTCTGCCCGGTGCTGGCGTCGATAGTCAGCATAACTTCATGCGGCGCATCTTCGTCCAGCTTCTTCATGACGCGAACGATTTTTTTCAATTCTTCCATCAGGTGCGATTTATTCTGCAAACGCCCTGCGGTATCAGCGATCAGCACGTCTACGTTACGCGCCTTCGCCGCCTGGATGGCATCAAAGATGACGGACGCGGAATCCGCGCCAGTATGCTGAGCAATCACCGGGATGTTGTTACGCTGACCCCAAACCTGCAGCTGTTCTACTGCCGCCGCACGGAAAGTATCACCTGCCGCCAGCATTACCGATTTACCCTGCTGCTCAAACTGACGCGCCAGCTTACCAATAGTGGTGGTTTTGCCCACGCCGTTGACGCCAACCATTAAGATAACAAATGGTGTTTTGCCATCAACATTCAGCGGTTCGTCAACCTTCGCCAGAATCTCGCCCATCTCTTCTTTCAACAGACCGTACAGCGCTTCCGCATCTTTAAGCTGCTTGCGGCTGGCGCCTTCCGTCAGATTCGCAATGATTTTGCGGGTCGTTTCTACACCCACATCAGCGATCAGCAGTTGCTCTTCCAGCTCTTCAAACAGATCATCGTCGATTTTTTTACCACGGAACAGACTGATAAATCCGGAACCGAGGTTTTCTTTTGTTTTCAGCAGGCTGCGTTTCAGACGCGCAAAGAAACCTTCTTTGGTTGGTTTTTCCTGCTCCTGGACCACCTCTTCTTCTACCGGTTCTTCTACAGCAGGTTCTTCTACCGGCACCACCATAACCGCTTCTTCAGCAGCCTCAGCGGCTAGCGCCTGTGCTTCCAGCTCTTCGTCGGTCAGTTGCGGTTCGTTTTCAGCTTCTTCTTCAGCCGCCTCAACGATTTCCACGGTTTCCGCTTCGGCCTGCCATTCTTCGGCAGAAACTTCTTCAGTTTTCACCTCTTCCGGCAGCGGCAATTCTTCGCGTTCGATAACCACCGCTGCTGGCGTTTCCACTACAGTTTCAGCAACGGGTTCAGCAACCGGCTCAATCTCCGGCTGCGCTTGTTCGGCGACAGGTTCTTCTTCCGGCTGCAGTTTTTCGATTTCCGCAACCTGTTCAGTTACTTCAACGACTTCAGCTGCAAAGGCTTGCGTTTCAGACTCGCTACGGGTTTCCTCGACGTGCGGCTGTTCGTCAACGACGGTAGTTTCTTCAGCAACCGGTTGTTGTTCTTCATTTTTTACTTCTGTCTCGTTTTCCGGTGCCTGCTCTTTTTGACCAAAGCCCAGCCAGGAAAAAAAGCCACGTTTTTTCTCTTTCGCCATTTGCGACTACACTCCCCGCTGTTGCTTCATGGCACAGCGTCAACGCTATGTACATAGCAGCTAAAAAAATGATGAAATAGTCTATCACTTATACCCAATGAATTTCGAGTTACGTCAAGGCGGCAAGCGCACGAATCCCGATGAGCTTACTTTTAGTAAGTGATTCGAGTGAGTAAGTGCAGCCAACGAAGAGGTAACTTGAAAGGCGACGGGTTAACTTAACTCACATCACCGCCTGGAATGACATGCTATAGGCGGATTGAGCAATAATAGAAATGAAAAAACCGAATCACTCTGGTAGCGGCCAGATCCGCATTATTGGCGGGCAATGGCGTGGCCGTAAACTCCCGGTTCCGGACAGCCCCGGCTTACGTCCGACCACCGACCGTGTGCGCGAAACGTTGTTTAACTGGCTGGCCCCGGTAATGGTCGATGCTCACTGTCTGGACTGCTTCGCCGGCAGCGGCGCGCTGGGGCTGGAAGCCCTCTCTCGCTATGCGGCAAATGCGACGCTTCTGGAGATGGATCGCGCGGTATCTCAGCAGCTACAAAAGAATCTCGCCACGCTGAAAGCCTCTCACGCCCGCGTCGTCAACACCAATACGCTGACATTTTTGGCTCAGGCAGGTACGCCGCATAACGTGGTATTTGTTGACCCGCCGTTTCGCAAAGGATTACTGGAAGAAACATTAACGCTTCTGGAAACTCATGGCTGGCTGGCAAATGAAGCGTATATTTACGTTGAAAGCGAAGTAGAAAACGGCTTACCGCCGGTTCCGGTGAACTGGTCGCTATACCGTGAGAAAGTCGCCGGACAGGTCGCCTATCGCTTGTACCAACGTGAAGCACAAGGAGAGCACGATGCTGATTAACCTGGGACGCCTGCTGATGCTGTGCGTCTGGGCATTTTTACTACTGAATATTTTCCAACCCTTTCCACGCCCGCTTAACATCTTCGTTAACGTCGCACTGATATTTATGGTGCTGATGCATGGCATGCAACTGGCGCTGCTAAAAAGCACCATGCCTAAAGATGGCCCGCAGATGACCAACGGAGAGAAAATCCGTATTTTTCTGTTCGGCGTCTTTGAGCTACTGGTGTGGCAGAAGAAGATTAAAGATCAGTTGAAGAAGTAGCTGTGATCTTTTCGCCCGGCGGCACGTTGCGAGCCGGGGCGAAAAATCTGTAGGCCGGATAAGGCGTAAGCCGCCATCCGGCATCAGTCAGATGACACCTTAGCGTTCAAGCGTAAAATCAACAAATCGCGAACCTTTGTAACTCAGCGTGCCTTTATCCCCGACCGTTAATGCGTGGTACTGCTGGGCACCCAGACGAAACGTCTGCTCCATCCCCCCGTTTTGTGGCTTAAAGCTGGCTTCATAGCGCATGCTGGTTCCTGCCGGGCTCACTTCCTGCTGACGGGATCGTCGATCATTTAGCGGTTTTTCCCGTTTGTTACTTACCACCACCTGCTTTTGCACCAGCGGCGCCGCATCATTATCGGCTTTTTCTCGCCGCTGCTGAACAAAGCGAAACGACGCAGTGACAACGATTAAGACAATGATAACAATGAAAAAAAGTGGTGGTTTGCTCATATTATTAACCCATCAGAAAATGCGGAAATAAGCATACATCGCCTGTTATGGTGTTGTCATCTGGCTGTGTCGACCTCTACACTGGACAGTAGAGCCGTGAGCACCCCGCTTACGAAAAAATAACGAATTCAAGGAACTAAGATGCTTTGGTCGTTTATCGCTGTCTGTCTTTCCGCATGGTTGTTCGTGGATGCTTCCTATCGTGGACCTGCCTGGCAACGCTGGGTCTTTAAGCCCCTGACGTTACTCCTGCTGGCGCTGCTGGCCTGGCAGGCGCCAATGTTTAACGCTATCAGCTATCTGGTGCTGGCTGGCCTGCTTGCCTCGCTGCTGGGCGATGCGCTGACGCTGTTACCGCGCCAACGCCTGCTGTACGCCGTGGGGGCATTCTTCCTGTCGCATCTGCTTTATACCATTTACTTCGCCAGCCAAATGACGCTGTCGTTCTTCTGGCCTTTGCCGTTGGTGCTGGTAGTGCTGGGGGCGTTGCTGATCGCCGTGATCTGGACGCGTCTGGAAGAGCTGCGTGTCGCTATCTGCACCTTTATCGGCATCACGCTGATGATGGTCTGGATGGCCGGTGAGCTGTGGTTCTTTCGACCGACCGCCCCGGCGCTGTCGGCATTTATGGGCGCATCCCTCCTGTTCATCGGCAACATTGTCTGGCTGGGTAGCCATTACCGTCGCCGCTTCCGCGCCGATAACGCTATTGCCGCCGCCTGCTACTTCGCCGGACATTTCCTGATTGTTCGTTCGTTGTATCTTTAAAACGCTTGACTCTGGAGTCGACTCCAGAGTGTATCCTCCGGTTAATACGAAATGATTATCAACCGGAGGATGCCATGTCGACACCCGATACCCGTGGCAAAAAAGTCCCACAATTCTCTTCTTTCAAGCCAGCGCCTGCACCACAAAAGGCGGATGACTGCTGCTGCGAAGGAAGCTGCTCCACTACACCAACCGTATCCGATACCGTAATAGGTACCCGCTATTCCTGGAAAGTGGCGGGCATGGACTGCGCAGCTTGCGCCCGCAAAGTAGAGAATGCGGTCCGCCAGGTCAGCGGCGTCAACCAGGTCCAGGTTCTGTTCGCCACTGAAAAACTGGTGGTCGATGCCGGTTCCGATATCCGCCAGCAAGTTGAAAACGCGGTGCAAAAAGCAGGCTATACCCTGCGCGATGAGCACGCGACGGACGCCGCCCCCGAGTCACGTTTTAAAGAAAACCTGCCGCTGATTTCGCTGATTATTATGATGGCGATTAGCTGGGGGCTGGAGCAGTTCAATCATCCTTTCGGTCAGATAGCGTTTATCGCCACCACGCTGGTCGGTCTGTATCCCATTGCCCGTCAGGCCCTGCGTCTGATGAAAACCGGCAGCTACTTTGCCATTGAAACGCTGATGAGCGTCGCCGCCATTGGTGCACTGTTTATCGGCGCGACGGCGGAAGCCGCTATGGTGCTGCTACTGTTTTTAATTGGCGAGCGTCTGGAAGGATGGGCCGCCAGCCGCGCCCGTAAAGGGGTCAGCGCTCTGATGGCGCTCAAACCGGAAACCGCCACACGCCTGCGTAACGGCGAACGCGAAGAGGTGGCTATCAATACCCTCCGGCCTGGCGATGTTATTGAAGTTGCCGCGGGTGGGCGTTTACCTGCCGACGGCAAACTGGTCTCCGGCTTTGCCAGCTTTGATGAGAGCGCCCTGACCGGCGAATCGATCCCGGTTGAACGCGCCACCGGCGAGAAAGTCCCGGCGGGTGCCACCAGCGTGGATCGTCTGGTTACGCTGGAAGTGCTCTCAGAACCGGGTGCCAGCGCGATTGACCGTATTCTGAAGCTGATTGAAGAAGCGGAAGAACGCCGCGCTCCCATTGAGCGCTTTATTGACCGTTTCAGCCGAATTTATACCCCAGCTATTATGGCGGTTGCGCTGCTGGTCACCCTCGTACCGCCACTGCTGTTTGCCGCATCCTGGCAGGAGTGGATTTACAAAGGGCTGACGCTGTTGCTGATTGGCTGTCCTTGCGCTCTGGTGATTTCAACCCCCGCAGCCATTACTTCTGGTCTTGCCGCCGCGGCACGTCGTGGCGCGTTAATCAAAGGCGGGGCCGCGCTGGAACAGTTGGGTAGAGTCACTCAGGTGGCGTTTGATAAAACCGGCACCCTGACCGTCGGTAAACCACGCGTCACGGCGATTCATCCGGCAAGCGGTATTGGTGAGGCTGAATTGCTGGCACTGGCGGCAGCGGTAGAGCAAGGCGCGACACACCCGCTGGCACAAGCAATTGTTCGGGAAGCACAAACGCGCGAGCTGACTATTCCTGTCGCAAAAGAGCAACGGGCGCTGGTTGGCTCTGGAATTGAAGCGCTGGTCAACGGCGAACGCGTACTGATTTGCGCCGCTGGTAAGCAGCCTGCCGACGCCTTTGCCGGGCAGATTAGCGAGCTGGAAAGCGCGGGCCAAACGGTGGTGTTGGTGCTGCGTAACGATACTGTACTCGGCGTACTGGCCCTACAGGACACGCTGCGCGATGACGCTCGCAGCGCCATCAGCGAGCTTAATCAGATTGGCGTGAAAGGCGTGATCCTGACCGGTGATAACCCGCGTGCGGCCGCCGCCATTGCCGGTGAACTGGGCCTCGAATTCAAAGCGGGACTCTTGCCGGAAGATAAGGTGCAGGCCGTTACCCATCTTAACCAACAGTCGCCGCTGGCGATGGTCGGCGACGGCATCAACGACGCTCCGGCAATGAAAGCGGCCACAATTGGTATTGCGATGGGAAGCGGGACCGACGTCGCGCTGGAGACCGCCGATGCCGCTCTGACCCACAACCGTCTGCGTGGTCTGGTGCAAATGATTCAGCTGGCGCGGGCCACCCACGCCAATATTCGCCAGAACATTGCGATTGCGCTGGGTCTGAAGGGGATTTTCCTCGTCACCACGCTGCTCGGGATAACCGGACTGTGGCTGGCGGTGCTGGCGGATACGGGGGCGACGGTGCTGGTGACCGCGAACGCGCTGCGGTTGTTGCGTAAAGGGTAGTGCCTGTTTCTCGCCTGATGGCGCTTCGCTTATCAGGCCTACAGATTACTCAGTCTTTATAGGCCGGAGAAGCGTTAGCGCCATCCGGCATAACAAGATTACTGGCCTTTGCGCACCAGATAGCGGTACGGCAGCGAGTCGGTCTCTTTGGCCACCAGCTCATGTTCCATAAAGGTACAGAAGCCAGGAATATCGCGGGTTGTTGCCGGATCGTCGGCGACAATCAGCAGCGTTTCACCGGCCTGCATGCCGCGTACGGTTTTACGTACCATCATTACCGGTTCCGGGCAGCGCAGCCCCTGGGCATCAAGAGTATGGTCGGGGGAAGTAAACAGGTCGCTCATCGTCGTCTCATTCATACAAAAACGGCGTTATTTTACGCTCTGTTGTGGCGTAAGCCAATCAGGTTAACGATTGCGTGAAAAACAACCATTGCAATGTGCTCTTAAAGCAGTATCATGCGACGGTTTTTTATTGGGTTCCCTCACCCCATCCAACAAAAAGGTCACAATATGACTCCGTTTACACAAACTCAGCGCGTAAAAGCGTTGTTCTGGCTATCGCTATTTCATCTGCTGGTGATCACCTCCAGCAACTATCTGGTGCAGCTTCCAATCTCCATTTTTGGTTTCCATACCACATGGGGCGCGTTTAGCTTTCCGTTTATTTTCCTCGCGACCGACCTGACCGTGCGTATTTTTGGCGCGCCGCTGGCTCGACGTATCATCTTTGCGGTTATGATCCCCGCGCTGCTGATCTCCTATGTCGTTTCATCGCTGTTCTATATGGGATCGTGGCAAGGATTCGGCGCACTGCTGCACTTTAATCTGTTTGTCGCCCGTATCGCCGCCGCCAGCTTTATGGCCTACGCGCTGGGACAAATTCTGGATGTGCATGTCTTTAACCGCCTGCGTCAGAACCGTCGCTGGTGGCTGGCACCGACGGCGTCCACGCTGTTTGGCAATATCAGCGATACGTTGGCCTTCTTCTTTATCGCTTTCTGGCGTAGCCCGGATGCCTTTATGGCCGAGCACTGGATGGAAATCGCATTGGTCGATTACTGCTTCAAAGTGCTGATCAGCATTATTTTCTTCCTGCCAATGTATGGCGTGTTGCTGAATATGTTACTGAAAAGGCTGGCAGATAAATCTGAAATCTCTGCATTGCAGACGAGTTAAAGGTTCATTTTCCGAGTTGTGATAAGATGGACGAATGAGCCGTTATGGCCGTTTATCGAAAGGAAGAAGTCAATGCGCAATCTGGTTAAATATGTCGGTATTGGCCTGCTGGTTATGGGGCTTGCGGCCTGTGATAATAGCGATACAAAAGCGCCAGCCGAGGGTGCTGCCGCAGAAAGTAACGCCACCGGACAACCGGTCAGCCTGCTGGACGGCAAACTCAGTTTTTCCCTGCCAGCGGATATGACCGATCAGAGCGGCAAGCTGGGCACCCAGGCGAACAATATGCACGTATATTCTGACGCAACCGGCCAGAAAGCGGTGATTGTGATTGTTGGCGACAACACCAACGAAGATCTGGCCGTGCTGGCAAAACGTCTGGAAGATCAGCAGCGTAGCCGTGATCCGCAGCTGCAGGTCGTCACCAATAAATCTATTGAGCTGAAAGGCCACACGCTGCAGCAGTTAGACAGCATCATCTCGGCCAAAGGCCAGACCGCATACTCTTCCGTGGTGTTGGGTAAAGTGGACAACCAACTGCTGACGCTGCAAATCACGCTGCCTGCTGACGATCAGCAAAAAGCGCAGACTACCGCAGAAAACATCATTAACACGCTGGTTATCCAGTAACGGTTAAGACGATGACGCGGCCTCCGGTGACACCACCTGAGGCCGTTTTTTTAACCGCCAGGTCAGCAATAACGCCACCGCTACCAGCCCTGCCGCTGCCAGATAGATAACCGGCACACCCGCCCACGTCATGACCAGCCCGGCCAGCGGCCCGGTAACCCCCAGCGATAAATCCATAAACACCGTGTAGGTCGCCAGCGCAGCACCCTGATTTTGCTGAGGAACGGCTTTTACCGCCACCACGCCCAGCGCCGGGAAAACCAGTGAGAACCCAGCCCCGGCCAGCAGAACGCCGATCTTCGCCATCCACGGCATCGAAGCCATCCCGACCAGTAACAGCCCGACAATCTCGACGCTAAAGCAGATCATCGCCACATTCAGCCCGCCTAAACGGTTGATACCATTTGGGAACAACAAACGAGTACCGACAAACGTGCAGCTAAAAAGCGTCAGCGCGAATGCGGCGCCATCCCAGCCTTTGGCATCATAGAACAAGGTAATGAAGGTAGCGATTACCCCAAATCCGGCGGAGGCCAGGGCCAGCGCCATACCATACAACCAGACGCGCCCAAGCACCGCGCGAAATGGCAACGGTTTGCCTTTGCTGGCCTTCACCGCCGGACGAGGGAGCGCCAGCAGGATTGCCAACAGTGCCACGCCCATCACGGTCAGCGCCAGCCCCTGTAAGCCACCCCAGGCATAAAACAGAACACCCAGCGGCGCGCCTATCGCCATCGCGCCATAGGTCACGATACCATTCCAGGAAATCACCCGTCCGATGTGCATTGAGCCAACCACCCCCACGCCCCACAGCGTAGAGCCGGTCCCGGCAAAGCTTTGCCCGATCCCGAGAATCACGCGCCCCAGACATAGCAGCAGCAGACTGGCCAACGGCCAGCCGTTCGTTGATCCCGCCAGTAAATAGCCCAGGCCACTTAAAAAGCAGCCGCACAGCCCAAATACCACAATCTTCTTTGGCCCCAGCAGATCGGCATAGCGACCGGCATGCGGACGGCTCAGCAGCGTAGCGAAGTATTGCAGGCTGATGACCAGCCCAGCCCAGAAAGCGCTAAATCCCATTACATCATGGACGTAGCCAGGCAACACCGCGAGCGGCAGGCCGATGGTCAGGTAGCTGGCGAAGTTAAACATCACCACAGAAACAATACGCAGGTTCAGGCGTAAACCGCTAAGCGTCGGTTCAGCGACGGGTTCGGGCATGGAGGGTCACCACGTTTTCACAACAGTGTTTCATTTCTACCATGTTGCAGAGCAGAAATCAGTAGCCAGTTTAGGAATATCAGTCGCAAGCCAGCCGCTACACTTAATGCAAAAACGCAAACAGGAAGAAGACATGATAACCACCCAGCCCGATAAAACGGGTTTGCACATTTTGCTCAAACTGGCCGCTCTGGTGGTGATCCTCGCAGGTATCCATGCTGCGGCAGATATCATTGTGCAGCTGCTGCTGGCCCTCTTTTTTGCCATTGTATTGAATCCACTGGTCACCTGGTTTATCCGCCGGGGAGTCGGTCGCCCAATCGCTATTACCTTAGTCGTGGTTGTGATGCTGATCGTTCTTACGGCGTTGGTTGGCGTGCTGGCGTCGTCAATCACTGAATTCATGGACCTGCTGCCAAAATACAATAAGGAGCTAACGCGCAAGGTTCTGTATTTGCAAGAGATGGTGCCTTTTCTGAATCTGCATATGTCCCCGGAACGTATACTGCAACGCATGGACTCTGACAAGCTGATGACCTTCACAACCACGCTGATGACGAGTCTTTCTGGTGCCATGGCCAGCGTCTTTCTGCTGGTGATGACGGTAGTTTTTATGCTGTTTGAGGTGCGTCATGTCCCCTATAAGATGCGTTTTGCGTTGAATAATCCGCAAATCCACATTGCGGGGCTACATCGAGCGCTGAAGGGTGTGTCACACTATCTGGCGCTGAAAACGCTGCTCAGCTTATGGACCGGTGCCATAATCTGGCTGGGACTGGCACTGATGGGGATTCAGTTTGCTCTGATGTGGGGCGTACTGGCATTCCTGTTAAACTACGTGCCCAACATTGGCTCGGTCATTTCCGCCGTCCCGCCCATGATCCAGGCACTGCTTTTTAATGGCATTTACGAATGTCTGTTGGTTGGCGCACTGTTTCTGGTGGTGCATATGGTGATTGGCAATATTCTCGAACCCCGAATGATGGGGCATCGGCTGGGATTATCGACGCTAATCGTCTTCCTCTCTCTGTTGGTATGGGGATGGCTGCTCGGTCCGGTCGGCATGTTGCTCTCCGTGCCGTTAACCAGCGTGTGTAAAATCTGGATGGAAACCACCAAAGGCGGCAGCAAACTGGCGATTTTGCTGGGGCCCGGCAGGCCCAAAAGCCGATTACCGGGATAAACTTGCAAACAGCATGTGAAGAATGATACACAACCCCATTATTACTAAAGGTTAGCCCTAATATGTACCGGATCGTTCTTGGGAAAGTTTCTGTTTTAAGCGCTGGTGCACTGCCTGCCGCACTGAGTGAGCAAGCGCCGCAAGGTGCTCGCCGTGCGCGCTGGCTGGCCGGTCGCGTGCTGCTTTCCCATGCCCTTTCGCCATTACCAGACATCGTCTATGGCGAGCAAGGAAAACCGGCCTTTTCTGCTGACACGCCGCTGTGGTTCAATCTCAGCCACAGCGGTGATGATATCGCCCTGCTGCTCAGCGACGAAGGGGAAGTCGGCTGCGATATAGAAGTCGTTCGCCCGCGCGATAACTGGCAAACGCTGGCAAATACGGTATTCAGTCTTGGTGAACATGCCGAAGTCGAGGCCGAACGCCCGGAGCAACAGCTGGCGGCGTTCTGGCGCATCTGGACGCGTAAAGAAGCTATCGTGAAACAGCGCGGCGGTAGCGCCTGGCAAATCGTCAGCGTCGACAGTACCGCGCTAACTTCCTCACTCTCCGTCAGCCAGTGCCAGCTCGATACCCTGAGCCTGGCGGTGTGCACCCCCACGCCGTTTACCCTGACAGCAGACGCCGTGCAGCGACTGGAAGCCTTAGCGTAAATTTTCCGGGAAGTTTTTCGGCAGCTCGCTCGCCGCACAGGCAATAACGTCATCATTGTTCGCGCCGCAGTCACGTACGAAAGTAATGGTCGCGAACTCATCAATCACCTCGGTGGGATACGCCGGGCCGGCATCGCGGTACGACATCATCAGCGGAATATGGTCATTCTGGAAGCAGACCGTTTTTTCCGGATTATTGATCACCCAGCGAGGGAAAAAGATGGTGCCGTGAAAGAGTTTGTCACCCAGATTTACGATCAGGCTGACGTCGGTCCCGGTCGGTTCGGTCCACGAAATTTTATAAACGCTCTCCCCGACCCGCACAATATAGGCCCGCTGATCTTTCACCCAACGATTCCCCACAATGCCGCTGTGAATGCGGTAATCCAGCGTAGTGTCGTTTTTCACGTAGATCTCGTAATTCCAGCCATTATCGTAGGTATAGACCAGATGTTTGCCGACAAATCCGCTTAAATCATGTTTATCAAACGCGCTCATATTCGTTCTCCTCTTACTTGATGCGAGGATCTTAACGCTTCAAAAATTGGATGAATAACGCTATGTTTGCATCAAATTCATTCAATTATTAGATGAGTTATGCACAAAACAACCCTCGAGCAGTGGGCCCTATTGGAGAAAGTGGTGGAGCTGGGCAGCTTCGCTAAAGCGGCGGAAGAGACCAACCGTAGCCAGTCTTCGGTAAGCTACAATCTGGCACTGTTACAGGAGCGACTTGGCGTAACGCTGCTGACCCCGGAAGGGCGCAGGGCTGTCCTGACACCGGCCGGAGAGCTATTGCTCAATCAGGTCAAACCGCTACTGAAGGCCTTTTTATGGGTGGAAACCCGGGCCGCAACGTTACAAAACGGTACGCGAACGCGGCTGGATTTGATGGTAGATAGCATCTTCCCACGCAAACGCCTGTTTGCCATTCTCAAACAGTTTCAGCAGGCCTGGCCGCAAACGCAGGTGCGTCTGACCGAAGTCCTGGAGAATGGCGATGCTCGACTGGCAGCACATGCCGATGCGGACGTAATGGTCCTGACCCGGCGTCAGGATGTCACCGGACGCGGCGAATGGCTGATGAATATTGACTTCGTGGCCGTGGCCCACCGCGATCACCCACTCTTCATGCTGGATGCGCCGCTGAATGAAGACGCATTACGCGCCTGGCCGCTAATTCGCATTGCCGATCGCGATAACCCACAACAACCGGCGCGTGATGCCTGGACCTTCTCGACCATTGATGCCGCGATTGATGCAGTGATGTATCAGGTCGGTTACGGCTGGCTGCCTGAGGAACGTATTCAGACGCAGCTTGATCAGGGGCTTTTACGCCCACTGCCGTTAAGCCATGGTGCTCGCCGCGCCACGCCTTTGCATCTGATCGTTAAAGATACGCTCGCTCCGCTGGATGAACAGGTCAGTACCCTGCTGCTTTTATTACGAGAGCATTAACCTTTTCCCCGGATGCCGGACGTGTGTTACAAAATACGCTATTCCCCTTACTCCCTGTGCGCCAACGCGCCACATGAAAGGTTAACTGCAGATGCAACGAGTCACCATTACCCTCGATGACGATTTACTGGAAACGCTCGACGGCCTGAGTCAGCGCCGTGGCTACAACAACCGTTCCGAAGCGATACGCGATATTCTGCGTGGCGCACTGGCGCAGGAAACTACCCTTGAACACGGCACCCAGGGCTTCGCGGTGCTCTCGTATGTTTATGAGCATGAGAAGCGTGATCTGGCCAGCCGTATTGTTTCTACCCAACACCACCACCACGATTTATCGGTCGCCACGCTGCACGTGCACATCAACCATGACGACTGCCTGGAAATCGCCGTGCTAAAAGGCGACATGGGCGATGTACAGCATTTTGCCGATGACGTGATTTCCCAGCGCGGCGTGCGCCACGGCCATCTACAGTGCCTGCCGAAAGAAGAGTAATTGCCTGTTTCGTTGCGGGATGCCGGATGGCGGCTACGCCTTATCCGGCCTACGTCCGTTACCGTTTGTAGGCCAGGCAAGCGAAGCGCCCCCGGCAATAATGATTACGCCATCGTGCCAATCGTCTTTCTGAAACGCAGCAGTGCAATCAGGAAGAACGCGCTACCAATCGCCAGCAGCGTCAGAAACTGCGGCCAGACAATGCTAAACCCGGCTCCGCGATAAAGTATCGCCTGCGCGAGACTGACAAAATGAGTAGTCGGCATGGTCAGCATAATGTCCTGCACCGCCTGCGGCATGCTTTCACGCGGTGTGGAGCCACCTGAAAGCATCTGTAACGGCAGCAGCACCAGAATCATCAGCAGCCCCAGCTGCGGCATAGAGCGCGCCAGCGTGCCCATAAAAATGCCGATCGAGGTGGTGGCGAACAGGCTCAGCGCCACGCCCAGCATAAACAACGGTATCGAACCTTCAATCGGTACGCCGAGCACGCCTTTTACCATCAGCATCAGCGACAGACCGGAAACCACCAGCACCACCAGCCCCATCGACCAGATTTTTGCCATCATGATCTCAAACGGCGTCACCGGCATCACCAGCAGATGTTCAATGGTCCCGTGCTCGCGTTCGCGGATCAACGCCGAACCGGTCAGCACAATCGCCAGCATAGTGATGTTATTGATGATCGCCATCACCGCGCCAAAACGGGCGGGTTCCAGATTAGGGTTAAAGCGCATGCGCATTTCCAACGCCACCGGCGGCTCATTGTTATCGCGGTAACGCGCCACAAAGCTGTTCACCTCGCCGCTGATGATATTCTGGATATAGCTGTTGCCGGTAAACGCCTGGCTCATCCGCGTGGCATCGACGTTAACCTGTATATCCGGTTGTCGTCCGGCCAGCACATCACGCTGAAAATCAGGCGGAATGTTTACGGCGAAGGTATAGCGCCCGGCGTCCAGCCCGGCATCCATTTCATCGGCAGTGATCATCTCCGGCGGTAAAAACCACGGGCGATAAAAGCTGTTCACAATCCGATTCGACAACTGCGACTGGTCCATATCGGCAATAGCAATCGGTGCCAGATGCAGCGAACCCGGCAGGACGGTCGCGGAAGAATAAACCGAAATCGTGAAGGCGAAGACGATCAGCGTCAGCATCGCTTTGTCACCCAGCAGGCTGCGCAACTCTTTGATGCCGAGGTTATAAATATTGCGTAATCGGCGCATCACCCCTCCTGTTTTTTCAGCAGTAATACGCTCAGACCAATCACCACCGGAATGGCTACCGCCAGCGGAATAAACAGCTGCCAGAGATCGGTCAGATCCAACGCTTTAGAGAACGTTCCACGCGCGATGGTCAGAAAATGGCTGGTCGGATAAATTTCACCAATCCACCGACCCGGCCCTTCCAGCGAGGCAACTGGATCGATCATTCCGGAAAACTGCGTCGCCGGGATCAGCGTAATAATCGCCGTACCAAAAATGGCCGCGATCTGGCTTTTCATAAACGTGGAGATTAACAGCCCCAGCCCGGTGGCAATGGTGACGTACAGCAGCGCAGCCAGCGTCAGGGTCACAAAGCTCCCCTTATGCGGAACGCCGAACACAAACACCGACAGCGCGCACAACAGCAGGAAGTTCAGCATGCCCAGCACGATGTACGGCAACTGTTTGCCGAGTAAAAACTCGCTGCGGGTCGTGGGCGTAACGTACAGATTGATAATCGACCCCAGCTCTTTCTCACGCACCACGCTGAGGGCGCTGAGCATGGAAGGGATCATCATCAACAGCAGTGGGATCACTGCCGGAACAATCGCCGGTAGACTCTTCACATCCGGGTTGTAACGATAGCGAGTTTCAATGGTCATCAGCCCGTTTTGCCCGCTGGCATTTGGCTGGCGCGCCATCACATCCTGCAGCCAGGTCTGGTGCATCGCCTGCACGTACCCCCTGACCGTTTCAGCGCGGCTTGGCATTGCGCCATCGACCCAGACGCCAATCTTCACCGGCGTTCCACGCGCGATATCGCGGCCAAAATTTGGCGGAATTTCAATTGCTACCGCAACTTCACCTGAACGCATCCGTTTGTCCAGCTCGTCATAACTGGTGAGCGGCGGTTGCTCGATAAAATAGCGCGAACCCGCCAGATTCAGCGTCCACGCCTGGCTGCTGACGGTCTGGTCGCGATCGAGCACCGAAAAACGCAGGTTTTCTACATCCATGCTGATGCCGTAGCCCATGATAAGCATCAGGATCACTGTGCCCATCAGCGCCAGCGTGGAGCGCACCGGGTCACGTCGTAGCTCCAGCGCTTCACGGCGGCTGTAGCTGAACAAGCGTCGCAGGCTAAAGCCTTGCCGCGGCGGCTTACCGTTTTCATGCACTGTCGGGACATTGGCTGGCGCTGACTGAGCTTCCGGCGCCGGGCCTGCCGCTTCCTGCAACCAGGAGATAAACGCCTCTTCCAGACTGGCAGCTCCACGCTGTTTCACCAGTTCCTGCGGCGTACCGCTGGCCAGTACTTTTCCGGCGTGCATCAGCGACATGCGGTCGCAGCGCTCCGCTTCGTTCATAAAGTGGGTGGAGATAAAAATGGTCACTTTGTCCTGGCGCGACAGGTCGACCATCAGTTGCCAGAACATATCCCTCGCAACCGGATCGACCCCGGAGGTCGGTTCATCAAGAATGAGCATCTCCGGGCGATGGATCACTGCCACCGCCAGCGACAGGCGTTGACGGATCCCCAACGGCAGCGCACCGGGCAGCGCATCTTCGACATCGGTCAGCGAAAAGCGCTCACTCATCTCCTGCACCCGCCCAGGGATTTCTGCTTCGGGGATATGGAACAGCCGCGCATGTAGTTCGAGGTTTTGCCGGACGGTCAGCTCGTTGTAGAGCGAAAATGCCTGCGACATATAGCCTACCCGGCGGCGGGTATCGATATTTTTCGGATCAACCGCTTGCCCAAACAGCCACGCCTCGCCTTCGCTTGCGGGCAGCAGTCCGGTGAGCATTTTCATGGTGGTGGATTTACCGCAGCCGTTGGAGCCGAGAAAACCGAAGATTTCCCCGCGCGGAATGCGGAAGTTAACGTGGTCCACCGCCACAAATTTACCGAAGCGCATGGTCAGGTTTTTCGCCTCGATGGCAATCTCTTCCTGCTCAGCGTGATACGGCGGGATCACTACCGGTTTATGCGCCTGGCGCTGGGCTTCAGGTAACAGCGCGATAAACGCCTGCTCCAGCGTGTTGCTGTTGGTTTGCTCACGTAGCTGCTGCGCGCTCCCGGTGGCTAACACCTCCCCGGCGTTCATCGCCACCAGCCAGTCAAAGCGCTCGGCTTCTTCCATATAAGCGGTCGCAACCAGCACGCTCATGTTGGTCTGCCGCTGGCGAATGCTGTTAATCAGATCCCAGAACTGGGCGCGGGACAGCGGGTCGACCCCGGTGGTGGGTTCATCGAGAATTAACAGTTCCGGGTCGTGGATTAACGCGCAGCACAGCCCCAGCTTTTGCTTCATCCCCCCCGAGAGTTTCCCGGCAGGACGGTCGCGAAACGGTGCCAGTCCGGTGCTATTCAGCAGCTCGGTAATCCGCGCCTCACGCTCCGCTTTGTCATGCCCAAACAGGCGGGCAAAGAAATCGACGTTCTCATATACCGACAGCGTGTGATACAGGTTTTTCCCCAGCCCCTGCGGCATCCAGGCAATGCGCGGGCAGACATCCCGGCGATGTTTTGGGTCGCGCATATCGCCACCCAACACCATCACGTTGCCGTGTTCAATGACCCGCGCGCCGGAGATGAGCGACAGCAGGCTCGATTTTCCGACGCCATCCGGACCAATCAACCCCACCATACAGCGGGCAGGGATATCCAGCGTGATATTGTTCAGCGCTACCGTTTTCCCGTAATGCTGACTCACGCCGTCAAGGTGCGCCACGGGAGGAACGGGAACCAGCGCCAGATGCGTCATTGCGGCAACCTCACCACCAGGTCGTCAGGCCAGGCGCGACTTTCATCAACACGCACCCACGCCATGCCCGGCAGACCGGTTTTCACGTACTCCAGATGCTGCTGCAACAGCTCTGGCGGGATACGCGCTTTGACGCGAAACATCAGTTTCAGCCGTTCATCGCTGGTTTCGACCGTTTTCGGCGTGAACTGCGCGACGCTAGCCACAAAGCTGATGGTCGCCGGAATACGCAGATCCGGCGCAGCATCCAGCACCAGCCGCGCTTCTCCGCCAATCTTCAGTAAACCAGCCTGTTCGGTTGGCAAGAAGAACGTCATGTAGACATCGCTGAGATCGACCATATTCAGCACGCGACCGCCCGCGGAAAGCACCTCGCCAGGTTCAGCTACGCGGTACTGTACGCGACCATCCCGCGGGGCTTTCAGCTCGCTGTCATCAATATCAGCCGCAATACGACGTTCGGTAGCCTGCGCGGCTTCTACGCGGGTTTGCGCCTGAATGATACTGGTGCGGGCGGCTTCAATTGCGGCTTTTGCCGCAGAGACCTGCGCCTTTGCGGATTCCAGTGCAGCGCGTGCGCTTTCTGCCGCAGCCCTGTCGTCATCCAGCTGTTGCTCAGACACAGCCCCTCGCTGAGATAGCGAACGGGAGCGGACGTGGCGTTTAGAGACCGACTGCAGTTCCGCCTCACGCTGTTTTACCACCGACTGCGCGGCGCGCATTTCACTTTGCCGCTGCTCTAACAGCGCCCGCGCCGCCGCCACCGCACTTTCGGCCTCTTTGATTTGGGCTACTGCTTCCAGCCGCTGCTCCTGCAGCACGCGGGTATCCATTTTCGCCAGCACCTCACCCTGACGGACGAACTGCCCTTCCGACACGAGGATCGTGTCAATTCGCCCGGCAATTTTGGTGGCAATATCCACTTCAGTGGCTTCAATTCTGCCGTTGCTGGCTGCAAACCCCTCCGGTATTCCCGCAGGGCGCAGCATCCACCAGGCTATCGCGGCCACCACGACCAGGATGCCCGCCACCCACCACATCATATGACGTTTAAACTTATCCATATTCGACCCGCCGTAATCCCTGTTATCAAACGATGCGTGTCACAAAGCCCACTGAACAGCTATTCAGCGGAAGATTCCATCCGGGATAAGAAGGAATGAGAAACAATGGCCAGAGAGCAGACAGGCATGTAAGCAACCTGCGCCGCGAAGGAAGTGAATGATGAAAATGCTGTGATATCGGGTAGTAATGTTGTCATCATCAGCGTTCCTGGCCGGAAATGAAACACGCATACTCATTACTGCTGTCTATTGAATACTAACACCTGGATTCAATATGTCTATTCGGTTGTAGCAGGTATGTTGCAGGAAAAAAATCGTGCCCGGCAATCCATTTACCGGGCAAATTTCACAAGTGAGCTTTATGTAAAACGCAGCGGGTCCACGCTCAACGTATCGTCTTCGCTTATTCAGATACCAAATCCTGCGCACATGCCCAGGCACTCGACCATGCCCACTGAAAGTTATAGCCACCCAACCAGCCGGTGACGTCCATCACTTCGCCGATAAAGTAGAGCCCTGGCACTTTGCGGGCTTCCATCGTGCGCGATGACAGCTCGTTGGTATCGACGCCGCCCAACGTGACTTCAGCGGTACGATACCCTTCCGTACCGTTCGGCTGCACCCGCCACTCGGTCAGCGTTTCAACCAGCGTTAGCTGATCGCGCACGTTAAGCTGCTTCAGAGACACGTCAGGAATTTGCCCTAACTGCTGCAGGCATTCCACCAGACGCTTTGGCAACTGCATTGCTAAGGTGTTCTTTAAGCTCTGGTTAGGGTGTGCGCTACGTTGTTCGTCAAGGAAGCTCGCAAGGTCAACATCCGGCAACAAATTAATACTGACAAATTCGCCTGGCTGCCAAAAACTGGAAATCTGCAAAACAGCTGGGCCCGAAAGTCCTCGGTGTGTAAAGAGCAGATTTTCGCGAAATACGGTGCCATCCTCGGCGGTGATAACGGAGGAGACCGACACGCCAGAGAGCACCTGAAGCTGCTCCAGCAGTGGCTTATGCAATGTAAAGGGCACCAGTCCCGCGCGCGTTGGCAACACCTTCAGTCCGAACTGTTCGGCAATTTTATAACCAAACGGCGTTGCCCCCAGACCCGGCATGGAAAGCCCACCGGAAGCGATAACCAGTTTTTTCGTGCCGACCGTCATGCCGTTCAGTTCGAGGGTGAAACCTTCATCATCCTGCACCACGCTCAGGACTTCGCTCCGTAACCGCATAGTTACGTTACCTTTTTCACACTCGTCTACCAGCATATCGACAATTTGCTGAGCGGAATCATCGCAGAACAGCTGACCCAGCGTTTTTTCGTGCCAGGCAATACCGTGTTTGCCCACCAGGTCGATAAAATCCCACTGCGTGTAACGCGCCAGTGCCGATTTGCAAAAATGCGGGTTTTGGCTCAAATAGGCGGCCGGTTCGACATAAAGATTGGTAAAGTTGCAACGTCCCCCGCCAGACATGAGAATCTTGCGTCCTGGCTTTTTACCATTATCAATAAGCAGTACTCGACTACCTGCTTGTCCTGCCTGCGCGGCACAAAACATACCCGCTGCGCCAGCGCCTATAATAACGGTATCAAACCTTTCCACGTTGCGATCCTCTCTAAAAAGCGGGTGTGAATTGTAAAGATTCCTCAGTGGTCGCACCAGCACCAAACTACCGATAAAGGGTATTTAACTGAAATATATAGGATAATTCTTTAGTGGTGTAAAACAAAGCAGGAGACAAATCAAAAAAACTCTATATTTCACTTTGCCCGCGCCGCCAAAGTCACTGATAATGCGCCGCGTTCATGTCCTCAAAATGGCGTAACGTCCTATGCTACATTTGTTTGCTGGCCTGGATTTACATACCGGGCTTTTACTATTGCTTGCTCTGGCTTTTGTGCTGTTCTACGAAGCAATTAACGGCTTCCATGACACAGCCAATGCTGTCGCAACCGTGATCTATACCCGTGCAATGCGTTCGCAATTGGCGGTGGTCATGGCTGCGTTGTTCAACTTCTTTGGTGTTTTGCTGGGTGGTCTCAGCGTGGCGTATGCCATCGTGCATATGCTACCAACGGATCTGCTGCTTAATATGGGATCGTCACATGGCCTTGCCATGGTGTTCTCCATGCTGCTGGCGGCAATTATCTGGAACCTGGGTACCTGGTACTTTGGTTTACCTGCATCCAGCTCCCACACGCTGATTGGCGCCATTATCGGTATTGGTTTAACCAATGCACTGATGACCGGCACCTCGGTGGTGGACGCACTTAACATTCCGAAAGTTATCGGTATTTTTGCTTCGCTTATCATCTCGCCAATTGTTGGTCTGGTGGTTGCAGGCGGTCTTATTTTCATTCTGCGTCGTTACTGGAGCGGTACAAAAAAACGTGCCCGTATCCACCTGACGCCAGCAGAACGTGAAAAGAAAGATGGCAAGAAAAAGCCGCCGTTCTGGACCCGTATTGCACTGATCCTCTCCGCTATCGGCGTAGCGTTCTCTCATGGCGCTAACGACGGGCAGAAAGGCATTGGTCTGGTGATGCTGGTGCTGATTGGCGTAGCGCCTGCAGGCTTCGTGGTGAATATGAATGCTTCCGGTTACGAGATTACCCGTACCCGTGATGCAATCAATAACGTCGAAGTCTTCTTCCAGCAGCGCCCTGACCTGCTTAAACAGGCCACAGGCGTAGACCAGCTGATTCCGTCCCCGACGGACGCGGCACCCGCGACGACGACAGAGTTCCATTGCCACCCGGCGAATACCATCAACGCGCTGGAACGTGCGAAAGGTATGCTGGCGAACCTGGAAACCTACGACAAGTTAAGCGTCGAACAGCGTGGTCAGCTGCGCCGTATTATGCTGTGCATCTCTGATACCACCGATAAAGTGGTTAAGCTGCCTGGCGTAAGCGCTGACGATCAGCGTCTGCTGAAAAAACTGAAAGCCGACATGCTGAGCACCATTGAGTACGCGCCTATCTGGATCATTATGGCCGTCGCACTGGCGCTGGGTATTGGTACGATGATTGGCTGGCGTCGCGTTGCCACCACCATCGGCGAGAAAATCGGTAAGAAAGGCATGACTTATGCCCAGGGGATGTCGGCGCAGATGACCGCCGCAGTCTCTATCGGTCTCGCCAGCTACACCGGTATGCCCGTTTCCACCACCCACGTTCTCTCTTCTTCCGTTGCGGGGACGATGGTTGTTGATGGCGGCGGATTGCAGCGTAAAACGGTAACCAGCATTCTGATGGCCTGGGTCTTCACCCTGCCGGCTGCGATTATTCTTTCCGGGGTGCTGTACTGGCTCTCCCTGAAGCTTATCTAAGCGAATGCATGATAAAAAAGCGGGTCAGGAAGCTGACCCGCTTTTTTTGTATCTGTTGTTGGCATCAGTGCCAGATAATCAGCGCAACCATGCTGATTAGCACCAGGCCGCATAGCGCGCTGGTGAGAATGAACTGACCGCGAACCCGCTCACAGCGGCGAATAAATTCATCATCATGATGATCGCGGTAACGCTGAGCGTAGATATACCACACCAGACGCATCTGCTTGTTCGGTTGCCCATGCGAGGTAAAAAAGCCCCCTCCATCTACATACTGGTAAAGTAATGGATCGCAACCACGAAGTACCACTAACAGTGCGCGTAGCGAAGAAAAATAGCGCGCCATATTAACAATGCAAACGACACATAAAGCCCAGAATAATGCAATGGTGCTTATCATACCTCCTCCCCGGCGACCCGCCCACGGAACTCCTTTCCGGGACTACCGCTCCCCGATACCCTGCCAAACCATTCAATGAAGAGTGCAGCCGAAACCGTTCGTGTTAGTATCACGCATCCGAACGCCTCTTTAGATAGTGTAGGAGATTAGTTAATTTTTTTGCCATAAGGTTAATCGCTATCAATGCAATTAACTAAAAAATTTGTTTAACTATTTGGCAAGCAAGGCGGATTGACGGATTATCCTGGTCGCTATAATGTAAGGATAGTCCTTATATGGTACGTTTTTACGACTGGGCTAGCCCCGCGCACAAGGTTCGCAGGACGCGGATGACGCGGCGGCATATAACGCCAGCAGGCTAGTCATCGACAACTTATGGAAGGAGTAACACTATGGCTTATAAACACATTCTTATCGCGGTTGATCTTTCTCCGGAAAGCAAAGTTCTGGTTGAAAAAGCGGTTTCTATGGCGCGACCTTACAATGCTAAAGTCTCCCTTATCCACGTTGACGTAAACTATTCCGACCTGTACACCGGGCTCATCGACGTGAATCTGGGCGACATGCAGAAACGCATTTCTGAAGAAACCCACCACGCGTTAACCGAGCTGTCCACCAATGCAGGCTACCCTATCACCGAAACCCTGAGCGGTAGCGGCGACCTGGGTCAGGTTCTGGTTGATGCCATCAAAAAATACGACATGGATCTGGTCGTCTGTGGTCACCACCAGGATTTCTGGAGCAAACTGATGTCCTCCGCGCGCCAACTGATCAACACCGTCCACGTCGACATGTTGATTGTTCCGCTGCGTGACGACGAAGAAGCATAAAATGCTTGCCGCCGGAAGTTAACCCGGCCCACTGCAAGTCGTTAAGCCTGTAAACGCCCGCCTTCGCGGGCGTTTTTGTTTTTATCATTCGGTCATAATTAGTACATCAATCCAACAAACAAATCATAATTAGTGTGATCAACTAATTGGATCGAAAACTATCTCTATAATACTCTACCCTTGCGGCCAATAACCGCAGTCTATAACAAAATAAGACTTTTTCGGCGCGTTTAAGCATACGCGTTCATACTTTTCGGGATGGCTTTGAAAGGCGATGGAATATGAATAAAACTGCACCTACGGGCTTGCTGCAGCAACCTCGTCCGTTCTTCATGATCTTCTTTGTGGAATTATGGGAACGATTTGGCTATTACGGCGTACAGGGCATCCTGGCGGTATTTTTTGTTAAGCAGCTCGGATTTTCACAAGAACAGGCATTTGTCACCTTTGGTGCCTTTGCCGCACTGGTTTACGGCCTGATCTCGATCGGCGGCTACGTCGGCGACCACCTGTTAGGCACCAAGCGCACGCTGGTACTCGGTGCCATTGTGCTGGCAATCGGCTACTTCATGACCGGGATGTCGCTGCTTAAGCCGGATCTGATCTTTATTGCTTTGGGTACCATTGCCGTTGGTAACGGGCTATTTAAAGCCAACCCGGCAAGCCTGCTGTCAAAATGCTATCCCCCGAAAGACGCCCGTCTGGACGGTGCTTTCACTCTGTTTTATATGTCGATTAACATCGGTTCGCTGCTGTCACTGTCGCTGGCGCCGGTGATTGCCGATAAGTTTGGCTACGCTGTGACTTACAACCTGTGCGGAGCCGGACTAATCGTCGCGCTGCTGGTCTACTTTGCCTGCCGCGGAATGGTGAAAAATATCGGCTCTGAGCCAGACCATAAGCCACTGAACTTCCGTAACCTGCTGTACGTGCTGGCCGGTACGGTAGTGATGGTATTTATCTGCGCCTGGCTGATGCACAACGTGCAGATTGCCAACCTGGTGCTGATCGTCCTGTCGATTGCCGTGACCATCATCTTCTTCCGTCAGGCATTCAAACTGGATAAAACCGGGCGCAACAAGATGTTCGTGGCATTTATCCTGATGCTGGAAGCGGTGGTGTTCTACGTGCTGTACGCGCAGATGCCGACATCGCTAAACTTCTTTGCGATCAATAACGTACACCATGAAATTCTTGGTTTCGCCATCAACCCGGTGAGCTTCCAGGCGCTGAACCCGTTCTGGGTGGTACTGGCGAGTCCGGTACTGGCCGCAATCTATACCCGTCTGGGCAACAAAGGCAAAGACCTGACCATGCCGATGAAATTTACGCTCGGTATGTTCCTGTGCTCATTGGGCTTCCTGACGGCCGCCGCTGCCGGGATGTGGTTTGCCGATGCACAAGGGCTGACGTCGCCGTGGTTTATCGTGCTGGTGTATCTGTTCCAGAGCCTGGGTGAACTGCTGATTAGCGCCCTGGGACTGGCTATGGTCGCCGCTCTCGTGCCACAACACCTGATGGGCTTCATTCTTGGGATGTGGTTCCTGACACAAGCCGCAGCCTTCCTGATGGGGGGTTATGTCGCTACGTTCACCGCCGTACCAGAGAACATCACCGACCCGCTGCAAACGCTGCCTATCTATACCAACGTCTTCAGTAAGATTGGCCTTGTCACCCTGGCCGTAACGGTCGTGATGGCGATTATGGTGCCATGGCTGAACCGCATGATTAATACGCCGAGCACCGAGCAATAACCTTCAGTGCCGGATGGCGGCTATTGCCCCTATCCGGCCTACATTCAACATGCCCGGTCGCCTTGCGCTATCGGGCATTTTCACTCACTACCCTTTACGCGCGTCTATCCACTCCTGCACTTCCACCACAAAGGTATCCGGTGCTTTACGGTACATTTTGCGCGCCAAGTCCAGAATCGTATGCTGGCCGAGCGCTTCTTCCATTCGCTGCTGGGCCATGTCCATTACCGAACGCACGCCACAAATGCCTTCACAGGCCCACTCCGGTGGATGTTCCTCAAATACCGCCAGCCGCTGGCGAATTTCACGACATTCAAAGATGCGCTTATCGCCATCAATAGCATTCACCACATCCAGCACCGTGATGTGTTCAGCGGGTTTAGCTAACTGGAAACCGCCACCTTTGCCTTCAATGCTGCGCACCAGACCCGCTTTGGACAGACGGGTGAAAATTTTTGCCAGATAGTCATACGGTACGCTTTGCAGTTCGGCTATTTCCCGCACGCTCATATCCCGCGCGTCGCCCTTACTGTCGACCATACACATCAGGCTATGAATGCCGTACTCAACTCCCGAACTGTAGAATGCCATTCTCTTATCTCAGCCAAAATGAATCTGAGTTTATTGTAGCTTTTTCATCTCATTCATTCCAGACAGCAAAGTACTCCCTTTTCACAACAGAACTTTAAATGCATATTTATCAAACAGATAATCAAAAAACACCACCCTTTGAGGCAAAAAGGATCTCGATCGCATTGCAATTCATAACTACGACAAATAAAATCCGAGTAAATAAATCGTAGTCACCAGTGAGAAAACCCCAATGCGTAAACAAATTCTGATCGTGGGCGCCGGTTTTGCCGGTATGTGGGCAGCATTAAGCGCCGCACGACTGGCGGATAAACATCAGCAGGCCATTGATATTACAGTAATTGCGCCACAACCGGAGCTGCGTGTCCGCCCACGATTTTATGAAAGCGCCGTTCATACGCTAGTCGCACCACTGCAACCGCTATTTGACGTTACCGGCGTCAACTTCCTGCAAGGTCACGTCGAGCAAATCCTCCCGGACTCTAAAGAGGTGAGCTGGAAAGATGCCAACGGTGACACTCATCTGCATCGCTATGACCGCCTGGTGCTCGCCAGCGGAAGTCACGTAAACCGCGACGCCGTTGCCGGTGCCGCCGAGCACGCGTTTGACCTCGACCAACTCGAGAGCGCCGCCGTACTGGAGCAGCACATTAACAAGCTGGCATTACAACCGGAAAGTGAGGCTCGTAATACCGTGGTGGTCTGTGGTGGTGGTTTCACCGGGATAGAGATGGCGCTGGAATTACCGGGTCGTTTGCGCGAAATATTGGGCACTGATGCTAAGACCAGAGTTGTCGTAGTTGAACGCGGTGCTCAGCCAGGCGGACGCTGGAGCCAGGAATTACGTGACGTGATTATCGAAGCCTCTGCTGAACTGGGCGTCGAGTGGCTGGTCAATGCGGAAGTAGAGTGCGTGGATGCCTCCGGCGTCACGCTGAAAGATGGGCAGGTGATTGCCTCTCAGACGGTTATCTGGACCGTCGGCGTGCAGGCTAATAGCCTGGCAGCACAGATTAACGCCCCGCGCGATCGGCAGGGCCGTCTGCATGTGAATGCCAATCTGCAGGTTGTGGGTCACGATGATATCTACGCCACTGGCGATGTGGCCTATGCCGCCACCGACGACAAAGGCAACCATGCGTTAATGACCTGTCAGCACGCGATTTTGTTGGGTAAATTTGCCGGTAATAACGCCGCGGCGGACCTGTTGGACGTAACACCATTGCCATATCGTCAGGAAAACTACGTCACCTGCCTGGATCTTGGTGCCTGGGGTGCAGTGTATAGCGAAGGATGGGATCAACAGGTGAAACTGACGCGCGCAGAAGCGAAGAAGCTGAAGGTGTCGATTGTCAGCGAGCTGATTTACCCACCGAAAGCAGACCGAGCAGTAGCATTTGAGATTGCCGACCCGCTGGCACCGTTTGTTTAATAGGTTATGCCGGATGCGGCTAACGCCTTATCCGGCCTACAAAGACACGCTGCCGTAGGCCTGATAAGCGCAGCACATCAGGCAGCACAGCGCACCAAGCCGGATGCGGCTAACGCCTTATCCGGCCTACAAACCACACGCTGCCGTAGGCCTGATAAGCGCAGCGCATCAGGCAATTCAGCGCACCATGCCGGATGCGGCTAACGCCTTATCCGGACTACAAACCACGCACAGCCGTATGCCTGATAAGCGCAGCACATCAGGCAGCACAGCGCACCAAGCCGGATGCGGCTAACACCTTATCCGGCCTACAAACCACACGCTGCCGTAGGCCTGATAAGCGTAGCGCATCAGGCAGTTCAGCGCACCATGCCGGATGCGGCTAACGCCTTATCCGGCCTACAAACCACACGCTGCCGTAGGCCTGATAAGCGCAGCACATCAGGCAACACAGCGCACCAAGCCGGATGCGGCTAACGCCTTATCCGGCCTACAAACCACGCACAGCCGTAGGCCTGATAAGCGCAGCGCATCAGGCAGCACAGCGCACAGATCTACAAACTATGCTGTCCCAGCGTAGATATCAAACCGATGCCCTTTCGTCACAACCGCGTTCGGCGTGGCGACATCCGCCAGCGGCGGCGCGTAGTCTGGGCGCTTCACCACCACACGTTTGGTGGCCAACTGACGCGCAGGTTCCAGCAGCCCATCCGCATCTAAATCCGGCCCCACCAGCGACTGAAACACCCGCATCTCTTTTTTCACCAGCGCGCTTTTCTGCTTATGTGGAAACATCGGATCGAGGTACACCACCTGCGGGCGCGGCGTGATATCGGTTAACGCCGTCAGACTCGACGCATGGATCAGCTGTAAACGTTCCTGCAGCCACGGACCGATTTCCGGGTCGGCATAGCCGCGCGCCAGGCCATCATCGAGCAGTGCCGCAACCACCGGATTACGTTCCAGCATTCGTACGCGGCAGCCTACCGAGGCCAGTACAAACGCATCGCGCCCCAGCCCTGCGGTTGCATCGACCACATCCGGCAGGTAATCGCCTTTAATGCCAACCGCCTTCGCCACCGCTTCACCGCGTCCACCGCCAAATTTGCGCCGATGGGCCATCGCACCGCCCACGAAATCCACGAAGATACCGCCGAGTTTGGGTTCATCACGTTTGCGCAGTTCCAGATGTTCCGGCGTCATCACCAGCGCCATCAGGTTATCTTCATCGTGTTCCAGTCCCCAGCGGGCGGCAAGAACAGATAAGGCGCCGTCTCCGGCGCCTGTTTCATCTACTAAGCAGATTTTCACGTGAATAATCAGCCTTTGATCCCGTAATGCTCCAGCATTGCATCCAGCTGTGGCTCGCGGCCACGGAAGCGCTTGAACAGTTCCATCGGCTCTTCAGAACCGCCACGGGTGAGGATGTTATCGAGGAACGATTGTCCGGTTTGACGGTTGAAAATCCCTTCATCTTCGAAGCGAGAGAAGGCATCTGCCGCCAGTACGTCTGCCCACAGATAGCTGTAGTAACCCGCTGCGTAGCCACCAGCAAAAATGTGGCTGAAGGCATGCGGGAAGCGGCCCCACGTTGGGCCCGGCACCACGGCGACCTGTTTTTTAATTTCCGCCAGCGTCTCGAGGATTTTAGCCCCTTGCTGCGGGTTAAACTCCGCGTGCAGACGGAAATCAAACAGACCGAACTCCAGTTGACGCAGAATAAACAGCGCTGCCTGGTAGTTTTTCGCCGCCAGCATTTTATCCAGCAGTTCCTTCGGCAGCGGCTCACCGGTCTCAAAGTGACCAGAGATAAACGCCAACGCTTCCGGCTCCCAACACCAGTTCTCCATAAACTGGCTCGGCAGTTCGACCGCATCCCATGGCACACCGTTGATACCGGAAACCCCCGCAGTTTCAATACGAGTCAGCATATGGTGCAGACCATGGCCGAACTCGTGGAACAGGGTGATCACTTCATCGTGGGTAAACAGCGCAGGTTTACCGTTCACCGGACGGTTAAAGTTACAGGTCAGGTAAGCGACCGGCTTTTGCAATGTGCCGTCTGTCTTGCGCATCTGGCCGACACAGTCGTCCATCCACGCCCCACCGCGTTTGTGTTCACGGGCATACAGATCAAGATAGAAGCTGCCGCGCAGCTCGTTGTTTTCGTCGTACAGCTCGAAGAAACGAACTTCCGGATGCCAGACGTCAACATCGGTGCGCTCTTTGGCGGTGATGCCATAAATACGTTTAACCACTTCAAACAGACCGTTAACGGCTTTGTTTTCCGGGAAGTAAGGACGCAGCTGCTCGTCGCTGATGCTGTAGAGGTGCTGTTTTTGTTTCTCGCTGTAGTAAGCGATATCCCACGGCTGCAGCTCATCAACACCAAATTCCGCTTTCGCGAAGGCGCGCAGTTGAGCCAGCTCTTTCTCACCCTGCGGACGGGCACGTTTCGCCAGATCAGTCAGGAAGTCGAGTACCTGCTGCGGGTTCTCCGCCATTTTGGTAGCCAGAGATTTAAAGGCGTAGCTTTCAAAGCCCAGCAGTTGTGCCAGTTCGTGGCGCAGCGCGAGGATCTCTTCCATTATCGGGCTGTTGTCCCATTTGCCCGCGTTTGGCCCCTGGTCAGATGCGCGCGTGGAGTATGCACGATACATCTCTTCACGCAGCCCCTGGTTATCACAGTAGGTCATCACCGGCAGGTAGCTTGGGATATCCAGGGTTAACAGATAGCCTTCCTGCTCTTTGGCTTCAGCCTGCGCTTTTGCGGCGGCCAGCGCGCTTTCCGGCATCCCGGCAAGTTCCGCTTCGTCGGTCACCAGCTTGGTCCAGCCCATCGTAGCATCGAGGACGTTATTGCTGTACAGGTTGCCGAGCTCAGACAGGCGGGTGGCAATCTCACCATAGCGCTGCTGTTTTTCCTTCGGCAGACCAATACCAGAAAGCTCAAAATCGCGCAGCGCGTTATCAACCGCTTTTTTCTGTGCGGTGTTCAGGGTGGCGTAATGATCGCCATCACGCAGGTCGCGGTACGCTTTGTACAGGCCTTCATGTTGTCCAACCCAGGTGCTGTATTCAGACAGCAGCGGCAGCGTTTGTTCGTAGGCTTCACGCAGTTCCGGGCTGTTTTTCACCGAATTCAGGTGACTAACCGGAGAGAAAATACGCCCCAGCACATCGTCGACTTCTGCCAACGGCTGGCAGAGATTTTCCCAGGTGTACGGCGCGCCCTGCGCAACCACTCGCTCAACATTTTCACGGCAATCGTTCAACGCCTTAGTGACGGCAGGCACAACGTGCTCTGGCTGAATTTTAGAAAACGGCGGCAGTTCGAAGGGAGTCAGCAATGGATTGGTCATTAGCGCGGTCCTGTTGAAAAGAGTGAATGAAGCGCGTATCCGGCGCTGTGCATATTAATTTGTACAATGGGGTTAAGTGTAGAGGATTTCAATGCTAACCGTGATGGAAAGACGCCCGGTGACGCTACGCTTACCGGGCCTACGGGTAATCCGTGTCGATCTGCTGTAAACTGTGGCAAATCGTCATTTCAGCGGAATTTCATTACCCATGCTCAGTTATCGCCACAGTTATCACGCAGGCAACCACGCCGACGTCCTTAAACACACCGTTCAGAGCCTGATCATTGAATCGCTCAAAGAGAAAGAAAAACCGTTTCTTTATCTGGACACCCATGCTGGTGCTGGCCGTTATCAGCTGAGCAGTGAGCATGCCGAACGCACCGGTGAATACCTGGAAGGAATCGCCCGTATCTGGCAGCAGGACGATTTGCCTGCCGAACTGGAACCCTACATTGGCGTAGTGCAGCACTTCAACCGTAGCGGTCAGTTGCGCTACTACCCGGGCTCTCCGTTAATTGCTCGCCAGCTGCTGCGCGAACAGGACAGTCTGCAATTAACTGAACTGCACCCGAGCGACTTCCCTCTGCTGCGCGGCGAATTCCAGAAAGATGAGCGCGCTCGCGTGGCCAAAGCCGATGGTTATCAGCAGCTGAAAGCAAAATTACCGCCGGTTTCCCGTCGTGGGTTGATCCTTATCGATCCACCCTACGAAATCAAAAGCGACTACCAGGCAGTAGTGACCGGTATTAACGAAGGCTACAAACGTTTCGCGACCGGCACCTATGCGTTGTGGTATCCAGTGGTTCTGCGCCAACAAATCAAGCGCATGATCCACGATCTCGAAGACACCGGCATCCGCAAAATTCTGCAAATTGAGCTGGCAGTACGCCCGGACAGCGATCAGCGCGGCATGACGGCATCCGGCATGATTGTGATTAACCCACCGTGGAAGCTGGAGCAGCAGATGAACAACGTCCTGCCGTGGTTGCACAGCAAACTGGTTCCGACAGGAACCGGGCATACTTCCGTAAGCTGGATAGTGCCGGAGTAATCGCAGCCATCGGTGGAACCTTTTAATATCAGGTATACAATCGCGAATATTTTGGCGGATGGCGTAACGCTTCTCCGCCCTACAATGAACATAAAGGAGCGGTCATGACCAAGCACTATGATTACATCGCTATTGGCGGCGGCAGCGGCGGTATTGCCTCCATTAACCGTGCAGCAATGTACGGTCAAAAATGCGCACTGATTGAAGCCAAAGAGTTAGGCGGCACCTGCGTTAACGTTGGCTGCGTACCGAAGAAAGTGATGTGGCATGCCGCACAGGTCCGCGAAGCGATCCACATGTACGGTCCGGATTACGGTTTCGACACCACCATCAATAAGTTCGACTGGGATAAACTGATCGCCACGCGTACCGCTTATATCGATCGTATTCATACCTCGTACGACAACGTGCTGGGCAAAAATAATGTCGATGTGATCAAAGGCTTTGCGCGCTTCGTTGATGCAAAAACCGTTGAAGTGAATGGTGAAATCATCACTGCCGATCATATTTTGATTGCCACTGGTGGTCGCCCGAGTCGCCCGGCTGTCCCTGGCGCGGAATACGGTATTGATTCTAATGGTTTCTTTGAGCTGCCATCGTTACCAGAACGCGTGGCTGTTGTTGGTGCAGGCTACATTGCCGTTGAGCTGGCTGGTGTGATTAACGGCCTGGGTGCCCAAACGCACCTGTTCGTACGCAAACACGCGCCGCTGCGTAGCTTTGACCCGATGATCGTCGACACGCTGGTTGAGGTAATGAACGCCGAAGGCCCGACTCTGCATACTCACGCGATTCCAAAAGCGGTTGTTAAAAACGCTGACGGCAGCCTGACCCTGCAACTGGAAGATGGTCGTAGCGAAACGGTAGACTGCCTGATTTGGGCGATTGGTCGTGAGCCAGAAACGGACAACTTCAATCTGGCTGTTACCGGCGTGAAAACCAACGAAAAAGGCTACATCGTCGTTGATAAATTCCAGAACACCAGCGTGCCGGGTATTTATGCCGTCGGCGACAATACCGGTGCCGTTGAGCTGACGCCGGTTGCCGTTGCCGCGGGCCGTCGCCTGTCCGAGCGTCTGTTTAACAACAAACCGGACGAGCATCTGGACTACAGCAACATCCCGACCGTGGTCTTCAGCCACCCGCCGATTGGCACCGTGGGCTTGACCGAGCAGCAGGCTCGCGAACAGCACGGCGATGACCAGGTGAAAGTGTATAAATCCTCGTTTACCGCGATGTACACTGCCGTGACTTCACACCGCCAGCCGTGCCGCATGAAGCTGGTTTGCGTCGGTCCGGAAGAGAAGATTGTTGGTATTCATGGCATCGGTTTTGGCATGGACGAAATGCTGCAAGGCTTCGCGGTCGCGCTGAAAATGGGCGCGACTAAGAAAGACTTCGATAACACCGTCGCTATTCACCCGACTGCGGCAGAAGAATTCGTCACTATGCGCTAATTGCCCACGTGTAGACGTTATTCACTACACGCTTAAGTAACACTCCTCCGGCAACCGGAGGGGTGTTATGTCACCGCCGCCCGCGCTATTCGGCCAACGCGCGCATCTCTTTAATCAGGTCAGATTTACCTTCAAACCCTATGCCCGGCAGTTCTGGCATGACGATATGACCCTCTTCCACCTTAACTGAATCCGGGAAACCGCCGTACGGTTGGAACAGATCCGGATAACTTTCATTCCCACCGAGACCAAGACCCGCCGCAATGTTCAGCGACATCTGATGACCGCCATGCGGTATGCAGCGTGATGGGGACCAGCCAAACTGCGCCAGTACGTCGAGGGTACGCAGATATTCGACCAGACCGTAGGAAAGCGCACAGTCAAATTGCAGGTAGTCTCGATCCGGGCGCATACCGCCGTAGCGCAGCAGGTTGCGCGCATCCTGATGAGAAAAGAGATTTTCACCCGTCGCCATCGAACCTGGGTAAAATTCTGACAGCGCGGCCTGGAGAGAATAATCCAGCGGGTCGCCAGCTTCTTCGTACCAGAACAATGGATAATCTCGTAGCATTTTGGCATAGGCAATACTGGTTTCCAGATTAAAGCGTCCATTGGCATCAACGGCAAGACGCGCTTCATCGCCAATTTCAGTCAACACCGCTTCGATACGGCGACGGTCCTCTTCCAACGATGCGCCACCGATTTTCATTTTAACCACGTTGTAGCCGCGGTTCAGGTAGCCTCGCATTTCCTGACGCAGCGCGCTCAGGTCTTTACCCGGATAATAGTACCCCCCCGCCGCGTAGACAAAGACGCGTGGATTCGCCTCAACACCCTTCATCTCAGCCAGCAGACGGAACAACGGCTTGTTGGCAATTTTGGCAACGGCATCCCAGATAGCCATATCCAGCGTACCCACAGCCACCGAACGCTCACCATGGCCCCCCGGCTTCTCATTACTCATCATGACGTCCCAGATTTTATGCGGATCCAGGTTATCGCCTTCGGCATTCAACAAACGTTCCGGGTCAGCGTCCAGAATGCGGTTACGGAAGCGTTCGCGGATCAATCCCCCCTGGCCGTAACGGCCATTAGAATTAAATCCGTATCCCACCACGCGGCGGCCCTCTATCTCAACATCAGTCACAACGGCCACCAGGCTGGTCGTCATCTTGCTGAAATCGATATAGGCATTACGAATAGGGGAAGCGATGGGTTTGGTAATTTCTACAACATCGAGGATACGCATGTTTTCTCCGGCGGGTTCTTGGTCAGTTATGCTTGCACTTACGCGCCTGTAAAAAGTGATAACTCATGCCGGTTTATTATTGGCATAATGCACTCAGGCAGCATTTAAGGACGCCATCGTCCTGTATTTCTCCATCTTAAGCAGTGCCTATTTACTGATCTAATGCCAAAGAGGCTGGCTGTAATGCAAAATCGGCATCATCTGGAACTCACCTGGCTTGAAGACTGCGTTGCGCTGGCGCAGTCACTCAATTTCTCCCGCGCAGCCGCTTCCCGATATGTGACGCAGCCCGCATTCAGTCGGCGCATTGTTTCACTGGAAGAGTGGCTTGGAACGCCGATTTTTGAACGTAACCGCCGTGGTGTCAGCCTGACCCGTGCGGGGGAAGTTTTCGTCGCTCAGGTGCCCGAACTGATCCGGGCGCTATACACCCTGAGAAATGAAACCATCGAAGCGGCGGGAAATTCCCGACCGGATGTTATTTTCTCCGCAACGCATTCCCTGTCGTTCTCATTTTTTCCGGCGCTGATGCGCAATAATGAAAAAATCGCCCGTTTCGGCTCATTTCGCCTGCTGTCAGACACGCTCAGCGCCTGTGAACGGATGATTGAAAAAGGGGATGCGCAGTTTCTGCTGTGTTATTACCACCCTCACATGCACATCAACCTCGATCAGACGAAATATCTTAGCGTCCGTCTCGGTCGAGAAATGTTATTACCTTACTCCAAATGCGATCCCCGCTCTCATCAGCCGCTCTGGCAGGCTACGGGGGGCAAAAAATTTCCGTTTCTCTCCTTCTCTGCAGAATCCGGTCTGGGGAGGATCCTCTCGAACACGTCATCGGTGAATCATGCCCGACGCGGTATGGACATCGCATTCACCGCCGATCTGGCCGCCACGCTGCTGGCAATGGTCAAAGCCGGGGACGGCATTGCCTGGCTGCCGGAAAGTCTGGCGGCTCCGGACGTTCAGGCCGGGACGATCGCCGCGGCGGCTTCACAGAAGAGCGGGTTATGGATACCCATTGATATCCGACTGTTTCGGCCTGCGGGCAGAATGTCCAGAGCAGTAGAAGAATTGTGGGGAATATTTGTGGATGAGCAGAGGTAAATACTCGCCAGGTAAAGAAGAATTATCCAGCCTGCAAAACGCGTCAGGCTGGATAACGCCAGAGGTTATTTACCCTGCATATATGGCGTATACACGCCGTTTAAGCTTTCGAGGAACGCCACGATATCGTCGATATCTTCCTGCGGCAGTTCTTTACCCACCTGATAACGCAGCATCAGTTTTACCGCGCCATCGAGCGTAGGCACATCACCGCGATGGAAATAAGGCGCGGTCAGCGCAACGTTACGCAAGCCCGGGACTTTTTGACGCAGCTTGTCACGTAATTCATTAGTGACGTTCATGCGGCCAATATCTGCGGCAGTGACCTCACCGAAATTAAAGTCCTTTTTCAAACCCAATGGCTCAAATGATCGCCCGCCTAAAATAATACCGCCATGACAGGTCGCACACTTATTATCTTTAAACAATTGATAGCCATGTTTCTGCTGAGCAGTTAACGCCGCTTCATCGCCGCGTAGCCATTTATCAAACGGCGAATTTGGCGTAATTAGCGTTTTCTCAAACTCAGCAATCGCATCGGTAATATTATCCCCGCTGAATCCCTGCGGATAAACCGCAATAAACTCCTGCTTCAATTGCGGATCTTTATCCAGTTTCTGGATAATTTCATCCCAGGATTTAGACGCCATTTCGATAGGGTTCAACGGCGGGCCGCCTGCCTGCGCCTGCAATGTTGGCGCACGACCATCCCAGAATTGTTCAACGTTGAAGACCGAGTTAAATACCGTTGGCGCATTAATAGGCCCAACCGCGCCGCCTACGCCGATTGATGTTTTCCGGCCATCCACGCCGCCCGCATTCAGGGCGTGGCAATGCGCGCAAGAAATCGTGCTATCGCCGGAAATACGCGGGTCGTGGTAAAGCGTAAAGCCCAGCGCCACTTTGCGGGCATCGGTCGGGATACTTTCCGGTATCGGCTGCACAGGTTCGTTACGATGCTGTGCGGCGGTATCGTTACTGGCGTAGTACTGCTCACGCTGTTTCGCAATCCAGCCCAGGATCTCGGCTCGCTCCGTATCGCTTACCTTGCCAGCCCAGTGCAATGCGGTATAACGCGTCGGTGGCATGGTGTCGTACTGCATCACCCATTCAATTTTATTCAGGTCGCTTTGCGATACGGGTTTATCCCCGACCAGCGCCGCACGAACGGCCTCAAGATTGAATGATTTGTATCCCAGTTGAATATCATAATTCATCAACTGCTTAGCGACAGGAAAAGAAGAATAGAAAGGTAATTCAGCTGAAGGCGTGTGACAATAATCGCATCCTTTTTCGCGTAAAAATCCTAATACCTTATTATTTTCTTCCAGCGTAGAGGCCTGAACATCAGCCTGTTTGCTACGTTGATTATCGTGATACCACACATAACCGGATAATCCAAAATAACAAATCACGATGCCAGCTATGGCAATCGCGGTAAGACGGGTAATGATTTTCATTATTTTACCCTCACCGTTGTGAGTTATTGTGACCCAGAAAAATTAGAATAATTAATGCACAGTCTTTGTCAGACCTGACCATCATAGGAAATAAGGGGATTACTATTTTGATAAGTATCAAGCAATTACATGGAGGAGAACTATCAATAGAATAGCCTGCGCCTATTATAGAGATAAGGCGTTACCTGTCTCTGTTCACACCTCGTTGCAATCGAATGCTCTGAAAATGGAATATATTCAGATCATGCAGAACTTTAAATTATCCATTGTTTTCATTGGGATAGTCTGATTTTTTAAATTTTGCTCAGCATTAAAACGTGATCAACCGCACGCTTTACTCACCCGACACCGAAGCGAATGTCTACGCTTAACTGACGACCGGGCAATAGCCTTAATCTTTCAACGTCCATCGGAGGTCTTTCTCATTATGCTCAACCAGAAACTACCCCACGCCCCTTCTGAAGAAATGACGATCGACATCGATCTGCTTTATGAAATGGATCCGTGCGAGTTAAAGCTGGATGAAATGATTGAGGCGGAGCCTGAGCCGGAGATGATTGAAGGACTTCCCGCTTCAGATGCGTTAACCCCTGCCGATCGTTATCTCGAACTGTTCGAACACGTCCAGTCATCCAAACTGTTTGCGGATAGTAAAACCTTCCCAGATTGTGCGCCCAAAATGGACCCGCTCGACATTTTAATTCGCTATCGCAAGGTTAAACGCCATCGGGACTTCGATCTGCGACGCTTCGTCGAGAACCATTTCTGGCTCCCGGAAACGCCCTCCAGCGAATACGTTTCTGACCCGGAAAGTTCGCTGAAAGAACATATCGATCAACTGTGGCCGGTGCTGACGCGCGAGCCGCAGGATCACATTCCCTGGTCCTCGCTGCTGGCGTTACCGCAGTCATACATTGTGCCAGGCGGGCGTTTTAGCGAAACCTACTACTGGGATTCCTACTTTACCATGCTGGGTCTGGCAGAGAGCGGCCGCGAAGATCTGCTGAAATGTATGGCAGATAACTTTGCCTGGATGATTGAAAACTATGGTCACATCCCAAACGGCAACCGTACTTACTATCTGAGCCGCTCACAGCCGCCCGTTTTTGCCCTGATGGTGGAGCTGTTTGAAGAAGATGGCGTACGCGGCGCGCGTCGTTACCTTGATCATCTAAAAATGGAGTACGCGTTCTGGATGGATGGCGCCGATTCCCTGGTACTCAACCAGGCCTACCGCCACGTGATCAGAATGTCGGACGGCTCTCTACTTAACCGCTATTGGGACGATCGTGATACGCCGCGCGATGAGTCATGGCTTGAAGACGTCGAGACCGCCAAGCATTCGGGTCGCCCGCCCAATGAAGTGTATCGGGATTTACGCGCGGGCGCGGCTTCTGGCTGGGATTATTCATCGCGCTGGCTGCGCGACGCAGGCCGCCTTGCCAGCATACGCACCACGCAGTTCATCCCAATTGACCTGAACGCATTCCTCTACAAGCTGGAAAGCACTATCGCCAATATTTCCGCGCTGAAAGGTGACAAAGAAACGGAAGCGCTGTTTCGCCAGAAAGCCAGCGATCGTCGTGATGCGGTAAACCGCTATCTCTGGGACGATGAAAACGGCTGCTATCGCGATTACGACTGGCGGCGCGAACAAATGGCCCTGTTCTCTGCCGCCAGTATTGTGCCGCTGTATGTCGGTATGGCAACGCATGAACAAGCCGATCGGCTTGCTAACGCAGTTCGCAGTCGCCTGCTCACGCCCGGTGGCATTTTAGCCACGGAGCATGAAACCGGGGAACAATGGGATAAACCCAACGGCTGGGCGCCGCTGCAGTGGATGGCGATCCAGGGCTTCAAACTGTACGGTGACGACCATCTCGGGGATGAAATTGCCCGTAACTGGTTGAAAACGGTGAATCTCTTTTATCAGGAACACCACAAACTTATCGAAAAATACCACATAGCCGACGCAGCGCCGCGCGAAGGCGGCGGTGGGGAATATCCGTTGCAGGACGGCTTTGGCTGGACCAATGGCGTGGTGCGCCGACTCATCGGTTTGTATGGCGAACCCTAGCAGCTGACGGTCTGAGTCATCAGGCTTTTAGTTAATCGCATCGTACAGCTCGGCGTGAATTTTCTGCCATTTCTTGTTCTCAGGGCTTGGCTGGGCGCGAACACGCAGCTCGGCCTGCTCAAGATCATATTGCTGACGCGCAACGACCGCAGGCACGGAACAAAAACTTTGCAGATAACTTTTATGCAGCGAAGTGAGCGATGCCCCATTCGACATCGCATGGCTGAGCGTAGTCATAAACTGTCGGCATGGTTTGCTTTCATCCATCTGCGAAGGGTAACGCAGCAGCAGTCTCAACACCTCTGTATTGCCCGCCGAAAACGCCTGCTCCGTCCACGCCAGCTTCCAGTCCATCCCGCCCTGCAGGAACAGTGACGTCACGCGGGTGTCATTGCGGTCGATAGCCGCCCGCATGTTAAAGGCATCCCAGGTGATGCCCATTCTGGTCACCGCCTCCCGTGCGCTGGGGGCATCGCGTCGCGGTTCCTCCTGCACAATTTCAACGGATTGTCCGGAAGACGCCTGTGGCGCTGGCGAAGTGAATAACCAGAACGCACCCAGCGAAATCGCCAGCACCATCACGCCGACCGCTACCCACAACATACCGGAAATCAGCTGTTCACGTTCTTCCGCAGTGCGCTTGGCCCGCTTTTCCGGCGGATCAATACTGTCTGCGATTTCATGCTTATCGCCTCCCGCTTGCTCGTCTTTTTGCTTTGCTGTTTCCCAAAACTGGCGGACCATGGCCTCATCAGATTCCAGATACGACGCAGGATTAATGCGCGTACGCCGTTCTTCAAATGCCCGTTGCACAGGATGAGTTATCTGTCGGTACTGGTAGTCCAGCAACATCAGTTGTACCGACGTCAGCGGCTGCTGCGCGATAACGCAGTTACGAGCCAGGCGGCAATCATCCAAAAACATGCGTAGCGTGATACGCGGCTCAACAAATGACATGAGCACTGAGGTATCGTTAAAAATCTGCGTAAAGTGGCGAACGAATAATTTCTTATCGACGACCATCAGCGCCAGCTCGCTAAACATCATACCGTCCAGCGCATCTCGTCCTTCGCCCAACTTTAGCCAGCGACGCAGACGTTCACCACCAAAGTGCTGTTTCAGAAAGCTGTTGAGAGGATGTTGATCCGGCCATACCCGTGCAATCAGAGATTTGAGGGTTAATTCTATTGCGCGAAGTTGACGCTGCGCCCGCATCTGAGCATCCGGCTCCACAGGTGCAATTTCGGTTTGATACTTCAGGATGGGCTGTTGCTGGCGTAATTGTTCCAGAGAAGCCACAAAGCGCAGCGCTGAAATCAGCTGGTTTTCACTGACGTCCTGGCCATTTTCATATTGGGGTACACTCTGTTGAAGATGACGTAGCCGCAGAGTGAACTGGCTCAATTGCGCATCATTCATCTGCAACCGTCTGGCGACAGCCCCCCAGCCGCCCAGATTCAGTCGTGCCTGATCCAGTTGTTCGAGAAACCACCGTGGGTCTTTGCCTTCTGCGGCATGTACGCCTAGCAGCAGTAATATTTCTACCGACGCCTGGCGGATAATCCCCAGACAATGTTCAAAGGGTGTACATGTCGCTTGTAACGCGCTATTGGTCATCATCTTCCCTAAAAGGACCCAAAACGTGCGGCCTCACCATGGTATGTAATTATCTTTTTTAAACGCAACGTTGTGCCGATGTAGACTAGAACACATTCATATAGCAAATAAATAAGTTTTACAGTGACTTCCGCACAATCATTGAAAATTATTCTGGAGATAAGCCTGTGCCTGTACTGCAAACATCACGTCTGCTCTGCCGCCCACTGACAGAAAATGACTGGACGTTCTTCTTAACGCTACAACAGAACCCAGATGTGATGCGTTTTGTCGCTGACGCACGTACTGAAGAGGAAATACGGACAGCCTTCGACTCCCGCCTGCCTGAATGGTTTCCCGGCAGCCCGCACTGGCTATGTCTGCTCCTGTGCGATAAGACATCGGGAGCACCGCTTGGCGTGACAGGATACATTCAGGAGAGCAATGAGTGTGCCGAGGTTGGCTTTCTGCTCGCCCCACAGGCGCAGGGTAAAGGGTATGGCGCTGAATCTCTGCATGCCGTGTGTGAATACGCATTTGCCAGCGGCGGTCTGCGGCGACTGACCGCCTGTGTCACCGCAGGAAACGAAGCCTCACGGCGTCTGTTGGAAAAGGTCGGGTTCATTCATGAAGGCACGCTACGCGCAAGCTACTGGCTACATCATACCTGGCACGATGACTGGATTTTTGGTCTGTTAAAACAGGAATATCAGCCGCCCACGGCATAGGTCGTTTTGCGGTAAATACTGGCTGTCAGGCAACTAGCGTAACGGCGTGTTTTTTTTAGAATAGGTCTCTTTGCACAGAGACTATTATGCCGCTGCGTTCGACGCATTTCACGCCCGCTTGTATTGCATTTATTAAGCAATGGCAGGGCCTGTCGCTGGAAAAGTATCAGGACAAAAAAGGCATCTGGGTCATTGGATACGGACACGAAATCACCGCCAATGAATCCTTTGATACCCCAATTACGGTGATGCAGGCAGAAACATTGCTGCTCGCAGATATGAGGATCTGCGAGGCATTCATCCATAAGGAAATGACGCAAATAAAAGACAGGTTTCAGCTGGAAGCATTAATTACGTGGATATTCAGTGTGGGAATTACCCAATTTTGCGCTAAAAATATCTGGCCGGTGTTTATTTCACAGCCAGAAATATTCTGACTGTGAAATATGTTCCTAGTAAATGGTGTTGTTTAACATCATTGCTGCCTGCGTACGGTTTTTTACCTCCAGGCGCTGGTACAACGATTCAAGATGGGCTTTTACCGTTCCGGTACTGATATTTAACAGTCGACCAATTTGTTTATTAGATTCTCCGGCGGCCAGCATGGTCAAAATCTCCCGCTGACGCGCGCTGAGCAATCTGATATTTTGCCCACCACTTTCGGTAGCGGTTATGCAGTCTCTGGGGATAAACATCATACCCATCGCGACGCTATTGAGGGCCAGCGTAAAGGTTTCCGCGTCAGAATCGCGCGGAACAATGGCCAGCACGTTCAGTTTAGTGACCTCTTGCAGCCATTTTTTACGGCAGTCCGTTGCGGTCACCAGCACCTTCACCATCACAAAGCGCTCTGCTATCTGTTGCAGCAAGCTACAGCAGAACTCAGCATCAAGGTCGCCATCCAATATAACTAATGCCTCGGGTTTATCTTCCAGCGTCAGCCAAAGTTCATCTGCCTGACTGACACCCTGAACATCCACTCCTGGAATACGTTGCTGCAAACTTACATTCATTCCATGAATAAATATTGACTGCCTGTCAAACATTACTACCTGCATTATTTATCTCCATCCGAATAGGATATTAGCCTTAACATGCGGAAGGGTATTACCCATAGGGTAAAATAAGAAGTCACCATTTGGCGGGGGGCCATTTTACCGATAGACGGAGAAGAAAGAAGCAGAAGTTATGAATAGTTACAGCTCAACCCGAAGGATCATACAAAGGAGCAAAAACAGGTTCGAAAATTAGGGAAAGTCTTAATATTCGACGCTCATGATAAGACAATGAATATTAATTAATATGATTTTATATTTTTAGCTAAAAATAAGATATCTACGACAATGGATAAATCTGTTACAAAATACAATCTAGCATTAAGTGCTTATTCAACGCATTCCGTGACCTGTTGAATAAGCACCTTATGGGTTTACAGGAACATTCCGCCGGATACCTCGATACGCTGTGCCGTCATCCAGGCCAGTTCATCGCTAAGCAGCGCAGCAATGGCATCGCCGATATCATCCGGCAAACCAACGCGTCCCAGCGCCGTTTGCGATGCAATGTACGCATTCAATTGCGCATTATCCCGCACATTTCCGCCGCTAAAATCCGTTTCTATTGCGCCTGGCGCAATAATATTCGCCGTTATGCCGCGCTCTCCCAGCTCTTTTGCCTGATAACGGGTTAACACTTCCATCGCACCTTTCATGGCTGCGTATGCGCTGTAACCCGGTAGCGCAAAGCGGGCAAGCCCGGTCGAGACATTGAGGATGCGACCACCTTTATTCATCAGCGGTAGCAGGCTCTGCGTCAGGAAAAAGGGGCCCTTAAAATGGATGTTCAAAAGTTGGTCAAATTGCGCTTCAGTAAATGCCGGATACGGTGCGTTAATGCCGATTCCGGCATTGTTCAATAAATAATCAAACACGTTACTTTGCCACTGCGTTTGTAACGTTCCCTGCACCTGTTGAACAAACTGAGGGAATGTAGAAATATCACCGACATTCAACGGTAATGCCGCTGCTTTACCGCCAGATTGGCGTATTTCATCCACAACCTGCTGCGCTTCTTTTTCATTACTGTTCCACGTCAGGATAATACCGATTCCTTTACTCGCCAGCTTCAGCGCCGCGTTTTTACCGAGTCCACGGCCGCCGCCAGTCACCAATGCGATACGTTGCGTCATAAGAAACCTCATTTCAGGTGTTGTGAAGATTGAGACAAAGCTTATTAGGTGATAGAAGAACAATAAATACTGCTAACTGCGCATTACTGTTTCATTTAGAACAACAATAGGGCATGAGAATGGATAAAATTCACGCAATGCAGTTGTTCATCCGCGTCGCAGAACTGGAGAGCTTTTCGCGTGCCGCAGACACCCTCGGACTTCCTAAAGGTAGCGTATCGCGCCAGATCCAGGCTCTGGAAAATCATCTGGGCACGCAGTTGTTGCACCGCACAACACGCCGCGTTCAGCTCACGCAAGACGGCATGATCTATTACGAACGCGCGAAAGATCTGTTGAGTAATCTGGATGAGCTGGATGGGTTGTTCCATCACGATCCGTCCAGCATCAGCGGCAAGCTGCGCGTTGATATGCCGGTCGGTGTAGCAAGAAACCTGGTGATGCCCCGCTTACCGAGCTTTTTGCATCAGTATCCAGGCCTGGAACTCGAACTCAGCAGCAGCGACCGTCTGGTGGATTTGATCCGCGAAGGTTTCGACTGTGTGGTACGCGTGGGTACGCTGAAAGATTCAGGGCTGATTGCGCGCCCGCTGGGGAAACTCACGCAGATTAACTGCGCCAGCCCGCAATACCTCGCCCGCTTTGGTTATCCGGAAAATCTGGAGGATCTTGCCTCGCATGCAGTGGTGCATTACTCGGTCAATTTGGGAACGCGTGCGCAAGGTTTCGAAGTGGCGACAGAAAACGGCACGCAATGGGTTAAAACCGGCGGCATGCTAACGGTAAACAGTACCGAAACCTATCACGCAGCATGCCTTGCCGGTCTGGGCATTATTCAGGTGCCGCGCGTTGGCGTGCGTGATGCCCTGCGCGCCGGTACGCTGGTCGAAGTGTTGCCGCAATATCGCGCCGAGCCAATGCCAGTCTCTTTGCTTTATCCGCATCGGCGCAACCTCTCCCGCCGGGTACATCTGTTTATGGAATGGCTGACTGGCGTGATGAAAGACTATGTGGATTAGTCCATTTTTCAGGATGCGCCCCTGAGCAGGCTATAATGTCATGAGTGAACAAAATAAGGACAACCGATCGGATGACGCAGGAACAAGACGCAAAACACCCTACGCCAGAACATAAATCAGCCTCCGCCTCGCCGGAGAAAAACGCTAAAGCGAACCAGGCGCTGAAAACCGCGCTGACCTTCGCCGATAAAATTCAACGCCAGCCCATCATCGCCCATCTTATTCGTGCCGCAGAGCGGTTTAACGATCGTATGGGAAATCAGTTTGGCGCCGCCATTACCTACTTCTCGTTTCTGTCGATGATCCCAATCCTGATGGTGTCGTTTGCCGCCGCGGGTTTTATTCTCGCTTCGCACCCTACGCTGTTGCAGGATATCTTCAGCAAGATTCTGCTGAACGTCAGCGATCCGACGCTCGCCTCTACGCTGAAAAACACCATCAATACCGCCGTTCAGCAGCGTACGACCGTAGGTTTGGTTGGGCTGGGTATCGCGCTCTATTCCGGCATTAACTGGATGGGGAACCTGCGCGAAGCGATTCGTGCCCAGTCGCGGGATGTTTGGGAACGTACGCCGCAGGATCAGGAAAAAATTTGGGTCAAATATCTGCGTGATTTTGTTTCCTTGATTGGCTTACTGGTTGCGCTGATTGTTACCCTGTCCATTACCTCTATCGCCGGTTCCGCCCAGCAGATGATTATCTCTGCGCTGTATCTCGACGGTATCGAATGGCTGAAGCCCGCCTGGCGGCTGATCGGCCTGACCATCTCTATTTTCGCCAACTACCTGCTGTTCTTCTGGATTTTTTGGCGGCTACCGCGTCACCGACCGCGTAAGAAAGCGCTCATACGCGGTACCTTTATCGCGGCGCTGGGGTTTGAAGTCATCAAAATGATCATGACGTATACGCTGCCATCACTGGTGCAGTCGCCGTCGGGCGCGGCATTTGGTTCCGTGCTTGGACTGATGGCGTTCTTCTACTTCTTCGCTCGTCTGACCCTGTTTTGCGCAGCCTGGATTGCCACGGCGGAATACAAAGACGACCCGCGTATGCCGGGGAAAACACACCGCTAATCTTTGTTAACTGGCCGGATGGGGCTGCGCTGATCTGGCCTACGGGAGAGTTTTGTTGGCCGGATAAGCGCAGCGCCATCCGGCAATTATAATGCCGCCTGTTCTCACTGATTTAGTGAATAAATCCAACCCGTAACTTTTATTTAACCAAAAACCAGTTTTATCATCCAAGCTTTAAATTGTGTGAAGCATTTCATGGAAGTGAAATCTCAAGCCTAAAAATTATCCCCTTTTTGCTCCATTTTTGACCGATCTCAAAGTTTGTTACAGATTGAAATGTCTCTTTTGCTGTGCGTAATATGACCTTTCGTTCGGCCAAAAATAAGAAAATATTATGCAAGCAACAGCCACAACACTCGACAACGAACAGGAACACACCCCGGTCAACTCGCGCAATAAAGTTGTCGTCGCCTCGCTCATTGGCACCGCCATTGAGTTCTTCGACTTCTATATTTACGCCACCGCCGCGGTAATCGTGTTTCCCCATATCTTCTTCCCGCAGGGGGATCCGACCGCGGCTACGCTACAGTCCCTCGCCACTTTTGCTATCGCCTTTGTGGCCCGACCAATCGGTTCCGCGGTGTTCGGACATTTCGGCGATCGCGTCGGCCGTAAAGTCACGCTGGTTGCTTCACTGCTTACCATGGGGATCTCGACAGTCGTCATTGGCCTGCTGCCGGGCTATGAAACTATCGGCATTTTCGCCCCACTGCTGCTGGCGCTGGCGCGTTTTGGTCAGGGTTTAGGTCTGGGCGGTGAATGGGGCGGCGCAGCGTTGCTGGCGACGGAAAACGCACCACCGCGCAAACGCGCGCTGTACGGATCATTTCCTCAGCTGGGCGCGCCTATCGGTTTCTTCTTCGCCAACGGTACCTTTCTGCTGCTCTCCTGGCTGCTGACCGACGAACAGTTCATGAGCTGGGGCTGGCGCGTACCGTTCATCTTCTCCGCGGTGCTGGTGATTATCGGTCTGTACGTCCGCGTTTCATTGCATGAATCCCCGGTTTTCGCCAAAGTAGCCGCGGCGAAAAAACAGGTGAAAATCCCGCTGGGTACTCTACTGACAAAACATGTTCGCGTGACGATCCTCGGCACGTTCATCATGCTGGCGACCTATACGCTGTTCTATATCATGACCGTCTATTCGATGACGTTCAGTACCGCCGCAGCGCCTGTAGGGCTTGGCCTGCCGCGTAATGAAGTGTTGTGGATGCTGATGATGGCGGTCATTGGTTTTGGCGTCATGGTGCCGGTGGCGGGCCTGCTGGCCGATGCGTTTGGTCGCCGCAAGAGCATGCTCATCATCACCACGCTGATCATTCTGTTTGCGCTGTTTGCCTTTAAACCGCTGCTCGGCTCTGGCAATCCGGTGCTGGTGTTCGCCTTCCTGTTGCTGGGCTTAAGCCTGATGGGTCTGACATTTGGCCCGATGGGCGCACTGCTGCCGGAGCTGTTCCCGACCGAAGTGCGCTACACGGGGGCGTCGTTCTCATACAACGTTTCGTCGATTCTCGGCGCATCGGTTGCCCCATACATCGCTGCATGGTTGCAGGCGAATTATGGTCTGGCGGCTGTTGGTACGTATCTGGCATCGATGGCGGCATTGACGCTGATTGCACTGCTGTTGACCCACGAAACCCGCCATCAGTCGTTGTAATTCTTTTGCCGGATGCGGTGTAACCACCTTAATCCGGCCTGGGTTGAGTATGAAATCCAGGCCGGATAAACATCCGGCCAGACATCACTTCTTCATCTGCGACAGGATCGTCCGGCACTGATTCGCGTCACCCTCTGACGGCGAAATCAGCGCCAACAAGGCCGCCGCAGGAGTAACTAACGTGGCTAATGCGGCAGCAACCGCACCGCGCGCAATCAGCGGTCCGGCCTTCACGCCAGCCTGCGGATTCTTAAATGTGCCGCGAACATACAGCGGCGAACGCAGAGTAATAATACGAATCCCTTTGCTCTCCGGATCGATGGTTAAATCCAGTTGCTCCGACGCAAAGCTTGCCGTACCAGTGACATTGATGACTGCGTTTTCCGTGTCGAAAGCAAAAATCTGCGGACGCGCCACGCCGTTAACAATATCCAGATTCGCCGCCGCGCAGTTCACCCGCACTTCGTCATCACCAAATATCTGCCCGACAAGATAGTTCCCCAGATTCAAGCCCACAATTTCCATCAGATTCCGGCTGATCAAGCCGTCATTCATCAGCAGTTTCAGGTTGCCATTGCTGTTACCCAGCAGCGCCGCTACCGAGTTTCCACTTCCGCTAAACCGGGCGTCCCCGTTCATTTCACCGAGCGTTTTCTGCATCAGTTCCACATCGGGCATCAGCGCTTTTAGCTTCAGCCGCCGCGCCTGAATATCCGCCTGCCCCCGCATCGGCTTTTTATCCCCTTCCAGATGGATGCTGGAGACAATGCTGCCTCCCGCAAGACCAAATTTCAGCGGTTGCAGGCGCAGGTCAGCATTTTTCAGGATGATATGAGTGGAGAGATCGCTGATCGGCAGGCTACTGCCATGCTCAATACGCCGTCCTTTGAAACGCACGTCAGCGTCCATTACGTTCCATTTATCGGTTTCAAAACGGTCATACGGCAAGACCTTGTCCGCTGGCTGAATGCTCTTCTCACCTTTGCGCTGTTCAGATTGTTTTGCCCGTTCCGCCCCTTTGCCTGAATCCACCCCGATCAGCGGCCCCAAATCGGCCAGCCTCAGCTGGCGTGATTCCACATCGCCCTTCAGCATGGGTCGCGGCTTACCGGTGGTGTAGGCCAGCGTTCCGTGAATATCGCTGTCGCCAATGCGGCCATTGAAATCGCGATAATCAAAAACAGAGGATTTTTCCGGGTCAATTTTCGCCACCAGACGTCCGTCGGTTTCAAACGGCGGCGTATCCGGGAGCAGTACGCCGGTCAAATCGTACAAATCCCCTAGCGAATCTCCCGAGAATTTAAGCCGCAGATCCGCCCCGCCCATATTCATCGGATCGTTTATCGTGCCGATAAACGCTACGCGCGTATTGCCCGAACGGAAATCAGCCTGAATCGGGAAAGGCGTATCTTCGCCACGCAGCGCCAGCATTCCGCCTATTTTTCCGCTACCGCTTAGCGGTTCGCCGTTATATCGCCCTTGCGCTTTCAGCCCAAACACGTAGTCCTCGACGCGGGCGTTGCTCTCTTTACCTTTTGCGCCGGTCACTTCGCTAAAGGGTAACGGTTTCCCCAGCGGATCGACCAGGATCTCAATCTCCGACTTCGTCACCTTATCGTTAATGGCGATACGTCCCTGGTCGAACAGAATGTTATCCAGCCGGAAAGACCATGCTGATGGCGGCGCATCAGGATCGCGGTTTTCGTCCCCAGCTAAGTTAAAGGTCCAGTTATTGTTTTTCTCCGACAGGCGGATCAGCCGCGCATCGGGTTTGACCAGCTTGACCCACGGGAGCCAGACGGTTTTTGTCAGCAGTGCCAGCGGGGCGAGCGTAGCTTCAACACGCGGAAGATGCACCATGGTGACGTCGGGAATGTCCGGCGGGTTGCCGAGGATGATATCTTCAGCATGAACATGTGGCCACGGAACCCAGCTACGCCAGCCTGTTTCCTGCTTCTGGCGTTCCCAAACCACACCCAGGTCACCCCGTATAGCAAAGGGCCGGTTGAGTTCTGTAGAGACTTTCTGGTTGATGGTCGGTTTGAGCCGGTTCCAGTCAAATGTCGCAATCACAATGATGAGTACGACGATCAACAACAAGAAAACCCCTATTACTGAAGTGGTTATTTTACCTGTTCTCGTCATGTCTAACCTCCTTACTTCCTTCCTTGCCTGTCCTAAAGATAGTCCAGCAGGATGAAAAGGAGGTGCACTACGCCCTCATCAAAGCGACAGGATCACCTCTTCAAGCGTATCCAGAGGCACTGGACGAGAGAGAAAATAGCCTTGCGCAGCGAAAGCCGGTGAGTTTTGCACATCGCGCCACTCTTCCAGCGTTTCAACGCCTTCGACAATGACACCGCGGCAATAGCGGTTCATGAGCTGTAATAGTAGTGTGAAGAGATTACGTCCCTCCGGCGTCTTGCGCAGCATGACGAACAGATCCCGCGCCACTTTGATATAGTCATAACTCACTTCACTAAGCGCCGAGAAGTTCGCCATTCCGGTACCAAAGTCATCCAGCCAGAGCGGGCCGAACTCGCACATTGAGGCGAACGACGACCCCTTCGGCAAGCGGATATGTTCCACCAGCTCAAAACGCAGCCACGGCAGGCCTTCAATGATTTTCAGGATTTCGGGATCCTGACGCATCGCAATGAGTGTTGGTCCATCGACATTCACTGAAGCCAGCAGGTTGTTGGCTCTGAAAAAGCCCCCTTTCAGCTCAAGCTGCAGAAGTTGCTCTTTCACTACATCAACACGATGCCGTACAGCCACTTCAGCAAAATAGCGGTCTGGTGCAATACGTTGGGAAGGGTTATCAGGATGGCTCACGACGGTCAGCAGTTCAACGGCCATCAGCCTTCCGTTGGTCTGGTAAATTGGCTGGTAGGTGTAAGCACGCTCGCACTGCAGCCAATAGCGTCTTTCCAGCAAGCTTTCAATACTCGCATCGGGCGTAATGAGCTGCTGGGTAACCTGCTTTATCATCTGAGATGTCCTGTAAATAAGAGTGTGACTGACCGGACTCGTCAAAGGTTATCGGCGCTCAGACGAAGAACTTTACGTTCAGCTGTGCGCAAAAATAAAAACTAAGCGGCAAAAACAACGCAGAACACGTGCTGGCTCAAAAAAATAATGGAACGATGTTTTAATATAGTTGACCACTTAACACCCACAGCGCACACTAACGCTAATTTTTTTCAGAGCAGGTTACGACTATGTCCAGAAAGATTGCCGTGATTGGCGAATGCATGATTGAGCTGTCACAGAAAGGCGCTGACGTTCAGCGCGGATTCGGTGGCGACACGTTGAATACATCCGTTTATATCGCCCGTCAGGTCGATGCGGCGGCACTTTCCGTACACTATGTGACTGCACTGGGTACCGACAGTTTTAGCCAACAAATGCTGGAGTCCTGGCAGGGTGAAAACGTAGATACCTCATTAACCCAACGCATGGAAAACCGCCTGCCGGGTCTCTACTACATTGAGACCGACAGCACTGGCGAGCGCACCTTCTATTACTGGCGTAATGAAGCCGCCGCAAAATTCTGGCTGGAGAGCGAGCAGTCTGCCGCGATTTGCGAAGAACTGGCGACATTTGACTACTTGTATCTGAGCGGAATCAGTCTGGCGATTTTAAGCCCGGCAAGCCGTGACAAGCTGCTGTCATTGCTGCGTGAATGCCGTGCCAACGGCGGAAAGGTCATTTTTGACAATAACTACCGCCCACGTCTTTGGAGCAGCAAAGAAGAAACCCAGCAGGTGTATCAGCAGATGTTGGAATGCACCAATATCGCATTCCTGACGCTGGACGATGAAGACGCACTGTGGGGTGAAAAACCCGTTGCCGAGGTGATTGCCCGTACTCACGCAGCTGGCGTTCAGGAAGTGGTAGTGAAGCGCGGCGCAGACTCTTGCCTGGTTTCCATTGCAGGCGAAGAACTGATCGACGTTCCGGCCGTTAAATTGCCGAAAGAGAAAGTGATCGATACCACTGCGGCCGGAGACTCCTTCAGCGCCGGGTATCTGGCGGTCCGTCTGACCGGTGGCGATGCCGCCGAAGCCGCAAAACGCGGCCACCTGACGGCAAGCACCGTCATTCAGCATCGTGGGGCGATTATCCCCCGCGACGCCATGCCGCAATAATTTATTGTTCCTGTAGGCCGGATAAGGCGTTAACGCCGCATCCGGCACTGGGTAAGCCGGGAGCGCTTCACTTTCCCGGCTTACAGGTTACGATACCCTTTACTGTACAGGCGGGATATCCGTCACTTCAGGGTGTGATTCATCCGTTTCAACAGACGTTGCCGCTGCGGTAACGGGCGCCATAATGCTATCCCACGTCGCCTGCAGATCCTTCATATTGAATTCAGGTTCACCCTTCGGCTGCAGCAGAATTAACGCCATATCTTGCGACAGCTGCTGACGCAGGTCCTGATTCAGCATCTCAACGCTCAGGCTGTTGAGGAAGCTCTGGCGTAAACGCTGGTACTGTTCAGGCGCAATATCCACCACCTGATTTTGCAGCGAGCGCAAACGCTGGCTGATCAAAATATCGGTATCGGTACGACCATAGGTGGCAAACAGCTTCTGCAGTTCCAGATTCTTTTGCGCTACCAGCGCATTGAACTCTTCTTCCGGCAGTCCCTTATCACGCACTTTCGCCAGCTCACGCGCAACCGTACCCAGATTGGCGTTCAGCTTATCGTTCGGCGACTCAACGTTAATCGCGCACTGCGCGCGCAGGAACAGCACCCGGCAGTCAAATCCGAGGCCAATGTCTTTGGCATTGTTTTTGGTTAGCTCTTGCTGAATGTGCCAGAACAGCGCCTCACGAGCTAAATCAGCGCGCCAGTAACGTAACAGCGCGGCAGATTCACGGATCGGCTGCCATGGCGTGTCCCACATGATGGAAAGGCGATCCTGGCGTACCGCATCGGTCATAATACTCACGGCTTCTGCTCGCAGCGGAGAGAGCGTGGGAACCGGTGCAGGCGTTTCGCGTTTTCCTTTTAACTCGCCAAAGGTTTTATTGATTTGCTCAGCTACGCTGCGTGCATCAACGTTACCGACGATGATCAGCGTCATCGCGTCCGGGGTATACCATTTCTGATAGAAAGACTGAATTTTCGACGCGTCTACCGGCGTTTTCAGCGGATCGGCGGGATCGTGCCCCAGCAGGGTCGATCCCTTCAGACGGTAACGCCACCACCCTTCTTTGGTATCTGACGGCCAGGTTGCAACCATATCTTCGCTATTCAGCGCATGATTGACCGTTTCAGAGGTGATGCTCAGTTTACCGGAGATATTCGCCAGATAAGAAAGTGACTCTTTCAGTAGGTCGTTACGGCTGTTAGGCAGACTGAGGTTATACAGCGTGGAATCATAGGAAACGATAACCGGCGGCATGGGACGTTTGGGATCGAACCCCTGCTGCCACAGTGAACGGGCTTGCGTGGCATCGAGGCCACCGCTTTGCGTCAGCGCGATACGCGGGATCGCATGGCTGAAACCACTCTGTTGCGCACTTTCGGTGAGTGAACCGGTATTGACCAGCAGGCGAACCTCAATACGGTCGCTCGGACGCTGGGGAGTGGCTAACACTTGCCACTGTAAACCATTTGCCAGCGTGCCCTGTTGCCACGCTGGATCAGGCTGGAGCGCATCTGCCTGCACATAGCCGGCAGTGGCCATCATCAGCAAGCCGCCCGCTAAAAGTCGAATTTTTGTGCCCTGCATGTGAACCCCTGATCAACTATCCTGGAAATAAAAAGACAGCCCTCGAAAGGACTCTCTGAATATGACGTTAAAAACACTTCGTGTTAGACCGCGAGAACATAAAAATGTCACGGAAGAAGTGAAAAAATCCCGAGCCGCCGAATCGACGGTTTCAGGCACAGGGGGTAATTATGCGCAAACGCCCGCAGTCCTGGAAGGGACTACGGGCATAAGTGACGAGATTAAGAGGATAAATCGTGCGTTTTGCCATCCGGCGCACGATTATTCAGCGTGTCATCCAGCTTTTTGGTATCCAATTCTTTCACCCATTTAGCCACAACCACAGTTGCAACACCGTTACCAATCAGGTTGGTCAGCGCACGGGCTTCAGACATGAAGCGGTCAATACCAAGAATCAGTGCCAGGCCAGCAACCGGTAAATGCCCCACCGCAGAGATAGTCGCGGCCAGAACAATGAAGCCACTCCCGGTCACACCCGCTGCACCTTTTGAGGAGAGCAGGAGCACCACCAACAGGGTTATCTGATGGAAGATATCCATGTGGCTGTTGGTCGCCTGAGCGATAAACACCGCCGCCATCGTCAGATAGATTGATGTCCCATCAAGGTTAAACGAGTAGCCCGTGGGTATAACCAATCCGACAACCGACTTCCGACAGCCCAGTTTTTCCATCTTATCGAGCATACGCGGCAGCGCAGACTCGGAAGAAGAAGTACCCAGAACGATCAGCAGCTCTTCACGGATATAGCGGATGAATTTAAAGATACTGAAGCCGGTTGCGCGCGCAATTGAACCCAGCACCAGCACCACAAACAGAATACAGGTGATGTAGAAGCAGATGATTAGCTGACCCAGTTGCACCAGCGTTCCGACGCCATATTTACCGATGGTAAAGGCCATAGCACCGAAAGCACCGATAGGCGCCAGGCGCATGATCATATTGATGATGCCGAAAATAACCTGCGAGAAACTTTCAATCACGTTGAAAATCATCTGGCCCTTGCTGCCCAGACGATGCAGCGCAAAACCAAACATTACTGCAAACAGCAATACCTGCAGGATGTTACCGCTGGCAAACGCGCCAATGACGCTCGCCGGGATAATATCCATCAGGAAACCTACGATCCCCTGGTCTTTTGCCTGTTCGGCGTAAATCGCAACCGCTTTGGCATCCAGCGTCGCCGGATCGACGTTCATCCCGGCACCGGGTTGCACCACGTTAACAATGATAAGACCGATGATCAGCGCAATCGTACTGACCACTTCAAAATAAAGCAGTGCAACCGCACCGGTGCGGCCAACAGCTTTCATACTTTCCATGCCTGCAATGCCGGTAACGACAGTACAGAAGATGACAGGTGCGATGACCATCTTGATGAGCTTAACGAAGGCATCACCAAGCGGTTTCATTTGGGCGCCTAATTCAGGGTAGTAATGGCCAAGGAGAATACCAATGGCAATCGCTGTCAGGACCTGAAAGTAAAGGCTTTTGAATATAGAGGTTTTCATAGGGTGTCCTTAAAGTAAAAACCACAGGTCTTGTAAGGTTTTGTTTAACCTGCGGCCTTAAAGTAACACCCACACAACTTGACAGAAATGTACCTGGATCATAATTGATACAGAAATGTTAAAAATTTTGAGCTGGCTCGCACAAGCGAGACCTTTTTTAACTTTTGTAATCAGCGCTTTCCGGCGCCAGATAACGTTCTTCGAAGATATTTGCCGGAACCGGTCGGGCAAACAGGAACCCTTGTGCCACTTCCACCCCGGCTTGTGATAGCCATTCACGCTGCGCTTCGGTTTCGACACCTTCGGCGATCATCTGCAAATTAAGGCTGTGGGCCAACTGAATGATGGCGGAGATCATGCTGCAATCCTCAGGTACTCCGTCGACAAACATCTTATCGATTTTGAGGACATCCACCGGTAGCGACTTCATGTGCTGCAGCTGTCGCAGGCCCGCATACCCCATGCCAAAGTCATCCAGTGCGATACGTACTCCCGCATTACGCAATGGGCGCAAAATGGCCACCGCGGCGTGGGGATCATCGATATGCCGGCTTTCAGTCACTTCCAGGATCAACGTACCAGGCTTGATGCGATAGCGGTTTAACAACTCCAGCAGGTCCGAGACCATACTCGGGTGCATCAGCTGTAGTGCGGACAAATTCACCGACAGCGGCAGCATCAGACCCCGTTCCTGCCACGCTGACAGCTGGCGACACGTCTCTTCCAGCACCCAGTAACCAACCGTCACCATCAGACCACAGGACTCAATTCTGTCGATTAACCCTTCGGGCAGCTCCCAGCTTCCGTCCGGCTGCTGCATCCGCAATAATGCTTCTGCGCTCAATACCTTACCGCTGGACATTTCCACCTGCGGCTGCATCCAAAGCGCGAACTGACGGTTATCCAGCGCGCTGAGAATATCGTTCTCTTCCGTCAAACGCTGCTGCGCCTCTTCCATCTGTAACGGATCAAAGAACTGAATTTGATTTTTACCCTTATGGCGCGAGGTTAATACGGCCGAGAGAGCGCGGCGGTAAAGCTGTTCTGCGGTCAAATCACCATAGAACATTGCTACCCCAATGTTGCAGGTAGGACGCAGTTGAATACCCTGAATAGGTAATCGCTCGTTAACGATAGTGAGTACTTGCTGACCTAAAGTAATAGCGTGCCAGGGTTCTTTTACGCCATGGGCGATGATGGCGAAGTCATAGCCACTCACCTGGGAAAGCACCATCCTGGGGGCTAATACCGACTTGAGTTTTTCGACCAGCGTAAGCAGCAGGATTTCCCGCTGAGTTTCGGTTAACACACCCGCGGTGTCACGTAGGGTTTCGCAGGTGACAATCATCAGCGCCGTCGTCTGCTGGCGGGTAACAACCTGCTCCAGCAGCCCCATTAAAAACGACTTATTGGGCAGTTCGGAAACCGGGAAACGCATTGCAAAGTCGCTTTGCTCTTCGCTATGTCGCTGAATCAACTGCTGATTAAGATTGTAGCTACGCACCAGCATACCAATCTCATCATCCTGATGTAGACGCGGCAATGCCAGTTGATAACCAATCAGATCCTGCTGTTGGATGTCGTTCAGCTCACGGGCAATTTTACGTAAGGGGTGCACAATCAAGCGGTTAATGCACCAGGAGATGGCGACGGTCAGTATTAACGATAAAAGTAAGTAAATGGTCACTAACGTCGAGAGCGTACTCATCACGAATTTGTACATGCGGTACGAATCCGCCTGCAGTACCAGATACGCCAGCGGTTGCGGGTTAGCTGAACGCTCAAGAGAATAGATCGGCAGCGAAATTTGTACCGGAAGCTCAAACAGGCGAGTCACCGTAACAGGAACGGGGCGTTCAGGGATAAAGCTCATCCGCAACGCCTGAAACTGATTGGGCAGCACCACATCGGCGCGACTTACCACGCCCGCTGGCCGAATACTTTTTAAAATGGCTTCCGCTTCGGGAATATCCCCTTTCAGGATAGTGTCCGACAGAGGCTCACGGACGGAGCGAGCGATACTTTCCAGTTGCGTAGCCGTGTTATAGCGGTTTTGCTGGACCAGATGGAACAACAAAACGGTGCAAAAAATAAAAACGAACACCATAACAACGGCCGCAACCATTGCCATCTGCTTAATTGTTAACGAGCGACTGACACGCAAACTGACTCTCCACGGATAGACGAAACTGCCGTCAGAGTATACCCGATCGTAGCGGTATTAAGAGAGGCGGTATCTGAAAACTTCCCAGCGTGCATTATCGCGACAGGATAGGCACCTGGCGACGAGATTTATCTGCATTTAAGCCGAAATAGGCCGCAAGGTTGCCCCCTGCGGCCTGGTTCGGGCGCATGTTGCCATCACGGCAGGCAGACGCCCACAAAGCGCATTACTTCCTGTTACGCAGCCAGCTCACAATCAGGCTGGCAATAGTGCCAGCGATGATTGGAGCCGCTAAATCGTGCCAGAAGGCCACGCCTAACTGTGCGAGCGTCATATAGCCGCCTGTGTTGCAATGGCAACTGTTCGCGGCTATCCTTAACTTGTCTGGAGTCAAGTTAGCCCCCGTCTTGTTGCCTGGTTTATACCGAACAACGTGCGGGGGTTTTCTCTTTCCAGCAACCGATGCCGCCGGGGATCAAGCCCCCGCAACATTGCGCCTCACCGGGAATTCCCGGCTTGCCGCTGATTCTACGGCAGCCCACTTGCCATATCACTGCGCAATATTGCGCTCTGCGTAGCGCCTCGCAATTCACCCATTTTCTTACCAGCACGCTGGAAAGATTCTTGCCAGTTGGCAATATTCCTGCCGACCATTCGTTCAGACAAAAACATAACACATTGATATCTATCAGTTCATTTTCTGGCACAGCGATTGCTATTTGACTGTGAGCTGTTCTGTTCCGAATTAAAGGAGATATCATGTCTGACTGTCGTACTTACGGATTCAACACCCAGATCGTTCACGCGGGGCAACAACCCGACCCTTCAACTGGCGCGCTTAGTACGCCTATTTTCCAGACCTCAACGTTTGTTTTTGACAGCGCCGAACAAGGTGCCGCCCGCTTTGCGCTCGAAGAGTCCGGGTACATTTACACCCGTTTGGGTAACCCCACCACCGATGCGCTGGAGAAAAAGCTGGCGGTACTGGAAAGAGGTGAAGCCGGGTTGGCAACCGCGTCCGGTATTTCTGCTATCACCACAACGCTGTTGACGCTTTGCCAGCAGGGTGACCATATCGTTTCCGCCAGCGCGATTTACGGCTGCACCCACGCGTTTTTGTCGCACAGCATGCCGAAGTTTGGGATTAACGTCAGCTTTGTCGACGCGGCAAAGCCTGAAGAAATCCGCGCCGCCATGCGACCAGAAACCAAAGTTGTGTATATCGAAACGCCCGCCAACCCAACGCTGTCGCTGGTCGACATTGAAACGGTTGCCGGTATCGCCCATCAACAGGGCGCATTGCTGGTGGTGGATAACACCTTTATGTCGCCGTACTGTCAGCAGCCTTTGCAACTGGGCGCGGATATTGTGGTTCACAGCGTCACCAAATATATCAACGGTCACGGGGATGTGATTGGGGGCATCATTGTTGGTAAGCAGGAGTTTATCGACCAGGCGCGGTTTGTAGGCCTGAAAGATATCACCGGCGGCTGCATGAGTCCTTTCAATGCGTGGTTAACACTGCGCGGCGTTAAAACGCTGGGCATTCGTATGGAACGCCACTGTGAAAATGCGCTGAAAATCGCCCGCTTCCTCGAAGGGCATCCATCTATTACTCGGGTGTATTATCCTGGCCTGACTTCGCATCCGCAGTATGAGCTGGGCCAGCGGCAAATGAGCCTGCCAGGTGGAATTATCAGCTTCGAAATCGCCGGCGGCCTCGAGGCTGGTAGGCGGATGATCAATTCTGTAGAATTGTGCCTCCTCGCGGTCAGTCTCGGTGATACCGAAACCCTCATTCAGCACCCAGCGTCTATGACACATTCGCCCGTTGCACCTGAGGAACGGCTCAAAGCAGGTATTACCGACGGGCTTATCCGTCTTTCTGTGGGTCTTGAAGATCCAGAAGATATTATTAACGACCTTGAACACGCCATCAGAAAGGCAACATTCTGACCAATATGGCCTGAACCGACGCCGTTCGGTTCAGGTTGTTGAGAATCAAGGCACAACAGTCTGGCAATACACGCGATCCTCTTTCGGGGAGAACGTGTATTTTGGGCAGGGGGTTCTATGCAGGACAACACATTACAATTAAGCAACAATACAGCAACCGCCGTACCATTCTCAAAAAAAATACCGTTTACGAAATACGATTTTGGCTGGGTATTACTGTGCATCGGCATGGCCATTGGTGCCGGAACGGTACTGATGCCGGTACAAATTGGCTTAACAGGCATTTGGGTATTTATCGTTGCCTTTATTATTGCTTATCCGGCAACTTATATTGTGCAGGATATTTATTTAAAAACATTATCAGAAAGCGAAACCTGTAATGACTACACGGATATTATAAGTCATTATCTGGGAAAAAACTGGGGCGTATTTCTTGGCGTCATCTATTTTCTGATGATTATTCACGGCATATTTATTTATTCCTTATCCGTGGTTTTTGACAGCGCCTCATATATCAAAACCTTCGGCTTGACCGAGGCCGATCTTTCGCAGTCGATAATCTATAAAGTGGCCATTTTTGCCGTGCTGGTCGCCATTGCTTCCGGGGGAGAAAAGCTGCTGTTCAAAATCTCCGGCCCGATGGTGGTGGTCAAAGTGGGTATCATCATCGTATTTGGTTTTGCGATGGTTCCGCACTGGAACTTCGCTAATATCAGCGCCTTCCCTGAAGCATCGGTCTTCTTTCGTGATGTACTGCTAACCATCCCGTTCTGCTTCTTCTCGGCGGTGTTTATTCAGGTGTTGAACCCAATGAACATCGCCTACCGCAAACGGGTGGCGGACCGGGTGCTGGCTACGCGTATGGCAATCCGTACGCATCGCATCAGTTACATTACTCTGATTGCTGTCATTCTGTTTTTCTCCTTCTCTTTTACCTTTTCCATTAGCCATGAAGAGGCCGTTTCGGCTTTCGAACAAAATATTTCAGCACTGGCGCTGGCGGCTCAGGTCATTCCTGGGCAGATTATTCATATCACCTCAACGGTATTAAATATCTTCGCCGTATTAACCGCGTTCTTTGGTATTTATCTGGGATTCCACGAAGCGATCAAAGGTATTATTCTCAACGTTCTGAGCCGCGTCATTGACATTGAGAAAATTAATCCGTTGGTGCTTACGCTGGGTATTTGCACCTTTATTGTTATCACCCTGGTCATTTGGGTGTCATTTCGCGTATCGGTACTGGTGTTCTTCCAGCTAGGTAGTCCGCTTTACGGGATTGTGTCGTGTATTATTCCGTTCTTCCTGATCTATAAAGTAACGCAACTGGAAAAACTGCGCGGACTGAAAACCTGGTTGATCCTGCTGTACGGAATTCTGCTGTGCCTGTCGCCCTTATTGAAGCTGATTGAATAACCCACGTATATCGCGCCGTCAGACGCTGGCGGCGCTTAACTCACACTCTCCAGCTGATAGCCGCGAATTTTATTCAGCACCGTGGTGTGCGACACGCCCAGCGCTTTGGCGATATGCCGTGACGACACATTATCTTCCACCATCTGTTCAATGAGCTGGCGTTCAGCACACAGAACCTGCTCTTTAAAAGGACGTTCTGTCGGGCCCCGCTCAACGGCAGGCAAATTCACCATCCCTAATTCTTCCCGCGTAATAACATCGGATTCCGCCATCAGCATCAGGCGAATAATGGTATTTTCCAGTTCGCGCACGTTTCCCGGCCAGGTGTGATGGTGCAGGGCATCAAAACAGGCTTTATCCAGAATGATCCGCCGCTGGAATTCCTTTGCGTATTTCTGCACAAAGTGGCGAATCAGCAGGCTGATATCCTGTGGACGCTCGCGCAAAGGTGGAATGGTCAGTGAAAGCACGTTGATGCGGTAATAGAGATCGGCGCGCAGCAGACGTTGTTCTACCATCTCTTCCAGATTGGCATTGGTTGCCACAATAATGCGCACATTGACCGGAATAATATGCGCTCCGCCAACGCGCCGAATCCCGCCATCCTGAAGCACGCGCAGGAGTTTAGCCTGTAAGCTCAACGACATTTCGCCAAACTCATCGAGAAAAAGGGTGCCTTTATCGGCCATTTCAAACAGCCCTTTTTTGCCTTTACAATCCGCGCCGCTGAAAGCCCCTTTCTCATAGCCAAAGAATTCACTCTCCATTAGCGACTCAGGTAGCGCAGAGCAGTTGACCGGAATAAACGGATAAAAACGTCGCTGCCCGGAATTATGGATAGCCCGGGCCAGCAGCTCTTTACCGGTCCCCGTATCGCCACGGATCAGAACGGTATATTTGCTGTCGGCAATTTTTATCGCCTTTTCGATAAGCGCGTGCATGCTCTGGCTGCTGCAAATAATGTCAGAGAAATAGCGCGGGCGTTCCGGTTCCGGCGTTGACAGCTCACTTATCTCCTCACAGAGGTAAGCGACATGAATAATATCGGCGCGCTGGCTTAAACAGGATTGCACACAGGAAATATCCTGTAGCTGGCGGCACCAGGATTTAATCAGGATCCGCCCAGGCGTGACTTTCATGGAGATGATATTGATATCACAGCAGGAAAACTCCTTCAGGACATCCTCAACCATCGACAGACGATCAATTGTTTTAATATCCCAGCGTATCGTGACCACATTTGCTCCTGGTAGTTAGCAACTGCGAAATAGATATTTTTGTGACTAGAGGGAATCTGACTACATTCTAGACGCTGTGGAATAATGTTCTGCCAAAGGACTCACATTGTGGACGTAAAGAGAAAATATAAAAAAACCGGAGCACAAGGCTCCGGTTATCGGGTCATAACCCAGGTTTATTGCTGTGGGTTTTCATCCTGGTCAACGGCAAAACAAGCCACCAGTTGACCGCCGTAATCTTTCAACTGCGGCTGAAGCTGGGTACACGGACCAAAGCGACGACGGCAGCGGGCGTTAAACGCGCAGCCCGGCGGCGGATTCAGCGGGCTTGGCAGTTCACCGGTCAGCTTGATACGCTCACGGCGATCGTCCGGGTTCAGACGCGGCGTTGCGGAGAGCAGCGCTTGCGTGTACGGATGACGCGGATTATTGAAGATTTGGTCCTTCGTCCCTTTCTCCACGCAGCGGCCTAAATACATCACCATCACTTCATCGGCAATGTGCTCGACCACCGACAGGTCGTGCGAGATAAAGACGTATGACAGCCCCAGTTCCTGCTGCAAATCCATCATCAGATTCAGCACCTGCGCACGCACCGAGACGTCCAGCGCTGAGACCGGTTCATCGGCAATCACCACGTCCGGGTCAAGCATCAGACCGCGAGCGATGGCAATACGCTGACGCTGACCGCCGGAGAACATATGCGGATAGCGGTCGTAGTGTTCGGTTTTCAGCCCCACTTTCGCCATCATCGCCAGCGCTTTTTCACGACGCTCCTCTTTGCTGAGCGTGGAGTTGATCAGCAGCGGCTCTTCCAGAATCTGCCCCACTTTCTTACGCGGGTTCAGGGAACCGTACGGGTTCTGGAATACAATCTGGATTTTCTGCCGACGCAGCTTTTGCGCCTGCGGGTCGTGCTTAAGAAGATCCTGTCCCTGGTAATACAGCTCACCGCCGGTCGGGACTTCAATCATCGTCAGCAGGCGGCCAAGGGTGGATTTCCCACAGCCCGACTCGCCTACTACCGCCAGCGTTTTACCACGCTCTAAGGTAAAGGAGACGCCATCCAGCGCTTTCACCAGGCGCTCCGGGGCGAACATGCCCTTTTTCACCGGGTAGTGTTTTTTCAGATCAATAGCCTGCAACAGCGGCTGTGACAAAGTGGCCTTTTGCGTACTCATAGCCCAGGCCTCCCGGCATCATCAAGTGGGTAGTGGCATTTCGACTGACGACCGCCTTCCAGCAGGTTCAGTTCAGGTTCTTCAGCGCGGCATTTGTCGGTCGCATAGGGGCAGCGTGGGTTCAGCAAACAGCCGCTCGGGCGGTCATATTTCCCGGGAACCACGCCCGGCAGCGAGGCCAGACGTGCTTTATCCTGAGCAAACTCAGGCAGCGCGCGCAGCAGCGCCTGGGTGTAAGGATGACGCGGCGCGCGAAAGATATCCTGCGCGGCTCCGGTTTCTACCACCTGACCGGCGTACATCACGATGATTTTGTGTGCCGCTTCAGCCACCAGCGCCAGATCGTGCGTGATTAAGACCAGCGCCATGTTCTCTTTTTGCTGCAATTCCAGCAGTAGCTCGATGATCTGCGCCTGAATAGTCACATCCAGCGCCGTTGTCGGTTCGTCGGCAATCAGCAGTTTCGGACGACAGGCTATCGCCATCGCGATCATCACGCGCTGGCTCATCCCACCGGACAACTGGTGAGGATATACATCCAGACGTGAGGCCGGATCGGGAATTCCCACCAGCGTCAGCAGGTCTATTGCCCGCTGAACACGCGTTTTTTTGTTGCCGCCCTGGTGCACTTTAATGGCTTCCATAATCTGGTAGCCGACGGTGTAGCAGGGGTTAAGGCTGGTCATCGGGTCCTGGAAGATCATCGCCACTTCCGCCCCCACTAACTGGCGACGCTCTTTCTCAGAGATGCGCTTCAGGTCGCGACCATTAAACTCCAGATTTTCGGCCATAACGCGGCCTGGGTAGTCAATCAGTCCCATAATCGCCAGCGAACTGACGGACTTACCAGAGCCGGACTCTCCTACAATGCCAACCACTTCACCCTGATTCACACTGTAGCTAATGCGGTCTACGGCGCGGAATTCGGAACCTACGTCGCCGAAATGCACCGATAATTTATCTACATTTAATAACGCCATCTCGAACCTCTTACTGCTTCAGTTTGGGATCGAGCGCGTCACGCAGACCGTCACCCATCAGGTTAAATGCCAGCACCGTCAACAGGATCGCCAGCCCCGGGAAGGTCACAACCCACCAGGCGCTTTGGGCAAACTGCAGAACGTCAGAGAGCATGGTGCCCCATTCCGGCGTAGGCGGCTGTGCGCCCATCCCCAGGAAGCCGAGGGCAGCCATATCGAGAATGGCGTTAGAGAAGCCAAGCGACGCCTGAACAATCAGCGGCGCAAGACAGTTAGGAAGAATGTTGACGAACATCTGGCGCATCGCGCCGGCTCCCGCCACGCGAGATGCAGTGACGTAGTCGCGGTTAACCTCCACCAGCACGGCGGCGCGCGTCAAACGGACATAGTGCGGCAATGCCACGAACGTCAGCGCCAGCGCGGCGTTGCCAATCGAGGGGCCAAATACAGCCACCAGCACCAGTGCCAGCAACAGGCTCGGCAATGCCAGCATGATATCGACCACACGCATGATGACGTTATCGACAATCCCGCCAAAGTAACCGGCGATCAGCCCAAGAACCACGCCCATCAGCAGGGAGAGTACTACCACCAGACAGCCGACCAACAGCGACAGACGCGCACCGTACATCAGGCGGGACAGCACGTCGCGGCCTACATCATCAGTACCAAACAGATGCGCCATGGTACCGCCTTCCTGCCACGCGGGAGGAGCCAGCAGCGTATCGCGGAACTGGTCTGCCGGGTTGTAGGGTGCGAGGACGTTGGCAAAGACCGCAATCAGGATCATCACCACAACGTACACCAGCCCAACAACCGCACCTTTGTTGCGTTTAAAATAGTGCCAGAACTCCTGCAGCGGAGTCATCGGCACCGGTGCAGCAATAACTTTATTTTCAGTAACCTGTGACATGATGGCCCCTTACTTCTTATGCCGAATACGCGGGTTCACCACGCCGTACAGCAGGTCTACCAGCAGGTTGACGAGGATAATCATCGTCGCGACCAGCAGCACCCCGCCCTGCACCACCGGATAATCGCGGCGTTGCAGCGCATCGATCAGCCAGCGCCCCAGCCCCGGCCACGAGAAGATGGTCTCGGTCAGAATCGCCCCGGCCAGCAGCGTACCAACCTGCAGGCCGATAACGGTCACCACGGGCAGCATCGCGTTACGCAGAGCGTGAATAATGATGACGCGCATACGGGTCAGGCCTTTGGCGCGCGCGGTACGGATGTAATCTTCACCCAGCACTTCCAGCATCGATGAACGGGTCATACGCACAATGACCGCCAGAGGAATGGTACCCAGCACCATCGCAGGCAGGATCATATGCGCCAACGCATCAATAAAGTTGCCCTCTTCACCCCAGATGGCGGTGTCGATAAGCATAAAGCCGGTTAGCGGATTGGAATCATCAAGGAACACCATGTCGCTCACCCGCCCAGAAACTGGCGTCAGGTTCCACTGCACGGAAACCAGCATGATCAGCATCATGCCCCACCAGAAAATCGGCATGGAATAACCGGTCAGCGCCAGGCCAACTGCCGTGTGATCGAAAATGGAGCCGCGCTTAACGGCAGCAAGTACACCCACTGGGATACCCACTGCGACGGCGAAAATCATCGCGCAGACGCCGAGTTCCAGCGTTGCTTTGAAGCGAGGTACGAACTCTTCCCACACCGGTAAGCGGCTTTTCAGTGAGATACCTAGATCACCATGCATAACCCCCCAGATATAGTGGAGGTACTGCTGCCACATCGGCTTATCCAGACCGAGTTCAGCCAACAGTTGAGCATGACGCTCAGGGGAGATCCCACGTTCACCCGCCATGATCATAACCGGATCGCCGGGGATCATATGGACGAAGGCAAAGGTGAGAAGAGTGATACCGATAAACGTGGGGATGACGAGTCCCAAACGTCGGAGAATGAACTGCAACATAACCCGGATTCTCTCTAATGACGCACGGCCTGGAACCGTGAGTCTGTATTGCTCACAAATCTTATCCCACGCAAACTGCATCGCGGGTAAAGCATTACGCCGGAGGGCGCTGCGCTTATCCGGCCTACACAATACCGGGACGCAGCGCTTCCTTAATTGCTTTTAATTATTCGACAGAGACGTTTTCGAAGTGGTGTTTGCCTAATGGATCAACCACATAGCCTTTCACTTCTTTACGTACTGGTTCGTACACGGTGGAGTGAGCAACAATCAGAGCCGGAGCCTGGTCGTGCATAACAACCTGAGCTTGCTTGTACAGTTCAATACGTTTGTTGTGATCGTCGGTCGCACGCGCCGGCTGGATCAGGTCTTCAAACGGCTTGTAGCACCAGCGAGAGTAGTTGGAACCGTCTTTCGCTGCCGCACAGCTGAACAAGGTCGCGAAGAAGTTGTCCGGATCCCCGTTGTCACCGGTCCAGCCCATCATCACCGCCTGATGTTCACCCGCTTTGGCGCGTTTCAGATACTCGCCCCACTCGTAGGTCACAATCTTGGCCTGAACGCCAATTTTCGCCCAGTCAGCCTGAACCATTTCTGCCATACGACGTGCGTTCGGGTTATATGGACGCTGTACCGGCATAGCCCACAGCTCAACGGTAAAGCCTTTGTCCTGACCCGCTTCCTTCAGCAGCGCTTTGGCCTTCTCAGGATCGTAGGTGTAGTCTTTAACGTCGTCGTTATAGCCCCACATGGTCGGCGGGATCAGGTTTTTCGCGGCAACGCCAGCGCCCTGATAAACCGCTTTGATGATCGCTTCTTTGTTTACCGCGTAGGTCAGCGCCTGACGGACTTTCACGTCATCAAACGGTTTCTTCTCGGTGTTGAAAGAGAGGTAGCCAACGTTCAGACCCGCCTGCTCCATCAGGTTGATGTTTTTATCCTGCTTCATGCGCGCGATGTCTGCCGGGTTCGGGTACGGCATCACCTGGCACTCGTTCTTCTGCAGTTTGGCGTAACGCACGGAAGCGTCAGGCGTAATGGAGAAGACCAGACGGTCGATCTGCGGCTTGGTGCCCCAGTAACCTTCGAATGCTTTATACAGAATACGGGAGTCTTTCTGGTACTGCTGCAGCTGGAACGGACCGGTACCAATTGGGTTCAGATCCACTTTCTCCGGAGAACCGGCTTTCAGCATGTTGTCAGCATATTCTTTGGAAAGAATAGAAGCGAAGTCCATCGCCAGGTCAGCCAGGAACGGCGCTTCCGGGCGAGTCAGCACGAACTGAACGGTTTTATCGTCCACTTTTTTCACTTCGGAGATCAGATCCGGCAGACCCATCCCTTCGAAGTATTCATAGCTGCCGCCAGAGACTTTATGGTACGGGTTCTGGGCATTTTTCTGACGATCGAAAGAGAACACCACGTCATCGGCGTTAAAATCGCGCGTCGGTTTAAATTCTTTGTTGTCCTGCCACTTCACGCCCTGACGCAGGTGGAAGGTGTAGGTTTTGCCGTCTTCGCTGATTTCCCACTTCTCAGCAAGGCCCGGGATCACTTCAGTCGTACCGGTTTTGAACTCGACCAGGCGGTTATAGATCGGTACGGAGCTGGCATCATAGGTGGTGCCAGAGGTGAAAAGCTGCGGGTTAAAGCCTTCAGGAGATCCTTCTGAACAATAAACCAGAGTTTTAGCCTGTACGCTTGCTGCGACGGTCATAGCCACCAGGCTCAGACCAAGCTTCAGCATCCCTGACTTCTTCAAGGAAATACTCATTCTTCTGCTCCAATGTGATGTTTGTTGTTTTACCCTTTGCAGTGGGTTTGCACCGCCTGGCCTTTTTTGTTTTTTACCCGGCCGGGTCGGCGTTAAGAGGATGGGGATTCCGTTCACATAAGCGACTGAGTTGCAGTGCGGATTCTCCATGAAATGCCCCTCATACCCTACAATCTGTCAACAGAATGTGAAAACGTCAATACAGGTCACCGTGATTTACGCCAACGGTGAGAATTCACAAACAAAGATTAAAAAAAGTGCGGAAGGACATTTTCAGCAGGGAAATTTGTGCTACGCGTACTATGCCAGAATAAACATCTTCATATTTCGCAACATTTGGTGATTAACATTTATGCAATTTATTCAAACTTTCTAAATTAATGCTGCATATCTGAGCGATTAATACCATGAACGTTAAAGCGCACAGCGGAAAATGCCAGCTTCAGCCATAAGTAGCGCAAAAAAAGTTTCAAGCAAATATAAAAAAAGGCAATGGAATATGTCACAGAATCGTTAACAGTCAGTGGGAAGTGGTGCACAATTTTTGCAGATAAAATGAAGGTCAAACGTGGGGTCGGAAAAACACAAAATACGCCCTGCCAGCGCTTCGCCTGTAGGCCGGATAAGGCGCTTGCGCCGCATCCGGCAATATCTGTTATAGCGTGATGTTTTGCCTGATGGCGCTTCGCTTATCAGGCCTACAAAAGCCACAAATGCAAAAAGCCCGCTCAGAGAGCGGGCTTTTCTAATTTGGTCGGTGATAGAGGATTCGAACCTCCGACCCCTTCGTCCCGAACGAAGTGCGCTACCAGGCTGCGCCAATCACCGAATGCGGGGCGCATCTTACTGCTCAGCTGCGCGCCCGTCAATCCCTTAGTATCAAAATGCCATTTGATCGGCGAGAAAGTCAGCAGCTCAGTTACTGGGCTGTAGCCTTATTCGCGTCCGGGATACGGCACCAGTTATTATTCTCGTTAATACCGCCATTTGGCGAGGTATAACCGAGGCAACCCAAAATGGTGTCGTACAGTTCCACATGACGACGCGGCACCTTCATATCAGCTTCTTGCTTAAGGTGTGCAAACGCCTTCGCATGGTCGGGGTCTTCCAGATACTTGTCAGACATCCATACCATCATAGGAACGCGGAACTGCTCAGGTGGCGCCATTTTACGCGGCGTACCGTGCAGATGCTCGCGCTCGTTAATCGACTCACCGTGATCGGCGGCGTAGAACACGATCGCTTTCTTATCGCGTAGTTGATCAAATACTTTGGTAATAAAGTGATCAACATAGGTTACCGAGTTATCGAATGAGTTGATCATCTCAGCTTTCGAGCAACCGCTATCAACATTGACACACTCCGGCTTCCACTGCGCATATTCGCGGGTGTAGCGCTGAGTGTAGTTAAAATGCGAGCCTTTTGTATGCAGAATAATCAGACGTTTTCCACTCTTATCATTCTGCTGCAAGGACTGCTGCATCTCGGCGATCAACAGCATATCGTCAACGTTCTTGCCACGGTTACGTGGCTCTGCGCCAATCTGCTCACGATAGGCGATGTTCTCCGCCATGGTGTTACTGTAGAACCACATCTCGCTTTGCATCGCGTAAAGATCGGTCTTGAACCCTAACTGGCCGAGCACGGAGAAGACGTTTTGTTCTTTCAGAGTACGCTGCGGGTTTTCTTCTGCCCCACCCTCACGTACGAACATGCAACGCAGCGAAAGTTTTGTTGCCGTATCACAGGAATATCCACGGAAGGCGGCCAGATTTTTCTCCTGGGCGAGCCTTGGTGTGGTATTACGCTCATAGCCAAAAATCCCCATATGATCCCAGCGGGTCGTTTCGCCGATAATAAAGACCACATAGGTGTCGTCGAGGTTTTTGGGGGCAACATAGGTAAACTTCTTCGCCGGGTTCATCAACGATTTGTTGTCTGAGGATTCATCCACCTGTGCCCAGGCGTACAGACCCAGCGCTGAGAGCCAGTTTGACGGCAGATAGGAATTCGCCACTACCCCGCCATAGCTGGGCAAATCGATCCCCGTTGCTCGCTCAACGCTTCTCTGTTGCATACTCAGCAGGCGAATCGGGACCCATACCATCAGACCAGCCAGTAAAACTACCGCCACGCTGCGCCATCTCATGCCAGGCGTACGGATCTGTTTCATCAGGGTATAGCGGCAGCGATTACTCCAAATCAGAACCAACGGTAAAATGCTGACCGAAACCAGCCACACGACAAAATGCCAGCCAACAACTTCTTTCGATAAATCAATATCCGTGGTCATTACGGAGGCAATAATACCGTAACCAATTACCACATTCAGGAAGGTCATGTAATAGCTGGCACCGGCAGAACACAGCACCACTAAGGTTGTCAGGACACGCCAGGCGCGCCGACCAAATAAAGAGAGAAGTCGTAGTAAAAAGAAAGTCACCAGCACAGTGCCGGCTAATTCAACAACCGCAGAGAGTCCTTTCCAGACGGTAAACTCGTGTGCATATCCGCTAAAGCGCCGGAAAAATACAGCACAGTTCATAAACAAACCGATATAGATTGCCAGCAGGAAACTGAGTTTCTGCTGCGTCATCGACTTAATATATCTCATGCAAACAAACCCTGGGAATCGGGATTAAAACACCCTGAGCAGTAGTCAAACAGACCAGGCAGGGGAAAATGCGACAACAGCAGAAGTGAAATGTCTACGGGCGCGGGTAAGTAGACCACAGGAGGGGGAAAAAGTGCTTATGGAGAATGCAAATGACGCATATATTTTTGTAAATATATGCGCCAGGTATTAATCAGACTACTAATAGGTTTAGGCGTGCGCCTCGGTATATACGCTACGCTGTGGCTGGCGGATGGTGGTGGAGAGTGCCAGCGAGATAATTAACAGCGCAAAGATAACGCAGAAGGTCACATAGAAACCGCCGAACAGCGAGGCGATAATGGAACCACAAATGCTGCCGATACCGAAACCTAAGTAAATGACGCCGTAGTTTTTAGCCAGGTTATTCAAACCGAAGAACTCGCTCACCAGTGACGGGAACACGGTGATGGTACCGCCAAAGTTAAATGCTACACAGGCAATCGCCGCGAAGAAGGTCGCATCATTCAGCGGGGCGAACAGCAGTGCCGCCATACCGACCAGCGAAACGACCTGCCCAATGGTGATAACGCGAATACGAGAGATTTTGTCGGACAGAATCCCCAGAACCAGACGACCTGACAGGTTAGCGATAGAAATGACGGTAACCGCATTTGCCGCCGTTGCCACATCCATATGCGCCAGGCTTTGTGCAATATCTTTCGCCACGCCAATCACATACAGCCCACTCATACACGCCGTCAGGAACATCACTGCCAGCATCCAGTACTGCGGTTTACGCATGGACTGCGCCAGGGTGTAGTCATTCTCAACCACGCCATTTTTCGTTTTCACTTCCTGATTCGGCGCGTCTTTCATCAGCGTGGAGCCAAAGACGATCATCACCAGCACAATCGCGCCCCAAATCATGAAGGTTTTTTCCAGACCCACAGTGCTCAACAGTTGGCTGTCGATGAATTTAAAACCGAGGCTGCCAAGACCGTAAGAACCGATGGCAAAGGCGGAAATCAGCCCTTTACGCTCAGGGAACCATTTTACACAGTTGGAAAGTGTTAACAGGTAGCCTGCGCCATCCGCCAGACCGACCAATACACCGGCGCTCAGCCACAGCATAATCAGGCTGTCAGAGTGGGCGGTTAAGAAGAAGCCGACACCCAGTAAAATACCGGAGGCCATGGTGACGCGTTTCACGCCAAAACGTTCCTGCAGTTTCCCGGCGACAGAAGAAGAAATTGCTAGCCCGAGGCTCAGCAGGCCAAAGGAAAAGGCAACCTGACTCACCGGTGCATCAAGCTTAGAAGAGAGCGCACCGTTAAACAGGCTCCAGGTATAAACAGAACCTAAAGCAAATTGGGTAATGATGGTGCCGATCAGTGTCAGCCAGCGTGTACGCTGATAATCAGAAGTTTTCATGGCAGTCTTCCTGCATAAACAAAATGGGAAATTCTCTGCCAACAACCATACCGAAGCGCTTTTATGAGCAGGAGAAAACGGCATGAAATGCCGCCAGGACGGAATGAAATGCCTGGAATGCGGAATGAATGACGAGACAAAAAGTCGGGTTACTGAATTTTATCGCATGAGTTAGTACACGCTATCGCTGGAGTGCGTGTGATTGTTGATCTCAACATGTAATCAAGATGTTTGTATGCTGATTACTTACGTTAAAATTTGGCGCTCACTCCCATGGTGTACATATAGTCGCTGTTGTTGGTACTGTTTTCCGCCTGCGAAAGCGCTGCGTAAGCCGCCATGTGCGGGTTCAACAGCATATCCGCACCGACGGTGACATCCACCCAGTTACCATCCTGACCCGCTGCTGACATGCGGCTGAGACCCGACTGCGCCTTCCAGATATTCTCGCCAAACTGCTGGTTATAGCTGATTTGCGCCCACGGTCGCACATCACCGAACTGCGAATTGACTCGCCAGCCCAACGAGCTCACGCTGGCATGCCACAGCGGATCGTTCTGCGTTACCGACGTCGCGCTATCGCCAAATTCGTTGTAAGTAGATGTGGTTGAACCGTCATAATGCAGTGCGGCAACCGGACCAGTTGTCACCTGCCTTGAAAGCGGGAAGTTCCAGCCCATACTCATGCCGCTGGTCGCATCCATAGGCGTCTCATCCGCCAGATTCACCACGGGACCCGCCACGTTCTGAGTGGAACGAATACGTTCTTCCAGAATGTCGTTATAACGTGGTTGGTGATCGCTGTCCCATGTATAACGTTCAGCCGTATGCCCTGACATCGCATCAACGATATATTCTTGTTGCCAGCCATATGCTGTATTGATGGACAGCGCACAAACTACAACGCTCACCAGAGTTAACCTCTGATGACCACTACTGTTTCTTATAATCATCAACGCGACTCCAGAAAAGAGCCGAATTCGGCAATATTATTGTCATTGTATGAAGGATATGGGCCCATCTGGCCCTGTATTAAATATTGTCTTTTTAGCTGGCGCGTCAAGGCGGGCCGAATGAAATTTTTACGCCAGTAAAAACAGCGAGGAAGAATATGCAGCGTTGCGGATGGGTCAGTCAGGATCCACTTTACATTGCCTACCACGACAAGGAATGGGGCGTCCCCGAAACCGATAGTAATAAACTGTTCGAAATGATCTGCCTGGAAGGTCAGCAGGCCGGGTTATCGTGGATTACCGTGCTAAAGAAACGGGAAAATTATCGCCACGCTTTCCACCATTTTGACCCGGAAAAAGTGGCGGCCATGACCGAAGAGGATGTGGAAAGGCTGGTACTGGATGCCGGCATTATTCGCCATCGCGGAAAAATTCAGGCCATTATCGGCAACGCTCGCGCTTTTCTGACGATGGCGCAAAACGGAGAGTCGTTTAGCGAATTCGTCTGGTCATTTGTTGATAACCAACCGCAAGTGACTCGCGCCGCCAACCTGAGCGATATTCCCACCTCCACGCCTGCGTCAGACGCGCTGTCTAAAGCGTTAAAAAAACGCGGATTTAAGTTTGTCGGCACCACCATTTGTTACTCCTTTATGCAGGCGTGCGGCCTGGTCAACGACCATGTCACCAGCTGCATCTGTTATCCGGGAGAACAACATGATTCGTGAATCCAAGGCTGACGATCTGCCGTCAATTCTGGCGCTGTGGATGGAAAGCACAATCCATGCCCATCCATTTATCGAAGAGCGCTACTGGCGCGAAAGTGAATCCGTGGTGCGGGATGTTTATCTGCCCGCCGCGCAAACCTGGGTTTGGGAAGAAGAAGGCGAGCTCAAAGGCTTTGCCAGCGTGATTGACGACCGCTTTCTCGGCGCGCTGTTTGTCGCACCTGCCGCCATCAGAAGCGGGATCGGCAAAGCGCTGGTGCAGCATGTCCAGCAGCGCTTTTCGATACTCAGCCTTGAGGTCTACCAGAAGAATCAATCAGCGGTGAACTTCTACCATGCGCTGGGTTTTCGCATTGAAGACGGCGCATGGCAGGAAGAGACTCACCACCCCACGTGGATTATGGGCTGGCAGGCGGATCAAACGCCGTAAGCGCCAACGTTGGTCCGCTATATTTTTCAAGCCACGCCAGCGCAGTATTGCCCGCGCAGCCATTCCCCAGCTTCGAGCTGGGGAGATCTTTGGTCAGCACGTTGACGGCGCCATTTTTACAAATACCGTTCGCTGCGAGATCCAAATCAGGCCAGGCGCCTTCATGAATACAGATGACGCCGGGTTTAATACCCGCCGTCACCACCGCGCCCGCCAGAACTTGCCCGCGCTGGTTCCACACCCTGACCGTATCGCCATCCGCAATGCCGCGCGCGTGGGCGTCCTGCGGATGAATCGTTATCGGCTCACGATCCGCTACCGCGTACTGCTCACGTAGCGCACTGTAGTTAAGCTGACTATGCAAACGGTGCGCCGGATGGGCGGAAAGCAGCTGTAGCTGGTCCGGTTCGGCGTTACCGAACCACTCATCCGGCTCCAGCCACATCGGGTGTCCCCCGCAGTCCGCGTAGCCGTAACCGGCAATCCTCGCGGAGTAGATTTCAATTTTGCCGCTGTCCGTTTTCAGCGGATGCGCCTGCGGGTCGCAGCGAAAATCCGCAAAACGGATAAACTGTGCGCTGGCGGCGTTTTCCGGCATTTCGATCAGGGCGTTGCGCTGCCAAAACTCGGCGAAAGGCGGCAATGTCACCTGCTGACTGGCCCCACGTTGCCCGGCAATATTGTAAAAAGTCTCCAACCACGCCAGTTCGCTTTTACCTTCGGTGAACCGTTCATATCCGCCCTTTTCCCAGCGCTCACTCAGCTCGGCAAAGACATCAAAATCATTTCGCGCTTCGTCCTGCGGCGGTACGACCTGCTTCATCGGCACCAGGTGCTGGTTGCTGTAATCGCCGGTCATAGTCAAATCATTACGCTCAAAGGAGGTGGTTGCTGGCAGCACGATATCGGCATGCTTTGCTGCGGCGGTCCAGAAACACTCCGAGATGATCACCAGCTCCGGTTTTTGCCAGGCGCGAATTAAACGGTTAGTGTCCTGATGATGGGTGAAGTTAGCCCCGCCCGCCCACCACAGCATACGGATGTCCGGGAAATGGCGGTCCATGCCGTTGTGCTGGTAAAAACCGCCGGGGTTTTCCAGCGCTTCGACAATTCGCGCCACCGGGATTTTATCTACCGCGTCGGTGCCGCCTTTAACGCTGCCCTGCATTGAAGCCAGCACCGCAGCCCGGCGCGTTGGGTTGCCGCCATTGGCAAAATGGTACGACAGCCCAAAACCGCCGCCTGGCGTCCCGATTTGTCCGAGCATGGCGGCCAGGGTGACAATCATCCAGTGTTTCTGCTCGCCATACTGTTGGCGCTGCATGCCCCATCCGGCCATCAGCATGGTGGTATTTTGGTGAAATATCGCCGCAAGTTCGCGTATCTTCGCCGTCGGAATGCCACAAATCTCTGCCGCCCATTCTGCCGTTTTTGCAACATCATCAGATTTACCCAGCAGATAGTCGGCAAAACGGTCATATCCGGTGGTACACCGGGCGAGAAAATCCTCGTCATGCCAGCCGTTTTCCACCAGCGTATGCGCGATGCCCAGCATCAGCGCTACGTCGGTCCCCATATGCGGGGCAATCCATTCCATCTTATCGCCAAAGAAATCGACGCTTTCCGATCGCATCGGATCGATACAGATCAACCGTTTACCGCTGTCGCGCAATGCCTCAAAGTACGCGAGGCCCTGCTCATCGGACGCGTTCCAGGCAATCTTCAGGGTATTCAGCGGATTGGCGCTCCACAATACCACCACCTCGCTGTTCTCCAGCACCACCGGCCAGCTGGTTTGCTGCTGGTAAACTTCGTTCCCGCCCACCACGTACGGCATGATCGCCTGCGCAGCCCCCGTCGAGTAATCCCCCAGATGCCCGGTATAACCGCCCGCCAACGCCATATAACGCTGTAACAGGGTCGCCGCTTTGTGTAACACGCCGTTGGAACGCCAGCCGTACGAACCGGCAAAAATTGAGGCCGGGCCGTAGCTGTCACGGATGCGTTTATGCTGCGTATGGATAAGATTCAGCGCGTCGTCCCAACTGACGCGAACAAACTCATCCTGCCCACGTATGCCCTGTGGGTTCTCCGGCGAGGCGAGAAACCCTTTACGCACCATCGGAAAACGTACCCGCGTTTTACTGTGAACCTGGTCGCGCACCACGGTTTGCAAAGAGTTGGGATGAGTGGTGGGCAGCGCGCCACGCGAGGAGAAAACTGTCTCCCCATCAGTGTCGATGAGGATTGGTCCCCAGTGGGCGGCGGTTAACACCGAGTAATGTGCGGGTGAATTAGCCAAGATGGCGCTCCTGAATGCGATGTGACGGCTTATTTATTATGCCGTTCAATGTTACTTACAAATTTCAGAGTCTTCCCTGGAATTTTCTTCATGTTCACACGTCATAATCAACCGCCACGGTCGCTGTGGCAAAGAAGAAAAAGTCATTAAGGAATTAAGATGAAGAAACGTGTATTTGTTATTGCTGCCATCGTGAGCGGCGCCCTGGCGGTTTCTGGCTGCACAACAAACCCTTACACCGGCGAACGCGAAGCGGGTAAATCCGGCATTGGCGCAGGTATTGGCTCTCTGGTCGGCGCGGGCATTGGCGCACTCTCTTCTTCGAAGAAAGATCGCGGCAAAGGCGCACTGATTGGCGCAGCGGCTGGCGCGGCCGTTGGCGGTGGTATCGGCTATTACATGGATGTACAGGAAGCAAAACTGCGCGAAAAAATGCAGGGAACGGGCGTCAGCGTGACACGCAGTGGCGATAACATCATTCTGAACATGCCAAACAACGTCACCTTCGACAGCAGCAGCGCCAACCTGAAGCCTGCGGGTGCTAACACCCTGACCGGCGTGGCGATGGTACTGAAAGAGTACAATAAAACCGCCGTCAATGTGCTGGGCTTCACCGACAGCACCGGCAGCCAGGATCTGAATATGCGTCTGTCACAGCAGCGCGCAGACTCCGTAGCCAGCGCCTTGATCACTCAAGGGGTCGCAGCTAACCGCATCCGCACTCAGGGTATGGGCCCGGCAAATCCGATCGCCAGCAACAGCACAGCGGAAGGTAAAGCGCAAAACCGACGCGTAGAAATTACCTTAAGCCCGATCCAGTAACGTTTTGTGCCGGATGGAAGCAGACCGCGTCCATCCGGCATGAAGCACTTGCCATCGTTGATTTTCGCGTTAAGGTGTTGTCACCAAATTCAGGGAAATCAGCGATGAGCAAATCAACACGGGCAACCATCAGCGATGTGGCGAAAGCTGCAAAAACCGGCAAGACCAGCATTTCACGTTATCTCAACGGTGAAAAGCACCTGCTTTCCGACGCGCTGCTGGCCCGCATTGAACAAGCCATTGCCGATCTCGACTACCGTCCCAGCCTGATGGCAAGAGGCCTGAAACATGGTCGTACCCGCCTGATTGGCCTGATCATCGCCGATATTACTAATCCCTACTCAGTCAACGTGTTAAGTGGTATTGAAGCCGCCTGTCGCGATAAAGGTTTTACCCCGCTGGTGTGTAACACCAACAACGAAGTGGATCAGGAACTGCATTATCTCGACCTGCTGCGCAGCTACCAGGTCGAAGGGATAGTGGTCAACGCCGTCGGGATGCGCGAAGAGGGGCTGAACCGCCTGCAACAGTCTGCGCTGCCGATGGTGCTGATTGACCGTAAAATTCCCGATTTCGCCTGTGATATGGTCGGGCTGGATAACACCCAGGCGGCAACGGTTGCCACCGAGCATTTGGTCGAACAAGGTTTTGAAGCCATCCTGTTCCTCAGCGAACCACTCGGCATGGTGAATACCCGCCGCGAACGCCTGAGCGCTTTTCGCGCCACGCTCGCGCAATACCCCGGCGTTATCGCGCAAAATGCCGAAGTCCCGCTCACGGACAATACGCAACTGGACGACACCCTGCGCCAGTTTCACCAGCAGCATCGTGGAATGCGCAAAGCCGTTATCTCTGCCAACGGTGCCCTCACGCTACAAGTAGCCCGCGCCCTGAAACGCATTGGCCTCAACTGGGGGAGCGACATTGGCTTACTCGGCTTTGACGAACTGGAATGGGCTGAGCTGGCGGGCGTCGGTATTACCACGTTGAAACAACCCACCTGGCAGATTGGTTACACCGCCGTTGAGCAGGTTGTGCGCCGGATTGATGGCGGATCCGCTGCCATTCAGGAACAGGTCTTCTCCGGCGAGCTGATCGTGCGCGGCTCTACCGCCCGTTAAATTACCTTCGTGATGGTGATCATAAATTCGACATCATAGGCTTTTCTTTGGAACCGGTTCCATCTAGCGTTATAACAAGAATGCTAGTCTGGAGTTTCCATGAAAAGAAAAATTATGGTGGTCACCGCCGCTTACGGGCATGACCAGGTACGGGCCGCAGGCGGGCAAACGGCAATGCTGCCCATCATCGCTGAAGCCGGTGCTGACGGCGTCGAAATCCGCCGCGAGCTATTAACCGACGCCGAGCTGAAAACGCTCCCTACGATGGCTTCTGCGATCGAAATCTTCGGCCTGCTGGCCTGTTACTCAGCGCCTGAACCGTTGTTCCTTGAGGACGGTAACCTCAACCCCCGTCTTCCAGAACTACTTGAGGAAGCGCAGGCCTTGCAGGCGCTGTGGTTAAAAGTCTCCCTCGGCCATTTTTCCCATACAAAACAGTTCGACGTTCTACGCCAATGGCTGGACAACAGCGGAATGGAGCTGGTTGTCGAGAACGATCAGACCGACTGCGGACGCCTGCAGCCGATGCAGGGCTTTAACGAAGCCTGTCAGGCGCAAAACCTGCCGATATCTCTGACCTTCGATATGGGCAACTGGCTGTGGGTGGGCGACTCCCCGGAAGAAGCAGCACAAAACCTGGCGTCAACCGTTGGGTATATCCATGTTAAAGCCGCCGTTGCCCATCGCGACAGCTACCGCGCCGTACCGCCTGATGAAGCCGATCCGCGCTGGCTGGCGCTGCTAAAAACGCTGCCCAACGATGTCCCACGCGGCATTGAGTTCCCCCTGGAAGGGCAGGATTTGGTGGCGGTTACCCGCCGCTACGTCGAGCTGTTACGCGAGGAGTAACGCATGAAAAATTCACTGGATGTGGTCACTATTGGTGAAGCGATGGCGATGTTTGTCGCCACGCAAACCGGCGAACTGGCGGATGTGGAGCAGTTTATCAAGCGCGTTGCAGGCGCTGAGCTTAACGTAGCGACTGGTCTTGCCCGTCTGGGCCTGAAGGTCGGTTGGGTGAGCCGCGTTGGCAACGACAGCTTTGGCCGTTTTATCGTTAAGTCGCTGGAAAAAGAAGGGATTGATGCGCAGGGAGTCACCCAGGACGGGCGTTACGCTACTGGCTTTCAGCTTAAATCTAAAGTCGAAAATGGAACCGATCCCATTGTGGAATATTTCCGTAAAGGTTCCGCTGCCAGCCACCTCAGCATTGAAGATTATCACGAGGACTATTTCGCCAGCGCGCGCCACCTGCACCTGAGCGGCGTAGCAGCAGCGCTTTCTGCCAGCTCTTATGAACTACTGGCGCATACCGCCCGCACCATGAAGGCCCAGGGGAAGACCATCTCGTTCGACCCGAATTTGCGCCCGGTGCTGTGGAAAAGCGAAGCCGAAATGGTGGAAAAACTGAACCGGCTGGCATTCCAGGCAGACTGGGTTTTACCAGGGTTAAAAGAGGGCATGATTTTAACCGGTCAGCAAACGCCTGAAGCCATCGCCGACTTTTATCTGCGCCATGGCGTGAAGGCCGTGATCGTGAAAACCGGGGCTGATGGCGCCTGGTACAAAACCGCCAGCGGCGAACAAGGCTGCGTGGCACCGGTAAAAGTCGACAACGTGGTCGATACGGTCGGCGCAGGCGATGGTTTTGCCGTGGGCGTTATCAGCGCCCTGCTGGAAGGCCGCTCGTTGCATCAGGCGGTGACCCGCGGCAATAAAATTGGCGCACTGGCCATTCAGGTTCAGGGCGACAGCGAAGGATTACCCACACGTGAACAATTAGGGGAATAAACTCCCGGCCAACTCTGTACCCTACATACAGAGGCGGCGTATCAGCATAACCAGAGGGCAGTCTATGAATAGCTCAACTAATGCAGCAAAACGCTGGTGGTACATCATGCCAATCGTGTTTATCACGTATAGCCTGGCGTACCTTGACCGCGCGAACTTCAGCTTCGCCTCCGCCGCCGGTATCAACGAGGACCTCGGCATTACCAAGGGGATCTCTTCCCTGCTGGGCGCACTGTTTTTCCTCGGCTATTTCTTCTTTCAGATCCCGGGCGCAATTTACGCTGAACGCCGCAGCGTACGAAAACTGATTTTTGTCTGTCTGATCCTCTGGGGCGCATGCGCGTCGTTAACCGGCATGGTCAGCAATATTCCAATGCTTGCCGCCATCCGCTTTATTCTTGGCGTCGTTGAAGCCGCCGTGATGCCGGCAATGCTGATTTACATCAGCAACTGGTTTACGAAATCTGAACGCTCTCGCGCAAACACTTTCCTGATCCTCGGTAATCCGGTCACCGTTCTGTGGATGTCCGTGGTTTCCGGTTACCTGATTCAGGCGCTGGGCTGGCGAGAAATGTTCATCATCGAGGGCTTCCCGGCCATCATCTGGGCGTTCTGCTGGTGGGTGCTGGTAAAAGACAAACCGTCTCAGGTCGGTTGGCTGTCAGAATCTGAAAAAGCCGCGCTTCAGGCACAACTGGAAAAAGAGCAGCAAGGCATCAAAGCCGTACGTAACTATAGCGAGGCTTTCCGCTCACGTAACGTCATCCTGCTGTGTATGCAGTATTTCGCCTGGAGTATTGGCGTCTATGGTTTTGTCCTGTGGCTGCCGTCGATTATCCGCAACGGCGGCGCAAATCTGGGGATGGTGGAAGTTGGTTGGCTGTCATCCGTACCGTATCTGGCGGCAACGGCGGCGATGATCCTCGTCTCCTGGGCGTCCGATAAGCTGCAAAACCGTAAGCTGTTTGTCTGGCCACTGTTACTGATCGCGGCGTTCGCGTTTATCGGCTCCTGGGCCGTAGGCGCAGACCACTTCTGGATTTCTTACACGCTGTTGGTTATTGCAGGCGCGGCAATGTATGCCCCCTATGGTCCCTTCTTCGCCATCATCCCGGAAATGCTGCCGCGCAACGTCGCCGGTGGGGCAATGGCGCTGATCAACAGCATGGGCGCACTAGGTTCATTCTTTGGTTCATGGTTTGTCGGCTACCTCAATGGCGCTACCGGCAGCCCGTCTGCCTCGTACATTTTTATGGGGGTAGCGCTTTTTGTCTCAGTGTGGCTAACTCTCATTGTTAAGCCTGCTAATAATCAACAGCTACCTATTGGCGCACGCCACGCTTAAATTTTAACTTACGGAGATTCGCATGAAGCCGTCCATTATTCTCTATAAAGCGTTACCTGACGATTTACTGCATCGCCTGGAAGAACATTTTACTGTGACTCAGGTGCCTAACCTGCGCCCGGAAACGGTCGCACAGCACGCCGACGCTTTTGCCAATGCAGAAGGTCTGCTGGGCTCCAGTGAAGCCGTCAATACCGCTCTGCTGGAGAAAATGCCCAGGCTGCGTGCGACATCCACGATTTCCGTAGGCTATGACAACTTCGACGTCGATGCCCTCAACGCGCGTAAGGTGCTGTTGATGCACACGCCAACCGTGCTGACGGAAACCGTCGCCGATACGGTAATGGCGCTGGTGTTAAGCACCGCTCGACGCGTAGTGGAAGTTGCCGAACGGGTAAAGGTCGGCGAATGGACCAAAAGTATCGGACCGGACTGGTTTGGTACCGATGTACACCACAAAACGCTGGGGATTGTCGGTATGGGCCGCATTGGGCTGGCGCTGGCACAACGTGCGCATTTCGGCTTTAGCATGCCGATACTCTATAATGCGCGCCGTCATCATCAGGAAGCAGAAAAGCGCTTCAATGCACGTTACTGCGACCTCGATACGCTGTTGCAGGAGTCTGATTTTGTCTGCCTGATCCTGCCGTTAACCGACGAAACGCATCATCTGTTCAGCACCGAGCAGTTTGCCAAAATGAAGTCTTCCGCCATTTTCATTAACGCCGGACGTGGCCCGGTGGTCGATGAAAAAGCGTTGATTGCCGCCCTGCAAAAAGGCGAAATTCATGCCGCTGGCCTGGATGTATTTGAGCAAGAGCCATTATCGGTAGACTCACCGCTGCTGTCACTGCCCAACGTGGTGGCCGTACCGCACATTGGTTCAGCCACGCACGAAACGCGCTACAACATGGCGGCCTGTGCTGTGGATAACTTAATCGATGCGCTGCAAGGACGCGTTGAGAAGAACTGCGTAAACCCGCAGGTCGCATCATAAACAAAAGGCCGGGTAGCGCTTACGCTCACCCGGCCTTTCATGTATTACCGTATCTTAATTACTGAGCGGCATTCACCGCAGCTGTCCAGGCCTGATTAAATGCCTGATGCTGAGCAGCCAACGGGCCAATCAGCGTATTGTACTGACTTGCCTGCTGTGACGTTGGGAACTGGATACCGTTGGCGACAAAGCTCACCTGCGTATCCTGCTGCGCCACAAAATCACCAACCTGCACCAGCTGCTGCGTGAAAATTTGCGCGGCAGGGATCAGCGGCTGTAAGGCCTCTGCTGGTGCAGTAACAACTTTGTTGTACACCTGATCAAAGACCGGCTTCAGATCTTCGCCCTGCTTCAGCGCGCCATGCGCAGCATCTGCCTGTAGCTTCGCATTCTGCAACTGTTGCCCTAATACACCTAGCGCACCATTTGCCTGACGCAGCGGTTCACGCTGAGTCACATAATCCTGAGGAACACGAATCGCATTTACGCTATCAACCACCGGACGCAGACCGGAGTCCATCGCCTGATTAACCTGTTGCGAATAGCCATACAGAATCGCGTAATCGGACACAAACGGGCCAAACTGTTTTTTCTGATCGGCGGTCAGCGTTGGTAAACGCTCTCCGCTACGCATTGCAGTATTCTGCAGAAAATCGATAAACGCTTTGCGTTGATCGCCTTCTTTATCAAAACACCCACTCAGGCCAACTACCATTAAGAGCGCCAAAACAGGCGCAAACCAGCGAGAGCAGGACTTACCTGTCGCCATTTTAATACTCCTTTCACCCAAAAATGCGCACAACGACACCCGCGTGCCTGACGTTGACAAGGATAGTCCAGGTCAGCCCCGCAAGATACCCTTTCCGCGTAATCTTGTGGGGGAAAATAACCGTTCCCGCCACCGTTCGTTTTGCTAAACAATGCTGCATTCACCACTCGGCGTCATATTTTAGTCATCTTTACAATCGGAATCGATCGTTCGGAGATCCCGACCTTTATCAGTGCGTTAGCCAGCAAAAGATTGTCACCTGCGATCCGCTGAAACGAATCCATCACACAACCCTTAAATCCGGCTTCATTTTTTCCGACTACTCTTAATGAGCTTCGAAGAAATTCACGATCCCGCTGTGTGATTTGTAGGAGTTCTCAATGGAATACAAAGATCCTATGTTTGAACTGCTAAGCAGTCTGGAGCAGATTGTTTTTAAAGATGTATCGCAGACGGTCACTCTGCCGCAAAAAACCAACCCTTTCACCGAATTTGAACAGCTACGACGAGGGACAGGTTTAAAAACAGATGATTTTGCCCGAGTGATGGGCGTGACGGTCGCGATGGTTCATGAATGGGAGTCTAAACGCGTAAAGCCTTCCACTACCGAATTGAAGTTAATGCGCCTGATTCAGGCAGACCCTAGGTTAAGTAAGCAACTGATGGATTGAACTATTTTTCAATTTTGCTTAAGAACGGTCCTGTTTCAGGGCCGTTCTCTTACGAAGGTTATCCACAAAAAAGAAAATAGTAGTTGCATCCACATGCGTAAAATGAGTTAATGCCCTCAACGGTTTGACGTACAGACCATTACAGCAGTTAGTAAGGCAAGTCCCTTCAAGAGTTATCGTTGATACCCTTCGTAGTGAGCATTTCCTTTACTGTTAAAAAATCTGTAAAGCACGCCATATCGCCGAAAGGCACACTTATTTTTTAAAAGGTAATACACTATGTCCGGTAAAATGACTGGTATCGTAAAATGGTTCAACGCTGACAAAGGTTTCGGCTTCATCACTCCTGACGATGGCTCTAAAGACGTGTTCGTACACTTCTCTGCTATCCAGAACGATGGCTACAAATCTCTGGACGAAGGTCAGAAAGTTTCCTTCACCATCGAAAGCGGCGCTAAAGGCCCGGCAGCTGGCAACGTAACCAGCCTGTAAGCTTAAAAAGCTCAAAATTCTGAATCCCTGCCAAACGGCGGGGATTTTTTTTATCTGTACTTCGCAGTACATCCCACCTAAACGCTTCTTTGCATTACTTTACCCGTCGCCCCTTTGACCTTTCCCTAAGGGCAAGCTTTATAGTGAGCCAGTCTATATTCCACAATTTTCACAAGGAATTGAAGCTATGTCGAAATCCTCACTGCTGCTGATTTTAGGTTTGCTCACTACAGGTACTGCGTTCGCGGCAACGCCGGAAGCTACTTTTCTGGCCGAACACGGGCTTAGCGGGAAATCCGTCGAACAAATCGTAGAGACGATTGATCAGTCACCGCAGAGTCGCCCGCTGCCGTACTCCGCGTCCATCACCAGCACCGCGTTGAAGCTCTCTTCGGGCGATCAGGTTTATACCCTGCCGCTCGGTGACAAGTTCTATCTGTCGTTTGCACCGTATGAATGGCAAACACATCCTTGTTTCAACCACAGCCTTTCTGGCTGCCAGGGCGAAATGCCGGAGAAGACATTCAATGTCAAAGTGACGGATAACAAGGGTGATGTGGTGGTACAAAAAGCGATGAAGAGCGGCCGTAATGGCTTTGTCGGGGTATGGCTACCGCGCAATATGGAAGGCACCATTGCAGTGAGCTACAACGGTAAAACGGCGGAGTATCCTATTAAGACGATGGAAGACAGCCAGACATGTCTGACAAAATTGCAGTTGCGCTAACAACATAAAAAAATGCCGGATGGCGTAATGCTTATCCGGCCTACTGGTGTTTCTCTCGTAGGCCGGATAAGGCGAAGCCGCCATCCGGCATTTTCTAAGTCAGCGCAGGGCCGTTACTGCAGCAGAGAAATATCTGCCACGCGCAGGAACAGCTCGCGCAGTTTTTCGAGCATAGACAGACGGTTAATACGCAGATCTTTATCTTCTACGTTGACCATCACTTTCTCGAAGAACGCATCAACCGGTTCACGCAGTTCCGCCAACTCAACCAGCGCTTCCTGGTAACGACCGGCAGCGAAGACAGGCTCCAGCTTATCGCGCAGCACAACCACCTGCATCGCCAGCGCAATTTCTTCCGGCTCTTTCAGCGTTGCCGCATTCACGCGGTCATTCAGCGTCTCTTCAGACTTCGCCAGGATGTTCGATACACGCTTGTTCGCGGCAGCCAGCGCGGACGCGGCTTCCAGCGTACGGAAGTGCGAAACCGCCTTCATACGTGCGTCAAAATCAGCCGGACGAGTCGGACGACGTGCTAGTACGGCCTGAATAGTGTCGACGGTATAACCTTCGTCCTGATACCAGGCGCGGAAGCGACCGAGCATAAAGTCGATAACGTCATCCACCACGTTGGCGTTGGTCAGCTTGTCACCATACAGACGAACCGCTTCTTCGGTCAGCGTTTGCAGATCCAGATTCAGGTTCTTCTCAACGATAATACGCAGCACACCCAGCGCAGCACGACGCAGCGCAAACGGGTCTTTGTCGCCTTTCGGATGCTGACCGATACCGAAGATACCCGCCAGGGTGTCCATCTTGTCAGCAATCGCCACGGCACAAGCTACCGGGTTCGACGGCAGGTCATCACCGGCAAAACGCGGCTGATACTGCTCGTTCAGCGCCACAGCTACATCTTCTGCTTCGCCATCGTGACGCGCGTAGTGCATGCCCATCACACCCTGGGTGTCGGTGAACTCGAAGACCATGTTGGTCATCAGGTCACACTTGGACAGCAGGCCAGCACGCGTTGCGTGGTTAACATCAGCGCCAATCTGACCAGCAATCCAGCCCGCCAGCGCCTGGATACGGTCAGTCTTGTCGCGCAGCGTACCCAGTTGCTGTTGGAACAGCACGGTTTGCAGACGCGGCAGATGGTCTTCCAGACGTTTTTTACGGTCGGTATTGAAGAAGAACTCGGCATCCGCCAGGCGCGGACGAACGACTTTCTCGTTACCGGAGATAATCTGGATCGGATCTTTCGATTCGATGTTGGCAACGAAGATAAAGTTCGGCAGCAGTTTGCCGTCGTTCGCGTAAACCGGGAAGTACTTCTGGTCACCTTTCATGGTGTGTACCAGCGCTTCAGACGGAACAGCGAGGAATTTCTCTTCGAATTTCGCGGTCAGCACTACCGGCCATTCCACCAGCGAGGTGACTTCTTCCAGCAGGCTTTCGCTCAGGTCAGCGTTACCGCCAATCTTACGCGCCGCTTCTTCAGCATCGGCTTTGATTTTCGCTTTACGCTCAGCGTAATCCGCAATTACTTTGCCGCGTTCACGCAGGATTTCCGGGTACTGATCGGCAGAATCGATGGTGAATTCCGGCTCGCCCATAAAGCGGTGTCCACGGATCACGCGATCGGACTGAATGCCCAGAATCGTTGCCGGAATCACTTTGTCGCCCAACAGCAGGGTCACGGTGTGAACCGGACGCACGAAGTGGACATCAGACGCGCCCCAGCGCATCAGTTTCGGGATAGGCAGCTTCGCCAGTGACGTGGCGATCATGTTTGGCAGCAGCGTTTCTGCGCTTTCGCCTTTTACATGCGCACGGTACAGCAGCCATTCGCCTTTGTCGGTAGTCAGACGCTCAGCCTGATCAACCGTGATACCGCAGCCACGTGCCCAACCTTCTGCCGCTTTGCTCGGTTTGCCTTCAGCGTCAAACGCCTGAGCAATGGCCGGACCGCGTTTTTCAACTTCGCGATCGGGTTGAGATTCCGCCAGATTCGCGACTTTCAGCGCCAGACGACGCGGCGCGGCGAACCACTCAACGTTGCCGTGCGCGATGCCAGCGTTATCCAGCTCCGCGGTAAAGTTTGCAGCAAAGGACTCAGCCAGGCTGCGCAGTGCTTTTGGTGGCAGCTCTTCAGTGCCGATTTCCACCAGAAAAGTTTTCTCAGACATGGCCGCCTCTTATTTGTCTTTGTTGCACATCGGGAAGCCAAGGGCTTCACGGGAAGCGTAATAAGCTTCTGCCACTGCTTTGGTCAGGGTGCGAATGCGCAGGATATAGCGCTGACGCTCGGTGACGGAGATGGCTTTACGCGCATCCAGCAGGTTGAAGCTATGGGCGGCTTTCAGAATACGTTCATACGCAGGCAGCGGCAGCGGATTTTCCAGCGCCAGCAGCTGCTGCGCTTCTTTCTCGTACTGCTCGAAGCAGGTGAACAGGAAGTCCACGTCGGCGTATTCGAAGTTGTAGGTGGATTGCTCCACTTCGTTCTGATGGAACACGTCGCCGTAAGTGGTTTTACCCAGCGGGCCGTCGCTCCAGACCAGGTCGTAAACGCTGTCTACGCCCTGAATGTACATGGCCAGACGTTCCAGACCGTAAGTAATTTCCCCGGTTACTGGTTTACATTCCAGGCCACCAACCTGCTGGAAGTAGGTGAACTGCGTCACTTCCATGCCGTTCAGCCACACTTCCCAACCCAGACCCCAGGCACCCAGCGTCGGGTTTTCCCAGTTATCTTCCACGAAACGGATATCGTGAATGGTCGGGTCCATACCCAGTTCTTTCAGAGAACCCAGGTACAGCTCCTGAATGTTGTCCGGAGACGGCTTAATCACTACCTGGAACTGATAGTAGTGCTGTAAGCGGTTCGGGTTTTCGCCATAGCGGCCATCGGTCGGACGACGAGAAGGCTGCACATAAGCAGTCGCCATCGGCTCCGGCCCCAGCGCACGCAGGCAGGTCATTGGGTGAGATGTTCCCGCGCCGACTTCCATGTCCAATGGTTGAACGATGGTGCAGCCCTGGCGAGCCCAGTAATCCTGTAAGGTCAGGATCAAGCCCTGGAAGGTCCTGGTATCAAACTTTTGCATATTATTTCGTGCTGGATACGTGTGGATTTAAAGGAAGCGATCAGTATACCCGCTGGCTGCAAGATATACAGTACGAAACGGGAAAAAGGGGGAACTTAGCGCATGGAAAGGTGCAAAAACTGCCCGTCTGCATCAAAAGAACAGACAAAACTCTCTTTACGGAAGGTAGAACCACGCATCTCATAGCTGCCCTGGAATTGTTCCAGTCCAGAGATATCAATTTTCTGCGCGCCAGTGTTGTAGCGTTGCGCCGCCTCATTTTTGCACAATGACTCCATATCCAGCGAACGTGTGGCACTGACCTTAACCTTTTGCGCTTTCTGCGCAGGTGCAGACGATTGTGTGTCAGCGCACGCTACCAGCAAAAGGGCAGCGATCGCGGGAAAGAAATACTTCATCATCATTTTATTACCGCCTGGTTTGCTGGTCAGTCTTATTATTAGTGTCTGGAAACAGATCCTATTTTGAGAATCTCATCAGACCATCTCAAGCTTTAGCGTAAGAACTCGGATTATTCCAGTGAGCTACGTTCGCAAAATATCGGTCAGACTTTTTTTAATGGACACAGAGGAACTGATGCAGCCCAAAATTTTCTGGATTGATAACCTGCGCGGGATAGCCTGTTTAATGGTCGTGATGATCCACACCACAACCTGGTACATCACCAATGCGCAAAGCGTCAGCCCGTTGAATTGGGATCTGGCTAACGTGCTCAATTCAGCCTCTCGCGTCAGCGTTCCGCTGTTCTTTATGATTTCGGGCTATCTGTTCTTTGGTGAGCGTAGCGCCAAACCGCGCCATTTCCTGCGCATCGCACTTTGCATTCTGTTCTACAGCAGCGTGGCGCTGGCCTATATCCTGCTGTTTACCTCGATCAACGCGGAGCTGTCGCTGAAGAACCTGCTGCAAAAGCCGGTGTTCTATCACCTGTGGTTTTTCTTCGCGATCGCCGTCATCTACCTGGTTTCTCCGCTGATACAGGTGAAAAATATCAGCGGCAAGATGCTACTGGCGCTCATGGTTGTGATTGGGGTGATTGCCAATCCCAACACCGTCTCGCAAAAAATCGGCGGCTTTGAGTGGCTCCCAGTCAACCTGTACATCAGTGGCGATACTTTCTATTACATCCTGTACGGCATGCTGGGCCGGGCGATTGGCATGATGGATACGCAAAAGCGTGCGCTCAGCTGGCTCTGTGCGGCGGTATTTATTACCGCAGTATTTATTATTTCTCGTGGCACATTGCATGAACTGCGCTGGCGAGGAAATTTTGCCGACACCTGGTACCTCTACTGCGGCCCAGCGGTATTTATTTGCGCCGTCTCGCTCCTGACGCTGGTCAAAAATACGCTCAGCACACGTACCCTGCCGCTACTGGGCCTTATTTCTCGCCATTCATTGGGCATTTATGGTTTTCATGCGCTGATCATTCACGCACTACGTACCAACGGAATTGAACTCAAAAACTGGCCACCGCTGGATATGCTGTGGATTTTCAGCGCCACGCTGGCAGGAAGTTTACTGTTGTCTATTCTGTTGCAGCGTATTGATACACGTAGGCTGGTGAGTTAGGTGTCTCCAGGCAGCGCCCGATTACACGAACGCTGAAGTAAAAATTGCCCCATTAAACAGACGAAGAATGCTGCCGGGTATAACCCTATTTCGAAGGGCGCCAACGGGGCATTCCACACCCCCACCAGCAACAACCCTGCCGTGATGAGCGCCACCATCTGACATACGGAAGCGAAGCGTTCATCGTTTTGATTGAGATTTACTGCGCGCTGATAGGCATACGTTACGAACATCCCCGTCATCAGCGCCCCCAAAAAATACCCCTTGCCGCTCAATAACGGGCATGCGCGCCATAAACCGATACTGTAAGTCAGTATGCCTGAGAGAAATAATATCCATGGCAACAGCCTGGTTGTCTTCATTGGGATCTCCTTATCCATCATGGATACAATATGAATAACCCGCTAAAGACAACACAGAAAAAAGCGACTACGCAGGACTTTCAGAATACATCCATACGTGTAACTTATTATTTTTGTGGATATATGTATGCGGCAAATTCCCCTCTGCTAGCCAGAGGGGAAAGTGGTCAGGACATCAGCGGTTGTAATTGCTGATAGATACGACGGAAGGTTTCTCGACGCTGTTGATAACGAGCATGACGCTCCGCGTCAGGATAATGCGCCTGCTCCAGCGTAAGCTGAGGCAGTAACTCTGATAACGACGTTTGCGGATTCATGGCAACTTGCGCCAGGCGCGCCGCGCCGAGTGCAGGGCCAACGTCACCGCCGGTACGGTAATCCAACTGCAATCCGCTGATGTCAGATAGCATCTGACGCCAGTATTCACTGCGTGCCCCACCGCCGATCAGCGTAATGCTGGCGGGCTGAACGCCACAGGCATGTACCACGTCCATACCGTCAGCCAGCGCGAAACCCACACCTTCCAGCACCGCCTGCGCCAGTTCTGCCGGACCATGCTGATGAGTCAGACCGAAAAATACGCCCTTAGCCTGCGGATTGTTATGCGGCGTACGCTCGCCGGACAAATAAGGTAAAAACCAGACCGGCTCCGCGTGTTCATCCGCCTGTTGCGCAGCGTCAATCAACGCAGGAACGCTCGCCAGTCCGGTTAATTTTGCCGCCCAGTCCAGACACGATGCCGCACTTAACATTACAGACATCAGATGCCATCGCTCAGGCAAAGCATGGCAAAAACTGTGAACCGCACTTTCCGGTTTGCTAAGGAAACCATCACTCACCGCAAAATAGACGCCGGATGTCCCCAGCGAAAGCATCGCCTGACCGGCATTCATCATACCTACGCCAACCGCGCCCGCCGCGTTATCACCGCCTCCGGCAACAACCGCAACCTCCTGCATTCCCCAGGCTTTAGCGACGTCTGGCAATAAGGTTCCGGTAATCTCGCTGCCTTCATAGAGCGCAGGCATATGTGCGCGAGTCAGTTTACAGGCAGCCAGCATGACATCGCTCCAGTCACGCTTCGCGACATCCAGCCACATTGTCCCTGCCGCATCAGACATATCGCTGGCAAAATCACCGGTCATGCGCAAACGCAGGTAATCTTTCGGCAGCAGGACTTTATCAATCTGGTTGAAAATCTCCGGCTCGTGGCGTTGCACCCACAGCAGTTTTGGCGCGGTAAAGCCAGGCATCATCAGGTTGCCAGTGATGGCTCGAGACTGCGGAACCTGACTCTCCAGCATCACGCACTCTTCAGCACAGCGACCGTCGTTCCATAAGATAGCCGGACGCAATACCTTCTGTTGTTCATCCAGTAGCGTCGCGCCGTGCATCTGCCCGGCAATCCCCAACGCTTTCACCTCGCGGAGTGAATGCTGCTGACCCAGTGCTTTTACCGCGCGATCCGTTGCCAGCCACCACTGCTCTGGGTCTTGTTCTGACCATAACGGGTGCGGGCGCGAGACGGTGAGTTTCTCCGTTTTTGAAGCCACCACATCGCCCTGCTCATTGAGCAGAATGGCCTTTACGCCTGATGTGCCAAGATCTATCCCGATATACATAAGGCATCGTTCCTTAAAGAAAGGCCCGGTAGCGCTAGCTGACCGGGCTTACGGACGTTCTCAGAGACCCGTTATTTGTCGAACAAATAATGGTTTACCAGATTTTCCAGCAATTCCTGATGACCGCTCTGGTGCACTGGCGCCAGGTTGTGTTGTTCAGCGTACTGCGCAATTTCTGTCAGCGTCATCTGGCCTTTCAGAATTTGCTGGCCCAGTTCACCATTCCAACCGGCATAACGTTTAGCCACACGCTGATCCAGGCCACCGTCTTCAATCATACGGGCCGCAATTTTCAGCGACAGCGCCATGGTATCCATCGCGCCAATATGACCATAGAACAGATCGTATTTATCGGTGCTCTGACGACGTACTTTGGCATCAAAGTTCAGGCCGCCGGTAGTGAAGCCGCCCGCTTTCAGGATTTCGTACATCACCAAGGCATTCTCTTCTACGCTGTTCGGGAACTGGTCGGTATCCCAGCCCAGCTGTGCGTCGCCGCGGTTGGCATCGACAGAGCCAAACAGACCCAGCGCGATAGCGGTGGCGATTTCGTGATGGAACGAATGGCCTGCAAGCGTAGCGTGGTTGGCTTCGATATTCAGTTTGATCTCTTTTTCCAGGCCGAACTGCTTGAGGAATCCGTACACGGTCGCCGCATCGTAGTCGTACTGGTGCTTGGTCGGTTCCTGCGGTTTCGGCTCGATAAGCAAAGTGCCCTGGAAACCGATTTTGTGTTTGTGTTCCACGACTAATTGCATGAAACGACCAATCTGCTCACGTTCCTGACGCAGATCGGTATTCAGCAGTGTTTCATAACCTTCACGGCCGCCCCACAGAACGTAGTTTTCACCACCTAACTTGTGCGTGGCATCCATGGCCGTAACCACCTGCGTGGCGGCCCAGCTGAACACTTCTGGATCTGGGTTTGTGGCCGCACCCGCACCGTAGCGTGGGTTAGTGAAGCAGTTTGCTGTACCCCACAGCAGCTTCACGCCGCTCTGTTCCTGTTTTGCCGCCAGCACATCAACCATCTGCGCAAAGTTGTTTTTGTACTCTTTCAAAGACGCGCCTTCCGGCGAAACATCCACGTCATGGAAGCAGTAGTAAGGCACGTTCAGCTTGTGGAAAAACTCAAATGCCACATCCGCTTTGCGTTTCGCCAGCGCCAAAGCTTCACCAGGCTGCTGCCATGGACGATCGAAAGCGCCCATACCGAACATATCCGCCCCGTTCCAGCAGAAGGTATGCCAGTAGCAGGCCGCAAAACGCAGATGATCTTCCATGCGCTTGCCCAATACGATTTCGTCAGGGTTGTAATGGCGAAATGCGAGCGGGTTGGTGGATTGAGTGCCTTCGAAACGAACACGATCGAGTTGGTCAAAATAAGCCGGCATAATAAGCTCCATAATCAGGTAATACGGCAAGTAAACTGCGATATGGCTATACTGGAATTTCCTGATTTATTGCTCAATTACGTTATTTCACACCGCCATTAAGAGAATACCCAAACGTGCGCTGGCTCCCAAAAAAACGCGCTAAATAAAGAAATAAAAAAGCGATCGCGATCGAAGGTTAGTCATTAAACAAAAAACCGTAATGCGCAGATAAAAAATGACAATTGTCATCCCGCGACCAGTATGTAAATTTTGCGTAGCCTCAGGCAATCAGGAATTTTGTCACGCTTCATCAAGCAGTCGTACCTGCGGTTTTGCTAGTATCGACAGGCCCACGTTAACCTTTCCAGGACAGGTTCTTATGTTTGATAAACGTCACCGCATCACTCTGCTATTTAATGCCAATAAAGCCTACGACCGCCAGGTGGTAGAAGGTGTGGGTGAATATTTACAGGCATCGCAATCCGAGTGGGATATATTCATTGAGGAAGATTTCCGCGCCCGTATCGATAATATTAAAGACTGGTTAGGCGACGGCGTTATTGCTGATTATGACGATGATGATATTGCGCAATTACTTGCCGATGTTGAAGTTCCCATCATCGGCGTTGGAGGCTCCTACCATCTGGAGCAAGATTATCCACCGGTACATTACATCGCCACCGACAACCACGCGTTGGTAGAAAGCGCTTTCCTGCACCTGAAGGAAAAAGGGATTAACCGCTTTGCATTCTATGGTCTGCCATCGTCAAGCGGAAAACGCTGGGCCGAGGAACGTGAGTATGCGTTTTGCCAGTTGGTTGCCAAAGAGAAGTACCGCGGTGTTGTCTATCAGGGGCTGGAAACCGCACCGGAAAACTGGCAGCACGCGCAAAATCGTCTGGCGGACTGGCTACAAACACTACCGCCGCAAACCGGTATTATCGCCGTTACCGACGCGCGGGCACGACACGTCCTGCAAGTCTGCGAGCACCTGCATATTCCGGTTCCGGAAAAGCTGTGTGTAATTGGGATCGACAACGAAGAACTGACCCGCTATCTGTCGCGGGTGGCACTGTCATCCGTGGCCCAGGGAGCCAGGCAGATGGGGTATCAGGCCGCTAAGCTCTTACATCGTTTACTGGCAAATGAAGAGCTGCCGCTGCAACGTACACTGGTTCCTCCGGTGCGCGTCATTGAACGCCGCTCAACCGACTACCGTTCATTAACCGATCCGGCGGTGATTCAGGCGATGCACTTTATCCGCAACCATGCCTGTAAAGGTATTAAGGTTGAACAAGTGCTGGATTCAGTGGGGATTTCTCGTTCGAATCTGGAGAAGCGTTTTAAAGAAGAAGTTGGAGAGACTATCCACGCCGTGATTCATGCCGAAAAGCTGGAAAAAGCGCGCAGCCTGTTGATATCTACCACGCTTTCAATCAACGAAATCTCACAGATGTGCGGCTATCCGTCTCTGCAATATTTTTATTCGGTCTTTAAGAAAGAGTATGACACGACGCCCAAAGAGTATCGCGATGTGAACAGCGAAGTGTTGCTGTGAGGATTATTGCCGGATGCGGCGAAGCCGCCATCCGGCACACAGAATTACATATGCGCGGCGATTAAACGCTGGTTATCCTGATACATTGCGAACAGATAGTTGTTGTAGCTCTGTCCTTTAGTGGAATAACCCTTCAGCTTATGAATCATCGCGGTAGCGGTGACTTCCTGATCGGCTTTACGCAGCTGCGCACGTGACTTACGGAATGAAGAGTAAGCCGGATGCGTGTTCAGGTTGATGACGTAAGCATTCACCGACTCTTTCACCGATTCAAACTGTGAGTAGCCTTTCACCTTACCCGGGGCATTGTTACAACGACCTTTGCCACATTTCATGCCAAACAGGTTGTTGTTGCTACGCGCCAGCTTCGACGTACCCCAGCCACTTTCAGCCGCAGCCATGGTTGCCACCATACTGGTCGGGATAATGTCTACGCGCTCAAGCAGCGTATTCCATGGGATTTTACGCGTGTTGCCAGACCAGCTCACCTTGTAGCGCTTCGCGATGTCTTTCATACGCGTACGCTCAGTCGGTGACCAGCGGTTCTGGTACTGTTTTGAAATCAACCAGTTACGGTCCGCCGTAATGGCAGCATTTTGACTGGTAATATAAGGCATAACCGTCCGGAGAAACGCTTTTTTCCTTGGTGTTCCGGAAGGGTATTTTCGCAAATCAGGAAGTGAACTACTCTTTGCACTATTGCGAGAATACTCTTGTTTACTGCTTACCTGTGTATTACTTGTCTTGATTACCTGGGGCTTGTGACTCGTTGTCGCCGTGTGTGTCTTTGCCAGCACCTCACCCGAAAATGCAACGGTGAGTAACATAAGAATCATTGCCCCATATCGTCGAATGGGAGTCAATATCATTAGGTCTCCTGGTCGGATTTATACATTCCAACACCTTATATTTTTCACAAAAATGAGAGATGAATCTCAAATCATATCAAAAATAGCCGTCAAGAGCACCCAAAGGAATAGTCCAATTCTGAAACCATGTCACGCATTAACGGTTCAGGGTGCTATTAATTCGAAGAAAATGTGGAGGTTATCGCAAAATAAGTTCATTTTTTGCGCGCGATCGCTCACCCTCACTTCTCCTCCTGGCGGAATCGACTCAAAGGAGGAGTTTCCGGCCTGATTTCACTGGCAAACTGGCGAAAATCGCAGCACCAAGGACAGCATTATGAAACTTGCCGCCGTTGCGCTGGCGCTCATGCCCGGCATTGCCATCGCCTCATCATGGACTTCTCAGGGACTCCCCACCTTCGAAGCGGAAGGTACGGGTAAATTCGTCAGCCATGCAGCGTTGACGAAGGGTACGCGTCCTTTAATCCTAAATTTTGACCAACAGTGCTGGCAGCCTGCTGATGCGATAAAACTCAACCAGATGCTGTCGCTAAAACCGTGTGAAGGCGCCCCGCCGCAGTGGCGCTTATTCAAAGACGGCGATTACACGCTGGAAGTGGATACCCGCTCCGGAACGCCAACGTTGATGCTCTCGGTAAAAAGAGCCGCAGACCCTGTCACGACCCAGATTCGCCAGTGCCCGAAATGGGATGGTTCGCCGTTAACACTGGATGTGAGCCAGACCTTTCCGGAAGGTGCCGTGGTGCGTGATTTCTACAGCCAGCAAACGGCAACGGTAAAAAATGGGTCGATTACCCTACAGCCTGCCACAGCCAGTAACGGACTGTTGCTTCTGGAACGGGCGGAAACTGATGCCCCGGCCGCTTTCGACTGGCATAACGCTACGGTGTATTTCGTCCTGACGGATCGCTTTGTAAATGGTGACCCGAGCAACGACCACAGCTACGGGCGTCGCAACGACGGCATGCAGGAAATTGGTACTTTCCACGGGGGCGATTTGCGCGGGCTCGCCAGCAAACTCGACTATCTACAACAGTTAGGCATCAACGCCCTGTGGATCAGCGCGCCGTTTGAGCAAATTCACGGCTGGGTCGGCGGTGGCACCAAAGGTGATTTCCCCCATTATGCTTACCACGGCTATTACACTCAGGACTGGACCACGCTCGATGCGAATATGGGTAATGAAGCTGACCTGCGTGCGCTGGTTGACGGCGCGCACCAGCGCGGCATTCGCATCCTGTTTGATGTCGTCATGAATCATACCGGCTACGCCACGCTGGCGGATATGCAGGAGTATCAGTTTGGGGCCCTGTACTTGTCGGGCGATGAACTGAAAAACACGCTCGGTGAACGCTGGACGGACTGGAAGCCAGCCGCCGGGCAAAGCTGGCACAGCTTTAATGATTATATCAACTTCAGCGATAAAGCAGGCTGGGAAAAATGGTGGGGGAAAAACTGGATCCGCACCGATATTGGTGATTACGACAATCCGGGTTTTGACGACCTGACCATGTCGCTGGCTTTCCTGCCCGATCTGAAAACCGAATCCACCACGCCTTCCGGGCTGCCAAACTTTTATCTACACAAACCAGATACGCACGCTAAAGCTATTGCTGGTTACACGCCCCGAGATTATCTGACCCACTGGCTCAGCCAGTGGGTGCGTGATTACGGGATTGACGGGTTTCGGGTCGATACCGCCAAACACGTCGAACTTCCCGCCTGGCAGCAGTTAAAAACACAGGCCAGCACGGCGCTGGTTGAATGGAAGAAAGCGAACCCGGATAAAGCGCTGGATGACAAACCTTTCTGGATGACCGGCGAGGCCTGGGGTCACGGCGTGATGCAAAGCGACTATTACCGTCACGGCTTTGATGCGATGATCAATTTCGACTATCAGGAGCAGGCGGCGAAGGCCGTCGATTGTCTGGCAAATATGGATGTCACCTGGCAACAGATGGCTGAGAAATTGCAGGATTTCAACGTTCTGAGCTATCTTTCCTCGCACGATACGCGTCTGTTCCGCGAAGGTGGAGACAAAGCCGCCGAGCTATTGCTGCTGGCGCCAGGCGCGGTACAACTCTTTTACGGAGACGAGTCGGCCCGGCCCTTTGGACCAACAGGTTCAGACCCATTGCAGGGTACGCGCTCAGAAATGAACTGGCAGGATGTGGCCGGGAAATCTGCCGCCAGCGTCGCTCACTGGCAGCGCATCAGTCAGTTCCGGGCCAGACATCCCGCCATCGGTGCTGGTAAACAGACCACGCTGACATTGACGCAGGGATACGGATTTATCCGCGAGCATGGCGACGATAAGGTGATGGTGGTGTGGGCCGGTCAGCCCTGATCCCAACAGGCTTCCCGCTGTGCATACAGCGGGAAGCCCAACACAAAATAAAAAACCAGCCAGGCAAACATCTGCAGCACAAAACATCAATCCAGCTCGTTCCCCCTGATTTGCACCCTGCCATAGGTAGCGCTATGGTTAGCCACTTTACTACTCAGTTCGACAGACCCCCTGCTATGACATTCTCACTTTTTGGCGACAAATTTACCCGCCATTCAGGCATCACCCGCCTGATGGAGGACCTCAACGACGGTTTACGCACCCCAGGCGCCATCATGCTCGGCGGTGGTAATCCGGCGCAAATTCCAGAGATGCAAAATTACTTCCAGTCTCTGCTGACAGATATGCTGGCAAACGGCAAAGCCACTGATGCGCTTTGCAATTATGACGGTCCGCAAGGGAAAACCGAGCTACTGTCTGAACTGGCGAAACTGCTACGTGAGAAGCAGGGTTGGGATATCGAGCCACAAAATATTGCACTGACAAATGGCAGTCAGAGCGCGTTTTTCTACTTATTCAATCTGTTCGCCGGACGCCGCGCTGACGGAACAACGCAAAAAGTGTTATTCCCGTTAGCCCCGGAATACATTGGCTATGCCGATTCAGGGCTGGAAGAAGATCTCTTCGTCTCAGCACGTCCGAACATTGAGCTGCTACCGGAAGGCCAGTTTAAGTATCACGTTGATTTTGAACACCTGCACATCGGTGAAGAGACGGGGATGATCTGCGTGTCGCGCCCCACTAACCCGACAGGCAACGTGATCACCGACGACGAGCTGATGAAGCTGGACCGGCTGGCCAACCAGCATGGGATCCCGCTGGTGATTGATAACGCCTATGGCGTACCATTCCCTGGCATTATCTTTAGCGAAGCACGCCCACTGTGGAACCCCAACATTGTGTTGTGCATGAGCCTTTCCAAGCTGGGTCTGCCAGGCTCCCGCTGCGGTATCATTATCGCGAATGAAAAAATCATCACTGCGATTACCAATATGAACGGCATCATCAGCCTTGCACCTGGCGGGATGGGACCGGCGATGATGTGCGAGATGATTAAACGTAACGATCTGCTGCGCCTGTCCGAAACGGTTATCAAGCCGTTTTACTATCAGCGCGTTCAGGAGACGATTGCGATTATTCGCCGCTATTTGTCAGAAGATCGCTGCCTTATCCATAAACCTGAAGGCGCGATTTTCCTGTGGCTATGGTTCAAAGATTTACCGATCACCACCGAACTGTTGTATCAGCGTCTGAAAGCGCGCGGCGTACTGATGGTTCCTGGTGACTACTTCTTCCCGGGGCTGGATAAACCCTGGCCGCATACCCATCAGTGCATGCGGATGAACTACGTGCCAGAGCCGGAGAAAATCGAAGCTGGCGTGAAGATTCTGGCTGAAGAGATCGAACGCGCCTGGCTGGAAGGCTAACGCAAACCCGACCCAAGTGCGGGTCGGGCTCACTTCACAGCGGCTGTGAACGCAGGCGCTGGCGCTGAATACTGACGACATCAATACACTGCAACGCGCTGGTCGGGCAGGCTTCGACACACGCTGGTCCCGCCTCGCGATGCCAGCACAAATCGCATTTTATCGCCTGCACCCGCGACGAACGGGCAACGACATTCATTGCCCCAAACGGGCAGGCCAGCATACAGCTTTTACAACCAATACAACGTGCCTGTTCAACGAAGATATGCCCATGTTCACGACGAATGGCGTGAGTTGGACAAACATTCGCACAGGGAGCGTCTTCGCATTGATGGCAGGCGACCGCCGTGGTAAAGGCGTCGTCTTTGATGACCCGAATCCGCGGTATAAACGCAGAAGAAGAGACCGAAGCACAGTCCTGATTTTGCTGATGCGCGACGACGCAGGCAACTTCGCAGGTACGACACCCAATACATTTTGCCGCATCCGCCATAATAAACACGTTCATTGCCCCCTCCCTCTGCGTGAAAACCACAGAGTGCCAGAGAGACCGCCCCTGACGCTTTGATCGGACAGGGGAAACGGTTAAATATTGTCAGGTGCCTGAATAACCTTAATCGCGAACGGTAAAACCCAGCTCATTTGAAATCGCCTGCGCGGTTTCCCGTAGCGGCTTGAGTAGATTTTTTTCCCCTATCTGCTTAAGTCGCGAGGTAGAGAGTGAAATTGACACTGCGTACGGCACCCGACCATGAATATCAAACACCGGCACGGCAATACAGGAAACGCCCAATTCGTTCTCTTCCCGATCCATCGCCATACTGCTTTCGCGGATCTGCGCCAATTCGTCGTACATCGCCGGTAAACCGGTAATGGTATTGCGGGTCAGCGGCTGAATAAGATCCTGATGGCTCTCCCAGTAAGATTTCACATAATCCGCATGCCCAAACGCCATGTAAATTTTACCCATCGCGGAGCAATACAGTGGCATATGTTGACCGATATAAGCGCGAGTACGCAGCATGCCCGTCGTCGGTTCCAGCTTATAAATCAGAATCGCGTGGTCATCTTCACGGCTGGAGAAGTTGATTGTTTCACCAGTAGCAATATTCAACGCTTCGAGGTGCGGCGCGGCAACATGGATGATATTCAGTGACGACAGTGCCTTCTGCCCAACGGCGATAAATTTGGTGGTCAGCCTATAGCTACCCGCAGCAGGTGCAGGCGTGACATATCCGCAGGACTGCAGCCCTTGCAGGAGTCGATGCACTGTACTTTTGTTCAGCCCGGCCAGTTCAGACAGATGGGCCAATGGGCACCCATTCGGATAGTTACTCAGAATCTCAATCAACATCAAACCACGGAACAGGCTCTGACTTCCGGCTGGCCTCTCTTTGTCTTGCGTCATTTCACTCTCTTTTGTGCCCATCGCTTCCGCTCCCCTTTTCGTCGCGCTCTGATGGTAGCGCAAAGTGTGTTTCAGTTCACGATCTGAACCGAAAAAACACAACTATTTGATTTTGATGATTTTAAAAAATAGACCACCCCGTTGATCTGTCAAAATTTGATCGCTATATTTGAAATCAGATTTCGTATAGTGAAATTTAGAGATAAAAAAGCGATCAAATTTAAACAAGGAAACAGGAATGAAAGTCACTTTTGAGCAGTTGAAAGATGCGTTCAATCGGGTACTGCTAGCACGCGGTATTGCCGTTGAAACCGCCGATGCCTGTGCCGAAATGTTTGCGCGCACCACCGAGTCCGGCGTTTATTCGCACGGTGTGAATCGTTTTCCTCGTTTTATTCAGCAATTGGATAACGGCGACATCATTCCTGAGGCCAAACCGCAACGCATTACCAGCCTAGGGGCGATTGAACAATGGGATGCTCAGCGTTCGATCGGCAATCTGACGGCGAAAAAGATGATGGACAGAGCCATTGAGCTGGCCTCCGATCACGGTATTGGCCTGGTCGCACTGCGTAACGCCAACCACTGGATGCGCGGCGGCAGCTATGGCTGGCAGGCGGCGGAGAAAGGTTACATCGGTATCTGCTGGACTAACTCGATTGCCGTCATGCCACCATGGGGTTCGAAAGAGTGCCGCATTGGCACTAACCCGCTGATCGTCGCGATCCCCTCATCGCCAATCACCATGGTTGATATGTCGATGTCGATGTTCTCCTACGGCATGCTGGAAGTGAATCGCCTGGCCGGTCGCGAACTGCCGGTAGACGGTGGCTTTGATGATGAAGGCAATCTCACCAAAGAGCCGGGCGTTATCGAACAAAACCGCCGCATATTACCAATGGGTTACTGGAAAGGTTCAGGTCTGTCGATTGTGCTGGATATGATTGCCACCCTGCTTTCTGATGGCTCTTCCGTTGCGGAAGTCACCCAGGATAACAGCGATGAATATGGCGTTTCACAGATATTTATCGCCATTGAAGTGGATAAGCTGATCGATGGCGCCACCCGTGATGCCAAGCTACAGCGGATTATGGATTTCATCACCACCGCCGAACGCGCAGATGAAAACACGCCTGTCCGTCTGCCGGGCCACGAGTTTACGAAGCTACTGGAAGAAAATCGCCGGAACGGTATCACCGTTGACGACAGCGTCTGGGCAAAAATTCAGGCCCTGTAAGGAGCAACACCATGATCTTCGGACATATTGCTCAACCTAACCCATGCCATTTGCCTGCTGCGATTGAAAGGGCGCTCGACTTTCTGCGCACCACAGATTTTCGCAAACTGGAGCCGGGCGTGGTGGAGATCGACGGTAAAAATATCTTCGCGCAAATTATTGATTTAACCACGCGTGACGTTGCCGAAAATCGTCCTGAGGTGCATCGCCGCTATCTGGATATTCAGTTTCTGGCCTGGGGTGAAGAGAAAATCGGGATCGCCATTGATACCGGGAATAACCAAATCAGTGAATCGCTATTAGAACAGCGCGATATTATTTTTTATCACGCCAGCGAACATGAATCTTTTATTGAAATGATTCCGGGAAGTTACGCCATATTTTTCCCGCAGGATGTTCATCGTCCAGCATGTCATAAAACTGTCGCCACACCGATCCGCAAAATAGTCGTGAAGGTTGCTATTTCAGTTTTATAAAAGGAGCACAAAAAATGAAAGCTAACACTACCGGTTATATTATCGGTGCGTACCCCTGTGCACCCTCATTTCACCAAAAGAGTGAAGAGGAAGAGAAGGAATTCTGGCGACAACTCTCCGATACCCCGGATATTCGCGGACTGGAGCAGCCCTGTCTTGAACATCTGCACCCGTTAGGCGACGAATGGTTATTACGCCATACGCCGGGCGACTGGCAAATCGTGGTCACGGCCATTATGGAAACCATGCGCCGTCGCGGTATTAATGGTGGTTTCGGGCTGGCCTCCAGCGATGAAGAACAGCGTAAAGCCTGCGTGGCGTATTACCGTCATCTGCAGCAGAAAATCAACCATATCAATGCGGCCAACGGCGGAAAAGTGATTGCACTGGAGTTGCATGCTGCCCCGCTGGCGGGCAACCCGAACGTCGCTCAGGCCACCGACGCGTTTGCTCGTTCGCTGAAAGAAATTACCCGCTGGGACTGGTCCTGCGATCTGGTGTTGGAACATTGCGATGCCATGACAGGCCCCGCGCCACGCAAAGGATTTTTACCGTTAGACAACGTGCTGGACGCGATAGCCGGATATGACATCAGCGTGTGCATTAACTGGGCGCGCTCGGCCATTGAAGGGCGGAGCCTCACCCTACCGCTGACCCACACGCAGCAGACCAAACGGGCTGGAAAACTGGGCGCACTGATGTTTTCCGGTACCACGCTTGCGGGGGAATACGGCGAGTGGCAGGACTTACACGCACCGTTTGCCCCTTTCTGTCCAGAAGGTCTAATGACCACAGAGCATGCCCACGAATTATTCGCCTGCGCAGGAGCAGACCCATTGCAATTTTCTGGCATTAAATTGCTGGAAATAAATGCCAGTGCAGATGTGAACCATCGTGTAGCGATATTGCGCGACGGTATCGCCGCATTAAATAAAGCAAAACTATAAAAATAAAATACTACTCTACGAGAATATTAATATGAACATGACCTCTCGCCCTACACTTCAAGACATACCCCGTCAGCGCTGGCTACGGATTATTCCACCTATTCTCATCGCCTGTATTATTTCTTATATGGACCGCGTCAATATCGCATTCGCGATGCCCGGCGGAATGGATGAAGAATTAGGTATTTCCGCCACCATGGCCGGTCTGGCCGGCGGTATTTTCTTTATCGGCTATCTGTTTTTACAGGTTCCCGGCGGAAAAATTGCCGTTCACGGCAGCGGCAAGAAATTTATCGGCTGGTCGCTGGTTGCCTGGGCGGTTATTTCCGTTCTGACGGGATTAATCACGAATCAGTATCAACTGCTGGTTTTGCGCTTCTTACTCGGCGTTGCCGAAGGTGGCATGCTGCCGGTCGTGCTGACGATGATCAGCAACTGGTTCCCCGATGCAGAACGCGGTCGCGCCAATGCGATTGTGATTATGTTTGTGCCGATTGCCGGGATCATTACCGCCCCGCTCTCGGGCTGGATCATCACCGTACTCGACTGGCGTTGGCTGTTTATCATTGAAGGTTTACTGTCTGTCGTCGTCCTGGTGCTGTGGGCCTATACCGTTTACGACCGTCCGCAGGAAGCACGCTGGATCTCTGAGGCGGAGAAAAATTACCTGGTAGAAACCCTGGCCGCCGAGCAAAAAGCTATTGCCGGAACAGAGGTCAAAAACGCCTCTCTGGGTGCAGTACTTTCCGATAAAACCATGTGGCAGCTAATCGCGCTGAACTTCTTCTATCAGACCGGGATTTACGGTTACACCCTGTGGCTGCCGACCATCCTCAAAGAGTTGACTCACAGCAGCATGGGACAGGTCGGCATGCTCGCCATTCTGCCATACGTCGGCGCAATTGCCGGGATGTTCCTGTTCTCTTCACTCTCTGACCGCACCGGTAAACGCAAGTTGTTCGTCTGCCTGCCGCTGATTGGCTTTGCCCTGTGCATGTTCCTCTCTGTGGCGCTGAAAAATAACGTCTGGCTGGCTTATGCCGCGCTGGTCGGCTGCGGATTCTTCCTGCAATCGGCTGCGGGCGTGTTCTGGACTATTCCAGCGCGTTTGTTCAGTGCGGAAATGGCCGGTGGCGCACGTGGGGTCATCAACGCTCTCGGCAACCTCGGTGGTTTCTGTGGCCCTTACGCAGTCGGCGTTCTCATCACCCTGTACAGCAAAGATGCGGGCGTTTATTGCCTGGCAATTTCACTGGCTCTGGCCGCGCTGATGGCCCTGTTGCTGCCAGCGAAATGCGATGCAGGTGCCGCGCCGCTAAAGACGCTGAATCCACATAAACGTACAGCTTAAAACAATGCCCGGTGGCGCTTCGCTTACCGGGCCTACAGGTAGCAACCGTCGTAGGCCGGATAAGCGCAGCGCCATCCGGCAAAAATGAGATAACAAAGATGAGTGAGAAAGCGACCTTCTGGCTGGGTATTGATTGTGGCGGTACATATCTGAAAGCGGGTTTGTATGATGCCAAAGGTCATGAGCAGGGAATTAACCGGCAATCGCTGCAGACAATATCGCCATTGCCTGGTTACGCCGAACGCGATATGCACCAACTGTGGCAACAGTGCGTCGCGACCATCGCCGGGCTGTTAAAGCGCACAGGCGTGTGCGGTGAGCAAATCAAAGGCGTCGGTATATCCGCTCAGGGCAAAGGTCTGTTCCTTCTCGATAAGCAAGATAAGCCGCTAGGCAATGCCATTCTCTCTTCTGACCGACGGGCGATGGAAATCGTTCAGCGCTGGCAGCAAGATGGGATCCCTGAGCAGCTCTACCCGATCACCCGCCAGACATTGTGGACCGGTCATCCGGCATCGCTCCTGCGCTGGGTGAAAGAGAACACCCCCCAGCGCTACGCGCAAATTGGTAGCGTCATGATGGGTCATGACTACCTGCGCTGGTGCTTAACCGGCGCCAAAGGCTGTGAAGAGAGCAATATCTCCGAGTCGAACCTCTACAATATGACCACGGGTCAGTACGACCCGAGGCTGACTCAGTGGCTGGGCATCAGTGAAATCGACAATGCCCTGCCCCCCATCGTTGGTTCAGCAGAAATATGCGGGGAAATCACCGCTCAGACAGCCGCCATAACCGGTCTGGCGGCGGGTACCCCCGTCGTCGGCGGACTGTTTGATGTGGTTTCCACCGCACTCTGCGCCGGTATCGAAGATGAACGCACCCTCAACGCGGTGATGGGTACCTGGGCCGTCACCAGCGGGATCGCTCACGGCCTGCGCGACCACGAGCCCCATCCCTATGTCTATGGTCGCTATGTAAATGACGGGCAGTACATCGTTCATGAAGCCAGTCCGACCTCTTCAGGCAATCTGGAATGGTTTACCGCCCAGTGGGGCGAACTCTCTTTTGATGAGATTAATCAGGCCGTTGCCAGCTTACCGAAAGCCGGTAGCGAGCTTTTCTTTCTGCCCTTTTTGTACGGCAGTAACGCCGGACTGGAGATGACCAGCGGCTTTTATGGCATGCAGGCTATACACACTCGTGCCCACTTATTACAGGCCATCTACGAAGGCGTGGTTTTCAGCCACATGACCCATCTGAACCGCATGCGCGAACGTTTTACGCAGGCACATACCCTGCGCGTCACCGGAGGTCCAGCGCACTCCGACATCTGGATGCAAATGCTGGCGGACGTCAGCGGTTTACGTATCGAATTGCCACAGATTGAAGAGACCGGCTGCTTTGGCGCTGCGCTCGCCGCCCGCGTAGGCACTGGCGTTTATCACAATTTCAGTGACGCGCAGCGCAGCTTACAGCACCCGGTTCGCACACTGCTGCCAGACGCTACGGCGCATGCCAGCTACCAGCGTAAATACCGCCAATACCAGAATTTAATTACCGCACTACAGGGCTATCACGCCCGCATTAAGGAGCACGAATGATGAGTCGACCATTACTGCAACTGGCGCTCGACCACACCAACCTGCAGGCGGCCCAACACGATGTCGCACTGCTACAAGAGAGCGTTGATATCGTTGAGGCAGGGACGATTCTCTGCTTAACCGAAGGCCTGGCTGCCGTGAAAGCGCTGCGTACCCAGTGTCCAAATAAAATCATCGTTGCCGACTGGAAGGTAGCCGATGCGGGCGAAACCCTCGCACAGCAAGCGTTTGGCGCTGGCGCAAACTGGATGACTATCATCTGCGCTGCCCCACTGGCGACGGTAGAGAAAGGCCATGGCGTCGCGCAGTCCTGCGGCGGCGAAATTCAGATGGAACTGTTCGGCAACTGGACGCTGGATGATGCCCGTGACTGGTATCGCGTTGGGGTTCGCCAGGCAATTTACCATCGTGGCCGCGATGCTCAGGCCAGCGGACAACAATGGGGAGAAGCTGATCTGGCGCGCATGAAAGCGCTTTCCGATATCGGTCTGGAGTTGTCGATTACCGGCGGGATTACGCCCGCCGACCTGCCGCTGTTTCGCGATATCAACGTCAAAGCCTTTATCGCCGGACGCGCGCTGGCTGGGGCGCAAAACCCAACGCAGGTTGCCGCTGAATTCCATACGCAAATCGATGCTATCTGGGGAGCACAGTATGCGTAATCATCCGTTAGGTATCTATGAAAAAGCGCTGGCGAAAGACCTCTCCTGGCCGGAGCGTCTGGTGCTGGCGAAAAGCTGTGGTTTTGATTTCGTCGAGATGTCGGTGGATGAAACCGATGAACGCCTGTCGCGTCTCGACTGGAGCCCTGCTCAGCGTGCATCGCTGGTGAGCGCAATGTTGGAAACCGGCGTGGCAATCCCCTCAATGTGCCTGTCCGCCCACCGCCGTTTTCCGTTTGGCAGCCGCGATGAATCAGTCCGCGTTCGGGCGCGCGACATCATGACCAAAGCCATTCGTCTGGCGCGCGATCTGGGTATTCGCACTATTCAACTGGCAGGTTACGACGTCTATTACGAGGAACATGACGAAGGTACGCAGCAGCGCTTTGCCGAAGGGCTGGCATGGGCAGTCGAGCAAGCCGCCGCCGCGCAGGTCATGCTGGCGGTAGAAATCATGGATACCGCTTTTATGAACTCAATTAGCAAGTGGAAAAAGTGGGATGAAATGCTGTCATCGCCGTGGTTCACCGTCTACCCGGATGTGGGCAACCTCAGCGCATGGGGTAATGACGTCACTGCCGAACTGACGCTGGGCATCGACCGTATCGCCGCTATCCATCTGAAAGACACACTGCCAGTAACCGAAACCCATCCGGGCCAGTTTCGCGATGTGCCCTTTGGCGAAGGGTGCGTGGACTTTATTGGTATCTTCAAAACGCTGCATGAGCTGAACTATCGCGGGTCGTTTCTGATTGAAATGTGGACTGAAAAAGCAAAAGAGCCGGTACTGGAAATTATCCAGGCACGACGCTGGATAGAAGCACGTATGCAGGAAGGAGGATTTTCATGTTAGAAAAACTGAAAGCCGATGTGCTGGCGGCCAATCTGGCGCTTCCGGCTCATGGTTTAGTCACCTTTACCTGGGGTAACGTCAGCGCTGTGGATGAAACGCGTAAGCTGATGGTGATTAAGCCGTCCGGCGTGGAATATGACGTGATGACCGCCGACGATATGGTGGTGGTGGATATTGCCAGCGGCAACGTGGTTGAAGGCAGTAAAAAACCCTCCTCAGACACGCCAACCCATCTGGCGCTGTACCGCCGCTACCCTGAGATCGGTGGGATCGTCCATACTCACTCACGCCACGCGACGATCTGGTCGCAGGCGGGTCTTGATCTCCCGGCATGGGGCACCACGCATGCCGATTATTTCTATGGTTCTATTCCGTGTACCCGGCTGATGACCGTTGAGGAAATCAATGGTGAATATGAATATCAAACCGGTGAAGTGATCATTCAGACCTTTGAGCAACGCGATCTCAATCCGCTGCAGGTTCCGGCAGTGTTAGTGCATTCACACGGTCCGTTTGCCTGGGGTAAAGATGCCGCAGATGCCGTACATAACGCAGTGGTACTCGAAGAATGCGCCTACATGGGGCTTTTCTCGCGCCAGTTAGCTCCGCAGTTGCCGGATATGCAGCCTGAGTTGCTGGATAAACACTATCTGCGTAAACACGGTGTGAATGCGTATTACGGGCAAAATTAACGTCCGGCGGCGCTGTGCTTGCACTGGTCTGTCATTTTGTAGGCCGGGTAAGCATAGCGCCACCCGGCGATCCTCATTTACGCCGAATTAATATGCTCTTTGCAGTAGCGCCTTTTCCACGCCGCAGGCGTCAGGCTGGTATGCTTACGAAAGATTTTACGAAAGTAACCCACATCATTAAATCCACATTTAATCGCCACTTCGGTAAGCGACAGCGAGTCACTGATCAACAGCTTTTCTGCCGCCCTTACCCGCTGGCGATGCAATGCTTCAGTTAGCGTCAGCCGGAAAGCGCTCCGGAATACACGCCCCAGATAATCCGCATTGCAATGCAGCTCTTTCGCCAGAGTTGAGGCACTAATCGGCAGGTGGAACTGGGTGTGGATTATTTGTTGCGCTTTCCATGCCAGCGCATTACCGGGGCTATCTGCGGGTTGCTCGCTAGCCGCCGCGGAGATTTGCTGCAAAATCAGCAGTAGGATCAGTTCCAGCGCAACGCTGCGATGAATATTTTCCTGCTCGCGTAAGAACTGGCGAAACAGCGAAATAATATATTGTGGCTCGCTAACCCGGGCATGCTGAGGAATCGCAAGCAACGGTTCTGTAAGTGAAGCATCGTTTTCTGCTGTCACCTCAAAGTGTAGCCAGTAAAATTTTAAATCAGCCGGAAACTGTCCCACACCAATATGCGAACGCTGCGGCCATAACAGCAAACTTTCTCCAGCATTCACGCAAAAAACGGTCTGACCTTCGCGAATCGTTAATGTCCCTTTTTCGACAAAGATGATTTCCCAGGATTGCAATTGCCGCGCCGGATGGCTTCCCACACCTCGGGAAATAAATAGCCCACCATTTTGCACTTTAATCGGAAGAGACATGGATAATTCGAGCATATATATTCAAATTCCCGCTTTTTGCATTATTTAAACTGCTCTTTATTATTGATTATTCACGATAAACTTGCTTTTCGCTGGATCGAAATCACATTTTTATAATGAAGTCGGAATTGTCATCTTTTTATACTTTTCTCTTCCCTTGTTGACCCAAACATTTCGTGCAGAATAAATAACGTACTTTGCAAATTACAAACAAATAACCCGCAACGTAGCGGGATACTTTCTGAACATCCTCTCCGGGAGTTATTTATGACTTCGGCTCCGATTACGACATCTGATTTGGCACAGCGTGCCCAGGACGACAAATTATCCCTGCGTGAAAAAATAGGTTATGGGTTAGGCGATGCTGGCGGGACGGTAATTACCTGTCTGATCATGAACTTCCTGACATTTTTCTACACCGATGTCTTCGGGTTAACGCCCGCGCTGGTCGGCACATTGTTTATTGCCCTGCGTGTATTTGATGCCATTTCCGATCCGATAATGGGCATACTTGCCGACCGCACGCAAAGCCGCTGGGGGCGTTTTCGCCCATGGCAGCTGTGGGTGGCAATTCCCATTGGCATCATTGGCGTACTCACGTTTACCGTCCCTGACGCCAGCATGAGCGTAAAAATCGCCTGGGCATTCGGCACCTATCTACTGCTTTCTGTCGGCTATACCGCCATCAACGTACCGTATTGTGCGCTGATCAACACCATGACGACCCGCCATAACGAGGTGATCGCCTGTCAGTCCTGGCGCTTTGTGCTGTGCGGCGTGGCGGGATTCCTTGTCTCCGTTGGTCTGCCGTGGATGGTGGATATTCTGGGTCAGGGCAATGCCGCGCAGGGTTATCAGTTCGGCGTGGGCATCCTGTGCGCCATCGCTGTGGTGATGTTCCTGTGCTGCTTCTTCTGGGTTCGCGAGCGTGTACCGCTGGCGATGATGGGGAAATTTACCCTGCGTGAACACATTGGTGGGCTACGCAAAAATGACCAGTTGCTGCTGATGCTGGTGATGTCTTTCCTGCTGATTAACGTCTTCAATATTCGTGGCGGCGGGTACATGTATTTCATTACCTACGTGCTGGAAGGCAGTACCGCTTACACGTCGCTGTTTTTCACCATGGTGACCTTTGCGTCCATCATCGGTTCAGTGGTTGTCAGCCCGCTGACCCGCCGTATAGATACCGTCAAACTCTATTACTACACCAACCTGGTGCTGGCAGCCCTGGCAGTGATGATGTGGTTCCTGCCGACCGGTCCGGCTTATCAAACATTATGGCTGGCGGTTATTCTCGGCAACGGCATTATTCTGGGCTTTACGCTGCCTCTGCACTTCTCGCTGATGGCCTTTGCCGACGATTACGGCGAGTGGAAAACCGGCGTGCGTTCTTCCGGCATGAATTTCGCCTTCAACCTGTTTTTCATCAAGCTGGCCTGGGCCTCAAGCGCGGGGATCATCAGCCTGTTATTTATTTTTGTCGCCTATCAGCCAGGCGCTGGTAACCAAACCGCCAGTTCGCTGCAAGGAATTACCGCGATGGAGACGCTGCTTCCCGCGCTGTTCCACCTGCTGTTGGCGCTGTCTATCCGCATCTGCAAACTCAATAATCCGATGATGTCGCGCATTGCCACCGATCTGCGTCAGCGTCATGTACAGCCTTAAGGAGCACGAAATGAACGTACTGGAAGTCGACCTGCATAAGCTCACCGTCAGCGATCCGTTCCTCGGACAATACCAACAGTTGGTCCGTGATGTAGTGATCCCCTACCAGTGGGATGCGCTGAATGACCGCATTGCAGAGGCGGAACCAAGTCATGCAATAGAGAACTTTCGTATCGCCGCAGGACTGCAGGATGGCGAATTTTACGGCATGGTTTTTCAGGATAGCGACGTAGCGAAATGGCTGGAGGCAGTCGCCTGGTCCCTGTGCCAGAAACCTGATGCGGAACTTGAGAAAACCGCAGATGAGGTCATCGAGTTGGTGGCCGCTGCGCAGTGTGAAGACGGCTATCTCAATACATACTTTACAGTGAAAGCCCCGGATGAACGCTGGACTAACCTCGCCGAGTGTCATGAGTTGTACTGTGCAGGTCATTTGATCGAAGCAGGCGTCGCGTTCTTTCAGGCGACGGGAAAACGTCGTCTTTTAGATGTAGTGTGCCGTCTGGCAGACCACATCGATAACGTTTTCGGGCTTGGTGATAATCAACTGCGCGGCTATCCGGGACACCCGGAAATTGAGCTGGCGTTAATGCGCTTATACGAAGTGACCCAGCAACCACGCTATATGGCGCTGGTAAATTACTTTGTGGAACAGCGCGGCACGCAACCCCATTTCTATGACGAAGAGTACGAAAAACGCGGCCAAACCTCTTACTGGCATACTTACGGCCCGGCATGGATGGTGAAGGATAAACCCTATAGCCAGGCTCATCAGCCCATTTCAGAACAGCAAACGGCGATCGGTCATGCAGTACGTTTTGTTTATCTGATGACCGGCGTGGCGCATCTGGCACGCTTGAGTCAGGACGAAGGCAAGCGTCAGGATTGCCTGCGTCTGTGGAAAAACATGGCCCAGCGTCAGTTGTACATTACCGGCGGGATCGGTTCACAAAGCAGCGGCGAGGCGTTTAGCAGCGATTACGATCTGCCTAACGACTCCGTGTATGCGGAAAGCTGCGCCTCAATCGGTCTAATGATGTTCGCCCGCAGAATGCTGGAGATGGAGGCAGACAGCCAGTATGCCGACGTGATGGAGCGCGCCCTGTATAACACCGTATTGGGCGGGATGGCGCTCGATGGCAAGCACTTCTTCTATGTGAACCCGCTGGAAGTGCATCCTAAATCATTAAAATTCAATCATATTTATGACCACGTGAAACCCGTTCGTCAGCGCTGGTTTGGCTGCGCCTGTTGCCCGCCGAATATCGCCCGCGTACTCACCTCTATTGGTCATTACATCTACACACCACGTCAGGACGCGCTGTATATCAATATGTACGTGGGCAATAGCATGGAAGTCCCCGTGGCGGATGGCTCGCTCAAGCTGCGCATTAGCGGGGATTATCCATGGCATGAGCAGGTGAAAATCGCCATCGAATCACCGCAGTCGATATATCACACCCTGGCCCTGCGCCTGCCAGACTGGTGCACCGCACCGCAGGTTTTGCTGAATGGTCAGCCAGTTGAGCAGGATATTCGCAAAGGCTATTTGCACATCAGCCGAACCTGGCAGGAAGGCGATACGCTCAGTCTGACCCTGCCAATGCCGGTGCGTCGGGTATACGGAAATCCATTAGTGCGTCATGTCGCCGGTAAGGTCGCCATTCAGCGTGGACCGCTGGTGTATTGCCTGGAGCAGGCCGACAACGGTGAGGAATTGCATAACCTGTGGTTGCCAAAAGAGAGTGATTTCAGAGTATTCGAGGGTAAGGGATTGTTCAGCCATAAAATGTTAATTCAGGCTGAAGGCGTGAAGCAAAGTACTGCCGATGCAGCACAACAATCGTTGTGGCACTACGATGTTTCCCCAGCTTCGCGCCAGGCGCATACGTTGACGTTTATTCCGTGGTTTAGCTGGGCGAACCGTGGTGAAGGCGAAATGCGTATCTGGATAAACGAGCAGTAATAATTAGGCGGATGGCGGCGGTTAGCCCCCATCCGTCAATGTCTCATGAAAAGATTGCCCTCCTCCCTGAGGACAAACGGGTGAGAATCAGAAACGCCAGGTCAGACCGGACATAAAGGTGAAGCTGTCATCACGATCAACCATCGGGCTATTTTTAATGTCATCCGGCAGTGCGCTATAGTTGGCGCTTGCCAGCAGCGTCAGGTTAGCGGTTAATGCGTATTTAGCGGACAGGCCAACATACGGTGTCCAGCTATCGCCTGGGGAATAGCTTGATAAACCACTACGACGGGACTCATTACCCGAAATGCCGTAGTAGTATTCATTGAATTTTTCGTCATAGTAGAGCACGCCAATTGATGGCGTCAGCGTCAGCTTGCCCATCGGCATTGGACGGAACAGTGAAACTTCCCCTACCCAGCCATTACTGTTGTCCAGCACATCCGCAGCAGCGGAGACTTTCACGCTACCCCATCTTTCATGGTGATACCACGCGGCACCCGCCATTGCAGTTGCGTCACGCTTATCCAGCGTTTTCATCGCGTGATCGTCATTGTCGCCGGGATCAAACTCAAGCGGCATATAAGAGGCAGTAATACTAAATTCATTACTTTCACTCTTAGACAAAATATAACCTAGCGTTGTTTGCCTAAAATAAAATGATTCACTTTCATAACTGACAAGCGGTACTGCGTGAACATTATCATTATACCCGCGATAAGGTGATTCATTATATACAGCGCCAGCGCCAATAGAAAATTCTGCGGCAGTTGCACTCGCCATAAAAGAAAAGGCGAGCAGCACCTCAATATTGTGTTTAATTAACATGCCAACATTCCATTTTAAAATAAGCTACAAAGCGGGTGCATAATAATGCTTACAATTTCATCGGTGCAAGGTTCATATTTATATAGTAATATATATAAAATTATATATATTGGGCTTGGCGATGAATAAATTACAACTTAAACACCGGGAACTGAAGATTATTTCGGTAATTGCTGCCAGTGAAAATATCAGCCATGCCGCTACTGTTCTCGGCATTGCTCAGGCCAACGTAAGTAAGTATCTTGCTGATTTTGAATCAAAAGTGGGGCTAAAGGTATTTGACCGCACCACCCGACAACTGACCCTCACGCCGTTTGGTATTGCGTTACTTCCTTACATCAATGACATGTTAGACAGAAATGAGCAGTTAAATAATTTCATTGCTGATTATAAGCACGAGAAACGTGGCAAAGTAACGGTATATGCACCAACCGGAATTATTGCTTACTTATCGCAACATGTTATTGCAAAAATAATGAATATTGGCGATATCAGTCTGGTGCTAAAAACCTATAACCTGGATCGCAAAGCATTTTATGAAGGCGTCGACTTTCCTGACGATTGTGATATTTTACTTTCCTATGCTCATCCTAAAGATGAATCACTGGTCGCCAGTTTCATCACTAAATATGCGGTTATTGCTTTTGCCAGTCGGGAATATCTCACCAAGAAACCTATTAGTAGTCCTGATGAATTAGTCAACCATTCCTGCATTCTAATTGATTCTATGATGATTGATGATGCCAACATTTGGCGATTCAATTCTGCTGAAGACAAAAAGATGCGCGACTATCGTGTGACGGGAAATTACATCTGCGACAATACACAATCCGCACTGGCGCTGGCACGTAATCATTTGGGGATTGTTTTTGCGCCAAATGAAAGTGTGCAAAGAGATTGTCGTTCCGAGATGCTGGTCCCGTGTTTCTCGGAGCAACATGAATGGTGGCTGGATTTAGTGGCGATTTTCCGCAAGCGTGAATACCAGCCCTGGCGAGTGCAGTATATTCTCGATGCAATGCTCGCGGAGATACGTCAGCAGCTTGCTCAGGCGATACGACAGCCTGAGTAAGCGAAATAGCCTGCGCTAGTGGTCGAGGTACAGGTAATGCACCCAACTGGTCATCCGCAGCAACACCTTGCGCATGACCGACACATGTTCGAAGTGGTCAGAGTAAACGGCGACCTGGGCGTAGATCCCATCAGGTAATGCGTTCACATCCGCATTATCGTTCAGCTCAATCGTGGCGATTACCCCTTCCGAACCAGGCGTAGAGTTTAAAGATTGCAGTGCCCCGTTCGACTGGTATGTACCACCCGGTACTGCCGGACTAATAGCTGCCAGTTTACCGCTAAACACCTTACCCGGCAGGGCATTAAACACCACTTCCGCTTCATCGCCTGGCTCCAGTCGCAACAACGAGTTTTGACGGAACTGGGCGATAATTTGTCGTTTCTGATCCGGGATGAATACCATGACCGGGCGCATCGGCAGCGCGGCGGCATAGGTTCCTGGGCGCATCAGCACCTGAGTGACGTAACCATCGCTGGGCGCGCGAACCACGGTCTGGTCCAGGTTGAACTCTGCTTCCGCTAGCTGTGCTTTCAGGCTGGCAATTTGCGAATTCTCACCTAGTACCAGGCTGTCCAACTGGCTCTGAATTTGCTGTTGTTCTGCAACGGAGGATTTCACCGAGGCTTCCTGCGCCAGGTAGTTTTGGCGCGCCGCGTCGATATCGCGTTCAGAAAAAGGATTCACCTTCGCCTGACTCCCCTGCGCATAGCGCTGGTAATCTTTTGCCAGTTTGTCACGCGTGGCCTTTGCCCGCTGCGTGTTGGCTTTCATTTCGTCTAACTGCGCAACCAGAGCCTGCTCTTTATGCTGTGCGGTGACAATATCAGCCTTCAGGCGATCGACCCGCGCCTGATAACGCCCTGGATTAAGCTTAAACAGAACCTCGCCTTTTTTGATTAGCGTATTCTTCTTATCCGTCACTTCTGTCACTACACCCGTTACCTGCGGCACCACGGGAATAGAAATTACCGCTTTTTGTGCCTTAAATGTATACGGATGGTTATAATTCATCAGTAATATAAGTCCGCAAACAATGAATATACCGCCTAATGCCGCGGTAGGAACTGTCCATTTATTTACAGGAATTTTAAAAATTTTAAATATTGACCATGCACACGCCACATAGGTCAGAACAATCAGTAAATCCATCGATATTACTCCGCCGGAGAGGTCTTGGCCTCACCCAGTTTCTTTTCCAGATCCGCAACCCTTGCCTGAAGCTGGATCAGGGAAGAATCCGCGCTCTGCATGCCCCACCCGCGTTCCGGGCGATAAAGCGTTGCCCAGATCCATAAAAAGGGCCAAATAACATGTAAGGTAAACAAACTAACCCAACCCGCAACATGTATTGCGTCGGCATGAGGATGGTTACGTTTCTTTGCAATTAGATAGGGAATATCATGCAGAATAATAATCCCGTAAAAAATGACCAGGAATACAAAAATAAGCACTCCTAATGCAAAATAATTAAGGAACATATTTGCCTCAGGGATTTAAATTAAGGAATTCGGATGCAATTTGATTTAAACAATAGAGTTGATAATAGTATTGGAATGACCAGATTGGATGCAATTATCTTATTTATATAACGATATATGGGTTTCTATATACCCGTCGTCTTTCGAGCTGCTTCTTTGTTGGCTGCGTTCGTTCACCCCAGCCACTTACCTGAGGACATAACTTGATGCCCGGTACGCTAAACGCAACCGGGCAGTAGGTGACGTGAAATTAAAACAGCCCCAGTGGTTTATCAGAGTAGCTCACTAACAGGCATTTGGTTTGCTGATAATGCTCAAGCATCATCTTATGCGTCTCGCGCCCGATACCCGACTGCTTGTAGCCGCCGAACGCCGCATGCGCCGGGTAAGCATGGTAACAGTTGGTCCAAACTCGCCCCGCCTGAATCCCACGCCCCATTTTGTAAGCCAGATTTCCGTTTCGACTCCAGACACCAGCGCCAAGCCCATATTGGGTGTCATTAGCGATTTCCAGCGCTTCCTCCATAGTTTTGAAGGTCGTGACGGCCAGCACCGGTCCGAAGATCTCCTCCTGGAAAACCCGCATGTTGTTCTTACCAAACAGAATAGTCGGTTCGAGGTAGTACCCCTCTTTTAACTCGCCATCCAGCTGCTTGCGCCGCCCGCCGGTGAGAACATCTGCCCCTTCTTTTTTACCAATGTCGATGTAATTCAGAATGGTTTCCAGTTGACCATGCGACACCTGCGCACCCATTTGCGTCACGCTGTCTAACGGGTTGCCGCTACGGATACTTTCCACCCGACGTATGGCTCTTTCCATAAAACGTTCGTAAATGGATTCTTGTACCAGCGCCCGACTCGGGCAGGTACATACTTCGCCCTGGTTGAAGGCAAACAATGCAAAACCTTCCAGCGCTTTGTCAAAGAACGCATCTTCTTCATCCATCACGTCCGCGAAGAAGATATTGGGGGATTTCCCGCCCAGCTCCAGCGTGACAGGGATAATGTTCTGCGTGGCGTACTGCATGATCTGCTGCCCAACTTCCGTTGAGCCGGTAAACGCCACTTTTGCAATGCGTTTTGACGTCGCCAGATACTCACCGATTTCCCCTCCCGCGCCGTTTACCACGTTCACCACGCCAGGCGGGAGCAGATCGCCGACAACTTCCATCAGCAACAACACGGACAGCGGCGTCAGACGCGCAGGTTTAAGCACGACACAGTTACCGGCAGCCAGGGCGGGCGCCATCTTCCAACTGGCCATCAACAGCGGGAAGTTCCACGGGATAATTTGCCCCACCACGCCAAGAGGTTCATGGAAGTGATACGCCACGGTATCGCTATCAACTTCGCTTATTCCCCCTTCCTGTGCACGAATACAGGACGCGAAATAGCGGAAATGGTCAATCGCCAGCGGCACATCTGCCGCGCTGGTTTCACGGATGGGTTTACCGTTATCCCAGGTTTCAGCCGTCGCCAGCAGCTCCAGATTTTGCTCCATACGATCGGCAATTTTGAACAAAATCGCCGCCCTGTCCTGCACGGAAGTCTGCGCCCATTTGTCTTTTGCTTTGTGCGCGGCATCCAGTGCCAAATCGATGTCCTTTTTGCCGGAAGAGGCCACTTCGCACAGTAATTGCCCGGTTACCGGCGTCAGGTTTTGGTAATACTCACCGTCCACCGGTGCGATCCAGTCACCGCCGATAAAGTTATCGTATCGGGCTTTTAACTTCAGAGGGTAACCATACTCGCCGGGATAAATACGCGTTGAAGGGGGGTTATTGGTCATGACCGTCTCCTTGCTGTAGGGGTACTACAAGGGTAGACGGGACTGGCGAATTATTCGCCAGCCTTTTACTGCTTTACGACAAGTATCACGAATTACATGGCAGCACGATAAATCGCCATGATTTCTTCATGTGTCGCCTGAATCGGGTTAGTGAAACCACAGGCGTCTTTCAGGGCATTAGTCGCCAGAACGGCAAAATCTTCTTCTTTCACGTTCAGCTCACGCAGCCCAGCCGGAATATTCACTTTCTGCGCCAGTTCACGGATCGCCGCGATGCAGGCTTCTGCCCCTTGCTCTTCGCTCAGACCTGCAACGTTCACACCCATTGCCGAGGCGCAATCGCGCAGGCGGGCGGCAGCAACTTTGCTATTAAATACCTGTACATGCGGCAGCAGTACGGCATTACATACTCCGTGTGGCAGATCGTAGAAGCCACCCAACTGGTGCGCCATCGCATGCACGTATCCCAGAGAGGCATTGTTAAAGGCCATGCCTGCGAGGAACTGCGCATAGGCCATGGCTTCGCGCGCCTGAGCATTGCTGCCCTCTTCCACGGCGACCGGCAGGTTTTCCGCAATCATGGTGACGGCTTTAAGCGCGCACGCATCGGTAATGGGGGTCGCAGCAATAGAAACATAGGCTTCGATAGCGTGAGTCAGCGCATCCATACCGGTAGCCGCCGTCAGAGACTTCGGCATACCGACCATCAGCGAGGAGTCATTGACGGACAGCAGCGGTGTAACATGCTTATCCACAATCGCCATTTTAATGTGGCGTACTTCATCAGTGATGATGCAGAAGCGGGTCATTTCAGATGCCGTACCCGCCGTGGTGTTGATGGCGATCATCGGCAGTTGCGGTTTTGCAGAGCGGTCTACGCCTTCGTAGTCACGAATATCGCCACCGTTAGCCGCCACCAGCGCAATGCCCTTCGCACAATCGTGAGGAGAGCCGCCGCCGAGAGAAATAACGCTATCACAGTCATTTTCTTTCAGCATTTTCAGGCCAGCGGCAACGTTACTGGTCGTGGGGTTAGGATGCGTACCATCGTAAATTACGCTGGAAATATCATGTTCCTGTAGCGCTTTTTGAATATCGCCAGCCATACCTAATTTCGTCAGCATGGCATCCGTAACAATCAGCGTACGGCGAAAACCATATTCCGCCATTGTATTCATTGCGTCTTTTAATGCGTCAGCGCCGATTACATTCACGGAAGGAATAAAAAATGTTGAAGCAGCCATTGTACGATCCTTAATTACTCTAAAGAGGTAGGAAGCATACGAGTGAAATTTCCAACAAAATATGATCGTGGTTGTTATTTTAATAACACTTACAATTAAAAAGCACATTAGGTTCATAATCTAATGTGCTTATTTCAATCAACATCTATTTTGTATTAATTCATTTAATCCATGAATTAATTGTTTCATTATTTTTCAGGGAACAGCAATGCATCGCGTAATAAATGATCATTTCCCCGACGGCGAGTAAAACCAATGCGGTCAAAATATTCCAGAATTTGGATAGCCAATTTGCGCCCAACGTTAAGCCTGTCGCGAAAATCGGCGGCACATGTCGATCCCCTTTCCTGATCCAGTTCGCGGATCATATTGGCAAAGGCCACAATCCGATCGTTACGGTAATAACGATCTTTCACGATCGCGGTAATGATGCCTTGCTGTGCCGCTTGTCGTAACGCCACACGCATCATCTGTTCATCCGTTCCCGTCTGTTTTGCCAAATCGCGCACCCACCACGGCTCATCGCCAAAAAGTGGTTCTACCTTTTGCCAGATTGCCAACTGCTCATCGCTGAAACCCGCCTTATGTTCCGGCAAATGCAACCAGCCATGATGGCTATGAATAGCGCCACTCTCGCGCATCTTTTCAATTAACAGCAATACCAGCGCTTCGTCTTCCATCGGCAAAGCCATACGGCGCAGGCGCTCGCGCCCGGGCCCTGGTTCATCACGGTGCTGCTCATGGTAGGTCGCCAGCGTATCGAGAACTTTCCGCTGCCAGCGCGCGGCAACGGGGGCATTCAACAGGCTGTATCCCGCCTGAATAAATCCATGTTGCTCAATCAACGGACGCATACCATTGCCATTGAGCTGACGCGCCCAGGCAAAGTCAGGAATATTCACCGCCCCACGCGTCAGGTGCAGCGCCAGAGCGTCACCGTCAGTCTGCGCGTTTTCCAGCGCCGACAGCCACTGCAAATATTCCGGCTTACGCTTTCCGCGTCGCGGCGGATTAAGCGTCACAACACGTGCACCTGCCAGCGTTGTGCGGGCAGAAATATCACGCAGCACCAGACGGTCGTTATCAGCAAGCCAGAGTGGTGTATCAAACACCAGTTCAGCTAGTGTCCCTTCAAGCAGAGAGATGCGCCCGGTGACATGGCTGGCCGCGTGGTGAATATGCAACGGTTGCCACTGCATCAGCGGCACGGCATGTTCTAAAGAAACAATCACGCGGGTAAAAGCCTCTGGCGGCGCATCGGAAAGCAGCCAGTCGCCGCGGTTTAGTTCTTCTTTTTGCGCATCGCCGGCAATATTCAGCGCAATACGTTGTCCCGCTTGCGCGCGGTCGGTGGCCTGATTTTGTGCATGCAGGCTACGTACGCGCATCGGTTTGTTGACGCCCGTGAGCCACAGCGTGTCACCGACATTCACTTCACCGCTGAGCGCCGTCCCGGTTACCACCAGTCCTGCGCCTTTGACCGTAAAGGCGCGGTCAATCGCCAGGCGGAAGCTGTGATCGTGGGCATGCTCGCGCGACGTTAATTGCAACAAATGGTCACGCAGTTCCTCGATGCCACGGCCTTCGCTGGCCGCAGTGACGAAAAGCACCGACTCCGCGAAACCATAATTCCCCAGCGTGGCCTGAATCTCCGCACGCACCTCTTCAATTCTTGCTTCGTCTACGCGGTCGGCTTTCGTGAGTGCCACGGTGATCTGCGGATTGCCCGTCAGCTGCAGAATTTGCAAATGCTCACGGGTTTGCGCCATTACGCCATCATCACACGCCACCACCAGCAACGCGTGATCGATGCCGCCGACCCCCGCCAACATGTTGGACAGAAACTTTTCGTGTCCAGGAACGTCGATAAACCCCAGCACCCGCCCATCCGGCTGCGGCCAGTAGGCATAGCCGAGATCGATGGTCATGCCGCGCTTTTTTTCTTCCGGCAGACGGTCGGCATTCACACCGGTAATCGCCTGTAATAACGTTGTTTTTCCGTGGTCAACGTGTCCGGCGGTTGCAATAATCATTTCAGCATCATCTCCATAAACCGGGTCTCGTCTTCAAGGCAGCGCAGATCCAGCCATAAGCGGCCATCATAAATTCGCCCAATAACCGGCACGGGCAGCGTACGCCAACGGGCTGCCAACGCTTCAAGGCGGCTCCCGCGCCCGTCATGTGGGGTAAAGGTTAGCGCCGCGCTGGGCAGCCTATCAACAGGTAGTGAGCCGCTGCCAATCTGCGACAGGCAAGGCATCACATTCAGGGCGAACTCATCACCGTAATGCTCTGCAAGCTGTGCCTGTAATTGCTGTGCCTGCGCGTGGATCGCTTCTTGTGAGCGGATGAGCTGGCGCAATGTGGGCAACTTCTCCGCCAGTGCTTCCGGGTGCAGATAGAGCCGTAGCGTAGCTTCCAGCGCAGCCAGTGTCATTTTATCTGCCCGTAATGCGCGTTTCAGCGGATGGCTCTGCAAACGAGCGATCATCTCTTTTTTACCGACAATTATCCCAGCCTGCGGCCCGCCCAGCAGTTTATCGCCGGAGAAACTCACCAGACTGACGCCAGCGGCAATCAGTTGCTGCGGCATCGGCTCCTGCGGCAAACCATACTGGCTGAGATCGACCAGCGAACCACTGCCCAGATCCGCCACCACCGGTACATCCAGTTCCTGCCCAATTACGGCCAGCTCCGCCTCATCCACCGACTTTGTGAAGCCTTCAATGCTGTAATTACTGGTATGCACTTTCATCAGCAGACCGGTGTTTTCATTCACCGCCTGGCGGTAATCTTTCGCATGGGTCCGGTTGGTGGTCCCCACCTCACGCAAAATGCATCCGGCCTGACACATGACGTCCGGAATACGAAACGCGCCGCCAATTTCCACCAGCTCGCCGCGAGAAACAACCACCTCTTTGCCGTTCGCCGTGGCGGCCAGCATCAGTAGAACAGCTGCCGCATTGTTATTGACGATACAGGCATCTTCCGCCCCCGTCAGACGGCAGAGTAAATCCGCCAGGGCCCGATCCCGATGTCCCCGCCCGGCATCATCCAGACTATATTCCAGCGTCACCGGCGTGCGCATCGCCTGTACCACCGCTTCAATTGCTTCTTCGGCCTGCGACGCGCGCCCAAGGTTGGTATGCAGCACCGTTCCGGTCAGGTTAATCACCGGGCGTAGCGCGCTTTGCGATTCTCGTTCAAGCCGGGCGCTGGCTTCTTGCGCCCAGTCCTCACACCATTCCGGGAGCGCGTGCGTGTCGCGAATAGCTTCTCTGGCTTCATCGAGCATGTGACGCAGCAGGTCAACCACCCGGGTATGGCCGTGAGATTCACGTAAGGCTGGGAAGGCGCTATCGCGCAATAAACGATCGATAGCAGGAAGCTGGCTGTAGAGTGAACGCATGTCGGTTGTCATGAAAGGGCCTGGCTGTTGGTGGCCCTCTCCACCGTGGAGAGGGATATCGATATAGGCAGGATTGTACCGTGACTTTGCTCAGGCGGACATAATACGCATCAAGCCTTTGGCGGTTCTGTACGGGCAAAACTCTCGCGTTGAAAGAGCGTTTCCACCAGTTTGACCAGACGGGGGCGATCAACACACCAACCGGGCGCAACCCGACGGAAATTGAGATAACCGACGGCGCAGGCAATCGCAATGGTTGCCAGGTTAACCGTATCCGTTTTCAGCGTACCATCCGCCAGATAGCCTTCCAGCACATCCAGACTACGGGTGATCTTCTCACGCTGACGTAACAATTCAGTTTCTGACTGCTGCGCGGCAGGGCGAGCCTGTTCGCGCACCGAAACTAAACCGGCATCCATAATGCCGTCTGCCAACGCTTCCAACTGGCGTACCTTCAGCGCAGCCAGCGGATCACGCGGCAGCATGGCTGGTGCAATATCCAGTAGCTCTATATATTCCGCAATGATAGGAGAATCAAACCAATACTCGCCCGCATCGGTGACCAACGCGGGTACTTTACCTAACGGGTTATAGCGCGCCACGCCGCTATCCGCGTTATAGGGGAGTTCATTCACAAATTCGAAGGTGATGCCCTTTTCCAGTAACAGAATAGAAATTTTACGCACAAAAGGGCTGGTATAGCTGCCAATGAGTTTCATGCCGGGTCCTTTTTGCCAACAAAAAAGCGGTGCCCAACGATAGTGGGACACCGCTTAGTATGGCTCAGGTCACTGAAAATGGCAGGTGATGGCAGTCTCAATGATCCAAATAAAGGTAATGCATCCAACTGGTCATGCGCAGCAGTACTTTACGCATTACCGACACGTGGGCGAAATGGTCGGAATAGACTGCAACCTGAGCATAGATACCGTCCGGCAGCGCATCCACATCGGCATTCGGATCCAGCTCAATCGTGGCCAGCACGCCATCGGTACCCGGCACCACCGTTAAGGACTGTAATGCGCCCTGCGCCTGATAAGAACCGCCCGGAACGACCGGAAGAATACTGGTCAGCTTGCCGGTGAAAACCTGGCCAGGCAGCGCATTAAACACCACTTCCGCTTCATCGCCCGGTTTAAGGCGCAGCAGCGAGTTCTGGCGGAATTGCGCCACGATTTGCCGTTTTTGCTCAGGAATAAACACCATTACCGGACGCAAAGGTAATGCTGCTGCGTAAGTCCCCGGACGAATTAAAATCTGCGTGGCATAACCGTTGCTGGGGGCACGAACTACCGTCTGTTCAAGATTGTATTTAGCCTCGGCAAGCTGGGCACGTAGGGACGCAACCTGAGATTGCTCACCGTTGACCATACTGTCTAATTGGCTCTGAATCTGCGTCTGTTCTGCAACAGAGCCTTTGACCAGCGCATCCTGTGCCAGATAGTTTTGCCGGGCGTTATCGATATCGCTTTCAGAGAACGGATTAACCTTCGCCTGACTGCCTTTCAAATAGCGTTGATAATCTTTATACAGACGGTCACGTTCAGCAGATACACGGGTGGTATTGGCGACCGCTTCCGACAACTGTGCTTTCAGGTTGTCGATGTTGTGCGTAGCGGTAACCAGATCAGCCTGCAGCCTGTCGACACGCGCCTGATACCGTACCGGATCGAGCTTAAACAGCACATCGCCTTTTTTAATTAGCTGATTATTTTTATCCGTTACCTCACTAACAATTCCTGTGACTTGCGGAGTGACCGGAATTGAAATAACCGCTTTTTGCGCCGTAAAGGTATACGGGTGGTTATAGTTCATTAATAAAATCAATCCAGCAACAATGAACACCCCACCTAATGCAGCGGTAGCAAGCGTCCATTGGTTTACCGGAATACGGAATATTTTAAAGATGGCCCAGGCAAAGGCCACATAGGTCAGGACTATCAACAAATCCATGATTAAATCTCCGGAAAGGTGGAGTTATCGGTTTTTTTCTCCCCATCCAGTCTTTTTTCCAACTGGGTGATTCGCGCAGCCAGCGCGGCAATCTCAGGGTCTGACTCCTTTCCGGTCGGTGTGATGTGTGACTGCATTCCCCATCCCTTTTCAGGCTGGTAGAGCGTGGCCCAGATCCACAGGAACGGCCAAATAACATGAAGAGTGAACAAGCTCACCCATCCTGCAGTATGGATGGCATCGGCATGGGGATGGTTACGTTTTTTAGCCATGTTATAGGGAATATCGTGAATGGCGATGATTCCGTAAAACAGAACCAGAAAAACGAAGATCAGCACGCCCAACGCGAAATAATTTAGAAACATACCTGCCTCGAATTCACGCTAATTAGAGTTTTTTTATGCCGGCAGCCGTATGCACCCTGGCTGATGTTTTGAACATAACTGGAGTTAAGGGTTTTTGCCATACCACAAAATAAATATTTTTTCTGGTGAGAAGTTGCTTTGTTTTGCAATAAAAAATGTCGGGGGTAGAACCTGCCGCAGATCACATCTGATAAATTTCAGATGAAAATACTTTGCGATTCACATCACAAAAATCCAACAAACAAGGAAAGCAAAAATGTGAATCACTTCACATTTAATCCTCATTTTCAGCGAATTATTGCACTGCGATGTTTTTTTGTACCGGTATTTTGTGATGAAAATCACATTAACTAACGCCATACACCCTATATTTACGTGACGAATGTCACATAAAAGGCCGTCGACTGGACAGTTGAACGATTCAGTGCCAGATTTCGCAGTATCTACAGGGTCCGGCTACCTCCTGCCGCTACATTAACAAACCTCGGGCTTTCAGCCTGCGTGATAGCAAACATAAGAAGGGGTGTTTTTATGTCATCCGATATTAAGATCAAGGTGCAAAGCTTTGGTCGATTCCTCAGCAACATGGTGATGCCAAATATCGGCGCGTTTATCGCGTGGGGTATTATCACCGCATTATTCATTCCGACAGGGTGGTTGCCGAACGAAACGCTGGCGAAGCTGGTCGGCCCGATGATCACCTATCTGCTGCCGCTACTGATCGGTTATACCGGTGGTAAACTGGTTGGCGGCGAGCGTGGCGGCGTAGTTGGTGCAATCACCACCATGGGCGTTATCGTCGGTGCGGACATGCCAATGTTCCTCGGCGCGATGATTGCAGGTCCACTGGGCGGCTGGGCGATCAAACACTTCGACAACTGGGTAGACGGTAAGATCAAATCCGGTTTTGAGATGCTGGTGAATAACTTCTCCGCTGGCATCATCGGTATGATCCTCGCCATTCTGGCATTCCTTGGCATTGGTCCATTGGTTGAAGCACTGTCCAAAATTCTGGCGGCAGGCGTTAACTTCATGGTTGTCCATGACATGCTGCCGCTGGCATCGATTTTCGTTGAACCGGCGAAAATCCTGTTCCTCAACAACGCCATTAACCACGGTATTTTCTCACCGCTGGGTATTCAGCAGTCCCATGAGATGGGCAAATCCATCTTCTTCCTGATTGAAGCTAACCCAGGTCCGGGTATGGGTGTGCTGCTGGCGTACATGTTCTTCGGTCGCGGCAGCGCTAAGCAGTCTGCAGGCGGCGCGGCTATCATCCACTTCCTGGGTGGTATCCACGAAATTTACTTCCCGTACGTGCTGATGAACCCGCGCCTGATCCTGGCCGTTATTCTCGGCGGTATGACTGGCGTATTTACCCTGACTATCCTGAACGGCGGTCTGGTTTCTCCGGCGTCTCCGGGTTCTATCCTGGCCGTGCTGGCAATGACACCTAAGGGAGCTTACTTCGCTAACATCGCTGCTATCTGTGCGGCTATGGCAGTCTCCTTTGTGGTCTCAGCCATTCTGCTGAAAACCAGCAAAGTGAAAGAAGATGATGACATTGATGCCGCAACCCGTCGTATGCACGACATGAAAGCGGAATCCAAAGGCGCATCTCCGCTGGCGGCTGGCGATGTAACCAACGACCTGAGCCATGTGCGTAAAATCATCGTTGCCTGCGATGCCGGTATGGGTTCCAGCGCCATGGGTGCGGGCGTACTACGTAAGAAAGTGCAGGATGCAGGGCTGTCTCAGATTTCCGTCACTAACAGCGCGATTAACAATCTGCCGCCGGATGTGGATCTGGTCATTACCCACCGTGACCTGACCGAACGCGCGATGCGCCAGGTGCCTCAGGCACAGCACATTTCGCTGACCAACTTCCTCGACAGCGGTCTGTACTCCAACCTGACCGAACGTCTGGTCGCTGCGCAGCGCCACAACGTGAACGAGGAGAAAGTTCGCGACCACCTGAAAGACAGCTTTGAAGAGGGTGATACCCACCTGTTCAAACTGGGTGCGGAGAACATCTTCCTTGGCCGTAAAGCGGCTAACAAAGAAGAAGCGATTCGCTTTGCTGGTGAGCAACTGGTGAAAGGCGGTTACGTTGAGCCAGAATACGTCGAGGCGATGCTGGACCGCGAAAAACTGACCCCGACTTACCTGGGTGAGTCCATCGCAGTACCGCACGGTACGGTTGAAGCCAAAGACCGCGTGCTGAAAACCGGTGTGGTGTTCTGCCAGTACCCGGAAGGCGTTCGCTTCGGTGAAGAAGAAGACGATATTGCCCGTCTGGTTATTGGTATCGCAGCGCGTAACAACGAGCACATCCAGGTGATTACCAGCCTGACCAACGCTCTGGATGATGAATCCGTGATCGAACGTCTGGCCCATACCACCAGCGTGGATGAAGTTCTGGAACTGCTGGCAGGTAAAAAAGCTTAACAGTTAAGTATCCCCAAAATAGTTCGAGCTGCAGGAAGGCGGCAACGCAGTGAATCCCCAGGAGCGTACATAAGTACGTGACTGGGGTGAGCGAGGAGAGCCAACGCATCTGCAGTTCGAAATATGAAGGCGATATCCTCTCCCTTGTGGAGAGGGTTAGGTTGAGGGGAAATCAATGCAGTCCCTCACCCCAGCCCTCTTGGGTAAAAACATTAATGAAGGTTAATACTATGAAAGCATTACATTTTGGCGCAGGTAATATCGGTCGTGGCTTTATCGGCAAACTGCTGGCGGACGCGGGGATACAGCTGACGTTCGCGGATGTAAATCAGGTCGTGCTCGATGCCCTGAATGCCCGTCATAGCTATCAGGTTCATGTCGTGGGTGAAAATGAGCAGGTTGATACCGTCTCCGGCGTCAACGCTGTAAGCAGCATCGGCGATGATGTTGTTGAACTGATTGCCCACGTAGATTTAGTCACTACCGCCGTCGGTCCGATTGTACTTGAGCGTATCGCTCCAGCCATCGCCAAAGGACTGGTTAAACGCAAGGCGCAGGGCATCGCTACTCCGCTAAATATCATCGCTTGTGAAAACATGGTGCGCGGAACGACCCAGTTGAAAGGCCATGTAATGAACGCGTTAGCAGATGAAGATAAAGCCTGGGTTGAAGAACATGTTGGCTTTGTCGATTCTGCCGTGGACCGCATTGTTCCGCCTTCAGCTTCAGCAACCAACGATCCGCTGGAAGTTACCGTCGAAACCTTCAGTGAGTGGATTGTCGACAAAACACAGTTCAAAGGTGAACTGCCAAATATCCCAGGAATGGAATTAACTGATAACCTGATGGCATTTGTCGAACGTAAACTCTTCACGCTGAACACCGGGCATGCTATAACCGCGTACCTCGGAAAATTGACCGGTCATCAGACCATCCGTGACGCGATTCTCGACGAGAAAATCCGCGCAGTGGTAAAAGGTGCGATGGAAGAGAGCGGCGCGGTACTGATCAAACGCTATGGCTTTGATGCAGCAAAACATGCGGCATACATTCAGAAAATCCTCGGTCGTTTTGAAAACCCGTATCTGAAAGATGACGTTGAGCGCGTGGGTCGTCAGCCGCTGCGTAAGCTGAGCGCAGGCGACCGCCTGATTAAACCACTGCTGGGTACGCTGGAATATGGTTTGCCGCATGCGAATCTGGTTACCGGTATTGCGGCAGCGATGCACTATCGCAGCGAAGAAGATCCGCAGGCACAGGAACTGGCCGCGCTGATTGACGAAAAAGGCCCACAGGCCGCGCTGGCGCAAGTTTCCGGGCTGGATGCCAATAGTGATGTCGTGCTTGAGGCTGTTAACGCGTATAACGCAAAGAAATGATGCAGGACCTGGCGCAGGATATCCTGCGCCTGAATAATAGATTGTCAGATATGCAGGCAATAATGGAACAAACGCAGGCCTTTGAAAATCGTGTGCTTGAGCGTCTGAATGCTGGCAAAACCGTACGCAGCTTCCTCATCACCGCCGTAGAACTGCTCACCGAGGCGGTGAATATCCTTGTGCTTCAGGTATTTCGCAAAGACGACTATGCGGTGAAATACGCCGTAGAACCGCTGCTAGACGGCGATGGTCCGTTGGGCGATCTTTCCGTTCGTCTGAAGTTAATCTACGGCCTGGGCGTACTCAGTCGCCCGGAGTACGAAGATGCGGAGCTGCTGATGGCGCTGCGGGAGGAGCTGAATCACGACGGCAACGAATACGCATTCACCGACGACGAAATTCTTGGACCGTTTGGTGAACTTCACTGCGTGACGGCACTCCCGCCGCCACCCCAGTTTGATACCTCAGACTCTGGTTTGCATGCCATGCAGATCCAGCGTTACCAGCAGATGGTACGATCCACCATGGTCCTTTCCCTGACCGAGCTGATTTCTAAAATCAGCTTAAAAAAAGCCTTTCAAAAATAAGACGATGCTTGCTTATTTCTCTTCCTGCTGCGGTCGATACAGCTGCCGATAGTACGCCAGACGTTGCAGATACAGCTGCGCGTTTTCCTGCGGTATTTCTGAAGGGACAACGTTGCGCGGCGGTGTTTTATTCAAATATTCGCGAAAAGCCTGGCTTGAAGCCATAAAATCGACAGTTTTATCAATCAGGATTGAAACGTTCTCACCTATTTTCGCCATAATCTTCCCTCCTCCATGTATTAACCGCGCTCAGCCTGTGCGGTTGATCATTTAAGTTTAGGATCAGTTGGGTGTTTATATTGAGGAAAACGTGCTTCACCACGAACACGCCAATAAAAAGCACCACGGTCGATCTTATCGCTTAAAATTCCTTGTTAATCAATGTAGTAACATTATCATTAGCTAATTAATACTTACGGTATTTGATTATTTATCTTCGAGCAGTTGTGAATAATCCCGCTCTGCGCGCATACTATAGGGCATTCATCCTATTTTTATCAGAAGCTATCCTATGAAAGAAGTCGAAAAAAACGAAATTAAACGCCTGAGCGATCGTCTGGACGCTATTCGCCACCAGCAGGCAGACCTGTCCCTGGTTGAAGCCGCCGACAAATACGCCGAGCTGGAAAAAGAGAAAGAAACTCTGGAAGCCGAGATCGCACGCCTGCGTGAAGTTCACGGCCAGAAACTGAGCAAAGAAGCGCAAAAGCTGACAAAACTTCCGTTCCGTCGGGCCATCACCAAAAAAGAGCAGGCTGACATGGGCAAACTGAAGAAAAGCGTGCGCGGCCTGATCGTCGTCCACCCGATGACCGAGCTTGGCCGTGAAATGGGCCTGAAAGAGATGACTGGCTTTGCGAAGAACGAGTTCTAAACACTCTCGTATCACAGGCTCTCAAGACACCCGTCGTACAGCGGGTGTCTTGAGAGCATCGGGCTATATTCCGAATTTTTCCCCATAAATATTTACACCGCTTATATACAAGTTCATTTTTAACGGCCCTCCCTGCTTTTCATGAAAATAAATTACTCCACCATGTCCATTTGTATTTATACAATGAATTTTTTCTTCCACTTTTCTCATGACCCGCAGAATATAATTGACCCACAAAATTAAATAACATTATCATCTATAAAACAATGCCCCATACATAAATATTATGATTATATTTTTATAAGGCATTGCTATGGGTAATTAATTAAAATTATCGAGCAATGGCTCAATCCTATAAAAGCAATGAATGTGTTCATTATAACCATGTATTAACGGGTTATTGACAATACTCGCAGGATGATGAGTTAGCTGTATAAATAATAGATTAACTATTAATACTACATTAGTAATTAATAAGGATATTTTATATGCACAAAAATGGAAAACTCATTCCCCTGATTGTTTTGGGATTCACATTCTTGTTATCTGGTTGTGATTACTTTGCAGATAAACACCTTGTCGAAGAACTAAAAAAACAGCAAAAAGAACAAGAAGCAAAGATAGACCTTTTAGAAAAACAACAAACTACGCTTATCCAGGCGACCCAAAAGGTCGCCGAAGTCGTTGGCCGCATTGAACGTAAACAACGACTATTCGACTACACAGAACTGGACCCATCACAAACGCACTATTTTATTATTAACAACGGCAATATTGGATTAGCCGGGCGTATTTTATCTATTGAGCCAATAGATGATGGAAGTGTTATTCATCTTGATTTGGTTAACTTACTCAGCGTTCCCGTATCAAACCTGGCGTTTAATATGACGTGGGGTACGAAAAAACCTTCCGAGGCAAAAGATCTACCTCGCTGGCGACAACTCCTGCTCAACACGCAAATGGATTCGACAATCGAACTCTTACCGGGAGCATGGACCAATGTCACGCTGACATTAAAAGGCGTATCGCCCAATAATCTTAAGTATCTAAAAATAGGCATTAACATGAAGAATGTTATTTTCGAAAGCACACAACCTATTAACGATACAAAAAAGAAGCCCAAAAAATAATAGCTATTGATACAACTATTTTAGAAAAGGAAAGCACTTATCCATGAACAGAATATTTAAAGTCCTCTGGAATGCCGCTACGGGAACATTTATTGTCACCAGTGAAACCGCAAAAAGCCGCGGGAAAAAAAGCGGCCGTAGAAAGCTGGCGGTTTCCGCACTCATCGGTCTTAGCAGTATTATGGTTTCTGCGGATGTATTGGCCAATGCAGGTAAAGATACTGGCGATGGCGTTACTCCAACGGGTACCCAGACAGGAGGAACAGGGTGGATTGCAATTGGTACCGATGCCACAGCAAATACTTACACCAACGTTGATGGCGCAAGCGCCGCGATGGGTTATCACGCCTCCGCGATGGGGAAATGGAGTACCGCTATTGGTTCATACAGTGATTCATCCGGTGACTCTTCGCTAGCGCTCGGCGTAAAAGCAAGCTCAACCGGCAACCGTGCCATTGCGATGGGTGCCTCATCTTCAGCCGCGGGAAGTTATTCAATGGCAATGGGTGTTAATGCCAATTCGAGCGGTGAAAAATCGGTTGCATTAGGTAATAAAGCCACTGCGAGCGGAGCTACATCCGTTGCATTAGGCAATCAATCCACTGCGAGCGGCGACGACAGCACTGCATTTGGTAATGGCGCAAAAGCGATAGGCACCAACTCAGTTGCTCTTGGCGCAGGCTCTACCGCCCAGGAAGACAATTCCGTCGCCGTGGGTAACAGCACCACGCAGCGGCAGATCACCTACGTTGCTAAAGGCGACATCAATTCCAGCAGTACAGATGCAGTCACAGGTGCGCAAATTTATTCTTTAAGTCAATCCGTCGCCGACCGACTCGGCGGAGGAGCTTCCGTTAATTCTGATGGTACAGTAAATGCGCCCCTCTACGAGGTAGGCACAGGCATCTACAATAACGTAGGCAGTGCGTTAAGCGCACTTAACACTTCTATCACGAATACAGAGGCCTCTGTCGCAGGGTTAGCCGATGACGCGTTGTTGTGGGATGACAGCGCAAGCGCATTCAGCGCTAACCACGCGGGAAGCGCCAGCAAGATCACCAATCTGGCGGCAGGCTCCCTGACCGCGGACAGCACCGATGCCGTTAACGGCTCCCAGTTGTTTGATACAAATGAGAAAGTGGATCAGAACACTGCTGATATCACCACCAATACCGACAGCATCAACCAAAACACTGCCAATATTACCGCCAATACCGACAGCATTAACCAGAACACAACCGATATCGCCGCTAATACGACCAGCATCAATCAGAACACCACTGATATCGCCACCAACACTACCAATATCAATAACCTGAGCGACGCTGTTACCACGCTCACCGATGATGCCCTACTGTGGGATGCTGACTCTGGTGCATTCAGTGCTAAGCACAACGGAAGTGCCAGCAAGATCACCAATCTGGCGGCAGGCACCCTGGCCGCGGACAGCACCGATGCCGTTAACGGCTCCCAGTTGTTTGATACAAATGAGAAAGTGGATCAGAACACTGCTGATATCACCATCAATACCGACAGCATCAACCAAAACACCACTGATATCGCCACCAACACCACCAATATCAACAACCTGAGCGACTCAGTCACCACGCTCACTGACGATGCCCTTTTGTGGGATGCAGCCTCTGGCGCATTCAACGCTAACCGCAACGGAAGCGCCAGCAAAATCATTAATGTCGCCGCCGGCGATCTTTCTGAAGACAGTACAGACGCGGTGAACGGCTCACAGTTATATGAAACCAACCAGAAAGTAGATCAAAACACATCAGATATTGCAGATATCAATACGACGATCACCAACCTTAGCACTGATGCACTGAGCTGGGATGAAACAACGAGTTCGTTCTCTGCCAGCCACGGAAGTAGTACGGCAAACAAAATCACCAACGTTGCTGCCGGGGACCTTTCTGAGAGCAGTACCGACGCGGTTAACGGCTCGCAGTTGTTCGAAACCAATGAGAAAGTGGATCAGAACACGACCGATATCGCCGCCAATACCACCAACATCACTCAGAACAGCACCGCGATTGAGAACCTGAATACTTCTGTCTCCGACATTAATACGTCCATTACCGGCCTCACTGATAACGCTCTGTTATGGGACGAAGACATCGGAGCTTTCAGCGCAAACCACGGTGAAAGTACCAGTAAAATAACCAATGTCGCCGCCGGGGTGCTTTCTGAGGACAGTACCGACGCGGTAAACGGCTCACAGTTGTATGAAACCAACCAGAAGGTAGATCAAAACACCTCTGCTATCGCGGATATCAATACGTCCATCACCAACCTTGGTACCGATGCACTGAGCTGGGATGACGAAGAGGGTGCGTTCAGCGCCAGCCACGGTACCAGCGGTACCAATAAGATAACCAATGTAGCAGCAGGTGAAATCGCCAGTGACAGTACTGACGCCGTTAATGGCGCTCAGTTGTATGAAACAAACCAATTAATCGCACTGAATAATGAAGTTATTTCCAATTTAGCTGGTGATACCAGCGAAACCTACATCACCGACAACGGTACTGGTGTGAAATATATTCGCACTAACGACACCGGGTTAGCTGAAGATGACGCACATGCTTCTGGCGTAGGTGCAACGGCAGTTGGTTACAATGCAGTTGCATCAGGTGTTAGCAGTCTCGCTTTGGGTAAAAATAGCAGCAGCACAATTGATACAGGTATTGCGCTGGGTAGCGGATCTACATCAAACCGCGCTATTTCATCAGGCATACAAGCAACGAGCGTAACAAGCGATGGCGTCGTCATTGGTTACGATACAACAGACAGAGAGTTGCTGGGCGCGTTGTCATTGGGGACGGATGGAGAAAGCTATCGTCAAATTACCAACGTTGCGGACGGCTCTGAAGCACAAGATGCAGTAACAGTTCGTCAGTTACAAAATGCTATCGCCGCCGTTTCAACAACGCCGACACAATATTTCCATGCCAACTCGGATGAGGGAGATTCCCTGGCTGTGGGTGAAAACGCGATTGCCGTCGGCGCTAAAACCATCGTCAATGGCGATTCAGGAGTCGGTATTGGCTATGGCGCAGTTGTGGAGCAATCTGCCTTCAACGGCATAGCCATTGGTTCAAGCGCACAGGTAAATCACGCCAACAGTATCGCGCTCGGCAGCAATTCACAAACCACCGTCGGCGCACAAAGCAGCTATACCGCTTACAACATGGATACGCCACAAACGTCGGTGGGCGAAGTTTCTGTAGGCAGTGGAGATGGCCAGCGGCAGATCACCAATGTTGCAGCAGGAAGCGCAGACACCGATGCCGTAAACGTTGGTCAATTGAAAGTCACCGACAGCCACGTTGCCGCAAATACCGAAAGCATCAATAACCTGAATACGCAGGTGAGTAGCCTTGATACCCGTGTCACCAATATCGAAAATTCTGTCGGCGATATTGTCACTACGGGGAGCACCAAGTACTTCAAGACCAACACCGATGGCGTAGATGCAAATGCCCAAGGTACGGACAGCGTCGCGATAGGTTCCGGATCTATTGCGGCTGCTGAAAACAGCGTGGCGTTAGGTACAAATTCAGTCGCAGATGAAGCGAATACGGTGTCTGTCGGCTCTTCTACTCAACAACGTCGTATTACCAATGTTGCCGCAGGGGTGAACAACACTGACGCGGTTAATGTGGCGCAACTGAAAGCTTCAGAAGCAGGTTCCGTTCGTTATGAAACCAATACCGATGGCTCGGTTAACTACAGTGTGCTCAACCTGGGAGACGGGAGTGGCGGTACCACTCGGATCGGCAATGTTTCAGCGGCGGTGAACGATACGGATGCGGTGAACTATGCGCAATTGAAACGCAGCGTAGAAGAAGCAAACACCTATACCGATCAAAAAATGGGTGAAATGAACAGTAAAATCAAAGGAGTAGAAAACAAGATGAGCGGCGGTATTGCCTCAGCAATGGCCATGGCTGGTCTTCCACAAGCTTACGCACCGGGAGCCAACATGACCTCGATTGCTGGGGGTACGTTTAATGGTGAAAGTGCCGTCGCCATTGGTGTCTCCATGGTAAGTGAAAGCGGGGGCTGGGTGTATAAATTGCAAGGAACCAGCAACAGCCAGGGCGATTACTCTGCAGCCATTGGTGCTGGCTTCCAGTGGTAATGAAGTAACAATACTCCCGACATCAAAGGCAATGGCATCATGCCATTGCCGTTTCACTTCTCTTTGTTGCCCTCACTCCGCCAATTGGCCCTACCAATTTTAGCCAGATCATACCAACACCTCACATTTCATTAAAATGTGAGTACAATACCGTTGCCAATAAATAACATTTGATTAACCATTCATTGTCATTACCCCTACACAACAATATTGGCAGGGCCACTTTTACACATAATGTGACGAAGATTTGAGCAAAGACTCATTCCATTATGTCAGCGGCCCCCAGGAGACCTGCAATGAATCTCTGGCAACAGAACTACGACCCGGCCGGTAACATCTGGCTTTCCAGTCTGATCGCATCGCTCCCTATCCTGTTCTTTTTCTTCGCCCTGATTAAGCTCAAGCTGAAAGGCTATGTTGCGGCGTCATGGACGGTGGTGATCGCTTTGTCGGTCGCCCTGCTGTTCTACAAAATGCCGGTCGATCACGCACTGGCATCCGTAGTGTACGGTTTCTTCTACGGTCTGTGGCCAATTGCCTGGATCATTATCGCCGCGGTATTCGTCTATAAAATCTCGGTGAAGACCGGGCAGTTCGACATTATCCGATCATCGATACTCTCGATTACCCCAGACCAGCGTCTGCAAATGCTGATTGTTGGTTTCTCCTTTGGGGCATTCCTCGAAGGAGCGGCAGGCTTTGGCGCTCCGGTAGCGATTACCGCCGCACTGCTGGTTGGTCTTGGCTTTAACCCGCTGTATGCGGCAGGTTTGTGCCTGATCGTAAATACCGCGCCGGTCGCTTTTGGCGCAATGGGCATTCCGATTCTGGTCGCCGGTCAGGTTACCGGACTGGACAGCTTCGAGATTGGCCAGATGGTAGGTCGTCAGCTGCCGTTCCTGACCATTATCGTGCTGTTCTGGATTATGGCGATTATGGATGGCTGGCGTGGTGTCAAAGAAACCTGGCCTGCGGTGATGGTCGCTGGCGGCTCGTTTGCTATCGCACAGTACCTCAGCTCTAACTTTATCGGGCCGGAACTGCCGGACATCATCTCTTCTCTGGTCTCACTGGTGTGTCTGACGCTTTTCCTGAAACGCTGGCAGCCGGTACGTATCTTCCGTTTTGGCGATATGGGCGCTTCGCAGGTCGATATGGATCTGTCGCGCACCCGCTACACCGCTGGGCAGGTGGTACGTGCCTGGTCACCGTTCCTGTTCCTGACAGCTACCGTCACGCTGTGGAGCATACCGCCGTTTAAAGCGCTGTTTGCGCCAGGCGGCGCGATGTACCACTGGGTGGTCAATATTCCGGTTCCGTTCCTCGACAAGCTGGTTGCCCGTATGCCGCCGGTCGTACACGAAGCCACGGCCTACGCGGCGGTGTACAAATTTGACTGGTTCTCCGCGACCGGTACCGCAATACTGTTTGCCGCCCTGCTGTCTATCGTCTGGCTGAAGATGAAGCCATCTGCTGCGCTGCAGACCTTTGGTAGCACGCTGAAAGATCTGGCGCTGCCTATCTACTCCATCGGGATGGTGCTGGCGTTCGCGTTTATCTCTAACTACTCCGGGCTTTCATCCACCCTGGCACTGGCCCTGGCACATACCGGCAGCGCATTTACCTTCTTCTCGCCGTTCCTTGGCTGGCTGGGGGTATTCCTGACCGGGTCCGACACCTCATCAAACGCATTGTTCGCCGCCCTGCAGGCCACGGCCGCTCAGCAAATCGGCGTTTCGGATGTGCTGATGGTGGCCGCAAATACCACCGGCGGCGTGACCGGCAAGATGATCTCTCCACAATCTATCGCTATCGCCTGTGCGGCAGTGGGATTAGTGGGGAAAGAGTCTGATCTGTTCCGCTTTACCGTGAAGCACAGTCTGATTTTCACCTGCATGGTGGGTGTGATTACCACGCTGCAGGCCTATGTCTTAACCTGGATGATTCCATGATAGTGATGCCCAGACGCCTGTCAGACGAAGTCGCATCTCGTGTGCGGGCGCTGATTGAAGAACAACAGCTGGAGGCGGGCATGAAGTTGCCCGCTGAGCGCCAACTGGCCGTACAGCTCGGCGTATCGCGCAACTCGCTGCGCGAGGCGCTGGCGAAACTGGTGAGCGAAGGCGTGTTGATTAGCCGTCGTGGCGGCGGGACGTTTATCCGCTGGCAGCATGAGGCATGGTCTGAACAAAACATCGTTCAGCCGCTGAAAACTCTGCTGGCAGACGACCCTGATTACAGTTTCGATATTCTGGAAGCCCGCCACGCCATCGAAGCCAGCACCGCCTGGCATGCAGCTATGCGTGCCACTGCTGCCGACAAAGAGAAGATCAGACTCTGTTTCGAGGCCACACAAAGCGAAGATCCAGATCTCGCCTCGCAGGCAGACGTTCGCTTTCATCTCGCCATTGCGGAGGCCTCGCACAACGTGGTGCTGTTACAGACCATGCGCGGTTTCTTCGACGTATTGCAGTCTTCGGTGAAACAGAGCCGCCAGCGAATGTACCTTGTGCCGCCCGTATTTTCGCAACTGACGGCGCAGCATCAGGCCGTCCTGGATGCGATTGTTGCCGGAGATGCCGACGGAGCGCGTAAAGCAATGATGGCGCACCTCAGTTTTGTCCACACCACGATTAAACGATTTGATGAAGATCAGGCCCGCCAGGCGCGTATCACCCGCCTGCCCGGTGACCCTGGTGAGAATAGCAGGGAGAACAACACATGATTATTTCAGCAGCCAGCGACTATCGCGCCGCAGCCCAGCGCATCCTACCCCCCTTCTTGTTCCACTATATAGACGGTGGGGCGTATGCAGAGCACACTCTGCGCCGTAACGTGGCAGACCTGTCTGAAGTGGCACTTCGCCAGCGCGTGCTGAAGAATATGTCCGACCTGAGCCTAGAGACAAAGCTGTTCAACGAAACGCTCTCCATGCCGGTGGCCCTTGCACCTGTCGGTCTGTGCGGCATGTACGCGCGCCGGGGCGAAGTTCAAGCCGCCGCCGCCGCTGATGCCAAAGGCATTCCGTTTACGCTTTCCACGGTATCCGTATGTCCGATTGAAGAAGTCGCCCCAACCATCAAACGTCCAATGTGGTTTCAGCTATATGTTCTGCGCGATCGTGGCTTTATGCGCAACGCGCTGGAGCGCGCCAAAGCGGCGGGTTGCTCCACGCTGGTCTTTACCGTCGATATGCCAACCCCTGGTGCACGCTACCGTGACGCCCATTCCGGGATGAGCGGCCCAAATGCCGCACTACACCGCTACTGGCAGGCAGTCACCCATCCACAGTGGGCATGGGACGTTGGCCTGAACGGTCGCCCACATGATTTAGGCAATATCTCGACTTATCTTGGTAAACCTACCGGTCTTGAGGATTACATCGGCTGGCTGGCGAATAACTTCGATCCGTCAATTTCCTGGAAAGACCTCGAGTGGATCCGCGAATTCTGGGACGGTCCGATGGTGATCAAAGGGATCCTCGATCCGGAAGATGCTCGTGATGCCGTACGCTTTGGTGCGGACGGCATCGTTGTCTCTAACCACGGTGGTCGCCAGTTAGACGGCGTGCTGTCTTCAGCTCGCGCGTTACCCGCCATTGCCGATGCGGTGAAGGGCGATATCACCATTCTGGCCGATAGCGGGATCCGCAACGGTCTGGACGTTGTGCGCATGATTGCGCTGGGCGCGGATAGCGTACTGCTGGGGCGGGCCTATCTGTACGCGCTGGCGACCCACGGCCAGGCCGGGGTGGCGAATCTGCTGAATCTGATCGAGAAAGAGATGAAAGTGGCAATGACCCTGACCGGTGCGAAGTCGATTAGCGAAATCAGCGGTGATTCGCTGGTACAGGAACTGGGCAAACAGGTGGCTGACTACCCGATGCAGCCCAAACGTGGAAATGCGGCGTAAACGTTAATTTGCTATGCTGCCCCGTACTTAAGGGGGCAGCATGCTAAACATCGTTTTATTCGAACCAGAAATCCCGCCAAATACCGGCAATATTATCCGTCTTTGCGCCAACACCGGCTTTCGTCTGCATATTATTGAGCCAATGGGCTTTACCTGGGACGACAGGCGCCTGCGTCGCGCGGGGCTGGATTACCATGAATTTACCGCTGTGCTACGCCACCCTGATTACGCCGCCTTCGTCGCCGCAGAAAATCCGCAACGTCTGTTTGCCCTGACCACCAAAGGTACTCCAGCACATAGCGCGGTAAGCTATCAGGATGGGGATTATCTGATGTTTGGCCCGGAAACTCGCGGTCTGCCAGCCAGCATCCTCGACGCGCTGCCTGCCGAACAAAAAATTCGTATTCCGATGATGCCGGACAGTCGCAGCATGAACCTGTCGAATGCGGTGTCGGTGGTGGTGTATGAGGCCTGGCGCCAGTTAGGTTATCCCGGCGCGGTATTGCGTAGTTGATTTTTGTCGGATGGCGGCTGACGCCTTATCCGACCTACGAAAGAATTTACCGTTATTTTTCGAGCGTTATCGGCGTAGTCAGGTTGGACACGGACTGCGCTTGCCGACCTGCGCGTACACGTAGTACGTGAGGATGGCGAGCACAGCCCGGGTTCAAGATGACAAGTAAGATAGCTCGAAATCAGATTCCATCGCCGTATTCGAAAGTATGATGAATCCCGTTGAAATGCTGATCCATATCCATAGACGGCTTATCGCTGTCTGGCTTACCGACGATGCGCGCCGGTACGCCTGCGGCGGTGGTATGCGGCGGTACGGGCTGTAGCACGACCGAACCTGCGCCAATCTTCGCGCCGCGTCCGACTTCAATGTTGCCGAGAATTTTTGCTCCCGCGCCGATCATCACGCCTTCACGAATTTTCGGGTGGCGGTCACCGCCGGCTTTACCGGTCCCGCCCAGCGTGACGGATTGCAGAATAGAGACGTCGTTTTCAATCACCGCGGTTTCACCAACCACAATGCCGGTGGCGTGATCGAGCATAATCCCACGGCCAATTTTTGCCGCCGGATGAATGTCTACCTGGAAGGTAACGGACACCTGATTTTGCAGGAAGATCGCCAGCGCCTGACGCCCCTGATGCCACAGCCAGTGACCGATACGGTAGGCCTGAAGCGCATGAAAGCCCTTCAGATACAGCAGTGGAGTGGAATATTTATCGACAGCCGGGTCACGCGTGCGTACTGCCTGAATATCGCAGGCCGCTGAGGCAATCATTTCAGGATCGGCCGCGTAGGCCTCTTCTACGACTTCGCGAATCGCAATGGCGGGCATAATTGGAGAAGCGAGTTTATTCGCCAGCATATAGCTTAGCGCACTGCCGAGATTTTCATGCTTGAGCAGCGTTGCGTGGTAAAAACTGGCCAGCATTGGCTCACATTCCGCCAGTGCCCGGGCTTCCGCTTTAATGTTTTTCCAGACGATATCCAGTTCTTCACACGGCATTGCGTACTCCAGAAGGTAGCAAAACGACCGATCCGTTCTTCGCGGATCGGGTCGTTATATTCAACAGTTCCTTACAGCTAGTGGCGACTCAGCTCGTCCTTGCGTGCACGGCCTAATAACGTCAATGCTGCCTCGCGCGCGTTTTTTCCGCAATACAATACTTGATAAATTTCCTCGGTTATTGGCATCTCAACACCAAAACGGTGCGCCAATTCACGAACTTCTTTCGTATTGCGATAGCCTTCAACCACTTGGCCAATCTTGTCCTGCGCACCCTGCACGTCCATCCCCTGGCCGAGCATCATGCCAAAACGACGGTTGCGCGACTGGTTGTCGGTACAGGTCAGCACCAGATCGCCTAAACCCGCCATCCCCATAAAGGTGGCAGGATCGGCCCCCAGCGCCGCACCAAGACGAGACATTTCGGTCAGCCCACGGGTGATCAATGCGGTTCGTGCATTCGCGCCAAAACCGATGCCGTCAGACATCCCCGCACCAATGGCAATGACGTTTTTCACCGCGCCGCCAAGCTGCACGCCAATGAAATCCGGATTGCTATAAACGCGGAAGCTTTTGCCGCAGTGCAGCAACTGCTGGAGATCGTCAGCAAAAGTGTCGTCCGTCGAGGCCAGAGAAATCGCCGTCGGCATGCCCGCAGCCAACTCTTTGGCGAACGTCGGGCCGGAAATAACCGCCAGTGGAATTGAGTCCCCCAGCGCTTCACGCGCGACGTCCTGCAGCAGACGCCCTGTTTCCGCTTCCAGACCTTTTGTCGCCCAGACCAGTCGTGCGTCAGGACGCATCAATGGTTTGATGTTACGCAGCACTTCGCCAAAGACGTGGCTCGGCACCACCACCAGAATATTACGACTGGCGGCCAGCGCTGTGGCTAAATCACTTTCCAGGCGCAGCGTGTCGGGAAAAGGCACATCAGGAAGGAACGCGACGTTGCAGCGATCGTGCTCGAGAGTCGCGATATGTTTAGGATCATGGCCCCACAGGACAACCTGATGGCCATTTCTTGCCAGGGTGATGGCAAGAGCGGTGCCGTACGAGCCGGCACCAATCACAGTCATTGAAGCATTACTTTGGTTCATCAGGCATCCTGATGTTCTTCAGTACCTTCGCCAGCCTGCTGCTGTAAATAGTTCATGAACAGCGCATCAAAGTTGACCGGCGCAAGGTTCAGTTGCGGGAACGTACCGCGTGAAACCAGGCTGGTGATGCATTCGCGGGCATACGGGAACAGAATGTTCGGGCAGTATGCGCCCAGGCAATGCGCCATCTGAGTCCCTTCGATACCACTGATGGAGAAAATACCGCCCTGCTGAACTTCGCACAGGAACGCAGTTTCTTCACCCAGGGAAGCCGTTACGGTGACACGCAGCACTACTTCATACACGTCATCTGCCAGTTGGGTAGATGCGGTATCAAGATCCAGTTTAACCTCTGGCTGCCAATCTTTCTGGAAAACATGCGGTGCATTTGGCGCTTCGAAAGACACATCCTTGGTATAAATACGTTGGATCTGGAAAGCCATTTCAGTGTTATTTTGTTCTGACATGTTGAGAAAACCCTTTAGTGTTGTCCTTTAAATACTTCGGTACGCCTTAACGCAGCAGCGGATCCAGTCCACCACGCGCATCCAACGCATACAAGTCGTCACAACCACCAATGTGCTGTGCATCAATAAAAATCTGCGGAACCGTAGTACGGCCACTGCGCTTGATCATTTCTTCACGCTTCACGGTATCACCGTCAATCGGAAGCTCCTGGAAACTCACACCCTTGCTGTTCAGGAGCGCCTTTGCGCGATGGCAAAACGGGCAGGTTGCTTTGGTATAGATCTCAATATTGGCCATGACTTATCTCCAGTGTTCTTTTTACCCTGCGGCATGAAAGAAGACGGGTAAATTACTTGCCGCGAACCAGTGGCAGATTCTCACCACTCCAGCCCGCTACGCCATCTTTCAGTACAGACACCTGCTCAAAACCGGCTTTGATCAGCGCAGTCGCTGAATCCTGGCATTGCATGCCTGAGCCATCAACCACAATAACAGGTTTGTTTTTGTGTTTTTCCAGTTCGCCAAAGTTGTTGGCTTTGATTTCGCTCGGCAGCAGGTTCGTGGAGCCAGCGATATGACCTTTGCGGAAGTCGTCGCGCTGACGTAAATCCACGACAACGGCGTCTTCTTTATTGATGAGACGTGTGGCTTCTCCGCGCGTAATCACCTTCACTTTGGAAGTCAGGCTCTTAAACGTGGTAAATAATACAGCCGCCAGTAACGCAATCCAGGCGATACTCAATACAGGGTGGCGACTAACAAATTGCATAATTTCTTGCATGGGGGGTAACAACTCCCGACTCAGTGATTAAAAAAACCAGGAAAGGAGTATACCTGCGCGTTGGCGCAAATACAGCCAGAGCGTGCATTGGATTGCATTTTTGCGGGGCGCTACGGAAAAAAAAACCTAAAACCACGCCCTCTGCGGCGCGCTCTGGTCGATTATTTGATCTTCCGGGGCTACTTTATCGATTCAGCTGTAGTAAAATTACTCAATTATTTTTTACCTATTAAGTGTGAGGTTGTCGCAATGTCGGTTTCTAAAAAACCTATGGTACTGGTGATTCTGGATGGCTATGGCTATCGCGAAGACAGCCAGGATAACGCCATCTTTAATGCCAAAACCCCGGTAATGGATGCCCTGTGGGCAAAACGTCCGCATACCCTGATTGATGCGTCTGGCCTGGAAGTTGGCCTGCCCGATCGCCAGATGGGCAACTCCGAAGTCGGTCACGTCAACCTGGGCGCGGGCCGCATCGTGTATCAGGACCTGACCCGTCTGGATGTCGAAATTAAAGAGCGTACTTTCTTCGCTAACCCGGTACTGACCAATGCGGTCGACCAGGCAAAAAATAGCGGCAAAGCGGTTCACATTATGGGTCTGCTCTCTGCGGGCGGTGTTCACAGCCACGAAGATCACATCATGGCGATGGTAGAAATGGCTGCTGAACGCGGCGCGGAAAAAATCTATCTGCACGCTTTCCTTGATGGCCGCGATACCCCGCCGCGCAGCGCTGAACATTCACTGCAGAAATTCGAAGAGAAATTTGCCGCACTGGGCAAAGGCCGCGTAGCGTCCATCATCGGTCGTTACTACGCGATGGACCGTGACAACCGTTGGGATCGCGTTGAACAGGCTTATGACCTGATGACGTTGGCCAAAGGCGAGTTCCAGTTCGCTACGGCGGTTGAAGGCCTGCAGGCTGCTTATGCCCGCGACGAAAACGACGAATTCGTGAAAGCGACCGTGATCCGTGCTGAAGGCCAGGCTGAAGCCGCCATGGAAGACGGCGATACGCTGATTTTCATGAACTTCCGTGCTGACCGTGCGCGTGAAATCACTCGTGCGTTTGTTAACGCTGACTTCGACGGCTTCGCCCGTAAGAAAGTCGTTAACCTCAACTTTGTGATGCTGACCGAATACGCGGCCGACATCAAAACTGCGGTTGCTTACCCACCAGCATCTCTGGCTAACACCCTTGGAGAGTGGATGGCGAAGCACGACAAAACGCAGTTGCGTATTTCCGAAACCGAAAAATATGCGCACGTGACCTTCTTCTTCAACGGCGGCGTAGAAGAGCCGTTCAAAGGCGAAGACCGCATCCTGATCAACTCGCCGAAAGTGGCGACCTACGATCTGCAGCCGGAGATGAGCTCTGCTGAGCTGACCGAAAAACTGGTTGCGGCGATTGAGAGCGGAAAATACGACACCATCATTTGTAACTACCCGAACGGCGACATGGTTGGTCATACCGGAGTGATGGAAGCAGCAGTTAAAGCTGTTGAAGCGCTGGATCACTGCGTTGAACAGGTCGCGAAAGCGGTTGAATCCGTTGGTGGCCAGTTGCTGATCACCGCGGACCACGGTAACGCAGAGCAGATGCGCGATCCGTCCACCGGTCAGGCGCACACTGCGCACACCAACCTGCCCGTTCCGCTGATTTATGTCGGTGGCAAGAACGTTAAAGCAGTCGAAGGCGGCAAACTTTCTGATATCGCCCCGACGATGCTGACGCTGATGGGTATGGAAATCCCGCAAGAGATGACTGGTAAGCCGCTGTTCATCGTGGAATAATCCCTCCCCATGAGGGGAAAGGCGATTAATACCATCACTCGGGCCGTGAAACCGCGTAAGTTTTCAGTCAGGCCCTTGTTCTACGCCAGCGCACTTAGCGCTGGCGTATTGCTGTGCGCCTTTTCCGCCCACGCGGACGAACGCGACCAGCTCAAATCTATTCAGGCTGATATCGCGGCAAAAGAACGCGCGGTACGCCAACAGCAACAACAACGCGCCACCCTCCTCGCTCAGCTTAAAGCTCAGGAACAAGCCATCGCCGTTGCCGCAAGGCAGTTGCGCGAAACGCAAAACTCACTGGCACAGCTGAATGCGCAAATCGCAGAGATGAACGCAGCACTCGCGAAGCTGGAAAAACAGCGGGCCGCGCAAGAACGCAGCCTGGCAGCCCAACTCGACGCAGCTTTTCGCCAGGGCGAACACACCGGCATTCAGCTCATTCTTAGCGGTGAAGAAAGCCAGCGTGGGCAACGCCTGCAGGCCTATTTCGGCTATCTGAACCAGGCGCGACAGGAAACCATCGCGCAGTTGAAACAAACCCGCGAAGAGGTCGACTCGCAAAAAGCCGAGCTGGAAGATAAGCAGAGCGAGCAGCAGACGCTACTGTACGAACAGCGCGCTCAGCAGGCTAAGCTGGAACAGGCACGTAACGAACGTCAGAAAACGCTTTCGAGTCTGGAATCATCGATTCAACAGGGTCAACAGCAACTGGGCGAAATGCGCGCCAACGAATCCCGTCTGCGCAACAGCATTGCCCGCGCCGAAGCCGCAGCCAAAGCGCGTGCAGAACGTGAAGCACGCGAGGCGCAGGCCGTACGCGATAAGCAACAGGATGCGTCACGAAAAGGCTCAACCTATAAACCGACCGAGAGTGAAAAATCACTGATGTCGCGTACCGGCGGTTTGGGTTCGCCGCGCGGTCAGGCATTCTGGCCCGTTCGTGGTCCAACGTTACATCGTTATGGCGAACAGCTGCAGGGTGAGCTACGTTGGAAGGGGATGGTTATTGGCGCATCCGAAGGCACCGAAGTTAAAGCCATTGCCGATGGTCGCGTCATTCTGGCGGACTGGCTGCAGGGCTATGGCCTGGTGGTCGTCGTTGAACACGGTAAAGGCGATATGAGCCTGTACGGTTATAACCAAAGCGCACTGGTCAGCGTCGGTACGCAGGTTCGCGCCGGGCAGCCTATAGCACTTGTGGGTAGCAGCGGCGGTCAGGGCAGGCCGGCACTCTATTTTGAAATTCGTCGCCAGGGTCAGGCGGTCAATCCACAGCCGTGGTTGGGAAGATAAGTTTTGCCACAACAATTTCGTCGTCTACTACTCTCTCTCACCAGTCTGCTGGCCTTCGCAACACCTGTATTTGCTGGCAAACTCGCCATCGTCATTGATGATTTCGGCTATCGCCCACACACTGAAAACCAGGTACTGGCGATGCCTTCTACCATCTCCGTTGCCGTTCTGCCTAACGCCCCACATGCGCGTGAAATGGCAATCAAAGCGCATAACAGCGGGCATGAAGTCTTGATCCATCTGCCAATGGCGCCGCTGAGCAAGCAGCCGTTAGAGAAAGACACGTTACGCCCTGAAATGAGCAGCGAAGAGATTGAGCGGATCATTCGCGACGCGGTAAGCAAAGTACCGAATGCGGTCGGTCTGAACAACCATATGGGCAGCGCGATGACCTCCAGTCTTTTCGGCATGCAGAAGGTGATGCAGGCGCTGGAACGCTACGACCTCTACTTCCTGGACAGCATGACCATCGGTAACAGCCAGGCAATGCGCGCAGCGTCAGGCACCGGTGTGAAGGTCATCAAACGCAAAGTCTTCCTGGATGACACGCAAAACGAAGCCGATATTCGCCGTCAGTTTAATCGTGCCGTCGAGCTTGCGCGCCGCAACGGTTCCGCAATCGCCATTGGCCACCCTCACCCGTCTACGGTTCGCGTCCTGCAGCAGATGCTGTATAGCCTGCCAGCCGACATCACGCTGGTTCGCCCAAGCAGTTTGCTCAATGAACCACAGGTGGATACCTCCAGACCAAACCTCACACCACCGAAGAACGGTACGCCTGATGCGCCGCGTAATCCTTTCCGCGGGGTGAAATTATGCAAACCGAAACAGCCGTTAGAGCCGGTGTACGCCAGCCGCTTCTTCAGCGTGCTCGGCGAAAGCATCACCCAAAGCACGCTGGTGCAGTATATGCGCCTGCAGTGGCAGGGCTGGCAATAATCAGTCTTTACTATCCAGCGTTAAATGGGCCAGGCGGCGCGGCGTCAATGATTTATCGCGCCACTGGCTAAAACGGATAGCCCACAACAGCACCTGATAACCCAGCTTAACGCTGCAGATATTACTCACCATACGCTTGAACATACCCGATACAAATACTTCAGCAATCATGCGCTGGCGGATTTTCTCGTCCGGCTCTTTACGTATGCAATGACAAACGCGTAGCGCTTCGTAAATCACCTGCTGTTTGAATTCCGGGTAAATTGGAATGCGTCCGGCGTAGTCGTGATTCATCTTATCCAGCAGACGGGTAATTTTGATGTAGTGGCGCTGGTAAGCGAGGTTTTTCAGCCCGGTGCGCGGCAGACGGCTAACAGATGCGCCGTGCAGGAAGTATTTGTACAGCGGGACTTCCGTGTAACGCGCGCGCTTCGCATTAAACATAAACTCCGTTGTCCAGATAATATCCTGGTGGTGCAGGCCAGACAGGAAGGTCAGCCCCGCGTCGCGGATAGTCTGATGACGATAAACGCCCATCCAGACAACGTGCCGCCAACGGCGGCTGGCTAACGCTTTGCGTAACCAGTCTGGCCCGGTCATCACGCCGGTAGAACGAATACGATCGGTAGGAATGGATGCCCAGGTGTGGCCCGTCTCAGCAATACACCAGTCAGCGTTGCACTGCGCAACATCCAGGTTGTCTTTCAGCGCCATATTCATCAGCGTTTCATACATTTCCGGATAGGCAATATCATCGCCGTCTACGTACGCGATGTACTCCCCCCTGGCAACTTTCATACCGGTATTGCGCGCCGCAGAAACGCCCCCATTGCGCTGGTGCAGCAGATGAACGTGCGGATAACGATCCGCATAAGACTGAGCAAGCTCCGCAGAGTTATCCGTAGAGCCATCATTAACAATAATGATCTCCAGGTTCTTCCAGGTTTGCGCAATCAGTGAATCCATACACGCAATGAACGGCTCACCCGTGTTGTAAAGCGGCATAATGACGCTCAGGAGACCAGGGGTATAGGTCATATCAAATCCTGCCAAACAGTAGAGTTATCGGCACTTTTTAGCATATTAAGCGGTAGATTTTCAGAAAAAAATATTAATTCTTTAGCGGAAAATGCGCCGGGCAGGAGGAAGCAAAAAAGCCCCGGACGGTAATGATAATCAACATCCGGGGACAACACACAGAATCCACAGGGTGGATACGGTTAATCCCAGCTCAGGATCACTTTCCCTGACTGGCCTGAACGCATCGCGTCAAAGCCCTGCTGGAATTCATCGATAGAGAATCGATGGGTGATGATCGGCGACAAATCCAGACCAGACTGGATCAGTGCAGCCATTTTGTACCAGGTTTCAAACATCTCACGACCGTAGATACCTTTAATAAACAGCCCCTTAAAGATAACTTTCGTCCAGTCGATTGACATATCAGATGGCGGAATACCCAGCATAGCAATACGGCCACCGTGGTTCATGGTGTCCAACATGGCGCGAAACGCTGGCGGCGCCCCGGACATCTCCAGGCCCACATCAAACCCTTCGGTCATACCCAGTTCAGCCATCACGTCGGTCAGATTCTCTTTCGACACGTTGACCGCGCGGGTGATACCCATTTTGCGCGCCAGCTCAAGGCGATACTCATTAACGTCGGTGATCACCACGTGGCGTGCGCCAACATGCTTCGCGACCGCTGCCGCCATAATACCGATTGGACCCGCACCGGAAACCAGCACATCTTCCCCAACCAGATCGAACGACAGCGCCGTGTGCACTGCATTACCGAACGGATCGAAGATAGACGCCAGGTCGTCGGAGATATTGTCCGGGATTTTAAATGCGTTAAATGCCGGGATCACCAGGTACTCCGCAAAGCAGCCAGGGCGGTTTACACCGACACCGGTCGTATTGCGGCACAGGTGAGTACGTCCACCGCGGCAGTTACGGCAATGCCCGCAGGTGATATGACCTTCGCCTGAAACGCGATCACCGATTTTAAAGCCTTTAACTTCCTGACCGATGCCAACAACTTCGCCGACATATTCATGCCCAACGACCATCGGTACCGGGATGGTTTTTTGCGACCATTCATCCCAGTTATAAATGTGAACGTCAGTCCCGCAGATGGCTGTTTTACGGATTTTAATCAGCAAATCGTTATGACCGACTTCCGGTTCAGGAACGTCGGTCATCCAAATGCCCTCTTCCGCTTTCAGTTTGGATAACGCTTTCATTTCACATCCTCAGGCAATAACGCCCAGTTGTTTACCAATGCGTGTGAACGCCTCAACAGCACGCGTAATCTGCTCAGGGGTATGCGCCGCAGACATCTGGGTACGGATACGCGCCTGGCCTTTTGGAACCACCGGATAGAAGAATCCGGTAACGTAAATCCCCTCTTTTTGCAGCTCGCGGGCGAATGCCTGCGCCACTACTGCATCACCCAGCATAACCGGGATGATCGCGTGATCCGCACCGGCTAACGTAAAGCCTGCGGCAGACATTTGCTCACGGAACTGACGTGCATTCGCCCACAGGCGATCGCGCAGGTCGCTGCCAGCTTCAACCATTTCCAGCACTTTAATGGAAGCCGCAACAATCGCCGGTGCCAGTGAGTTGGAGAACAAATAAGGGCGGGAACGCTGACGCAGCCACTCAACAACTTCTTTGCGCGCTGCGGTGTAACCACCGGATGCGCCGCCGAGTGCTTTACCCAGCGTACCGGTGATGATGTCCACGCGACCCATCACGTCACAGTATTCATGGGAGCCACGACCATTTTCGCCGACAAAACCGACGGCATGGGAATCATCAACCATGACCAGAGCGTCGTATTTATCCGCCAAATCGCAAACGCCTTTCAGGTTAGCGATTACCCCATCCATAGAGAACACGCCATCAGTGGCGATCAGGATATGACGAGCGCCCGCTTCACGCGCTTCTTTCAGGCGAGCTTCCAGTTCCACCATATCGTTGTTGGCGTAACGGAAACGTTTTGCTTTACACAGACGCACGCCATCAATGATAGAAGCGTGGTTCAGGGCATCGGAAATAATTGCGTCTTCTGCGCCCAGCAGCGTTTCAAACAGGCCGCCGTTTGCGTCGAAGCAGGAAGAGTAAAGGATGGCATCTTCCATACCGAGGAATGCCGCCAGTTTTTGCTCCAGTTGCTTATGGCTGTCCTGGGTACCGCAAATAAAGCGAACCGAAGCCATACCAAATCCGTGAGAATCCATACCCGCTTTTGCCGCAGCAATCAGTTCCGGATGGTTAGCCAACCCCAGATAGTTGTTCGCACAAAAGTTAATAACGTGGCTTCCATCCGCCACGGTAATATCCGCCTGCTGGGCAGATGTAATAATGCGTTCTTCTTTAAACAATCCTTCCGCACGTGCGGTTTCGAGATCGTTCGTTAACTGTTTGTAAAAATCCCCACGCATTTCAATTCTCCAGACTGGGCAAATTTCAGCACATATTACCCAAAGCTATACGTTGATACGAGATGACGCATCATCACTTCTTCAAAATGAAGCATAAATCACGTGTACCCGCACGGCTTATCGGTGAATGGCTGAAGCCTAAGCCATGTAGTGATATGATAGAAGTATTCGTGTCTGAGATTGTCTCTGACTCCATAATTCGAAGGTTACATTTATGATCATCGTTACCGGCGGCGCGGGCTTTATCGGCAGCAACATCGTTAAGTCCCTGAATGATAAAGGCATCACCGACATCCTGGTGGTGGACAACCTGAAAGACGGCACCAAGTTTGTTAACCTGGTGGATCTGAATATTGCTGACTACATGGACAAGGAAGACTTCCTGATCCAGATTATGGCCGGGGAAGATTTCGGCGATATCGAAGCGATTTTCCACGAAGGCGCATGCTCTTCCACCACCGAGTGGGACGGCAAGTATATGATGGACAACAACTATCAATACTCCAAAGAGCTACTGCACTACTGCCTGGAGCGTGAAATCCCGTTCCTGTACGCATCCTCTGCCGCCACCTACGGCGGGCGCACTTCTGATTTCATCGAATCCCGTGAATATGAGAAACCGCTGAACGTCTATGGCTACTCAAAATTCCTGTTCGACGAGTACGTGCGTCAGATCCTGCCAGAAGCCAATTCACAGATTGTTGGCTTCCGCTATTTCAACGTCTACGGACCGCGTGAAGGCCACAAAGGCAGCATGGCAAGCGTTGCTTTCCACCTCAACACCCAGCTTAACAATGGCGAAACGCCAAAACTGTTTGAAGGCAGTGAAAACTTCAAACGTGATTTCGTTTACGTAGGCGACGTGGCTGCGGTAAACCTGTGGTTCCTGGAAAACGGGGTTTCCGGCATCTTTAACCTCGGTACAGGTCGTGCGGAATCTTTCCAGGCCGTTGCCGATGCTACGCTGGCGTACCACAAAAAAGGCAGCATTGAGTACATTCCATTCCCAGAAAAACTGAAAGGCCGCTACCAGGCATTTACCCAGGCAGATCTGACGAACCTGCGCGCAGCGGGCTATGACAAGCCGTTTAAAACAGTCGCCGAAGGCGTCACGGAATATATGGCCTGGCTGAACCGCGACAACGCTACAAATTCACAAAATCATTCGAGCGGTATCAAGGCGGCAACTAAGTGAACCTCCGGGAGCTTACAAAAGTAAGTGACCGTAGTGAACGCAGGCAGCCAACGCAGAGACAGCTTGAAGGATGAAGTGAATGAAGATTTTGGTGGTTGGCCCGTCTTGGGTGGGCGACATGATGATGTCGCAAAGTCTCTATCGCACGCTCAAGGCGCGCTATCCCCAGGCGATAATCGACGTGATGGCACCTGCGTGGTGCCGTCCGTTATTGTCGCGCATGCCAGAAGTCAACGAAGCTATCGCCATGCCGTTGGGGCACGGCGCGCTGGAGATTGGCGAGCGCCGTAAACTCGGCCACAGTCTGCGTGAGAAGCGCTATGACCGCGCTTATGTGCTGCCTAACTCGTTTAAATCCGCTCTGGTGCCATTCTTTGCGGGTATTCCCCATCGTACCGGTTGGCGTGGCGAGATGCGCTACGGTCTGCTGAACGATGCGCGCGTACTGGATAAAGACGCATGGCCACTGATGGTCGAGCGCTATGTGGCTCTGGCTTATGATAAAGGTGTGATGCTGACGGCAAAAGATTTGCCGCAGCCTCTGCTATGGCCACAGTTGCAGGTCAGCGAGGGTGAAAAATCGCTAACCTGTAGCCAGTTCTCCCTTTCAGCCGAACGCCCCATCATCGGTTTTTGCCCTGGTGCGGAATTTGGTCCAGCGAAACGCTGGCCACATTATCACTACGCAGAGTTGGCGAAGCAGTTGATCGATGAAGGCCATCAGATTGTGCTGTTTGGCTCAGCAAAAGACCATGAAGCTGGCAATGAGATCCTGGCAACGCTGAGCACTGAACAGCAAGCCTGGTGCCGTAATCTGGCGGGCGAAACACAGCTGGAACAGGCCGTCATTCTGCTCGCCGCCTGCAAAGCGGTCGTCACCAACGATTCTGGATTAATGCACGTGGCCGCAGCACTGAACCGTCCACTGGTCGCATTGTATGGTCCAAGCAGCCCGGATTTTACGCCCCCGCTTTCCCACAAGGCACGTGTCATTCGCCTGATTACGGGGTATCACAAAGTGCGTAAGGGCGATGCGGCAGAAGGCTATCACCAGAGCCTGATTGACATCACACCCCAGCGCGTGCTGGAAGAACTCAACGACCTGTTGTTACAAGAGGAAGCCTGACGGATGCGGGTTCTGATCGTTAAAACGTCGTCTATGGGCGATGTACTGCATACGTTGCCCGCATTAACCGATGCGCAGCAGGCTATTCCGGGTATTCAATTTGATTGGGTGGTGGAAGAAGGGTTCGCTCAAATCCCCTCCTGGCATTCAGCCGTTGACCGGGTTATTCCAGTGGCGATCCGTCGCTGGCGTAAAGCCTGGTTTTCAGCGCCGATTAAAGCCGAGCGTAAAGCGTTTCGTGATGCGGTGCGTTTACAGAAGTATGACGCGATAATCGATGCTCAGGGTTTAGTTAAGAGCGCCGCGTTGGTGACACGTCTGGCACGTGGCATCAAGCATGGTATGGACTGGAGCACAGCCCGCGAACCGCTGGCGAGTCTGTTTTATAATCGCAAACATCACATAGCCAAACAGCAGCACGCGGTAGAACGTACCCGTGAATTGTTCGCCAAAAGTCTGGGGTATGCTAAACCGCAGTTGCAGGGTGATTACGCGATTGCGCAGCATTTTATGAATGAACATAAGGCTGATGCAGGCCAGTATGCTGTATTTCTGCACGCCACGACACGTGATGATAAGCACTGGCCAGAAGCCAACTGGCGGGAGCTGATTGGCCTGTTAAATAATACGGGCATCCGTATTAAACTCCCCTGGGGTGCTCCTCATGAAGAAGCGCGCGCCAAAAGGCTGGCAGAAGGGTTTCCCTACGTTGATGTCCTGCCGCGAATGAGTCTGGAAGACGTTGCTCGCATTCTGGCGGGGGCAAAGTTTGTGGTGTCGGTTGATACAGGATTGAGCCATTTAACCGCCGCGTTGGATCGCCCCAATATTACGTTGTATGGCCCAACGGATCCCGGACTGATTGGGGGATATGGGAAGAATCAATACACACAGCAAAGCCATTCCGGAAAATTGCAGGATCTGGATGCTAACTTAGTCAACATATCGCTAGTTGATAATAATTTGCTTTAACTTTAAGAGATGAACCATGCTTCGCCAACACATGTTTTCTCGCTTTATTTGTAGTATAAGAAATAACCCATTCGATTTTATATACTTCTTATTTTACGCTGGGATCCTGGCAACGCTTGCGATGGTGTTGGTCAATCCAGATGAAGCGCTGAAGGTATTTATTTTCTCCACGGCGCTATCTCTACCGCTTATAGGAAAAAATATAAAACATGTGTGCAGCAACAAGAAAAACCTGTTTTTACCTGTTATGTTGTTGCTCTTCGGTTTACTCCAGATTATTTGGGTAGAAATATTCAAACAGCCAGGATCTGCTTTTACCGGAGCCTATAGGTCATACCAGAACGGTGGCAAAGTGATGATTTTTGCCGCACTGGTTATGACCGCTTTGGCATCGCGAGAGCCATGTGCCAACACAACTCGCATCACCAGTATCTGGACAATTCTTACAGCAATAGGTCTGTATCTTTTCGCAGGCTACGAGGTCGCCGGGGCACCAGATATTATGACCTACCGTGTTGCGCTGGGCTTTGAACACCAAACCGGCACAGCCTACGCTCTGACGCTAATTGCATTATTAGCCTCTCAGGCCATTATTAATCTGCGTCTAAAACACACCGTTGCACTCTATCTGTTACATTTTTTGATATCGCTGGCAGTCATCATCACAACGCAAACTCGAGCCGCTATTTTGGTATACCCGATCCTGAGTGTCGGCCTATTCCTGATGTACTATCGTCACAACCGCACCATGCTATTAAGGGCACTGCTGGGTTTTGTAATACTGGTGGGGGCTGCTGCAATCCCCTTAAAACCAATCATTGAAAGCCGCTATCAGAACTTCCTGGTTGATCTGCACTCTTATAATCAAAACAATAGTAATACTTCTATCGGTGCGAGACTGGCGATGCAACGGGCAGGTATTGAAGCCGGGAAAGTGCACCACTGGGGACAGTCACTCGAACAACGCGGAGCAGAAATTCAGCGACTTGCGGTGCAGGACACCTCGCTGCAAGGGGCACTGGTCTTCATTGATGTCCACCTGCATAACGAAATGGTTGATACCTTCTCACTAAAAGGCATCCCTGGTGTTGTTGTGCTACTCTTGCTCTATACTGCCATGTTTTTAATAGCTTACTGGCAACGTAGTCCTCTGTTGTTCGTCGTCTCAGGCGCTATCGCAGTCTATGGCTTGAGTGATTTATTATTATATGCCAAAGGTGAAGCCCTGAGCAGCGTGCTGGCGTTATGTGTAGCAGCAGTACTGAGCTCGAGTCCAACAAGAGAACGATGCCATGGTTAACGCTTCCGGTTATTTACTGAGCATTATTATACCTACATACAACAACGCTGAACTCATCACAGCGACGTTGGCATCTATACATCAGAGCATCACTGATGATGTGGAGGTAATAATTGTTAATGATGGCTCTACGGATTTAACCGAAGAGCATATAAATGCGTTTTACCGCGAAAAAGATTGTCATAATGTTAAATATATAAGCCAAAAAAATCAGGGTGTTGCAATCACCCGTAATGTTGGGCTTGCTCATGCGACAGGGAAATATATTGGTTTTGTAGACAGTGATGATATTGTCTGCCAGAATTATTTTACAATTCTCTTACCTAAGTTAAGAGACGAAAAATATGACATCATCGAATTTAACTTAACTCGAGATATAAACAATTTGTATAAGAACGCGCCGAAAATGGAAAACAACATTACCCAGCGCGAAATAATCTTATCAGATGACAATTACGCCCCTCTATTACCAACATTCAAGGCAGGGCAATGGCATCTGATGACAAAAATCTTTCACCGCAATATCATTGGTAGCGATAAGTTCGAGGAACATCATCGCTACGAAGACATGATTTTTTGCCCATTCCAGTATTTTAAATGCCATAAGATTCTAAAAATCGAGAATAAGCTATATTACTACCGAGTAAATAATAAAAGCATTACCGAGAACATTATTGATAGTGACGCTGACAGCATCTTCTTTGCTATGCGAAAAATGTATAACTATATTAATGAAAATAGTTCCAAGCGTACTGTTGCGACATTTATGATTATCAATTGCTTTCTCGAAGGACGTAAAATTTTACGCAAGAAAAAAGGCTATTATCGCTATAGCGAAAGTATGCTAAATGACATTCAGAATGCACTTGCATGCTGCGATACGAAAATCGTTAAGAAGAAAATAATTCTGAAGATGAAATATCCCCATATCGATCGTTCTATTTCTGAAACAAGGTGTAAGATAATATCTGCTTGCAAAAGCTTATTCTTGCGAAAGGGATTTTAACATGTTTGAAAAAGTTGACCGGATTCTCATTTGCAAGCTCAAGTTTTATGGGGATGTTCTGCTAACTACGCCTGTCATTGCCAGCATTCGGGCACGTTATCCGCAAGCTAAGATCGATCTGCTACTCTATAAAGATACTAAAGCAATCTTAGCCGCCCATAAAGATATCAATAATTTTTATCTGATTGAGAAAAAGCAAGACCTGCTGTCAACAGTGAAAAATTACCTTTCAGTGCGTAAACAACTGAAGAAAAATCACTACGACCTGATCGTTAACCTCACCGAACAATGGCCGATCGGCGCTCTTATAGCGTCTTTGCGTTGCCCTTCAGTTGCTTTTGAGCGCGAAAAAGTTCAGTGGAACCTACTTTTTACGCGAGTAACGCCATCCATTGGAACGCATATTGTTGAACAAAATTTATCTATTCTAAAAGGTATTGGATTTAGCGAAACAGAACTGAAGAAAGAGATGTCTCTTTGTTATCGCCCTGACGACTATCAACATTTAGTTACCCTACTCCCGGAATTGCCTTCACAAAAATATGTCGTTATTCAACCCACTGCCAGACAAGAGTTTAAATGCTGGGACGATGAAAAATTTTCGCATGTTATAGACCACCTTCATCGGCGTGGTCTGCATGTTTATCTTACCTGTGGGCCAGCGCTAAGTGAGCAACAGCAGGTTCAGCGCATTGCTGAACTGTGTCAATCTTCCCCTGATCTGACGCTGGCAGGTAAAACCACCTTTTTACAGTTGGCTGCATTGATCGATCATGCCGTCCTGTACATTGGCGTCGATTCTGCTCCTATGCATATGGCAGCGGCGCTAAAGACACCGCAGGTCTGCCTGTTTGGCGCCACCAATTATCAACAGTGGAAGCCATGGTCGGATAAAGCTTTATTGATTTGGGCTGGCGATTATCATCCGATGCCTTCTCGAGATGAACTCGACAGATCTAAAAAATATCTAACATGGATACCGGAGCAAGCCGTGATTGACGCTATCGATAAGGTACTTCATGATAGTGAAAATATAAAAGGTAATGAGAAAGCATAAATGGACAGCAAAAAAAACGTTATTAACATTGCTTACTGTACAGATGCCAATTATCTGGAATATGTAGCAGTGTCCATTATGTCTGTCATAATGAACAATCCGGGGCAAAACCTGTCATTTTTCGTCTTTGTCTATGACGTTACAGATGAAGAAATCAATAAACTACGTTCTACCAGTGATAAAATTCAGGTTATTAATATCGATAAGGAAGAGATTGAAAAGTATAACAATGACTTTGCAATCAAACACCTGAACCGTTCTACCTATATGCGTCTGGCCGTACCGCGCTTACTTAAAGATAAGGTTGAACATTTTATCTATTTAGATGCTGATACACTATGTTTTGATAAGCTCAATGATATTAACAGCATTGATATTAGCAATGTCATTTGCGCTGTCAGCCATGATTCTCTCGATATTCATGATACAAAAAATGCCAAACGTCTGAGCCTCAGTACTGGTCATTATTTCAATGCTGGTTTTTTATATATTAACATTGAAAACTGGATCAAGTTTGACATTGAAAATAAAGCAAATACAGTGTTATTTGAACAAGGTAAATCCTTACCTTACTTTGATCAGGATGCACTGAACGTCGCAATGAACGGTAACGTTAAATTTATTGATAAGCGATGGAATTTCTTATTTAACTGGTTCACAGACCAGCAAAAAGATACCTTTTTTTACCAAAAAGATATCCTGCCTCGCATTATTCATTTTACTGGTGGGAGAAAACCCTGGTATAAAGAACATACTGGGCTTTCACAGCAACTTTATCTTTTCTACCATCATTTCACACCATGGCGAAACACAGAAATGCGTTCTTATGCTCCACGCATGAGACCTACTGATTACCGGGTCTATTCACGCCAGGAAGCTAAAAAAGGGAATTATTTCACCTCATTCAAATGGTATTTGAAATACCTTAAGACTAAATTACGTTAATATAAAACTCCCTTACGGGAGTTTTTTTACTTACTTTTTAATTTTTCACGCAAATAACCAATATAGCTTATTACCGAGGCGAAATACTTCCCTTGTAATCTTTCATGGCGTGATTTCTTTTTATACTGTTTTGGCGTTCTGGCTGGTAGCAGTGGAACATCCGCCCAAGGCGAAGCCTTCCAGGCTTCAACAAAGTACTGTGCAGAGGGATAGCTAGCCCATGAATTCCATGGTTTAGTTACACCTATATAATGGATAAGAATCGTTTCAGGCGTTATATACTCTTTATATTTCGAAAGGTTCTTGCTTTTTAATTCTTGCTTAATACCATAGATAGCATTAAATCTTCTTTCCAGAAAAATCACTTTTTTAAAGAAAAGAATATTCAAGACATCCTGATCCGGAAATGAAAGTTTGTTATTTTTGTCTAATAAGATATCAAAAGCTGCATTGATAAAATTCTGCTCTTTCCACTTTTTCAGGTTTGCAAATATGACACCTGAATTGAAATAATCTTTATTTATCTCAATATCTCTGGCAGGGCTATCATCCACATCAGTAATTACCGCTGCGACATATTCTCCAAGATCAATCTGCGTGAGTTCAAAAAGTGAACCTTTGCACATCACATCCGCATCAATGTATAAAAGTGAATCAATTTTCTCACCAAGATATTCAAAGGCAATAAATCTGAAGTACATTGCGTGTGACCAAGCGTGGCCACTTGGTAAAACCTTTAACCCATTAGCATCCATAACATAAATTGAGATGTTTGTGGAAAATTGCTCTGCTAATTTAGCAATCCGCTGCTGGTAATCAGCATCAATGTAGTCAGTAAAAAGATGAAAATGGATATTTAAATCTTTATTATTCAATAATACCGATGTCATCGAAATTGCAGCACCAAACATAAAATTTTTGTCCACACCCCAGGCGATATTGAGCTGTGTTTCTTGTTCAGATGGTGCTTGATTAAAATCAAGGATCTTTTTTATAGACTGATGACAATTAAAGTTCATTCGCTACACCTATTTAATTTATTATCAATAAGTCACTATCTTTTATTTCAATGAGCCTTGGAGTTATGTAACTTATTTTTTATATACATAACATGACTTAGCACTGAACGGATATATTTTCGTTGCACTCTTTCATGTCGTGACTTACGTTTATACAACCTGGCTGTGTTTGCGTTTAACAAAGACTTTTCTGCCCATGCAGATTTCTGATATGCTTCAATAAAAAACTTAGCCACCGGGTATTTGGCCCATGAATGCCATGGTTTAGTGACACCGGTATAGTGAATTAATACCGTATCGTCGGTAATGAAATCCTGATAAACCTTATCATTTTTGTTTTTGAGTTCTCGATCGACTTCATAAATACAGTTAAAGTCTCTTCTCAGGAAAATAACATTACCGACAAACAAGATGTTCAGCACATCCTGATCAAAATAAAGGAGTTCTTTTTGGCGTTTATCTAAGACAGAAAATGCTTTGGTCAGCAACTGCTGTTCACGCCACACTTCGAGATTGGCAAATATCACGCCAGAGTTAAAGTAACCGTTACTCAGTTCAGGAATACCGAGTCTGTTTCCGGATTTAATCCGTACTTCATCGATATCATTGACGACAGCCGCATATTCCCCACGGAAATTAACTTCGGTAAACTCGCGGAGAGATCCTTTGCAAATAATATCGGCATCAAGATACAGTACAGAACTTAATTCTGTGCTTAAATATTCAAATGCAAAATAACGATAGTACATCGCATAAGTCCATGATTTCGTACTCGGTAGTTCACGAAATACCGTGTTATCGAACACAAGGAGAGTCACAGTTGTACTATACATTTGGGTCAGGCGTCTTACACTCTCCAGATAATCATCATCTATATAGTCTGTTGCTATATAAAAGTGAATATCAATATCAGGGTTATTCACTAATACTGAGGTCATTGAAATGCCAGAACCAAATAAAAAATTACGGTCGACACCATACGCAACACTTAGTTTTTTACTCTTCTCATGCGTAGAGCTGTCTATGACGTGTTTTTGAATAACTAGCTTCTGGAAATCAATGTTCATAATAAAATGGCCTCAAACTTTATATGTGATTTATAGCGCTTTTCTTATTGTTCTTCGTCTTATTTTTTGCGCTTTTGTGACAGCCTGTTCAAACAACCTGACTTCCTGACGAAAGATTTCACGTAGTGGCATCGAAAAATAGACACGTAAAAAACGGTAGATATCTCTGGACGTTAGACCGATCTCAAGTGAAGAGAAATAGAGTCCGATCAAGTCCTTGTCTCGCCAGCGGCGCGGTACATGTTGACGAATTTGTGCACGATGCAGATCGATTACGGAAAGTTTGATATCCGCAATATTTTCTGGCATCGGTTGTTGGAGTAAAAAATGGCAAATATAGCAATCCCGATGATTTACTCCACCTCGATGCATTTTACCCACCATTTCTGCCACACGGGTAATAATGGTCCGTTTTAATACAAAATCAGGACGCTCAACTCCCCACCCGGCACAAAAATCTTCAAGGCTGATGGCGGGAGAAAGGTCCTCAGTGATGATAAACGAGGTTCGCTCTAACGGATTCAGACCTTTTTGACCAAATGCAACCCCTGTCATAGTATCAACATTCAGTTCTTTTAAGCGGTGAATCGCCAGCCACTCACGGTCGGCACCCAGAACAGGCATACGCAGAGATATAAGGTTCTTCACCACTTCTTTAAGCGTGGTTCCATGATGATATTTAAGAAAATAACCCTTTCCCATCATCTCAAAACGTAGGGTACGCCGTGTTTCCAGAGCGCGAAAAACCTCACCATCCAGCTTAGTGACTTCAGTAAACGGGTCTTTTCCTTGCCACTGCGTGGCAAATGGTTCTTTTAATTCAATCATTCTTAGGACCTAAAATGATATCTGCAGCTTTATCTGCCAGGCTGTAGAGATCTTCTGTATCAGCAAAATGCCGCGCGTTCCCGGCCCAACGGCTTCTCTGCTCATTATTTTGCAGCGCATCGAAAAGTGCTGTATTCAGATTTTCCTGCTCAAAAGGTTCAGGAATCACCACCCCACATTGTGCGGCGTTGATATAACCCGCATAGCCGCAAACTTCGGTAGTTAATACCGGTAGCCCGGCAACTACAGCTTCTAGCAAGACAATACCGGCAGCTTCCTGTACAGCGGGGTGAAGTAATAAATCAGCAGCAGACATCAATTCTGCGACATCGTCTCGCCCCGAGAAGAACTGCACTTGTTCTTCAACCCCCAATTGACGAGCCTGAGCGCGATAGCGATCGGCCTTATCCTGACCAACAACCATCAATCGCGTGCGGTGGCGGATGACATCAGGCAAAGAAGCCAACGCCTGTAATGTTCTTGGCACGCCTTTGCGTTTGAAATCGGAACCTACCTGTAAGAGTAAGTACTGATCGAGACCAATACCGTTTTTTTCTCTGACAACCTGCCGGCTGTTTTCAGGTTGTTGGCTGTACTTTCGGTCAGGATAGATTCCTGGTGGCAGGATACAAAAACGCTGGCTCTCAGTTTGGTAATGATGTTTGAAGTCACCAATTTGCTTATCGGTTAACATCAAAAGCGTAGTGCCGGCACCCTGCTGAAATACGGCTTTTTCAAATGCAGAATAGTGTCGGTACCTGCGCGTCAATTTGTAGAAAAAGCCTTTCTCGCGGGCGACCTTTTCTGCATAGCAAACGTCCGCAGCGTAATACACATCCAACCCAGGCATTTTATTAAAACCAACGACACGATCGACGGGATGTTGAGTAAAATAATTCTGAACCCACTGATAATATTGCTCGTTTTTCCCATGATTCGTTCTGGATGTGACGGGGACGAGTATAATCTCCAGCCCTTTCGGACGCTCGCCCTGCCATGACTGGGTAAATACCTGAACATGATGGCCACGAGAAGCAACCGTCAGCGCTACCCGCAAGAAATCACGTTGTAACCCACCATAGGGAAAATACTTGTACAAACAAAAAGCAATATTCATGCATTAATATCCGCATCGCGTCGCCAGGCATGTCAGGTTTGAAGCATCAGAATCGTGTAATCCTTGCCTAAAGCATCCAAAGATGACTTTCTGAGCTTTCGAAACGTTTCTGCCCGCTAGCTACCTGAAATTACGCAGTAGTATATCATTTATTATCACGCATTCCGAAATGAATATTTTTTGAACAAAATACAAAATAAGCCATGAAAAACATACAGATAAAAAAGAAACCAGTTCATCAGAAAACGTACACCGCACAAGAGGTTAAGACATATAAATGCGGCCATGTGCATTTTTGAAATAGCCATCAGCGAAATCGGTCCCTCACCAATTCCATCGTTTTGATACAACCTGGATAAAAATGATGGTAAAGCCATAGTTAAATACATAGAATCCCCAGCACATTCATAAGTCAGCTACCATTATGCTCGAATTGCTTTACACCGCCCTTTTCTACCTTATTCAGCCTTTGATCTGGATACGGCTTTGGGTGCGCGGACGTAAGGCTCCGGCCTACCGTAAACGCTGGGGCGAACGCTACGGCTTTTATCGCCGCCCGCTAAAACCTGGCGGCATCATGCTTCATTCGGTTTCTGTGGGCGAAACGCTGGCTGCAATCCCATTAGTTCGCGCTCTGCGACATCGTTATCCCGACTTGCCGATCACGGTAACCACCATGACGCCAACCGGTTCTGAGCGCGTACAATCTGCTTTTGGCACTGACGTTCAGCACATTTATTTGCCATACGATTTACCGGATGCCCTGAACCGTTTTCTGAATAAAGTTGACCCCAAACTGGTGTTAATTATGGAAACCGAGCTGTGGCCAAATCTGATCGCGGCACTCCATAAGCGCCACATTCCTCTGGTCATTGCCAACGCACGTCTTTCTGCTCGTTCAGCCGCTGGTTATGCGAAATTGGGTAAATTTGTTGGCAGACTACTGCGACGAATTACGTTGATTGCCGCACAAAACGAAGAAGATGGCGCACGTTTTATTACGCTTGGCGCCAGAAGCAATCAAGTCACCGTTACTGGCAGCCTGAAGTTTGATATATCCGTCACACCGCAACTGGCCGCAAAAGCGGTGACATTACGTCGTCAATGGGCGCCTCACCGCCCGGTATGGATTGCAACCAGCACCCACGACGGTGAAGAAAGCATCATCATTGCCGCTCATCAGGCGTTATTAAATCAGTTCCCGAATCTTTTATTGATTCTGGTTCCCAGACATCCTGAACGGTTCCCGGATGCCATTAACCTCGTACGCCAGGCTGGACTAAGCTATACCACTCGTTCTTCGGGTGAAGTTCCATCATCAGGTACTCAGGTTGTGATCGGCGATACCATGGGTGAGCTGATGTTGCTGTATGGCATTGCCGACCTTGCTTTTGTCGGCGGTTCACTGGTTGAACGTGGTGGACACAACCCGCTGGAAGCGGCAGCGCATGCTATTCCGGTGTTGATGGGACCACATACGTTTAATTTTAAAGATATTTGCGCCCGTCTCGAACAGGCAAGCGGATTGATCACCGTCACCGACGCAACTACGCTGGTGAAAGAGGTCTCTTCCTTACTGACCGATGCAGATTATCGTAATTTTTATGGCCGTCACGCAGTTGAAGTTCTGTATCAAAATCAGGGCGCGCTACAGCGTCTGCTGCAACTGCTGGAACCTTACCTGCCACCCAAAACGCATTGAGGCAAGTCATGCAAAAACGGGCGATTTATCCAGGAACCTTTGATCCTATTACTAACGGCCACCTTGATATCGTGACGCGTGCGACAAGCATGTTTGATCACGTGATTCTGGCGATTGCCGCAAGCCCCAGTAAAAAGCCGATGTTTACTCTGGAAGAGCGCGTTGAGCTGGCACAACAGGCAACGGCACATCTTGGCAATGTGGAAGTGCTGGGATTCAGCGATCTGATGGCAAACTTTGCCCGTGATAATCAGGCGAACATTCTGATCCGTGGCCTGCGCGCGGTAGCCGATTTTGAGTATGAAATGCAGCTGGCCCATATGAACCGCCACCTCATGCCACAGCTGGAAAGCGTTTTTCTGATGCCATCTAAAGAGTGGTCATTTATCTCATCGTCACTGGTGAAAGAAGTTGCCCGCCACCAGGGTGACGTGACGCACTTTTTGCCGGAAAACGTCCATCAGGCATTAATGAGTAAACTGAAGTAATGCACCAGGCCGGATGCAGCATCCGGCCAGCAATGACACTATTTCTGACAGCGACGGCAATAGAACGTTGTACGCTGGGCGTGTTTTGTCGCAACAATCGGTGCGCCACATGCGCGGCAAGGCTCACCTTCTCTCCCATAGACCTGCAGCTCCTGGGCAAAATAGCCAGGCTTACCGTCACTTTGCAGAAAGTCCTTCAGCGTCGTCCCGCCCTGCTCGATAGAACGCAGCAACACCGCTTTGATAACGCGTACCAGCAATTCACACTCATCTTTCGACAGCGATGACGCAAGACGGTCAGGATGAATCCCAGCCGCAAATAGCGACTCGCTGGCGTAGATATTACCCACACCCACCACCAGCTTGTTATCCATCAGCCAGGGTTTAATCGCCGTTTTCTTCTTCGAACATTTCTGCTGTAGATAATTGGCGTTGAAATCGTCGCTCAGCGGCTCAGGGCCAAGATGAGCGAGGACATTATATCCATCCAGTTCTTTAGTCCACAGCCAGGCGCCAAAGCGGCGGGGATCGGTATAACGCAGAACTTTGCCGTTGCTCATCACTAAGTCAACGTGGTCGTGCTTGTCTGCCGGAAGCTCTTCAGGAAGGATACGCAAGCTACCCGACATCCCCAGATGAATGATTATCCAGCCATCCGCCAGTTCTAGCAGCAGGTATTTCGCGCGCCGCTGTACGCTGAGGACAGGTTGATCACTCAGACGATAGATTTCCTCAGATACTGGCCAACGCAAACGACCGTTACGCACCGTCGCGTGCATAATCGTTGCCCCCACCAGATGCGGCTCAATACCACGGCGGCTGGTTTCGACTTCAGGTAATTCAGGCATAGTATCTCCGGCGGTATGTCAGGTCTCATTAATATGGGGACGGCCAGAAAACAAAAAACCCCGCCGAGGCAGGGTTTTTCTTTACATCAAAACGAAAATTATTTGATTTTCGCTTCTTTGTATAAAACGTGCTGACGAACAACTGGATCGAACTTTTTCAGTTCCAGTTTTTCCGGCTTAGTACGTTTGTTCTTCGTAGTGGTATAGAAGTGACCAGTACCAGCAGAAGAAACCAGCTTGATTTTCTCACGAATACCTTTAGCCATGATTTATTTCCTCTTAGTACTTAGTACTTTTCGCCACGGGCACGCAGTTCAGACAGAACTGTTTCGATGCCTTTCTTATCAATAACACGCATACCTTTAGCAGATACACGCAGGGTGACAAAACGCTTCTCGCTCTCAACCCAAAAACGGTGAGAGTGCAGGTTAGGCAGGAAACGGCGTTTAGTCGCGTTCAGTGCGTGGGAACGGTTGTTACCGGTCACCGGACGCTTGCCAGTAACTTGGCAGACTCGGGACATGTCTATTCTCCAAAAATCAAATTAGCTCGAGCTTCGTATGGGGTATTGGCGCCTCGTCAGGCTTCTCAGCCCGGTTATCGCAGTTCAATACACTTAATCTTTCAATGTCGCCTCGTCATTGGACGCAACAAGAATGATTTTGCGTATTTGCGAACTCTCGATTGCCAGGCCCAAATGCCAAACCCGAGATTCTCAAAGGTGGCGTAGTATACGCTGAGTCAGCGATGTGCTCAAGTCCCGAACAGACAAAGATCCCGATGGATCGCGTAAAGTGCGTTAAATCCAACCGCGTTCCGCAAAAGAAACGTACTCTCCGCGCCCAATGACCAGATGATCAAGCACCCGGATATCCATGAACTGACAGCATTTCACAACACGCTCGGTGATGAGTTTATCTGCTTTACTCGGCTCTGCACACCCCGAAGGGTGATTATGCGCAAGGATCACCGCAGAAGCATTCATTTTTATCGCTTCCCGGACAATTTCTCTCGGATGTACCTCGACATGGCTAAGCGTACCGGAAAAAAGTTTGCTGTGTTTAATCACGCGATGTTGAGAATCCATAAAGATCACCAGAAAGATCTCGCGTTCCTCTTGCGAAAGCTGGCTTTGCAGAAATTCACGCGCCATTTCCGGACTAAGTAGAGCCCGCTCCTCTATCATTCGCACGTTGTAGTAGCGTCTTGCCAGCTCCGCAATCCCCTTCAACTGTGCGTACTTTGCGATACCGATTCCCTGAACATAGCTAAAATCCATGTAATCAGCAGACAGCAGACCATACAGCGACTCAAAATGCTGAAGCATCTCTTTCGCCAGCGTAAGCACATCTTTACCCTGCATGCCGGTACGTAAAAAAAGAGCCAAAAGCTCAACATCGGTCAGAGAACTGGCCCCCTGCGCCAATAGCTTTTCCCGGGGCATCATACTTCCTGTATTTTCCATACTTCTCCCTCCTCTCGCGTCCGCATAGTGGCATAACACCGACGGTGATTCGACGCGTTGTTTTCACTTCTTCGTAGCGCCTCGCAAAGTGGAGCACGGTCAAAAGCACGACAAATTGCGGATTGTGATAAAATATCCGCCTTCTGGTGAAACCCAACAGGAAAGATCATGATGAGCCTGGCCGGTAAAAAAATCGTACTTGGCGTCAGTGGCGGTATTGCTGCGTACAAGACCCCTGAGTTGGTGCGTCGTTTACGGGAACGCGGCGCTGACGTCCGCGTGGCGATGACCGAAGCGGCAAAAGCATTTATTACTCCCCTGAGTTTACAGGCGGTTTCAGGTTATCCCGTTTCCGACAGCCTGCTTGACCCCGCAGCCGAAGCCGCGATGGGCCACATTGAGCTGGGGAAATGGGCCGATTTGGTCATCCTGGCGCCCGCTACAGCAGACCTGATTGCTCGTGTCGCCGCAGGTATGGCCAACGACCTGGTGTCAACGATTTGTCTGGCAACGCCTGCTCCTGTTGCTGTACTGCCAGCCATGAACCAGCAGATGTATCGCTCTGCCGCGACCCAGCACAACCTGGGTATTCTTGCCTCACGCGGTTTACTCATTTGGGGTCCTGACAGCGGTAGTCAGGCATGTGGTGATATCGGCCCTGGGCGCATGCTGGATCCGTTAACGATTGTGGATATGGCGGCAGAACATTTTTCACCTGTCAACGATCTGCAACATCTCAACATCATGGTTACGGCGGGTCCGACGCGTGAACCGCTTGATCCCGTGCGTTATATTTCCAACCACAGTTCCGGGAAGATGGGGTTTGCGATCGCGGCCGCTGCCGCAAAGCGCGGGGCAAACGTCACACTGGTATCGGGTCCGGTTTCGTTATCCACACCACCATTTGTTCAACGGGTTAATGTGATGACCGCGCTGGAAATGGAAGCCGCTGTGCAGTCTACGGTGCAACAACAGCATATTTTTATCGGCTGCGCTGCAGTCGCTGATTATCGCGCTGAAACTGTCGCCCACGAAAAAATAAAAAAACAAGCGACGCAGGGCGATGAATTAACAGTAAAAATGGTCAAAAATCCGGACATTATCGCCGGTGTTGCCGCACTGGATGTTAACCGTCCTTTTGTCGTTGGGTTTGCCGCCGAAACAAATAATGTGGAAGAATATGCCCGGCAAAAACGCATCCGCAAAAACCTTGATGTGATCTGTGCGAACGACGTTTCGCTGTCAACTCAAGGGTTTAACAGCGATAGCAACGCATTACACCTTTTTTGGCAGGATGGAGACAAAGTCTTACCGCTTGAGCGTAAAGAACTCCTGGGCCAATTATTACTCGACGAGATCGTGACCCGTTATGATGAAAAAAATCGACGTTAAGATTCTGGACCCGCGCGTAGGGCAACAATTTCCGCTCCCGACGTACGCCACTTCTGGTTCTGCCGGACTTGACCTGCGTGCTTGTCTTGATGACGCCGTAGAGCTGGCGCCGGGCGCAACAACGCTGGTGCCAACCGGGTTAGCTATCCACATTGCCGATCCTTCTCTGGCAGCGGTAATGCTCCCGCGCTCCGGGCTGGGCCATAAGCACGGTATCGTGTTGGGCAATCTGGTTGGTTTGATTGATTCCGACTACCAGGGCCAACTGATGGTGTCCGTCTGGAACCGTGGTCAGGACAGCTTCACTATTGAGCCGGGCGAACGTATCGCGCAGATGGTATTTGTACCGGTCGTGCAGGCTGAATTTAATCTGGTGGAAGAGTTTGAAGCCACCGATCGTGGCGAAGGTGGCTTCGGCCATTCCGGGCGCAAGTAACCCGCAGAAAAGCATCCCATAGCGTAATAACGCAATAACACACCGCAAACAACAGTTTGCGGTCGCTGTGTGGATGCCTGCCTGGCAAGAGCTTATTTTCAGGGGTATTTTGTAACATGGTAGAAAAGCAAACTGCGAAAAGGAATCGTCGCGAAGAAATACTTCAGTCTCTGGCACTGATGCTTGAGTCCAGCGATGGTAGCCAACGCATCACCACAGCAAAGCTGGCAGCCTCAGTTGGCGTATCCGAAGCGGCATTGTATCGCCATTTCCCCAGCAAGACCCGTATGTTCGATAGCCTGATTGAGTTTATCGAAGATAGTCTGATTACGCGTATCAATCTGATTTTGAAAGATGAAAAAGACACCAACGCGCGTCTGCGTCTGATCGTTCTGCTGATTTTAGGGTTTGGTGAGCGTAATCCAGGCCTGACACGAATTCTGACCGGACACGCGTTGATGTTCGAGCAAGACCGTCTGCAAGGTCGCATTAACCAACTTTTTGAGCGCATTGAAGCGCAGTTGCGCCAGGTTCTGCGAGAAAAAAGAATGCGTGAAGGTGAAGGCTACACCGTGGATGAAACGCTGCTGGCCAGCCAGTTACTGGCTTTCTGCGAAGGTATGCTGTCCCGGTTTGTACGTAGCGAATTTAAATACCGCCCAACGGATGATTTTGACACCCGCTGGCCGTTGGTTGCCGCTCAATTGCAGTAGCGATTTCGTCTTGTCCGGCCTACGGGGTTACGTAGGCCGGATAGGCGCAGCGCCATCCGGCAGTTCTTAAACGCCGTACGCTTCGCGATAGGCCCGTACTGCCACCAGATGCTCCGCCATCTCTGGTTTCTCTTCCAGATACGCAATCAGATCTTTCAGGGTAATGATAGAAATCACCTTGCAGCCATAATCGCGTTCCACTTCCTGAATCGCGGAAATCTCGCCGCGACCGCGTTCCTGACGATCGAGAGAAATCAGTACCCCCGCCAGAGTGGCGCCATTCGCCTGAATAATCTCCATCGACTCACGAATAGCCGTACCTGCGGTGATAACATCATCTACCAGCATGACACGCCCCTCAAGTGCGCTACCTACCAGATTACCGCCTTCGCCATGGGTCTTCGCCTCTTTGCGGTTAAAGCAGTACGGCATATCTTTATCGTGATGTTCCGCAAGTGCTACAGCCGTAGTAGTCGCAATCGGAATACCTTTGTAGGCAGGGCCAAACAGCAAATCGAACTCAATACCGGAATCCACCAGCGCTTCGGCATAAAAACGGCCTAACAGTGCCAGGTCGCGCCCGGTATTAAACAGCCCGGCGTTGAAGAAATAGGGGCTTTTGCGCCCGGATTTCAGCGTAAATTCGCCAAACTTTAGTACCTGCTTGCTAAGCGCAAACTCAATAAACTGGCGCTGATACGGTTTCATGGATTCGCTCCTCATCTCACTTTATTACAGACAAAAAAAAGGCGACTCATCAGTCGCCTTTAAAATCAATTTTCTAACGCCGCCTTCTGCGTCGCTACAATGGATTCGATTCCCCCTCGGGCCAATGCCAGTAGGGTGAGAAGTTCTTCATGGCTGAACGGTTCGCCTTCCGCCGTACCCTGAACCTCTATAATGCGACCGTCCTCAGTCATCACTACGTTCATGTCGGTTTCAGCAGCAGAGTCCTCAACGTACTCAAGGTCACAGAGTGCTTCACCGTTCACAATGCCCACGGAAACCGCGGCAACCATCCCTTTCATCGGGTTAGTTTTCAGCTTACCGCTCGCCACCAGCTTGTTCAGCGCATCCGCCAACGCAACGCATGCGCCAGTAATCGATGCAGTACGCGTACCGCCATCTGCCTGAATAACATCACAGTCCAGCGTAATAGTGAATTCACCGAGCGTCTTCAGGTCAACGGCGGCGCGCAGCGCACGAGCGATCAGGCGCTGGATTTCCATGGTACGGCCGCCCTGCTTACCTTTCGCCGCTTCACGGGCGTTACGGGTGTGCGTGGCGCGTGGCAGCATGCCATATTCTGCGGTGATCCAGCCCTGGCCCTGACCTTTCAGAAAACGCGGTACGCCTTCATCAATAGAGGCGGTACACAGCACTTTGGTATCACCAAATTCGACCAGCACGGAGCCTTCAGCGTGTTTTGTATAATTACGGGTCAGGGTGACGGGACGCACCTGATTGGCACTACGACCTGCTGGACGCATGATAAAATCTCCGGCTTGAAACGAATGTGGCTGCGCATTATACGGACTTCCGACTGTTATTCCTATCCTGACAAGACGCGGATGGCTATAATCCTCCCATCTCATCTTTAAAAACAGGAACGTCTATGATCCGCAGCATGACCGCCTACGCCCGGCGTGAAATCAAGGGTGAATGGGGTAGCGCCACCTGGGAAATGCGCTCGGTAAACCAGCGTTATCTGGAAACCTATTTTCGCCTGCCGGAGCAGTTCCGTAGTCTCGAACCCGTTGTTCGCGAACGTATTCGCACGCGTCTGACGCGCGGTAAAGTCGAATGTACCCTGCGTTTTGAGCCTGATGCCAGCGCGCAAGGCGAGCTGATTCTGAATGAAAAACTCGCTAAACAGCTCGTTAGCGCTGCTAACTGGGTCAAAATGCAGAGCGATGAAGGTGAAATCAACCCGGTTGATATCCTGCGCTGGCCAGGCGTAATGGCTGCCCAGGAGCAGGATCTGGACGCCATTGCCGCCGAAATCCTCGCCGCGCTTGACGGTACGCTGGATGACTTCATCGTTGCGCGTGAAACCGAAGGTCAGGCGCTGAAAGCGCTGATCGAGCAGCGTCTGGAAGGCGTCAGTGCTGAAGTCACAAAAGTGCGTGCTCATATGCCAGAAATCCTGCAATGGCAGCGCGAGCGTCTGGTAGCCAAACTGGAAGACGCCCAGGTGCAGTTGGAAAATAACCGCCTTGAGCAAGAGCTGGTGCTGATGGCGCAACGTATCGATGTGGCGGAAGAATTAGATCGTCTGGAAGCCCACGTCAAAGAAACCTACAACATTCTGAAGAAAAAAGAGGCGGTTGGCCGTCGTCTGGACTTTATGATGCAGGAATTCAACCGTGAGTCGAACACTCTGGCATCGAAGTCTATCAATGCCGAAGTGACGAATTCCGCGATTGAACTGAAGGTACTGATCGAGCAAATGCGCGAGCAAATTCAGAACATCGAGTAAGCAACCATTCTACGTAGCCCGCCAATAAATGGCGAGGCTACGTATTTTTCCCGACGCTTTGATACTCTCTTGTTCAATTCGAATTATATTTTCTCATCATTCTTTATTGAAGGTCATAATACAAAGCGCATATCACCACGCATTTTCAGCAAACTCGCATTAGCTGTAGTTATTAAAATCACTTCACCTTAGAAAATCTCAATCGTGACAAGGCGCACAAATCGTTAACCTTAGCCCCCAGCAAATCAGGGGGAATACATGCTGTTACACGTTTTATATTTAATTGGTATTACTGCCGAAGCCATGACCGGTGCGCTTGCTGCTGGGCGTCGTCGTATGGATACATTTGGCGTCATTATCATTGCCACCGCGACGGCCATTGGCGGCGGATCGGTACGCGACATTCTTCTCGGCCACTATCCGCTTGGCTGGGTCAAGCATCCCGAATACGTCATTATCGTGGCAGCCGCTGCGGTACTCACCACCATTATTGCTCCTGTTATGCCCTACCTGCGTAAAATATTCCTTGTACTGGATGCGCTGGGCCTGGTGGTCTTTTCTATTATTGGCGCACAGGTGGCGTTGGATATGGGTCACGGGCCGATTATCGCCGTGGTCGCTGCGGTCACGACCGGCGTCTTCGGTGGCGTGTTACGCGACATGTTCTGCAAACGCATTCCGTTAGTGTTCCAGAAAGAGTTGTATGCTGGGGTTTCTTTTGCCGCTGCCGTGCTTTACATCGTGCTGCAACATTACGTCTCCAGCCACGATGTGGTGGTTATCTCTACCCTACTCTTCGGTTTTACCGCCCGCTTACTGGCGCTACGCCTGAAGTTGGGCCTGCCAGTATTTTATTATCGCCATGAAGGTCATTAAGGCATAAAGCCCGTAATACGCTGGGCAGCCAGCCAGTTGCTCAGCGCTATGACCTCCCTGGTCTCCAGCCACTGAATGATCTGTCGTGCCCGCCGTTCCCCCATGAAAGGGAGCTGCCGCCAGCTTTGCTCATCACGGTCCTGCAATTGTTGCCACGAAGCATCCCGACTGGCATTCAGGGTTGCCTGTGTTAACGGTATTCCCATGGCAATAACCCAACGTGTGAACGGGAGATCGCGCGACAGGTTGAACTGATGCCACAGCTTCTCCCCTTTGATTACACCAAGTGCAGACTCTAACTGTTCCTGAGTTAACCCAAGCCAGGAAAAGATATGTTCAAAGCGATACACCTGGTTGAGCTCTCGCCATCCCGCCTCGCCGATCCCCTCCAGCCCCAGCACCTCTTTGCCGCCCAGCCAGACCAGTCTGGCAACAAACTGTTCCTGGCACTCCGCTGTAGCATAAAAACAGGTTAATGAATTGAAGCGCCCCTCGGGGGGTATTGGCTTAGTACGCTGAGTGCTGCGCCAGACCACCTCGTCTATACGGGGTATCCCTTGTCCAGCCAGGCGCACCAGAATCTGATCGCCAGGCGCGATATCCCATTCATTCCAGCGTCGGACGGAGCCAATATTGACGCGCTGTACGCGTTTATCATCCAGCATGACGGGAGTCAGCAATGCAACCACCGCAATTTTCCCGCTTTTACCAACGGAGAACTGAATACCAGTAACCTCAGATACCCTCGTCACGGGAGGATATTTCCACGCCGCCAGCCACTCACCCTGCCCGGGTAGCCAATACTTTGCCCGTGGCTCTTTTGCCGTTCGCACCACGACACCATCTGTCACAAAAGGTAATGCTGAACTCCACCACCTGGCGCGCAACTTTTCGACTTCATCCGCATTCTTCACGGCGTGAGTATAACGTTGCGTGTAACTGAACCCGGCAGCCGTGAGCTGCTCCAGTCTTTCAGGCATGACCGCCGGACCATCAGGCCAGGCCCAGATAAAAATTGCCAGCGAGCGTAACATTTCCGGATTGCCCTGGCGCATCATTAATCCAGCAACCTTCGAGCGGGCGTTCATTCCCCCTCTCTGCTTCTGAATATGCCCCTCTTGCTGCAAAAATATCTCACCCTGCAACGTACTGTTAGCGAGTTTCCCCTTGGTGGAATGTGGTACGGAAGGGATCTGCAGAACCTTTTGCGTCCAGTCTTCGCCTTTCATGCCATTACCACGGCTAATCGCCCGTACCAGATTGCCATTGCGATAGACTAACGTCACCGCCACACCATCCACCTTCGGTTGCACCCAGAGATCGCTGCGAGCGAGCATCCATTGCTGTAGCGCTTGCTTATCAGCAAGTTTTCGAACGCCCGTGTGGGGAACTGGATGCGAGACGGTGCCACTTATTGGGGGCACAGACAGATCTGGTGGGACATCATCGCCAAAACAGCGCTGCCATTGAATTAGTTGCGCATTGAGCTGGTCATAAACGCCGTCGTCTACGGCACTTTCCCCTTGCTTCCAGTAACTGTCATTCCACTGTGTAATCTGCTGCTGTAGTCGTGAAATTTCCTCGTTTGCCCTGGCAGGCGACCAGACGGGGCATACCGCCCACGCAGGTAAATGCCACACCAGTAAAACCAGCCCTATGCATTTCCATAATCCCATGCTATCTCCGCTGAACGATACGTTTCCCGGCAGGTATAGCGCGAAGTGAAATAGAAACAGAGCGGCAAAAATTCATCCTGCGAACAGCTTTCCGGACATTTGCATGTATTGCTGCAAATCACCGATAAAACAGGAAACTGGTACGCAAAACGCAATAAACATGCGCAAAAAGTGTGACAAGGGCTACGTCACATAGCGGCTACGTGTATAATAAGCCCGTATGTAGGCTCTCTTTCGACAATCACATACATTAAGATACTCATGGCTCAAGGCACGCTTTATATTGTTTCTGCCCCCAGTGGCGCGGGTAAATCCAGCCTGATTCAGGCTTTATTAAAGACCCAACCGTTGTATGACACCCAGGTTTCTGTTTCGCACACCACGCGCGCACCGCGCCCGGGGGAAGTGCACGGTGAACACTATTTCTTTGTGAACCATGATGAATTCAGAACCATGATTGGCAGAGACGCGTTCCTGGAACACGCGGAGGTTTTCGGTAATTACTACGGCACCTCGCGTGAAACCATTGAGCAAGTATTAGCATCCGGCGTAGACGTCTTTTTAGATATCGACTGGCAAGGTGCGCAGCAAATTCGTGAAAAAATGCCGCATGCGCGCAGTATTTTTATTTTGCCACCGTCTAAGATTGAGCTGGACCGCCGCCTGCGTGGCCGCGGTCAGGATAGCGAAGACGTGATCGCGAAACGTATGGCGCAAGCTGTTGCAGAAATGAGCCATTACGCCGAATATGATTATCTTATTGTGAATGATGATTTCGACACCGCCCTGGGCGATTTGAAAACCATCATTCGCGCCGAACGTCTGCGCATGAGCCGCCAAAAGCAGCGTCATGACGCTTTAATCAGCAAACTGTTGGCAGACTGAACCCACATTCAGTATCATGCCCAGTCATTTCTTCACCTGTGGAGCATTTTAAGTATGGCACGCGTAACTGTTCAGGACGCTGTAGAGAAAATTGGTAACCGTTTTGACCTGGTACTGGTCGCCGCGCGTCGCGCTCGTCAGATGCAGGTAGGCGGAAAGGATCCGCTCGTACCGGAAGAAAACGATAAAACTACCGTTATCGCGCTGCGCGAAATCGAAGAAGGTCTGATCAACAATCAGATCCTCGACGTGCGTGAGCGCCAGGAACAGCAAGAGCAGGAAGCCGCTGAATTACAAGCCGTTACCGCTATTGCTGAAGGTCGTCGTTAATCACAAAGCGGGTCGCCCTTGTATCTGTTTGAAAGCCTGAATCAACTGATTCAAAACTACCTGCCGGAAGACCAGATTAAGCGTCTTCGGCAGGCGTATCTCGTTGCACGTGACGCTCACGAGGGCCAGACACGTTCAAGCGGTGAACCCTATATCACGCACCCGGTAGCGGTAGCCTGCATTCTGGCCGAGATGAAACTCGACTACGAAACGCTGATGGCTGCGCTGCTGCATGACGTGATTGAAGATACCCCAGCCACCTATCAGGACATGGAACAGCTTTTTGGCAAAAGCGTTGCAGAGCTGGTAGAAGGGGTATCGAAACTTGATAAGCTTAAGTTTCGCGATAAGAAAGAGGCGCAAGCTGAAAACTTTCGCAAGATGATTATGGCGATGGTGCAGGATATCCGCGTCATTCTCATCAAACTTGCCGACCGCACCCACAACATGCGCACGCTGGGCTCATTACGCCCGGACAAACGTCGCCGCATCGCCCGTGAAACCCTCGAAATCTATAGTCCGCTGGCACACCGTTTAGGTATTCATCACATTAAAACCGAGCTGGAAGAGCTGGGTTTTGAAGCGCTGTACCCAAACCGCTATCGCGTGATTAAAGAAGTGGTTAAAGCCGCTCGCGGCAACCGCAAAGAGATGATCCAAAAAATCCTCTCGGAAATCGAAGGGCGTTTGCAGGAGGCAGGTATTCCGTGTCGCGTAAGCGGGCGTGAGAAGCACCTGTACTCTATTTACTGCAAAATGGTGCTCAAAGAGCAGCGTTTTCACTCCATCATGGATATCTACGCATTTCGCGTCATCGTTCATGATTCCGATACCTGCTATCGCGTACTCGGCCAGATGCACAGCCTGTACAAACCACGCCCTGGTCGCGTGAAAGACTATATCGCCATTCCGAAAGCGAACGGATATCAGTCTTTGCACACCTCAATGATCGGCCCTCATGGCGTCCCGGTTGAAGTACAGATTCGTACTGAAGACATGGACCAGATGGCAGAGATGGGTGTCGCAGCGCACTGGGCTTACAAAGAGCACGGCGGCGAAAGCAGCACCACTGCGCAAATCCGCGCTCAGCGCTGGATGCAAAGCTTGCTGGAACTGCAGCAGAGCGCCGGTAGCTCGTTTGAATTTATTGAAAGCGTCAAATCTGATCTCTTCCCGGATGAGATTTATGTTTTCACACCGGAAGGGCGCATTGTCGAACTGCCCGCCGGTGCAACGCCTGTCGACTTCGCCTACGCCGTGCATACCGATATCGGTCACGCCTGCGTCGGCGCGCGCGTCGACAGACAGCCTTACCCGCTTTCACAACCACTCTTTAGCGGCCAGACCGTTGAGATTATCACCGCGCCGGGCGCACGTCCGAACGCAGCGTGGCTAAACTTCGTCGTCAGTTCGAAAGCGCGCGCCAAGATTCGCCAACTGTTGAAAAACCTCAAGCGCGATGATTCCGTCAGTCTGGGTCGTCGACTGCTCAACCATGCCCTGGGCGGTAGCCGTAAACTGGCTGAGATCCCGCCAGAGAGCATCCAGCGTGAGCTTGAGCGTATGAAGCTCGCCACGCTTGACGATCTGCTCGCAGAAATCGGTCTGGGTAACGCCATGAGCGTGGTGGTAGCGAAAAACCTCCAGCAGGGCGAAGCAACAGCGAACGTACCAGCACAATCTGGCCATGGTCATCTGCCAATCAAAGGCGCTGACGGCGTACTGATCACCTTCGCGAAATGCTGTCGTCCAATTCCAGGCGATCCAATCATTGCCCACGTCAGTCCGGGTAAAGGTCTGGTGATCCACCATGAGTCCTGCCGTAATATTCGTGGCTACCAGAAAGAGCCAGAGAAGTTTATGGCGGTGGAATGGGATAAAGAGACGGAGCAGGAATTCATCACCGAGATTAAGGTGGATATGTTTAACCACCAGGGTGCTCTGGCGAACCTGACGGCGGCAATCAACACGACCACCTCCAATATTCAAAGTTTGAATACGGAAGAGAAAGATGGCCGCGTTTATAGCGCCTTTATTCGCCTGACCGCTCGTGATCGCGTGCACCTGGCGAATATCATGCGCAAAATCCGCGTCATGCCGGACGTGATAAAAGTCACCCGTAACCGAAACTAGTCTTATGAATGAACAGCGCTATGCACGTATCCGCGAGATGCTCGCACGTCGTCAGCCCGATCTGACCGTCTGCATGGAGCAGGTTCACAAACCTCATAACGTTTCTGCGATTATTCGTACTGCAGATGCGGTCGGCGTGCATGAAGTCCACGCCGTCTGGCCGGGTAGCCGTATGCGCACCATGGCCTCTTCTGCTGCAGGCAGCAACAGTTGGGTGCAGGTGAAAACTCACCTTACCATTGGCGATGCGGTCACACATTTAAAAAGCCGGGGCATGCAGGTCCTGGCAACCCATCTGTCAGATAAAGCCGTGGATTTTCGCGAGATTGATTACACGCGCCCCACCTGCATCCTGATGGGCCAGGAGAAAACCGGCATCACTCAGGAAGCGTTGGATCTGGCTGATCAGGACATCATCATTCCCATGACTGGCATGGTGCAGTCACTGAACGTTTCTGTCGCCTCCGCGCTGATTCTGTACGAAGCACAGCGCCAGCGGCAAAACGCGGGGATGTACCGACGAGAAAACAGCATGCTGCCACAAGAAGAGCAGCAGCGCTTACTGTTTGAAGGCGGTTATCCGGTGCTGGCGAATGTCGCTAAGCGCAAAGGTCTTCCCTACCCTCACGTAAACACGCAGGGCGAAATTGAAGCCGATGCAACGTGGTGGGCCACTATGCAATCTGCGAGATAAACGCGATGAAAGGCCGTTTACTGGATGCCATCCCACTCAACTCTCTGACCGGCGTTGGCGCAGCGCAAAGCAGTAAACTGGCTAAAATTGGCCTGCACACCGTGCAGGACCTCCTGCTCCACCTCCCTCTGCGTTACGAAGACCGTACCCATCTGTACCCAATTGGCGAACTGCTGCCGGGTGTCTATGCCACCGTTGAAGGCGAAGTGCTGAACTGCAATATCACCTTCGGCGGCCGCCGGATGATGACCTGTCAAATCAGCGATGGCTCGGGGATTCTCACCATGCGCTTTTTCAACTTCAGCGCAGCGATGAAAAACAGCCTTGCTACCGGGCGTAGGGTACTGGCCTACGGCGAAGCCAAACGCGGGAAATACGGCGCAGAGATGATTCACCCGGAATACCGCGTACAAGGCGATCTCAGCACGCCAGAATTGCAGGAAACACTCACACCAGTATATCCAACCACCGAAGGTGTGAAGCAGGCCACGCTGCGCAAGCTGACCGATCAGGCACTGGATCTGCTCGATACCTGCGCCATTGTCGAACTGCTGCCGCCAGAGCTGTTACAGGGCATGATGAGCCTACCCGAAGCACTGCGCACGTTGCACCGCCCCCCACCGTCGCTGCAACTCAGCGATCTGGAAACCGGACAACATCCGGCGCAGCGACGTCTGATTCTCGAAGAACTGCTGGCGCATAATCTCAGCATGCTGGCACTACGCGCCGGGGCACAGCGTTTTCACGCCCAGCCGTTAAGTGCTAACAACGCGCTAAAAGATAAGCTGCTGGCAGCATTGCCGTTCAAACCTACGGGCGCACAGGCCCGCGTTACCGCTGAGATTGAACGCGATATGGCACTGGATGTGCCGATGATGCGCCTGGTGCAGGGTGATGTCGGCTCCGGTAAAACGCTGGTTGCCGCGCTGGCCGCGCTGCGGGCTATCGCACATGGTAAGCAGGTTGCGCTAATGGCTCCTACCGAACTATTGGCTGAACAACATGCAAATAACTTCCGCAACTGGTTCGCGCCACTGGGCGTTGAAGTGGGCTGGCTGGCGGGCAAGCAGAAAGGTAAAGCGCGTCTGGCGCAACAAGAAGCCATCGCCAGCGGTCAGGTGCAGATGATTGTCGGCACGCACGCGATTTTCCAGGAACAGGTGCAGTTCAGCGGGCTGGCGCTGGTTATCATCGACGAACAGCACCGCTTCGGCGTTCATCAGCGTCTGGCACTGTGGGAGAAAGGTCAGCAGCAGGGTTTCCACCCACACCAGCTAATCATGACCGCCACGCCGATTCCACGTACCCTGGCGATGACGGCCTATGCTGACCTCGACACGTCGGTCATTGACGAACTCCCTCCGGGGCGTACGCCGGTCACTACGGTCGCCATTCCGGATACCCGCCGCAGCGATATTATTGATCGCGTGCGCAACGCCTGTACCCACGAAGGACGTCAGGCATACTGGGTCTGTACGCTGATTGAAGAGTCTGACTTGTTGGAAGCTCAGGCGGCAGAAGCGACGTGGGAAGAGCTTAAACTGGCGCTGCCAGAACTCAATATTGGCCTGGTACATGGGCGCATGAAGCCCGCCGAGAAGCAGTCAGTAATGGCGGCCTTTAAGCAGGGTGAACTGCATCTGCTGGTTGCTACCACGGTGATTGAAGTGGGCGTGGACGTGCCAAACGCCAGCCTGATGATTATTGAAAACCCGGAACGCTTAGGTCTGGCCCAGTTGCACCAGTTGCGTGGTCGCGTAGGCCGTGGCGCGGTGGCTTCCCACTGCGTTCTGCTCTACAAATCACCGCTGTCTAAAACCGCGCAGAAACGCCTGCAGGTTCTGCGAGACAGCAACGACGGGTTCGTAATTGCGCAAAAAGATTTAGAGATTCGCGGACCCGGCGAGCTGTTAGGTACTCGCCAGACCGGAACGGCAGAATTCAAGGTCGCAGATTTACTGCGCGATCAGGCGATTATCCCGGAAGTTCAGCGCATTGCCCGCCATATTCACGAACGTTATCCGCAACAGGCCGCGGCACTGATAGAGCGCTGGATGCCGGAAACCGAACGCTACTCCAACGCGTAGTTAATTCATAGCGGCGGCGGATGTTACCCCGCCGCACAGCCGTTATTGCGCGAAAATCGGTAACAGCAGATACAGCTTAATTACCAGCGCGTTGACGATATCGATAAAGAACGCCCCCACCATCGGCACCACCAGAAACGCCATATGGGATGGTCCAAAACGTTCGGTAATCGCCTGCATGTTGGCAATCGCCGTCGGCGTCGCGCCGAGGCCAAAACCGCAGTGTCCGGCAGCCAGCACGGCGGCATCGTAGTTCTTACCCATCATGCGCCAGGTGACGAATATCGCGTACAGCGCCATGAAAATAGTCTGCACAACCAGGATTGCCAGCATCGGCAAGGCCAGTGAAGCCAGTTCCCACAACTTCAGGCTCATCAGCGCCATCGCCAGAAACAGCGACAGACTAACGTTACCCAGTACAGAAACCGCACGTTCGAACACCCGATAAAAGCCCAGTAGCGCCAGACCGTTACTGAGGATCACCCCAACAAACAGGACGCAGACGAAGGTCGGCAATTCCAGCACTGTTCCAACCAGCATTTGCGCAACGATTTTACCCACCGTCAGACAGATAGCGATCAGAGCAATGGTTTCAATCAGCACCAGCGAGGTGATCATGCGCCCAACGTCCGGCTTTTCAAATGCGGTCGGCACGGCCTGATCGTCCGGCATACCGTCTGGCGTGGTGGAGTGTTTGACCAGATAGCGTGCCACCGGGCCGCCAATCAGCCCACCCAACACCAGACCAAACGTTGCGCAAGCCATCGCCACTTCAGTCGCATTGGTGAAGCCATAACGTTCAATAAACAGCTTGCTCCACGCGGCCCCGGTTCCGTGTCCACCAGAGAGGGTGATCGAGCCAGCGATCAGACCCATCAGCGGGTCCAGACCCAGCAGGGTCGCCATACCGATACCGATGGCGTTTTGCATCAGCAACAAGCCAACAACCACAATCAGAAAAATACCCACCACGCGGCCGCCAGCACGCAAACTGGCGATATTGGCGTTCAGGCCGATAGTGGCGAAGAAAGCCAGCATCAGCGGATCGCGCAGGGTCATATCGAAGTTCACTTCCCAACCCATGCTTTTTTTCAGCACCAGCAGCGCAATCGCCACCAGCAATCCGCCTGCAACAGGTTCGGGAATGGTATATTTTTTCAGGAAGGAAACAGACTGGACGAGCTTACGTCCCAGCAGCAACACAAGGGTTGCCGCAACCAGCGTTGATAACGTATCGAGATAAAACATTTACAGCTCCATTAGTGCGTTTAGCACAATCACGCACGATGCATTCCAGACCGATTTTTAGCTCTTATTGAGTTTTCGGAGTGGATTTTAAGCAGAAAATGATGAAAAGTTATATAAAAATGTTTGTTTATCCGTTTTAAATATTAAGAATACCTGCTAGCAAACGTTTGCTTTTCTGCCCTGGTCAGATAAAATCACCGCTTTTCCACCATGGGATTGCCTCTGATGTCCGTTAACGCCGTAGAGTCAACAAATGCGCAACCGGTTGCGCAGACTCACAACAGTGAACTGATTTACCGTCTTGAAGATCGCCCCCCGTTAGCCCAGACCCTGTTTGCCGCCTGTCAGCATCTGCTGGCCATGTTCGTCGCGGTGATCACCCCTGCTCTGTTAATTTGCCAGGCGCTTGGTTTACCGGCTCAGGATACTCAACACATTATCAGTATGTCGCTGTTCGCCTCCGGCGTGGCTTCTATCATCCAGATCAAAGCCTGGGGGCCGGTCGGCTCAGGGCTGCTATCCATTCAGGGCACCAGCTTTAACTTTGTTGCGCCACTGATTATGGGCGGTACGGCGCTAAAAACCGGTGGCGCAGATGTCCCAACCATGATGGCGGCGCTGTTCGGTACGCTGATGCTGGCAAGCTGCACCGAGATGGTTATCTCGCGTGTCCTGCACCTGGCGCGTCGTATTATTACTCCGCTGGTCTCAGGGGTGGTAGTGATGATTATCGGCCTGTCGTTGATTCAGGTGGGTCTGACATCGATTGGCGGTGGCTATGCCGCAATGAGCGACAACACCTTTGGTGCGCCGAAGAATTTACTGTTGGCAGGCGTGGTGCTGGCGCTAATCATCCTGCTTAACCGTCAACGCAACCCGTACCTGCGCGTTGCGTCATTGGTGATTGCGATGGCGGCAGGCTATCTGCTGGCCTGGTTTATGGACATGCTGCCGCAAAATACCGCACCGGTAAGTCAGGACCTGCTGATGGTGCCAACGCCGCTGTATTATGGCCTGGGCATCGACTGGAGTTTACTACTGCCGCTGATGCTGGTCTTTATGATCACGTCACTGGAAACCATCGGCGATATTACGGCCACCTCTGATGTCTCCGAGCAGCCGGTTTCTGGTCCGCTGTATATGAAGCGCCTGAAAGGCGGCGTGCTGGCGAACGGTCTGAACTCGTTTGTTTCCGCCGTGTTCAACACCTTCCCGAACTCCTGTTTTGGCCAGAACAATGGGGTTATTCAGTTAACAGGCGTTGCCAGCCGCTACGTTGGTTTTGTGGTGGCGCTGATGTTGATCGCGCTGGGCCTGTTCCCGGCAGTCAGCGGTTTTGTACAGCATATTCCTGAGCCGGTACTGGGCGGCGCAACGCTGGTGATGTTCGGTACTATCGCAGCATCCGGTGTGCGTATCGTGTCCCGCGAGCCGTTGAATCGCCGCGCGATTCTGATTATCGCGCTGTCGCTGGCCGTTGGTCTGGGTGTTTCCCAGCAGCCGCTGATTCTCCAGTTCGCCCCGGATTGGGTGAAAAACCTGCTCTCTTCCGGTATCGCCGCTGGCGGTATTACCGCAATCGTTCTGAATCTGGTATTCCCGCCAGAAAAGCAATAAGCAAAATGCGGCGTTGGTTCTGAATCAACGCCGCTGTAACGCTCTTTCACCATTCCCGCCTTGAGCATTGCGCCTAAATCGTGCATAACTTGACTATGTGCACTTCGCGGGATGGAAGACCATGAAATTTATTGGAAAGCTGCTTTTTTACGTGCTGATCGCCCTTGCAGTGGCGATTCTCGGCCTTTATTTTCTACTGCAAACCCGCTGGGGGGCAGAGCACGTCAGTGCCTGGGTTTCGGAGAACAGCAGCTACCATCTGGCGTTTGATGCCATCGATCACCGGTTTTCCTCCCCTTCCCATATTCTGCTGGAAAACGTCACCTTTGGCCGGGATGGTCAGCCCTCAACGCTGGTCGCTAAAACGGTCGATATTGGGCTGAGTAGCCGCCAAATCACCGACCCGCTGCACGTAGACACCATTTTGTTGCAAAACGGCACGCTGAATCTTTCCCAGCAAACCGCGCCGCTACCGTTCCAGGCCGATCGCCTGCAATTGCAGGATATGGCGCTTAACAGCCCCGGCAGCGAGTGGAACCTCAGCGCCCAGCGCGTTAACGGCGGCGTCATTCCCTGGAGCCCTGAGGCAGGTAAAATTCTCGGGAGCAAAGCGCAAATTCAGCTCAGCGCCAGTTCGTTGACGCTCAACGATGTTCCAACTACCAACGTCTTGATTGAAGGCAGCATCGACCATGACCGGGTGACGCTAAGCAATATTGGCGCTGACGTGGCGCGTGGGGCATTAACCGGCGTAGCGCAACGCAATGCCGACGGGAGCTGGGTTGTGGAGAATCTGCGCCTGAACGATATCCGGCTGCAAAGCGACAAATCGCTGGCCGACTTTTTTGCCCCGTTAAGCACTATTCCTTCCCTGCAAATTGGTCGTCTGGAAGTGACGGATGCCCGTCTGCAAGGCCCCGACTGGGCGGTGACGGATCTCGATCTGAGCTTGCGCAACATGACCTTCAGTAAGGACGACTGGCAAACTCAGGAAGGAAAATTGTCGATGAACGCCAGCGAGTTTATTTACGGCTCTCTGCACTTCTTCGATCCGATTCTGAACGCCGAGTTCTCACCGCAGGGCATTGCGCTGCGCCAGTTCACCACCCGCTGGGAAGGCGGTATGGTCAGAACATCCGGAAACTGGATGCGCAGCAACAAAGCGCTGGTCCTTGACGATGCCGCTATTGCTGGTCTGGAATACACGCTGCCGGAAAACTGGAAGCAGCTGTGGATGAAACCCCTGCCAGCGTGGCTAAACAGCCTGACGCTGAAGAAATTCAGCGCCAGCCGCAATCTGGTGATTGATATCGACCCGAATTTCCCGTGGCAGCTCACCGCGCTGGACGGCTACGGCGCTAACCTCGGGCTGGTACAGAACAATCAGTGGGGGATCTGGAGCGGGAGCGCCACCCTCAACGCTGCCGCAGCCACCTTTAACCGTACGGATGTGCGTCGTCCTTCTCTGGCGCTAACGGCAAACAGCAGCACCATCAATATCAGCGAACTGAGCGCCTATACGGAAAAAGGACTGCTGGAGGCCACCGCCAGCATTTCGCAGCTACCTCAGCGCCAGACGCAGGTCAGCCTGAACGGGCGCGGCGTGCCAATGACGATCCTGCAGCAGTGGGGCTGGCCCGCACTGCCGCTTTCCGGCGATGGCAACATCCAGCTTACCGCCAGCGGCAATATTCAGGCCGATGCGCCGCTCAAGCCAACGGTCAACGGTCAGCTGCATGCGGTGAACGTGGAGAAACAGCAGGTAACGCAAACCATGCAGGCGGGCGTGGTTTCGGGGAGTGAAGTCACTGCACCACCACCTGCACAATGATTTATTGCCCGGTGGCGCTTCGCTTACCGGGCCTACTCACGCTCATAAGTGAATATATTCACTGCACAACAGCCATTTCACCGGCTCGTCTTCTTCAATCACCGGGAAGCGACCGCCAGGTTCCAGAAAGTGGTTGTCATGCTGGTCGTCATTGACCATCGAGATTTCCCAGCCCAGCACAAACGCCTTCTCCGCCCAAAAGCGATGATACAAGCGCGGCGGCAGACACACTCCTTGTCCCGGTTTCAATACCAGCGTCTCGCCAGCGTTAATTGTACGCCGCTGACCATCCACGCTAACCTCAACAACGCGTCGGGCGTCATACTCATCATCAGGCGTGGCCCACGCCAGCTGCATACATAAATCACCGCCGCCGCGATTAACGATATCTTCCATTTTATGGCGATGAAAATGCCATGGCGTTTGCTGATCCTGCTGAATTTGCAGCATCTTTTCGGCATACGGTTTGGGGTAATCCGCTGACCCCATCAGACCATTGCGCAACGTTAGTAACGTCAGCCCTGTTTGCGCAAAATCTCCGTGCCCAAAGTCGGTAATATCCCAGCCCAACTGGAGATCGCGCACTTCACGCCACAGAGTTTGATCCTGTTGCCGCCAGGCATCGACCGTAAAATACGCAAAATCAGGCAGACAGACCCGAAAAGTCTCAGCGATGGCATGCGCTTTATCGACGGCATAATTAATGTGTGAACGCTTCATTCCACTTTTCCTTGTTGCGAAAGAGGCGGGTCGCCCCGCCTGCATGCCGTTAGTAAAGTGATGCTTTGCCGGTTGAACCGAACAGTTTCATTTTGTGGCGGATCACGTCCCGCGCGGCGCTAATGGCTTCCGGGTAGATTACGTTCGGGTCCCACCAGGTTTCTTTCGCCAGGATTTCGCGGACTTTCTGGAAGTAGGCGTATTTCATATCGCTGGAAATGTTGATTTTGCCAACGCCCAGCGTCACGGATTCGGCAATTTCCGCATCCGGGTTCGCGGAACCACCGTGCAGCACCAGCGGAATATCCACACGCCCGGCGATGTCGCGCAGGATGTTCATTTGCAGCTCTGGCTGCATCCCTTTCGGGTAGATCCCGTGCGCGGTTCCAATCGCCACCGCCAGCGTGTCTGCACCCGTTCGGGCGATGAAATCCTCTGCCTGAGCAGGATCGGTATAAGTAACCTTCGACACGCCGCCTTCCACTGACGTCCCGGTCTGGCCAATCGTACCCAACTCCCCTTCCACCGAAACGCCTACCGCATGCGCCAGTTTGACCACTTCGCGGGTCAGCGCCACGTTCTCTTCATACGGCAGCAGCGAGCCATCAATCATCACCGAGGTAAACCCACACTGAATTGCCCGCAGGACATGCTCAACCGAAGCGCCGTGGTCCAGATGCAGAGTAAAGGGAACCGGGCTGCGCAGGGTGATATCACGGACGTAGCTAAAAAACGCATCGCCGACAAAATCATGTTCACTGGGGTGAATGGAGATAATCGCCGGGGTATTGGTCGCTTCCGCTTCTTCCACTACTGCGCGAACAAAGCAGCTGTCCGCTACGTTGAATGCGCCGATGGCAAAACCGTGCTGACGGGTAGGTTGCAGTAATTCTTTCATCGAAACTAACATGTTAATTCTCCAGTTTCAGGGTGTAGAAAGCCCTGCCAGTGCGTCATCGCAGAGGCATAGAAGGCGTTACAGAAAATGAATCAGGCTTTGCCGATAGCGCCGCTGGCCTGCAGGTACGGAATAATGGCTTCCTCGCAGGCCTGTTCCATCAGGGCCAGGGCATCAACGAGTTCACCGGATGTGTCGCGACATAGGGTATGCAGTAGCGCAGCCTTTCCGGCTTCGAAAACCGCCGCACCAACGTTTATCTTGGCGACACCAAACGTCGGGCAGCGCTGTAGCTGGTCAAACGGCGTCCCGCTGCCGCCATGCAGCGCCAGCGGCACCGTTGATAACCGGGCTATTTCCTCCAGCCGCTGGAAATCAATAGCAGGTGTGATGCCCGGCGCGTACATGCCGTGTGCCGTACCCACCGACACCGCCAGCAAATCGATCCCGGTCTGTTGGATGAAGGGTTCCACGTCGGCGACCTGGGTCATCAAATCAGCGTTAGCGGCGTGGTCATAGCACGGAGCATCGGCCAGATGGCCCAGCTCGCCTTCCACGCACAGAGAAACGCTGGCGGCAAGCTCAACCACCGCCCGGGTCTGGCGAATGTTCTCCTCCAGCGCAAAGGCGGAGGCGTCGATCATTAAGCCACTGAATCCGGCGCGAAAAGCCTGGCGAATGCGTACAGGATCCTTTCCATGATCCAGCGCCAGCGCGACCGGTACCGAGGCTTCCTCTGCCAGCGTTTTGACCACCGCTGCCGCTATCGGGGCCGGAAAATGCTCCAGATGCCCCTGATACAAATTCAGAATGATGGGCGCACGGTGTTTCTCCGCCACTCGCACCGCTGCGCGGGCGCTTTCCAGGTTCATACAGTTGATGGCCAGCAGCGCGTACTGCTCGCGCCAGGCTTTGGTCACCATGCTTTTCATATCGGCAAACATACGGCCTCCGGTTATTCCAGGGTGAAGGTGATTTCTTCGTCTTTCAGCTTTTGATCGCTGAGTTCGTCAAACTCTTCATCACGCTCGGTTACCGGTTTCTTCCACAGCGACAGCATGACGCCGCAAATCACCGTACCGATCCCCAGCGCCAGGCAAAACAGCAGCGGATGCGTAAAGAGCGGAACCACAAACATTCCGCCGTGCGGTACCGGGCTTTCGACACCCCACACCATAATCAGGCCACCCGCAATCGCCGAGGCCACCACGCAGGAGCCCACCACCCGCAGCAGGTCGCGCGCCGCAATCGGAATAACCCCTTCGGTAATCATGCAAATCCCCATCGGGAATGCAGCCTTCAGCGCCTCACGTTCCGCACGGGTGTACTTGTGACGCGTCAGCAGGAAAGAGAGCGTAATGCCAAATGGAGGGATCATCGAACCGACAAACTTCACCGCTTCCGGACCGTACACGCCGCTGACCAGCATGCCGTCAGCAAACAGCGACATGGTTTTATTCACCGGCCCACCGAAGTCGAATGGCGCCATCGCACCGAGGATAGCGCCCATCAGAAAGCGGGATCCGCCCTGCATGGACTCCAGCAGATGAATCAACGCGTCCTGCAGCCAGGCAATCGGCTTGCCAATCAGCGTCATCATCAACAGGCCGCCGATAACGGTACTCAGTACCGGCAACACCATGATGGGCATCAACCCCTGCATCGACTGCGGCAAACGGATATAGCGCTTGAGCAGCAGGACGGTATAACCGACCAGAAATCCGCCCAGCATCCCGCCGATAAAACCGGTATGAATTTCTCCGCAGACGAAGCCGACAATCAGGCCCGGCGCGAATCCCGGACGGTCAGCAATGGAGTACGCAATCGCCGCACTAATCAGCGGTACGATTAACCCCATCCCCCAGCCGCCAATCTGGTTGAGCATCCAGGGAATAGTTCCTGTTTTTTCACCGACGTTAGTGCCGCCAAGTATTTGCCCGAGAGCAATACAGATCCCGGCGGCGACAATTAACGGGATCATCCACGAAATTCCCGTTAATAAATGTTTTTTTATTTCCTGAGATAGCGGAATTTTATTTTCACTCATGTGAAACCCCTCCAGAATGAGGATCGCTACTGGTTATTATTAACTAATGATTTTTCGACCTTTTCAAGAAACTGAATGGGCGATTTTATGACGATTTCAGTTTTTACTCGCACGATGCGTTTGTTTGAAAATCGCTCCTCCCCTTTTATTTTTACATCGACAGCAAGAATCACGACATCAGCCGCAGAAATATCTTCTGTCAGCAGTTCGTTTTCTGTGCCAATGGTGCCCTGGGTTTCAACTTTTATATTATGACCAAGCGCTTTGGCACCTTTAATTAACTTCTCACGGGCAATATAGGTGTGCGCAATACCCGCCGTACAGGCGGCAACACAAACAATATTCATAACATGCTCCACATTTTATTTAGCAGACATTGGATTCAGCATATTGGCTAAAAAGCTCAATAATTTTTTGTGGACTACTTTCAACTAATAGTTGTTCAATAATGTCGTCATCTGCCAACGCGCCAGCAACCTGCGAAAGCAGACGAATATGGGTGGTGTTTTGATCTTCAAGACGTACGGCAAACAGAATAATGCAGCGCACGTTGCTGCCATCTAGGGTTTCCCAGGGAATATCCTGGCGGGTACGCCCAATCGCCAGCGTGGTATTGACCACCGCCGAGGATTTTCCGTGCGGGATCGCAATATGGTTTTCGAAGCCGGTCGAGCCTTCTGACTCACGTTGCCAGACATCCTGAATAAACGTTTCGCGACAGCTAATTGCTCCATCTTTTTGCAGAATATCCGTCAGTTCCTCAATAGCCTCCGTTTTGCTTGTAGCCTTCATGTCCAAAATAACGCGATTTGTATTGAGTATTTTCGTGATGTCCATCAATCATACCTCATGGAGTTCAGACATTAATTTTCAACGACCAGCGACGTCGCCCGATGTAATTTTTCCGTAATAACCGTTTCTGTTACCCGCTTAATATCCGCATCATTGAAGAAGGCAGTGACATACACGACCGGCATGGCAACCGCGGGTAAATTAATCGTCGATACCACCAGTTCAATATCGTCCGTCAGTACAGTGGGCAGGCTACCTGCCGACACCACGCCGACGATAGTCCAGTCCGGAAAGGCGCGCAGAATACGGCTTTTGAGTAAGTGAGAAGTGCCGATACCCGTTGAACAGACCAGCAGCACGCGTTTACGCGCTATCTGACGCTCCATTGCGGCCTGAAAATGCACGGTTAAATATCCCACCTCATCTTCCGACACGGCCCGCTCGCCCCAACCGCTAAACACTCGATTCACCGCACACTGGGTCAGACGCCACACGTCCTGCAACTCGCCTTTGATATCCTCCAGCAGCGGGTTACGAATGCGGATCTGGTAGTTCAGTCGGTTAATCAGCGGCTTAATGTGGATCAGCAATCCGTCATACAGCGCCGTGTCCTGGCTAAGATCGCTGTCGACCATCTCGGCGAAGGTGGCAATCAACCGATGGGTAATCAAACGCGCTTCGTCGCTGGAGTGCATATGACCAATCACGCTCACGTCATTATGCTCTTCAATCACCACACCCGAGGAGATAATGTATTGATATATAAACCAGACTTCGTCTTCCGGCAGCGGGTGGGCAATGCGTTTTTCGATATGCTGAATCATGCGACTGGCAATGGAAAATATGTTCTCATCACAGGTAGAGATGCTTTCTTCTTTTCTCGGAAGCGCATTGCCCCGCGTGATGCGGTACATCATGATCAGAATATGGGTAAAGATATTGACGTAATAAGGCTCGCCGAGCGACCAGCACAGGTCGTTCTCCATTTCCTGCAATAACGTCTGGACAAATAAAACGTCTTCTTCGCCAAAGTAATGCACTAACGCTTTATAACTGCCCGGATCCAGGCGTGAATAAACCACGTTACCAGGTTCATTATGGTTAATCACGCCGTTAATCAACGATGCCATCGCCTGGCGCACACCGCTCTCGCTGCCTTCAATGTGCGTGCCGCTCTGACTACGAATCAACGACAGGCCCAACGGGGTAATCCAGGATTCAATTACTTTCAGATCGTTCACAATCGATGCGCTACTAATGAAATAACGTTCGGATAATTTACTGATCGACGTTTCATGCGGCGTTTCGCTTAATAATTGTGAAGCTATCTTGACTCGCCGTGAATTATTCATCATGCCGTCAGCATCATCACCCTCCGATCCTAATAACTGGTCCATATATAAAAGGTCGGTAATATTATCGGCACTTAATATCACCCCAGCACCAGCACGTTTATCGATAGTTATTTTCCATTCTGATAACCATGGTTCCAGTAAGCGCAGATCGCGCTGCACAGTTTTCTCTGAAACAGATAAATACTCGGCAATTTTCAGCAGCGTGACATATTCCTTCTTAGACAGAAGAAATTTTAATAATCTGTTTTGTCGCGAGGTAATCATTTGCATTATTTACCCTTATTACATACCAGATTAAATATCTATACCCGTCATACTTCAAGCTGCATGTGCGTTGGCTTTCCTCGCTCACCCCAGTCACGTACTTATGTACGTTCAGGGGATTCGCTGCGTCGCCGCCTTCCTGCAACTCGAATTATTTAGGTTATAAAGAAGCATTGATGCTCCACGTGTAATCCGTGATGATAAATATAAGAGGACTACGATGCGCCAACAATACTAAATCGTGTCCTGTATTCCGGACAGAAATAAGACAAAAACGGGAAATAGTGAGATATTTACGGCGCAGATCACATTTTTCGTGGGATTCAGAGTGATATCGCTCGCAAATATGGGGAGATAAAAATTTAATTCAGGATGTTTTGGATTTTCAGATCTGGAATGCTGCTCGCAGCGTGGGCCGGATAAAACGCATTGCATCGCCATCCAGCCCACGTTGAGATTTACTTACAGGGTAATCGTCAGCACATCCGCATCCGGCGTGACAACCGTTCCCCACTCACTGCCCACAGATGAGCCGCCCTTCACGCCGCTAACCTGCGTAATATTACGCAGACACAGCGTCCAGTTGCGCGCTTCGCCACTTCCTTGCACGGTGATGGTATTACCCGTGCGCGTCGCCTTCAGCGTGAAGATAACCGAACCGTCAGCCGCCGGGACTTCACAAATCGCCTCCCGACCCTCCTGCAGCTGGAACAGCTGGAACGCCGTCCCTTCGTGCCAGGCGTAGTCCGGCTTCTGGTTATTGCAGCCCAGCGCCAGCAGTGTATTGTCGCGCACATAAACCGGCAGACTCAGGAAGTCATGCTGCTGCTTATGCCAGCGGCTGCCCACCACCTCGTCGTTACGCCACAGATGTGTCCAGCGTCCTTCCGGCAGATAGAACTGCACATCACCCGCCTCGCTAAACACCGGCGCAACCATCACGCTATCGCCCAGCATGTACTGGCGGTCGAGATAATCACATGCCGGATCGTCCGGGAACTCCAGCATCATTGCGCGCATCATCGGTGTTCCGAGTTCATTGGCGCGCGCCGCTTCGCGATACAGGTATGGCATCATGCGGCATTTCTGCTCAGTGAAGTAGCGTACCACGTCGCAGGATTCATCATCGTACGCCCATGGCACACGGTAGGATTTACTACCGTGCAGGCGGCTGTGGCTGGAGAGCAGCCCGAACGCACACCAGCGCTTGTAGACGTGCGCCGGGGCGGTATTCTCAAAGCCGCCAATATCGTGACTCCAGAAACCAAAGCCGGACAGACCAATGGACAACCCGCCACGCAGACTTTCGGCCATCGATTCATAGTTGGCGTAGCAGTCGCCGCCCCAGTGCACCGGAAACTGCTGCGCACCCACCGAGGCCGAACGGGCGAACAGCACTGCCTCTTCTTCACCGACGGTCTCTTTCAGCACGTTCCATACCAGTTCGTTGTAGATGTACGCATAATGGTTGTGCATTTTCTGCGGATCGGCACCGTCAAACCACTTAACGTCAGTAGGAATGCGTTCGCCAAAGTCAGTTTTGAAGCAGTCAACGCCGATATCCACCAGACCTTTCAGCTTGTTGGCATACCACTCGCAGGCTTCAGGATTGGTAAAGTCATAAATCGCCAGGCCCGGCTGCCATTTATCCCATTGCCACAGGGAGCCGTCCGGGCGCTTGAGCAGATAACCTTTCTCTTTCAGTTCATTGAACAGCGGGGATTTCTGGCCGATATAGGGGTTTATCCATACGCAGACCTTCAGCCCTTTCTCTTTCAGGCGGCGGATCATGCCTTCCGGGTCAGGGAAGGTCACCGGATCCCACTCAAAGTCGCACCACTGGAAGGCTTTCATCCAGAAGCAGTCGAAATGGAAGACGTGCAGCGGCAGATTGCGCTCGGCCATCCCATCGATAAAACTGTTCACCGTCGCTTCATCGTAATTAGTGGTGAACGATGTAGTCAGCCACAAACCGAATGACCAGGCTGGCGGCAGTGCCGGACGACCGGTAAAGCGGGTATAGCGATCCAGCACCGCTTTCGGCGTAGGGCCGTCAATGACGAAATATTCCAGATACTCGCTTTCAACGCTGAACTGCACTTTTGACACTTTCTCAGAGCCAATTTCAAACGACACGCACTGCGGATGGTTTACCAGCACGCCGTAACCACGGTTGGTGAGATAAAACGGGATGTTCTTGTAAGACTGCTCGGTACTGGTGCCGCCATCGCGGTTCCATGTTTCCACCGTCTGGCCGTTACGTACCAGCGCAGTAAAGCGCTCGCCCAGACCGTACACCGTTTCGCCAACGCCCAGATCCAGGCGTTCAAACATATAGTTTTTCCCGCTGTTGGTGTCCTGCACGTAGCCGTTATTTTTCAGCTGGCTGCCGGTAATACGTTCACCGTTACGCAGGAAATCCAGCGACCAGAACTCACCTTTAGTGACCCGCACGCTCAAATTTCCGCTTTTCAGTTCGGCAAATTCAGCGGTGTTTTGTATCTCTACATTGACGTCCTGCAGCACGTTCAGCGGATAGTGCGGACCGTTATCCAACGCGCCCTGGAAGTGTTCCATACGCACCCCAACCACGCCTTCCTGCGGCGAGAAAAAGCGCAGGGTGAAGAGTGGAGTATCCAGTTGCCAGGTACGTTCACGCACATCGCGCGGTGCAACGTAGACAATCATCTCGTTACCCTGTTGCTCGACCTCGAATACCTGAATCGGGTGAGTTAAATTCAGGCCAGGCTGCGTCAGCCAGTTTCCGTCGCTAATTTTCATCGTTGGTTCCTTAGTTCTGTAATTCTTTCGTCGAAAAATCCTGCTGATTGCGGTGCGCACCCTGAGCCAGCTGACTCATGATTTCCGTCAGATACGGCGTTTTCAGGGTATAAAAGCGTTTGGCAATCACGGCACTCAATAGGTAACAAATAGCCGGGACAATCGTGAACAATGCGATAATGATGCTAATGGTGGCGCTGTTCTGGGTTTTCGCTGCGGCATCGTAACCGCCGCCCGCCAGCATCCAGCCGATCATCGCCCCGCCGAGCGCCAGACCCAGCTTGAGCACGAACAGCGTGCCCGCGAAGCTGATCCCCGTCAGACGTTTTCCGTTACACCACTCGCCGTAATCAACGGTGTCGGACATCATCACCCACTGGATTGGCGTCACGAGCTGATGCAGTACGCCAATCACGAAGATGAAGGCGAACATGGTGAGGTTGGCGTGCATCGGCACGAAGAACATTGCCAGACTGACGACCGCCAGCAGGGCGTTCGTCCACCAGAAGACGCTGACTTTGCATTTCCAGTCAGTCAGCGGTTTTGCCAGCGCAGAGCCGATAAGATTGCCGACGCAATAGGTGGTGAGGAAGGCGACAAACACTTCCGGGGTACCCAGAATCCAGGTGACGTAATACATCATCGCCCCGCCGCGTACGCAGACGGCCAGGATGTTGAGGATGGTCAGCAGGCCGACGATGCGCCATTGGTCGTTCTGCCAGATGTCGCGCAGGTCTTCACGCATTGAGTTGCTGCTCGGCGGCGCTTCCACACGTTCTTTGGTGGTGAAGAAGCAAAACGCCAGCATCAGGAACGCCACAACCGAGAGCACGGCAATCCCGCCCTGGAAGCCCAACGCTTTATCTTCGCCGCCAATCAGATTCACCAGCGGCATCATCAGCACGGTGGAGAGCATGCCGCCCGCCGTCGCCAGCACAAAGCGCCATGACTGCAGGGAGATACGCTGCGTTGGGTCATTGGTTATCACACCGCCCAGCGCGCAGTAGGGAATATTCACCACGGTATAAAGCAGGGTCAGCAGCGTGTAGGTGATTGCGGCATAAATCATTTTGCCGTGCAGGCTGAGATCCGGCGTGCTGTAGGCGAGCACACAGACCAGACCAAATGGCAGAGCGCCAAACAGCACCCACGGGCGGAATTTCCCCCAGCGCGAACGGGTGCGGTCGGCGAGCAGTCCCATGCAAGGGTCTGAAATAGCATCCAGCGCGCGAGCCAGTAAGAACATCGTGCCGACAAAACCGGCCGGGATACCAAAAATATCGGTATAGAAGAACATCATATATAACATAACGTTATCAAAGATGATGTGGCTGGCGGCATCGCCCATGCCGTAGCCAATCTTCTCTTTAACGGACAAAATCTCACTTTTCATTACGCATCCTTGTTAGCACTTTCACACGCACTGATACCGGTTACAGTTCTTGTAAACCATCCCTGTGAGCGCGGGTATTCCGATATCTCGTTATCAAATTACGATTCTTGTTTTCTGTGATCAGAGTAGCGTCAAAAAATGTGTCTAAGTGTAAGTAATGGATTTTGCGGGGATTTATTTGAAACTGGTCATGGTATGGAGAAACGGAAGTTAAAAAAGTGAGGGAGGGGGTGTGGAAACGTTTGGAAGTAGCTATAATGCGCCCCGCCTCCATGTAGCAATCGAGGCGCGGAAGATCGTCATCTCCGGTGAGGTGGCTGGACTTCAAATCCAGTTGGGGCCGCCAGCGGTCCCGGGCAGGTTCGACTCCTGTGATCTTCCGCCAATTAGCCTCTACTGAACTCTCCCGACGTCAACAAAACCCCTTAAAACCCCTTATATATCAGGTTTTCCTTGTATCCAGAGGTCAACCAACCTCAACCTACATCAAGTTGTTTTTGGGGGTGCATTAGGGGGTGCTATTTTCCCTTAAAATATCAGCACCCCCATAATGGTAAAAATGTGAGATATAACATAGGGTTTTAAAGACATCTTTGTTATACAAGGGGTGCATTGGGGGTATCAGGTTAGTTACTGGCGGAAATCCCCCCAGGAGGATGGGTTCATCAAAAGCCGGAGGATGTCATGGCGCTAACCGATGTTAAAGTGAAAACCGCGAAGCCAAAAGAAAAGCCCTATAAGCTGGCTGATGGCGGCGGTATGTATCTGCTGATTAACGCTAATGGTTCCAAATACTGGCGAATGAAGTACCGTTTCGCCGGTAAAGAAAAGATGCTTTCTATTGGCGTATACCCCGATGTTTCACTGGCCGACGCACGAGAGAAACGTAACGAGGCCAGAAAAATCCTCGCCACTGGAGGCGATCCAGGTGAGACAAAGAAAGAAGAAAAAATCGCCCAGCAAATGAGTCTGAAAAATACCTTCGAGACCGTTGCCCGCGAATGGCACCAGACAAAAGCCGATCGCTGGTCATTACGCTATCGTGATGAAATCATCGACACCTTTGAGAAAGATATCTTCCCCTATATTGGCAAACGCCCTATTGCTGAAATCAAACCAATGGAGTTACTGGAAGCACTGCGTAAAATGGAAAAACGTGGAGCACTGGAGAAAATGCGTAAGGTCCGCCAACGCTGTGGTGAGGTGTTCCGCTATGCAATAGTCACTGGTAGGGCCGACTATAACCCTGCTCCCGACCTTGCCAGCGCATTAGCTACGCCGAAAAAAGTACATTTCCCCTTCCTTACTGCCAATGAACTTCCCCACTTCCTTAACGATCTGTCGGGCTATACCGGCAGTATTATCACGAAGACAGCCACCCAAATCATTATGTTAACCGGTGTACGCACGCAAGAACTGCGCTTCGCACGCTGGGAAGATATCGATTTTGAGGCAAAATTGTGGGAGATACCGGCAGAGGTAATGAAGATGAAACGGCCTCACATTGTGCCGCTCTCAGAGCAGGTCATTGCCCTGTTTAAGCAACTTGAACCGATCTCAAAACATCACCCACTGGTTTTTATCGGCAGGAACGATCCTCGCAAGCCTATCAGCAAGGAAAGCATCAATCAGGTGATTGAGTTGTTGGGATATAAAGGCAGACTGACGGGGCATGGCTTCCGCCACACAATGAGTACTATTCTGCATGAAGAGGGCTTTAACTCGGCATGGATTGAAACACAGCTTGCACATGTCGATAAGAACGCGATTCGCGGAACGTATAACCATGCTCAGTATCTGGACGGAAGGCGAGAGATGATGCAGTGGTATGCGGATTACATTGACGCTTTGGCGAAAGGGACAGTGATACTGAGAGCATTTGGTAAGACAGCGTGAAAGCTCAATTGATTATTTAGTAATTGAATAATTATTAACGATAAAATTACCTACGAGAAGGCATCCGTTCAACAACGTCCGGGGGCCTTTTTGCTTTCTAACAAACTGAAATTAAAGAGAATTATAGAATGACTACGATATGCCCGGAATGCGGCTCTAACCGTATAAGTGAACGTCATATTGGCAGGAAGGCAGGAGGTATCGCTGGAGGCGTGGCAGGAGCACTTAGTGGTGCAGGTACAGGGGCGGCGATAGGTTCTGTTGTTCCGGTGGCGGGGACTGCGACTGGGGCGGTCATTGGCACAATACTGGGGAGATTTGTCGCCGGTGTGACGGCTGGAGCGGTAACAGGAGCATCATTGATGGCGTCCTGTTCGATCAGTATGAATGTCGTGACTGTGAACATACTTTTGACTAATTAGCTTTGGTTTTCCTTCTATCTGCGCGCCAAAAACTCAGTAAATCCCCATTCATTTTCTTAATTACTTTTTCTTATTGATCTGCTATACCGATCGGTACTTGGCATTTTAATAGTTTATAACTATTGATTTTTTATAATTGATCGTTTTTATCAATAGGCTAAACAGATCAATTTCAATGTTTCGATCGGTATTAACAATTTTACACCACCCTACCTTCCTGAAAAAATCACAAAAATTTGTCTTCATCAGCGAGTTATCTGTTGGGAGTTTTGGACGTTGTTCGATGATTTTCGCAGCAAGATTTTCGTCTGGACTGATTAGTAAAGAGAGGGAGTTAATGGAATACAAAGAGAAAGGCGGTTTCAACCCGGTCAAAGATGCACTGGAGATTTTACCTGAAAATATCAGGGAGAGTATTTCAAGGCGAATAAATGAGGTCATCAACTATGAGCCAGTGATTGGCATCATGGGTAAGACCGGGGCGGGTAAATCCAGCCTGTGTAATGCGATCTTCAAAGGGGATATCTGTGCTGTCAGTGATGTGGAAGCATGTACACGAGAAACGCAGGAAGTACGCATCCAGTTTGGTAAACGCGCAATCAGATTGATTGATATTCCGGGAGTAGGTGAAAGTGCAGTGCGTGATGGTGAGTACGAGAAGCTTTATCGGGAATTACTACCGAAGCTCGATCTCGTTCTCTGGGTCATTAAAGGGGATGATCGAGCATTTTCAGCAGATGAACATTTTTACAAAAACGTTCTGAAACCTGCCGGGGGTGAAGAGAAGACGCTGTTTGTGCTTAATCAGGTAGACAAGATTGAGCCTTTCCGTGAATGGGATGTACAGAATGCTCAACCCTCGCCAGCTCAGATAAAAAACATCATCGATAAGAAAACCTACATTACTCACCGACTCGGTTTTACTGATCATCCTGTCATCGCTGTTGCTGCCAGCGAGGGCTATAACGTCACTCAACTAGTTGAGGCAATGGTGCGGGCACTCCCAAAGCACGCACAAAGCGGCGTAGCGTCGCAGGTAAAGGAAGAGCACAAAACAAAAAGCGTAATAGAAGAAGCAACAGAAGGGTTCGGAGACACCGTTGATCGTGTGATTGATGAATTCATTGATGCCTCTCTTCCTAAGCCAGTGGCAAATGTGGTGAAAGCAGCCAAAACAATGGTTGTCAGTGGGTTAAAGAAAGCCTGGAATTTCTTCTTCGGTTAAAAGCCTGTTCAGCCTCCTGAATCTCAGGAGGCATTTCTCATTGAAGGATTACATATGAAAAGATTACTCGGCAGTGCCATGCTATTAAGTGTAGGAATGTTCTCTGTGCCTGTTTATGCAAACCCGGCTGATTCCTGTGATGGTGAACAAACTATCTTTGATGCATATGCCATTAAGGGCGGTAAGCACGTTGGTGTGTGTCATGTCGCTGGAAATGTTCGTTATGTGTACGGTAAGGATTCAGGAAAGCCGGATATTTTATTAAATGTACCTGCGGATAAAGTTAAATTCACTATATCCGGGAATGGCGATCAGAGCGTAACCATTCCTAATGGTGACTACAGCTACACTGTGGGTGAATCCCTGCGTGGTGGCTCATCTATTCAGGTATGGAAACAGCAGAAACTTATTAGTGAAATTGAATTGAGTGGAGATACGCTGGAAAATCACATAGAGAAATTCTCAAATAACGCTAATGCTAATGCTAATGCTAATGCTAATGCTAATGCTAATGCTAATGCTAATGCTAATGCTAATGACACTATTACACTTAATGTGTCATCTAAATACAAAGATGTCCCGGCAGGGAGATATTACTTCTGGAAATATCAATTAATTAGTAACGTGGATAATCTTACAATTAATAAAATCACTGTCAACAGTGGACATTGCCTGATAAATGAAAAGAAACGAGTCTTTATGACCAAAGCACGTGAGCACAATATGCTTGATCGGTTGCATAATGGTGGACGGAATCAGATTTCAGAAGACAATGAAATGCCCCGTACAGACTGGGATCTTAACACTGGTGGCGTCTATTACTTTACGGTTTCTTCTGACAGTGATTATGGCAAGTGCAGACCTCGTGAAGCCCTTATTGAAACCAATAAAGGTATTTCAACCTTCCGCTGGAAAAATTAACTATGAACGATATAAATTTATTAAAGAGAAGCATTGATACTAAGGTATTAAATTTTGTTCTGTTGACCGCTGTTACGGGGGGTATTTACCCATTAATGTGGTTATTTCTCAATCAGAGGAAATTAACCGAAGCAATGAGGGATAACTTTGTCGATAGCAACTACCCGCTATGGATAGCCGTTGCTACGGGTCTGGGGTGGTTTTTGTCGGATTTCAGCTATGAAATCAGTGACAAAGATACCATTCTGGACTACCTCGCCGCGCTGCTGTCATTCGTATCCGTTGTTATGTATATCATCTGGGGTTTTAAGGCTAAGACCTCATTACAGGCTTACGCTTTGAAAGAGTTCAAGTTTGAACTCAAAATGAACGTATTTTACACATTCCTTTTCAACGTCTATTACATCGTTTACTGCGTTAACAGTATGGAATCTGAGTACCAGAAACACAAAATCATTTTCAGCCAACACCAAGGTTAGTTGTTTTACATATAAATAAGAGCGCCATTAATGGCGCTCTTATTTTTTTACTTTTTATAGCGTGCCGCGCTAAGGAAAAGCTCATTTCTTCTGAGACGAACTCCCATCTGGTCAAGCTGATACCCATGATGCTCCATCACCTGACGGGCCATTTTCCTATCTGTTAAAGATTTTGCTTACTTTTGAACTCGTTATCATAATATCTCCGTTTCTGACCTAAAAACGTCGTAACCACGCCGTTCGGGATACAGGCAAAACCATCCTGATTAAAAAGTAGTCTTGGCGTGGTTTATTTTCCGTTTCCAGGCCCCTAAAAATACTCAATGTATATTTAGAAGTTCAGCGGCTCTTTTTTGTGTCCATTCGGACTGACAATTGAACATCTTTATAGTCATTGAGTCAGTGGCTTGCATATCAACTTTTCCACAAGTCATATCTTTGTTTTTCAACCACTGCCTCTGTTCATTAAGAAGATTTTTTTTAGCGGTTGGATCCAACGCTCGCCAATTTTTATTGAGCTCCTGATCTGAAATAATAAATTTACTTTTTGCAGTACTAACCGTTTCTTCTTTAGGTGGTGTAGGGGCTACTTCCTGACCACCTGTTGGCTGCTGCTGTTGTGCCTGCTCAACCTCCCGCTGTGCTTGCTCAGCTTCCCGCAGAGCCTGATCGGCTTGCAACTGTTCTTTATAAACCCTTTCATTTTCTTGTTGTTGTGCCTGCTCGGCTTGCAATTGCTCTTTATAAACTCGTTCTCTTTCCTGTTGTTGTGCCTGTCGCTCAGCCTCCCGTTGTGCTTGCTGCTCTGCCTGCACCTTCTGAATTCTTTCTTGTTCAGCTATTTTTTCTTCTAATTTCTTTTCTGCTATTTGAAGAAAAGAAATAAACCCAGAGACATATGAAAGACGGTCACTTTCTGTAACGGTAACGTATACATTTTCTTTATCATCTGTTGGCTTCACTGTATAATATACAGTGGTAGATATAATCCCGGAGTTATTTTTTAATCCATTGCGACTTATTAACGAATCAAGATCTCCATTAGAAAAATAATTTCTGTACTCTAGTTTTAATTTATTAAATTCCGAAGGCGAAACATTTATACTTACAACCGCCTCACACTCTCTAATGTTACTGTTAGGGTCTTTCTTAATTGTAGTTACTTCTGAAACATCAAAATCAAGATCATCCAAGGTTGATTTTTTTAACTTATCGCTAAAATCATTAATGATGTTATTTCGTTTAAAAAAACCATTTAGATTATTGGTAGATGAATCTCTGATTATATCAATGACTGTATCTTTGCTGACATCAGAAGAACACTCAATGTTTTTTTCCCCACATCCAGCAAGAATGATAGCCATGGGGAGAATCAATGTTATTTTTTTCATACAATCCACTTAATGACAATTAATGAAATTATTATTTGTTTTTTCTAAAAAAGCATTGCAACTTACATTCATGTTAATCCACGATCATCCTTTGTGGTAAAGATTCTAGAACAATGATTACGATTGGCCTACTACCTTCTTCACAATTAACCATGCCAGTAAGTCCATCTTTTCTTTCCCAAATTAACTGAGTTTGTGAGCTATGTCGAATAATATCAAGTTTGGTAAAAGAGTCATAAGTGAAATTATTCATCGTCCATTTAGCAATGTCCATAACCTCATTTTATCTAAAGACGAAGGGAATTCCAGATTGTAGGTACGGGCACTTTCCTCGCGGGCCTGTAAACACTGGCCATATTCAGACCATCCCTGGTTAATGGCTCGCTAATTCCTTTCACTGGCCTTGTCGCACCGGGGGCAGCTACGGCCTAAGCCGTAATTGGATATGACTTCTTTGTCATTCGCACAGGTCTGGTTGATCTTACCCACCATTAGTGGATACGCGACTCAGTGAGTAAACTCTCAATCAGAGGTGACTCATGACAAAACCAGTATCAACGACCAAAAGCCCCGCAAACAACATCAGAAATGCAGATGCACAGATGGCTGATACTCAGTCCGGGTGCGGTCGACATGGTGAAGATCATGGCATTACTGACCATGGTTATCGATCACGTGAATACCGTAGCTGCTATAATCTGGTGAGAGATATTTGTTAGTTTTCTACTAATTGAACAACTACCAGCCTGCCACCTTCCTCTTTTGACAAAACAAATTGAGCGTTATTCGTCAGTTCTATTTTTTCCCCAACCATAATCTGCCGCTTATCCGGTAATGACATTAGTCCTGATATGCCTTCATTTACCAACCACCATTGATCGTTATGGTAAACAAAATAACCAACCCGTTTCCTTTGTGCACCCGTTGTACGTTCATTTGGCGCGATAAGACGATTCACATGCCACGCATAGATAGACTGCCCGCTCCAGACCATCAACCGGTGATCGTCAGGACGATAGCTGCCTTCTTTTCGCGAAGAATAAAAATTAAGCACTGGCAATTTACCTTTATACGGCGTACCGCAGTAAGGACAGACCGGCTTTGTCTTACCCGAGAAAACATACCATTTCTGTTCACAGCCCTTGTTTTGGCACGGCTGTATCAGATCCACTGTTTTTACCAGAGCGCTTTCCCATTCATCTGCGGTAGGGCGTTTAGTGGCATCATGTAAGCCATCAATAAAGGCTCGTTCAAACAACGGTGTCAGATAGGGGCCCATGATGGTGTATGGAATTTTATCTGGGTCAGCCCAAGGTAGTGAAAAGGGGGATAACTGACTGAGTTTGACTGCATTACTTTTGTCTGTCGGATGTTCAATGAAGAGTGCCTTCTCACCCATTGATAAGGTCTCATCACGTACTTCATCCAACATGTCATGTATTTTTCCGCCACGTAGAGGGTGACGGAAAAACAGGTACATGTAGATAAGCACCGACAGCGCATGGCGGTCAGTAGTAATGCTTGGCAGTAAGCGGTTAGGATCTTCTTTAGAAAGATGGCTGGTTTTCACCACCTCCGGAGCGATAAAATCCGGAGTGCCCACCACATCGGGAGGATACTTTCCTGGAACGACAAGACCGTCTACGTCAATGATGCAGGCATGGCCCATTTCTGGATCAATCAGCACGTTTTTATAGCTGAGATCGCTGTGACAGAGGCCCGCTGCATGCATCCTCCTGACAGCTCTTGTCAGCAGCAGACAGACTTTGAGATAGGTAAGCGTATTGCCTCGTTCACGCGGATCGAGGAATTTATTCTGGTTGCTGGCGCTGGCAAACCATTTGCCTTCTTTCTCCCGGCCTTTAATGTCCAGGAAATCATCGTTTTTGGAACCATATTTAAAGAAAAAATGGTTCTGGTAGGTTGGAACCACGATACCGATTTTATTCCCATGCTCAACAACGTGGGTCGGCCAACAAAACAGATCCTTCCAGTATTCGCCACCGGATTGGCCAAAAATGTTTTGCCTGTAGCGGCCGGTGATCATATCAATACGATCCCGGGCCTGCTCATTCTGCGGTTTATGATAAAAAGCGACGACGTAAGATTTATCAGGGGAAAAGTAAACATCCTTCATCGAGCCTGAACCAATCACCTCGTCAACATACTGGACTGTTTCGCCGTCCTTTGTTTTGCACGTAACGATATTTGCCATATTGATCACCGAAAAAGCGTATCCCTTACCACAACACCGCAATAGTGCGGTCATCATGGTTCCCAGTGGAGAAAAAGTTTAGCCAATCGCCTAACCTCTCAGACGCAATACTGGCGTCTGCGAGGACAGGGGAGAGCTCATTAATGAGGCGGGTCCATTTTTCGTCACTGCGAAGCCCGTTATCCGTCTCAAACAGAGGGTCTGAAACGCCGTCGGTCATGAGGATCAAGTGAGATACGTCATTCCATTTACCCACGCTGATGCGGCCGGTAAATAGTGGGTCTGCGATAATGCTCTGGTCAAGGAAGCGGGTTTGTCCTGCGTATTCTCCGCTATCGGGATTTCCCAGTATCCTGACTTTACCTGAAGGGCTGTATGCACCTATCGCACCATCGCCAAGCCAGAAAGCAGCTGCAAACAGGTCCGTATCAGTTCGCAGTGCTACAGTTGCCAGAAGGGTTGTTGAATAGGATTTCACCGGTTGTTCTGCGCAAATGGCTTCGTTCTGGATGCTATTGACCGCGAGCGTAGCTGCCTGTTTAAAATGATGAAGCATCGCGTTTATGGTTGCCTGCCGATCGCTCCCTTCCCACGTCGAGATATGCTCTTTTAAATAGACGCCTTTTACTCCACTGAGCTGATTGAAAAGGTAATCGCCAGCCGTCCTGACGGCAATTCGCGATCCTTCTCTGGAATTTACTGCACTACCGGCCCCGTCTGCGACCAGCATGACAGACCATCCTGTTTCCTGGCAGTGGTTGATATAGAAGTCATCATCTCTGAAGCTCCCGGCATGCTCGTGAGAGCGCCCCCGGCGACTGGCGGCAGCAATACGTATGTTATCCCTGACCAGGCTAGCAGCGTCCAGATGGGACTTAGGGTAGGGAGCGTCTGCTGGTGGTTCTATTACCTTCCACAGGCTTCTCGGATCCGGGTTTACTACAAAAAGTAACTTTGTTTCGCATTCGTCGTGCGAAGTGCATGACCACAGTACTGAAAGCTCAATATCGCCACTTTCAGTGGGGATGCCAGTGAGCAACCCTTGTTCTTTTTTATACGACAGGCCAATGTCCCGGGGAAAGACGACGTCTCTTATCGTCGCCAGCCCACCCTCATCCAGTATGATGGCAACCGGCGAAGAGAAACGTTCGCCTGCGCGGGCGTTGGGTATGGTTATTCTCGCTTTCGGGGGCATTACAAATTGCACTTCTGACCCGGTCCGCTGCTGGCCTGCCGGTACCTGCCCAGGTTTTAGTATCGGAGAAGCCAGGTTTGCAGTTTCATTTTTAGCTGGTTTCTGAAGTTCGTAAAAAGGCATCAATTTCCAGAAGGTAGGGCTGATTTCATTATCTGTGACTGTTTGCGTCTCTGGTTTAGTGGTAGTGTCGTTGTCCGGGTGATCAGCATCAGCTCCGACCTTCTGTTGCTGATCGGAAAGGCCGGGAGCAGACGAGACGGCAGCCGCTGATTCGTTCTCACCTTCGTTAACCCGGGCAGATGAACCCTGTGCAAGGTTCTCAATCCGCTTTATAAGCTGCATAACCTCGCCGGAGAGGGTTGGATCCTGCGATGGATGGAAAAGCCGCTCCGCTTCTACAGCGTGGCCCAACTCAGACAGTACTAAGCGGATAATCTTCTGTTCAAGTGAAGTATCTTGCGACATCAACCTCTCCCTCTGTTTACGTCGAAGTTAGTGTTTCCGCCATCATTGCTGAATGAAAGGCCTTTTTCACACCATGGACAGATCACGTCATCAGGGCCGTCAATGCACAGCAGCTTCCCGCATGAACACATGGCAAACGCACTGGCATTACCACAGTGGGGGCAACCCGGTACGCCATGCAGTTCGCTGGTGTTTACCTGCAAACCGGTAGCGGTGGCATCTGACCACGCAAAATAGTCCTCATCGATGGGATAGCATCCGGCAATATTAAAGCTGTTCAGGTTCAGGTTGAAATCGAGTCCGGAAACCCTTGCTGGTGGCCGTTCATATTTCATCAGGTACGGTCGACGGGTCTTGCTGCAACGGCCGGTGAGCGTAACGCAGTTTTCGTCGTACGCTTTTACATATTCGTCTTTGGACAGGCGAACTACGTATTCAGTCTGGCTGAGCTCCGGTTGTTTTTCGTCCCCGACGCTGCGGCTGTGGGCGGTAACCGAGGCCGTGATCCATTTGATGAAACGGGTAAAGTCACCTTCCTGTGATTCTGTGAATAGCATGACATTCTCTGTCAGCTGTCGCAGGATATTCAGGTCCGCTGATAGGCCCAGGCCAACGGCAATGAGATTCACCTTACTCGCGTAGTGATTTTTCCAGCGTTTCACTTCTGCGGTTGTGTCGTCAGTAGGGCGCCCGTCGGTAAGGAGATACACTACGGGTTTCCAGTCGCCTTTAGTCTCATGAGTGGTTTTTCTTACCTGGGTATCAATTTGCACGGTCAACTCACGCAATGCAGCCCCAAGGCTCGTGCCGCCGCCAACGGGAAGGCGTGGAGGGTAGAACGATGCAATTTCGTGCAGAGGTACAATCGTGCGGGCTATTCCGGCAAAGGCGATTACCGAGACCCAAGCTGTTTCAAGTGCGTGTGGATCTTTTCTTAAATCTCCGACGATCATTTGCAGACCATCAGTCATTTTTTTCAGGTTTTCACCGATCATGGACTCTGAACAGTCCAGAACAAAAAAAACGGGAAGGCGTCTCATAATATTCCTCGTACGGCTGGTAACAGCCAGCAGAAAACGGTTCTGTACAGGAAGGCGCCGCCGGGTAAAGTAGCACCTTCCTGTCTGTCAGAGCACCAGCTGTATTTCTGGTGGAGGAGGTGGGAGGGTATCTGTTCCGGTATTGATCCCCGCGCTTGTGCTGCCGGAAGAAACGCTGGCCGAAACCCATTTAAAGAAACCTGCAAATGCGGTTGAATCGAGAGTCTCCAGAGACACAACCTTATCGGTGAGCTGTTTTAAGTGCTCGTGGCCTGCTTTAGGACCAACGGCGCAGGCAATGATGGAGCCGAATCCTCGCCCGCGAATAGCTTTTACTGCTTCACCGTACGCCAGGGCATCAGAAGGCGTACCATCAGTCATCAGGAATACCAGGGGACGCCAGTCTCCTTTTGTATCGCCATCCGAGCGACGCACATCACGGTTTACACACTGCATCAGACATTCAAGGGCAGCACCGGTGAACGTCCCGCCAGCGCTTGGCACTACGATGTCAGAAAACTGGAAGTCTTCCAGCGGCGTGAGAGGAATAAACTCACGTGCCTCATTGTCATAGGTGATAATGGAGACATGAACGCTTTCGAGGGCGTATGGATCCTGGCGGAGAGCGTTAAGCATCGCCTGAATTCCAACGTTAACGGAATGGATGGACTCACCGCGCATTGAGCCGGATGTGTCGATAACAAGGTAAACAGGCAGGCGACGCATCAGATGTAATTCCTCAGGTGTGATACAAACGAATCTGATTCTGAAGGCTCACCAATTGCCCTGAGTTTCCAGCCTGTAGGTTCGCGTATCAGCTCGGCAAAAACCATGGAACGTTGGCTGGCGAAGGCGGGTCCGCCAGAAAGATCGAATCGTGCCATTTCAATATTACGGGCATCAACTGCCCGGATGAAGGCATTCTGAACCTTGCCAAAGTGCTGCTGTAGTTTTTCTCCATTGTAGATCTGAACGATAAACACAATTTTCTCGTACTGAGCATCAAGGGAATTCAGGCGAACGATAATTTGCTCATCGTCACCATCACCGGCTCCAGTTCGGTTGTCGCCCGTCAGCCAGATATTGCCTGACTTATGGCGAAGGCTATTGAAAAAGATAATATCGCCATTCACCAGCGTAGGTTTACCATTTTCCACATTGCCGAGATCGGTCACTTTTCCGGCTGAATTACACAGGAAAGCGATCACATCAAGGTCGTATTCTTCTTCTTTCTTGCCAAAGATCCCACCAAGGAAACCTTTCTTTTCCTCATTAATATCCCAACCGAGGCCGATAGTAACGGACGAGAGATCGTATTCATTTTTTTTCAGGCTTACGCCCTGACCTTTGCTCAGACTGACAGACATAACATCCCCTTAATCAATAAAATTATAAAACCACATTCACTTCAGGTGGTGGTGGTGGCAAGTCTTCAAGACCGATTACTTCTTTTTTATTGGACTCAACTTTCTGACTGCCTACCGAAATGCTCGCACTTACCCATTTAAAGAAAGCTTTAATTGTCGAACTGTCAGCCGTATCCAGCTGAAGCACGATTTCAGTGATTTCTTTGAGAACGTTGGTATCAGCATCATGCCCGGCTGCACATGCCACAACAACGCCAGTTCTGGCCGCTTTAAACTCATTTAGACCTTTACGCCAGTCATCATTCGGACTCCCATCCGTCATCAGGAATACCAGGGGACGCCAGTCACCTTTTGTGTCAGCAGTCGTTTTCTGTACTTCAGTGGCAATGGCGCTGGCCGTGAGAGAAAGCGCTTCGCCAAGAGACGTGGTACCGCTGGCTGTTAGTGCTGGCAACTGGAAACTCAGGAGGTCTGTCAGGGGGACTGCCTGTCGGGCAGAAGAGTCAAAGGTGATAACTGATACAAAGGCCGTTTCAAGTGCATACGGATCCTGTTTCAGCGTGGTAAGCAGCGTCTGAACGCCGTTCTTGACCGCCTCGATAGGCTCTCCGTGCATAGAGCCGGACGTGTCGAGTAGCAGATATACGGGTAAGCGTCTCAAATGTAATTCCTTCTTAAGAGATCGGAAGAGGAAAGTAGTTTCAGGATGATGCTAGAGTTTGTTGATTTGATAAAACGGGACGGCATCAGTCGGGGGGGGGAGGGGGGTATATACTCAGGCGTTGGCTCAGAAGCCACTTTAGAGTAATTGGTTAACCACCATTTAATTACCGACATCTGAATGGCCTCTTATCAACAGAAAATAATTCAGACCGGACAGAAATATAAGGTTTCTGAAAAAACTCCGGCAAAAATAAACTGTCATGTGCATGAAAATCATCATACATCACAGATCTGCATGTATGGAGTGTAAATCGCGCAAAGATTGATGTGTAGCACAAGTGGCTGTCAAGACACCAGGTTTTGTAGGCAGAAAGGAGCAGTTGCCTTGCTGACAAGATATTCGACGAAAACTATGTCATATCAAGACAGATGTGAAAAATGAGACAACCGGGGTTTCCGCCCCGGTTTGAGATTTAGCGTCAGGACTTTTTTACGTTATATTCTTTTATCAGTTCGTCAACGGCGCGCAAAGCCAGTTTCTCAACCGCTTCACTTCGGGTGGTTCCACTGAGTGCTGCCAGGCGGTCAATTTTTCTTAAAATCCGCATTCGTAGTGATAATGACACGGACGTTTTTTTATCCTTGTCCAGAACGACCTTTCCTACAGACTCACTGGTTTTCAGTTCAGCATTCTGTGCGAGCGCTTCATTCATCCGGCGTAGGGCCTTTTTATCCAGTTGACCCGGATTAACGAGATGGTAGGAATGACCAGCCTTGCTGTATTTGATTTCCGCAGAATATGACTCGCGTAGCTCTTTTAGTGCCCGGGTTAACGTCGGCTCTGAGCATTCCAGACTGGTTATAATGTCGGCAGCGGAAACAGGCTTGCCGGTGCCCAGTAAGTTGGCAAGCTGAAAAATCCGGGCCTGTCTGGTATTTAATTGCATCGTTAGATTTAGCCTGCTTAAAGGGTTAGTGGTTCAATAGGCTGAAAAATGAATGTACTGCTCATCTTTCGAATAACCGTGAGATTGCCTAATGCTTCAACCGGATCAACGTGTTCTATGCCCTCAAAATTCACCGATGACATCTGGCTGCGAGTGCATTTGCAGGACAGAATATACTCATCCTCCAGGTAGCCGGTCCGCTTACTTACCCGTTGAGTAAAGCCTGACACAATCACGTTGTCGAACGGTAGCGTATGTAAAACGATACCGACCAGGCGGAACAAGCATCCATGAACGTGGCGGGCATAGTTTTCGCGTACGGTTTTTTGCGTCATGGCTTTTTCCGTCAGCTCCGTGCCCCGGGCATTGACGCCGTAAATCTTATCAGGGAAATCTTCAATCTCAGCTAAATCAACATCCAGCAGGACAGTCGATTGATCGGGTTTTACTTCAAATGCTACAAGCGTTTCACGCGGCCATTCAGTTTCTGCAAGCACTCCCGCCAGGTATGATTCAAAAAACGCGGCATCTGTCCGGAACTGTTGTCGGGCATCTGCCTGAGCCGTGGCGAGCCGTTTTTCATGTTCTTCAGCATCAAACTTCCAGTTTGCATACTGTTCGGCCCAGGCCGTCCGTTGTTGCTGGTATCGATGCTGTCGGAGGGTATTATCACGCTCCACATCAATCAGCTCCTGCTGCCACCGGCGAAGATTCTCGGCATGGCGCTCAGCCTTAGCTGATTCCGATTCAAACCATTTACCCAGAAAACTAATGCCTTCGTTCCCGGCAGGCTCTTCCGGCAATGAAAGGTATTCTGGCTTTTCAGGCCGAACTGGTGCCGGGACCTGAAAAGGCGACGCTCTGTTTTGCAGGTATACTGCCTCCAGTTCCGTCCGGCTGATGCCTGTTTTTGGGTCTGGCGTCAGTTCATGAATATTACGGATTGCGGTCACAGCTGACATGAGTTCAGCTGCTTCCTGCTCAAGAGATTGTCTGAGCCCCGGGTCGGTTGCCGACCGGTTCCTTCCTCCGGAACGCGCTGCCCGGTCAAGTCGGGTACGGTAACTCAGCCCGGTACCGGGCAAGCCCAGATTGGCATAGGTCCCCCGGCTACCAAAAGAAACGGAAGCACCTCTCGGCCCGACGCTCAGGCTCGGTGTTCCGTTACTCAGGTTGAGGCGAACACCCGGAATAATATTGATCGATTTTCTGAACCTGAACCCCATTATGATTTCCTTAATGATGCTGGGTCACGGTAAGTAATCTGATTCCATCAGCGCTTTGCTCATTCTGTAATCCGTAAAAACGAGCTCTGTCCAGAATATCCGCCGCCCAGCGGCGATGTGTAGCGGGTTCACACATTGCTCCCTGCGACTTAAACACAGCCTGGGTAGAGTTCAGGATCCGCAGAGCGTCAGAGTGCTCACCTTGGGTGACCATCAGCGCGTTTTGAATGACCTCTATCTGACGCGGATGAATGGCTGTTTTACCCACGAGCCCATGCGCCATATCAAGAGCCAACTCTCTGGCCATAACGGCATGATCGTCAATATGCTCACACACGGGTGCGGTCAGGGCAAAATCACGCGGCCCGAAGACCGAAACGAGCATTTTGATGACGTAACCCATCGGGCTGTCATACAGCGTCAGATCCCGGGGACGGCGAAGCGACACAACGTTCATAAGATCGTTGCCGCCGATTCGGAGTGCAATAATGCGTTCGTGGCAGGGATGTTCCATGAGGCGGGTGGCCAGCACGCGCATCTGAACCACGTCAAAGACGTCTTCTGTTTCCAGTGTTGGCATCATGCACAGGTGAGTCCCGCCCATGATATCCCACCATTCAGTTAACGAACTGAGGGTAAATTTAGGCAACACAAATCCATCGACAGCAGAAAGATCATAATGCTCTTTTAACCATTTGCCCATTTCGGCATGCCGGGGACGAATAAACACCAGAGGCCAGTCATTTTTACCCCGGCTACGCATGCTGTTACTGAGCTCGTGCAGCAACTGCTCAAGGTTTTTGAGGGCAACGGGGATGTCTGCTTCACTGACAGCATCCTCAAGGCAAATGACCAGAGATCGTAAGCCTGGGATTTTCCCGTGCAGAACGGCATCAGCAATATTTTCCCGGGTTGCAGGCATGTATAGCGTTGCCCCCAGATTCCAGGGAGAAAGACGATTTTTCATCAGTGTACCTTCTTGATAATGGTTACAGCCCGATACTGGCCGAGGGTTCCCCCCATTTCTGTAACAACTATTCCCTTTTCACGAGCAAGCCCTACAAGCAGTGCAACGTCCGGGTCATCAATTGAACGCACAAAAACATGATCCGGTACCCGACGTAAAACGGCCCGGGTTGCTTCAGCAATGCCTGGCTTAATACGATTGACGCTGTCCACTTTAAATTCATCGGCCAGGAACGCGATAACGTCACGACTCGTCTGCCATAAGGCCCGGGCTGATTCCATATTCCAGTTCAGAGGTGCGAGGGATGACGGTGCTAACTTCTTACGGAAATGAGCGATGGTATCAACAAGCATACGGCTGCATTCGTATTCGCTGAGATGCTCGCAAACCATGCAACCATGTAACCCTTCGGAGGACCATACTGATCGGGAGATCAAGCCTGACACCGGCGCACCCATGATGCCAAAAGGGATGAGCCAGTCGTCATCACTGGCAGCAAGCCAGGAGCAGCCACAGGGATCCGCCAGGACAACCAGTCGCGGCTGCTCAGGATAGCCTGGGCGATCTTTCAGTGCGCGTACAAGTTCTCCGGTAATTGCACCTTTACCTGTCCATCCGTCAACAAAAACAATACCGCTGGTACCATGTCGCTCTTCAATGACGTCGAGTGCTGTACTGTCAATTCCGCGATCCCGGATGATGCTGATGCCGTAATGCCATGAGGTTTTCCCCATATCACGCAGGGCCTGGTGCAGCATAACGCCGAGGGGCACGCCAGCCCTGACAAGACTGGCCAGAACGATGGGCTCATCACCGAAGCGTTCGGCCAGAGCAATAGCGAGCTGCGTGACTTCTTTTGCAAGCCTGTCTGCACCCCGATCCAGCGCCCGGTGAAACAAATCAAGATGCCATTTTGTTGGCGCTGGCTCCTTGCTGAGCATGTCCGAATAATGTTTCTTTCCGGACTGAATCAGCTCTTCTTTTTGCTCAACCGGCGTCATCTCAATGACTACCGGCTTTAGCAGAAACTCCACGTCACCGGGCTGGTATGAGCCAGCGAATGTTTCATGTAGCTGCATTTTATTCTTCTCCAAAAATTCGCTGTGAAATGGCCTCTGCAAACTGACTCTGTCGCGGAAGGCCAAACCAGCTGCACAGTTTCATAAAACGGTGATCGCTCAGGCTGTCACCCAGACCTATTACGGGGAAAACCCCTCGCTCAGCGCGAAGCTTTTCGAGCAGCCAGCTGACAGCTCGCCCCTTCTCAACCGGCGTGGGGAGCCAGGCTACGTTATTACTGTTTCGATGGATGTAGAAACCTTCCGTTGAGAACACCTTTTCAATTTCATCAGCAATAGCAGTGAGCTCATCGAGGCGTGTGCTGTCCCGGTGTTTCATGACCATATAAACCGGAGTTTCATCATATTCATAGTTAAGCCTTGCCCAGGCCTTGATACCCTTTGCGTCCATCATTTCAGTGATCAGACGTTGCATAGACTCTAACCTTTCCTGGTAGGGCGCTAACTGGTCGAGCATAAGGGCCTTCCATTCCTCGTTGGGCGTTCCCTCTGGCGTTAGAATGACGGCCCCGTGCGTTGTGATTGCCCAGGAGCGGAAAGGGATCCTGACGCGGCTTATTTCTTCAGTTCCCCGTGCGGTAACAGGAATGAGCTCAGCCTGCTCAAGGAGCCAGTCCACCAGCATGGACTGTTCTTCTGTCATAAAACTTCGTGGATTCAGGGTGCGATCAACGGCACCGGTACGAAATGGTTCCAGGGCCAGCTCGTCTACCATTTTACGACGGGTCTGAAACAGCGTGTCGTCAAGGTCGCTCAGAACAACGGGTTTATTCATAGGTAACAATCTCAACGACGGGGGCAACATCAGCCAGCGCGTTCATAAGCTGACTATCAATACTTTCTGCGGAAGTCTCAGTACAAACAAGAATACGGTCAAACTGCTGGTGGGCTACGTTATAGACAAAATTGGGGATGCCCAGCCCGTAGTTATCAGTAAATGAAATCGCGGACTCAATGGCATAACCAACAGCGATAGGGGAGCGGGTGGTCGAGCCGTAAAATGCCTGTGCCCCGGCAGCTTCGAGCCGTTCAGCGAGCAGGAACGGTTCCCAGACGAATTCCCCGGTCCCGAGAACCAGAATACGTTCTCCCCGGCGGACTGATACCCCATGACCGAGATCGGCCGCTGGTGCGAGCATCCCCAGTCGCCCCCAGGACTGTTTTCCCTGAATGTCCCATTCTCCGCGCGAAGTTACGTTGACCTTCGGCATGTCTGGCACAGGTGCATCAGGTAATGGGGTCCATCCCCACCGACCGCTTACAAGAGAAACTGAACGGACAGGCAAGGGGCTACGCTCCGGCAGGGCATTGCTACTCCAGTCGGTAAGTGTTACGGCGATAACCTGTTCGATATGTTGGAGTTTGCCGGTATTACGCAGGGCAGAAAGCAAGTTAACAAAGGTATTACCGGTCGTTGCTTCGTCATCAATCAAAACCAGCGTTCGCGCATCGGTAACCCGGCGTCTTTTCTCTTCATCATCTGGCAGAAAAATCAGATGATCGGTGGCATGGCTGTGTTCTTCCTTGAACTCGCAAAGCAACGAGCCATCAACCGGGTGCCGGGTAGACGTCAGATAGACAGATTCATGATGCTGATGGCGTACTTCATCAAACACACCTGCACCAAGCCCAACGGCCGTTTCAGCCATGCCGATGAACAGCACGGGCCCTGCCAGTGTTGATGGAAACTGGTTGGCAAGCTGCCTGTAGGCCTGCCGCATGACTGAGGGTGGAACGGGAATATGCCTGCCGAGAACTTTGCTGACAAACAGAAAGGCCCGTTTCGGGTTGCGTCTTTCAGCGATATCAAACAGGTCATCGAGCGGGATTTCACCCCGGTCCCGGGTAACCTGGATAGTGCCGCTTGAGAGTTTACGGCGATAAATCATATCTTCGAGGGATTCAGACATAAATTCGCCTTAATTCAGTCGGTTAGAGAGTAATTCCGGGTATGCGATTACATCCGTGATGGATCTGACTGCAACCGGAGAAAAGGTGTTTGTAGCGCTCTGGATCACCGCATCTTTAGACATCAGACCAAGCTTAAAGGCAGCAAACAGCCCGGGAAGGTTTACCCCGCTGTGAAGCGTGTAACCGACCCCTCCTGACGGACGCATGTTTGTTTCAAGTAGCACTGCGTTGCCATGTACATCGTTTCGCGTCTGAACATTCACCAGCCCGTCCGCTTTCATAATTCGGGCACAGGCGCACGCCAGCTCCCAGGCGCATCCTTCGTTCACCAGATACTGGATAGCCCCCTCTTTACGACGCCCCACAGCTGCGAGAATTTCACCTTTAGCTGCGAGGATATCAACGGAAAATTCCGGGCCTGGCAGGTATGGCATCAAAACAAGGGGTTTAAACGACTCAGAGGCCGATGCTGCTGCAATATACTGTTGCGGACTGACCAGGCGATGTTCTGGATGATTAAAGACGGCCATGGGCGATGCACTGTCATCAAAGCGCCAGAATCCCATGCCATAAATACCCGTCACCGGCTTCACGCATACCGGACTGTCAGAAAACGGTGGGGCCACGAGGTGCGCCTTTAATTCAGCAAGGGTATTCACGCGCCAGGAGGGCACGACCGGGAGGCCGTTTTGCTCCATGAACTGAGCAAAAGTAACTTTTTCGTCTGCCAGGGTAAGCCAGTCGGCTCCGGTTGCACCGGTAGTAAGGGTGGCACCTGTCGACTCAATGGCTGTGCGGTGTTCCTCAAACCACTGGGTATTACGGCCCGTGTGAATATGGTGGATGCCATGGTTCTGGATGGTTTCCTGAATAAACTGAAGGCGTTTTTGCGGGTCTTCAGGTTCAGTCAACGAATAATCGGCAACGGAAAGAATTTCATTTCTTTCGTTACGGTGGGAGGCAAAAACGGTAATTCCAAAGTTATTTTTTTGTGCAAATGACTTTACCCCCTGAATAATATCTCGTTGTGAGGACAAGCCTTCCATAAACCAAATTTTTTTGTTCATAGTTTTTTATTATCCAGAACGCCATGCAGTATTGTGATTGAGAAATGAGTCTATGGGTGACCTTGCTACATGTCAATCATAATATGATTTATCAATCTTCTAAAAATTGAGTGTTGAGATTTTACTTAATTTTTCATAATGTTGAATTTAAAGGTTTTTATTTGATTAAAACAAGGATTGGAGCATCTTTTATTCGTGTTTTTTCAGAAACCTACCAAAATTTCCCTTGTCAGTGAACTTCATCATGATATGATTTTTTCGTCAGTTAATAAACATACCTTTGATTGTCTCGGTCATTACCATTTTAAGGAATAATATATGGTTTCATTAAGTAAGAACCAGACGGTATCACTCAGCAAACAATCTTCTGCGTTAAGCCAGCTTCAATTCGGTCTCGGTTGGGATCCGATTAAGAAAAAAGGTTTTCTTGGCGGATTGTTAGGTGGCAACGGCTCAATCGATCTCGATGCTGGCTGCGTATTAATGGACAGCACCGGTAAAAAAATTGACACCATCTGGTTCCGCAAACTGAAATCCACCTGCGGCTCTGTGGTGCACAGTGGCGATAATCTGACTGGTGAGGGTGATGGCGATGATGAAGTGATTAATGTCACCCTGTCCCGCTTGCCTGCAAATGCTGAATACCTGGCGTTTACGGTTAACAGCTTCCGTGGTCAGTCGTTCAATGACGTCGAAAATGCCTTCTGCCGTGTGGTCGATCAAACCGGCAAAGAGCTGGCTAACTACAAGCTGACTGAGCAGGGCTCACATACCGGGATCGTTATTGCTTCGCTGCGTCGTAATAACGGCAACTGGGACTTTACTGCCCTTGGCCATGCCTGTCGCGGCCGCACAATCGACGATATGCACTCCGATATCGTTTCAGTGGTAATCCGCTAATGAATCTGACGCCGGGGGGCAATGCCCCCGTTCCAGCCCAGGAATTGCGGGTCCGGATCACCTCGGGTGGCCAGGTGGATGCTTCTGCGTTTCGACTGTTCGCAGACGGGAAGGTGCAGGGTGATGCGGACATGGTGTTCTATGGCCAGCCACGTAACGATGATGGTACCGTCAGCCTGGTCAGTGAAGGCCAGTACTCAACGTTTACTGTCGCGCTCAACCGGCTGAAATCTGATGTTCAGAAAATTGCGTTCACCGTGACCTGTGATGGTGGGCAGACGGTATCTGGTCTTCGTAATCTTTCCATCGACGTGGAGCAGGGGGCTACCGGCCTGGTTAGCGGCATTGTCGACCTGAGCGGCCGTCAGGAAGCAGCCTTAATTCTGGGTGAATTTTACCGTCGTAATAATGACTGGAAATTTCGCTTTGTTGCGCAAGGGTTCAACGGTGGACTCAAACCACTGGCAGAACATTTCGGCGTAAATATTGCCGATGATCCAGCCCCCGCAGCCCCGACTCCGCCAGTTGCAACCCCTCCACCCGCTGAGACAAAAATCAGCCTGAGTAAGGTATCTCTGACAAAAGAGAAGCCTGCAATCAGCCTGACCAAGCGGGATAACTTCGGTGAAATCCGGATTAATCTGAACTGGCACCGGGGTAGCAGTAAATCCGGGCTTGCAGGCATGTTCGGCTCCAAAGGAATCGACCTGGACCTGGGGGCGTTTGTTGAGCTTCAGGATGGTTATAAGTCGGTCATTCAGGCGTTGGGTAATGCTTTCGGTGATTATCGTGATGAGCCTTATGTTCAGCTCAAGGGCGATGATCGTACGGGGGATGTGTCAGACGGCGAGTGGCTGCATATCAATGGCCGTGAATGGAAGCATATCCGTGAAGTGCTGATTTACGCTTTTATCTACGAAGGAGTTCCCAGCTGGGATAAGACAGATGGTGTGGTCACCATTCACGTTCCGGATCAGCCCCCGATTGAGACCCGCCTGACAGAAGGTGAAAACCGTCGCACATTGTGCGCCATTGCCAGACTCGTAAACGAAAACGGCGCGATTAAGGTCGAGCGTATCAACCAGTACTTCAAAGGCCAGGACGAAATGGACCGGGCATTTGGCTGGGGATTTCGCTGGAGCGCCGGTTCTAAATAACACAGCAACAAAGGAAGCAAGTATGAGTTTTTTCGACAAAGTTAAAGGTGCCATTAACTCCGGCCGGGACGAACTGACCCGCCAGGTTGGCTGTTTCAAAAACAAAAAATTTATGCAGGGCACCGTTGCTGTCTGCGCCCGTATTGCCGTATCCAGTGACGGCGTGAGCTCAGAAGAAAAGCAGAAAATGATGGGCTTTCTGCGCTCTTCAGAAGAGCTGAAGGTCTTCGATACCAATGAGGTGATCGAGTTTTTCAATAAACTGGTTTCAAGCTTCGATTTCGATGTGGAAATCGGCAAGGGCGAAACAATGAAATACATCCTGGCGCTGAAGGATCAGCCTGAGGCCGCTCAGCTGGCCTTACGTGTTGGTATTGCTGTTGCGAAGAGCGACGGTAACTTCGATCAGGATGAGAAACTGGCCTCCCGCGAGATCGCTATCGCGTTGGGCTTCGACCCGGCTGAATTTGGCCTCTGATCTACATCCCTAAGGGTAAAATATGGTTTCAACACACATCGGCTTCCCGACTGAAACGGTCATTGTTTTCATTGCACTTTCAGTCGGTGCCATCTTTATTGACCTGTTTATGCACCGTGATGATAAGCCCATCTCCCTGAAGAGTGCGGCACTCTGGTCCGTATTCTGGGTTGTGGTTGCGATGGCATTTGCCGGTTTCCTCTACATCCACCACGGTGCTGAGGTTGCCAGCCTGTTTGTTACGGGTTATGCGCTGGAGAAAGTGCTGTCGGTTGACAACCTGTTTGTCATGATGGCCATTTTCTCCTGGTTCGCCGTACCGGATCGTTATCGCCATCGCGTTCTGTACTGGGGGATCATTGGTGCCATTGTCTTCAGGGGCATTTTTGTCGCCATCGGTACGAGCCTGCTGAGCCTGGGGCCGTACGTTGAAGTCATCTTTGCTATCATCGTTGCCTGGACGGCGGTCATGATGCTTAAAAGTGGTGATGATGATGATGAAATTGAGGATTATTCTCAGCATCTGGCTTACCGCATGGTTAAACGCTTCTTCCCCATCTGGCCGAAGCTCAGAGGTCATGCTTTCCTGCTTAATCAGAAGGAAGTGGATGCCGAGCTGGCGAAGCCAGAAAACAGCGATGTGACCATTGGCCGTGGTAAAAAGGCGGCGCTGTATGCCACTCCGCTGTTCCTGTGTGTGGCCGTGGTTGAACTTTCGGATGTTATGTTTGCGTTTGACTCGGTACCGGCAATTATTGCCGTCAGCCGTGAACCGCTAATCGTCTATAGTGCCATGATGTTTGCTATCCTGGGCCTGCGTACCCTGTACTTTGTCCTTGAGGCATTGAAACAGTATCTGGTTCATCTGGAGAAGGCCGTTATCGTGCTGCTGTTCTTCATTGCGGCAAAACTTGGGCTGAATGCGACCGATCACATCTGGCATCATGGTTACAGCATCGCGGCCACAACCAGCCTGTATGTTGTATTGGGTGTTCTGGCGCTGGGTATCATTGCAAGCGTCATGTTCCCGGGCAAACCTGAATCTGAGGAAAAGGGGAGCTAATCCCCTTAAGTGTTAACCTAAACAATTACTAATCGAAGAGGTTATTTTATGAGTGTTTCTCTTTCAAAAGGCGGGAACGTCTCCCTGAGTAAAGCAGCTCCTACAATGAAAAACGTCCTGGTGGGCCTTGGCTGGGATGCGCGTTCAACTGACGGTCAGGACTTTGACCTTGATGCATCAGCATTCCTGCTGGCCGCTAACGGTAAAGTCCGGGGTGACGCTGATTTCATTTTCTACAACAACCTGACGTCTTCTGATGGTTCCGTAACGCATACTGGTGATAACCGTACCGGTGAAGGTGATGGTGATGATGAGTCGCTGAAAATTAAACTGGACGCCGTCCCCTCTGATGTTGACAAGGTTATCTTCGTTGTGACGATCCATGATGCTCAGGCTCGTCGCCAGAGTTTTGGTCAGGTATCGGGTGCATTTATTCGTCTGGTCAATGACGATAACCAGACTGAAGTCGCTCGCTATGATTTGACCGAAGATGCATCGACTGAAACCGCCATGCTGTTTGGCGAGCTGTATCGCAACAACAGTGAGTGGAAATTCCGCGCAGTCGGCCAGGGTTATGCTGGTGGTCTGGCATCTGTTTGTGCTCAGTACGGCATTAACGCGTCCTGATCGAAAAGTTACTTTTCTTATCCTGGGCTGTTTATTCAGCCCTAATTCAACTGTTTGCAGGAGCTTAAAATGGCAGTTTCTCTCGTAAAAGGCGGCAACGTATCTCTGACCAAAGAAGCACCAACCATGAATGTCGCTATGGTTGGCCTGGGCTGGGATGCCCGTGTAACCGACGGTCAGGGTTTTGACCTGGACGCTTCCGTATTTGCAGTAGGCGAAGACGGTAAAGTGCTGTCAGATGCCCATTTCATTTTCTTCAATAACAAAACCAGTCCTGATGGCGCAGTAGAGCACCAGGGTGACAACCGTACCGGTGAAGGCGACGGCGACGATGAGCAGGTCAAAATCGATCTGACCAAAGTCTCAGCAGACATCAAAAAACTGGTGTTTGCCGTTACCATCTATGATGCAGAAGCGCGTAAACAAAACTTCGGCATGGTGAGTAACAGCTTCATGCGCGTGTACAACAACGACAACGGCGCGGAAATTGCTCGTTTCGATCTGTCTGAAGACGCTTCAACCGAAACCGCAATGGTCTTTGGCGAACTGTACCGCCATGGCGCTGAATGGAAGTTTAAAGCTGTCGGTCAGGGCTTTGCTGGCGGGTTATCTGCACTGGCAACCCAGCACGGCGTGAATATTTAATAATAAAAATAAACTCAACCCCGGTGCTGTCACCGGGGTTTTTTATAGGTGTTAGCACATGGCAAAGAAAAAAGATGATGGTTCAGCTGTAATGCTACTTTTTGTTGTGGCTTTTTTTGTGTTTCTACCGTTCCTGATATTCGGGATATTTTTCTACCGGAAACTAAAAAGAAAATATTCAGCAATCCCTAACATTCAGCGTGTATATGATATTGGCGTCCTGTTTAAAACATTGGGTGCCTCCATCGTTGTTATTGTGGTTTCAGCAGTGCTCGTTCTACAATTTTGTGGGCTTCTTGCGAAAAATTTATCCCCGGAAACATCACGTAATATTGCAGGAGTTATATTAGTTCTCTATCCGATTGTAATGATCTGGCCGATGAAAAAAATGGCAGAACGCATCGCCATCGAATATTTCGGCATAATTTTTAACGACAATGACAGGACGATGATTCTTCCTGCTGATATAGGTAATATGGGATTGGGTGACCGGCTTCGCCTCAAGTTTCTGAGCAGAATGGGCGAGCAGGACAGCATTGAGATTCGAAAAATATCGAATATCACACGCGAGAAAGGTGTCAACTTCTATATTCATGGTGATTTTGGATCCCGACGCATCAACTTTTCGAACAAGCAAAAGCGCGATGAGTGTATTTCAGCACTTCAGGCCAGAACCCGGGTAAAGGGTGGCAGAGACTACGGTTACTAAACAAGGAACAGAGTCATGCAATTACAGTCAGGTCAAAATATCCTTCTATCTTCATCATCAGTCACTCTTAATCTGCGATACCCGGTACGTCCCGGTTTTAACGGCGAACCCGACACCTGCGTTTTCATGCTCAACGCACAAGGTAAGGTGAGCGGTGATAACGATTTCATCTTTTTCAATAACCTGAGTTCACCGGAGGGGGCTTTAAAACTGACGGCAGGGACGCAGCAATCAAGCGTACATATTGAACTTAACCGCGTTTCCTCGGCTGTTCAGAAAATCGCCATAACCCTCGTGATCGACGGAAGCGATACTATTACAGGCTTGCAGAATCTGAATTTGCAGGCCTCCGGTATCGCATCGTTTGATCCCGAAACAGCAGGGCGCAGCGAGAAAGCTATTATCGTGGCGGAGGTGTATCGCCATAACGGCAGCTGGAAGCTACGGGCACTTGGCCTCGGTTTCAATGGTGGGCTTGAGCCCCTGGCGATGAGTTATGGTGTTGATGTCGCACAGACAGCTCCGCAGCCAGCACAACCTGCTCGTATCAGTCTGGAAAAGAAACTCGAAACAAAATCTCCGCGACTTGTAAGTCTCGCTAAAAAGGCCTCAGTCAGCCTCACTAAAAATAAGCTGGACACCCTGGAGGCAGCAGTTGCGTTTGTTCTTGACGCGTCCGGTTCAATGAGTGGCCAGTTCAGTAAGGGCAACGTTCAGTCCGTGCTGGATCGCATAGCCGTCCTTGCTGCCCAGTTCGATGACGATGGCGAGATGGATGTCTGGGGGTTTGGAGAGAAGCATAAGAAGTATCCAAACGTCACTCTGGATAACCTTGACGATTACATTCAGACCATTCGTGGCTCCGGAAAGCGTTCAGCCTGGGAAAATTTGCCGGGGCTTGGTGGTACTAACAATGAACCACCGGTAATGGAAGAAATTGTCGACTACTTCAAAGACTCAAAAATCCCGGTTTACATAGTGTTTATTACCGATGGCGGGATAAGCAAAACCGGAGCAATTAAGAATGCTATCCGGCGCTCAGCCAACTTCCCGATCTTCTGGAAATTTGTCGGCCTCGGTGGGTCTAGCTACGGAATCCTGAAAAACCTGGATGATTTTACAGACCGCCGCGTTGATAACACCCATTTCTTTGCAATGGATGACTTCGGCTCTATCAGCGATGAAAAATTATACGATAACTTACTGGAAGAATTTAGACCGTGGATAGATGAAACAAAAAGGTTAAATATCCTTTAGCTTGCTTCCGGATAAGCTTAATTAGAGGGCTCTGGCGAGAGACCCAGCTGGCTGGGTCTTAAAGGTATCAACGGTCAACCACTGGTCATGGAGGAAACTGTGAAAGCTAACCCGGTCTATTCTTTAAAACGTTCATGTGGTGCGATTTTAGACCCTGAACGACTCCTTTTTTAAGCGGTGTATAAAAGCTTTTTTTCTGTCCCAACGAGGATGGAAGTGCCGCCAGTGGGCATCTTTGGCGGCTGCCAGCAATTCATAATCGCCTCGAGTGTCCCCCCAGGCTCTAAGATGATACTGATCTAATGGTCCGTAAATAGACTCCAGCCGGTTAATTTTCTGTATGCAACGACAATTGTGCCCTGTAATGCGCCCGGTCAGGATACCATTAACGCTTTCCAGCTCTGTACCGATGAGCTTGATCCCCAGTCGTTCAGCAAACGGAGCAAGTACAAGCCTCGGTGAGGCTGAGCAGAGTGTCACCTCAACATTGTTAGACACTTCTGATGCCACAGCCAATAGGCCTGATGCTCTCATCAGACGCCCCCAATAAATGTTGCAATAGGCTTCAGCTTTCTCCTTGACCCACTTTTCCTCGATACCAGTGAGAAACGTTGATATCAAAATTTCTTTGAGTTCATCACGAGTTAGTTTGCGACTCAAACACCGCAGGGTAGGAAGAGCGAGTTTAACCAACCGGCGGGTGAAGACACTGTTACCGAAGGCAAAGCGCAAAAAGGGGATAAAGCTGTCATGTCGGGTAAGCGTTCCATCAAAGTCGAAAACGGAAAGAACCTTTATTTCTGCACGAAATGAATTATCCACAAGCAGCCCTTTTTGAATTAGAAAGGTTTTGCATATTTTATCATCTGAAGATGGCAACTGAAAGCATGCCAGAATTGGATTGGACCATGAGAGGATCACAGTCTTACACAGCTTATTGTTATCAATAATGTAGTGTAGTGGTTTACTATATTTTGCACATGGCTGACGTTCAGATCACTTATCTAAGAATACATTCTACGCAATGCTTTTTCTCCACGGCATCACTTTAGATGAAATAACGCTTGGTTTTGATTGAATCTTCTTTAATGTCATCAGTGATAATGCTGTCGTCGAGCGCAGCATAGTGGACACTATCGTCACCGGCTTCGATGTAATTAGAGAAGTTTTCACTGATAAAGCGGTAAAAAAGCGCACGAGAATATACTGTTTAAAATTCCACCCATCTACTGAGCCTCTGACATCGTTGGCAATGGCCCTGATTTGACGATGTAGTTCTGCACACTGTTGAAGGCTTGTCATTTTTTATCCTGTGATCTGTCCTTGGCATCTGCTGTTAACGCGATTCTATCTCAATTTCGTGGTATCAAAACCCCGGCCTAATGATATCAGGGGCATAGCGCAACTTACGTTGTGATTACTGATGACAGGTAAGAAGTAATTTTTTTCGTTGCTTTTGGATGGATTGCTTTCCAAAGTGTAGGTTCGTACTGCCACCTTCAACAAATCTTCCGGTTGCAATATAATGAAATGAATTTTCCGTACTATATTACGGCATAAAGCTAATAATAAAGACGAATAACTATGATTTCGGTAAAATATTACTATTAATTAAGTTAAGTATCGCACTATAGTTTTCTTTCTAATAGCTTGGATTGATCAGTATGAAGAGTAATCATAGTCAGCTCAGTTGGGGGGAGCGCCCTATCCCGAAAGGACCGGAGCATTTCGGCGAGCGTCTCAAAGCTGTTATAGGAAAGCAGTCTGTCGCTTCTTTTGCCAGGGATTGCGGGGTCTCCGAAGCATCCATGAGAAAATACCTTAAAACCGGTACAGAGCCAGGTATCGATAGCGTGGCTATGATTGCCGCCTGTACCGGACGTTCTCTGACCTGGCTTATTACGGGGGAAGGCGACCCCTTTACGGACAACGCCAAGCAGGAACACTTTTCAGAAGAAGATATCAAAAAATGGTGGGGCCTTATTTTCGACGCTTTGGACGTTGAAAATAAAACCAAAATTATCCATGCTTTTCAGCAAGGTGGCCTGAGTTCTGTATTTCATCCTTCTCTCGCTACCAGTAAGGCGGTCAAAATAAAGGGATAGTGTGGGCCTGTAAGCGCATTTCTGGCTGTTTTGATGATGAGATCGTGGGATTCCGCTATGGTGAGCAACGGCCTTCAGGGTGGCTTACCGGTCGCCTGAGGGCGGTATCTGAGCTGTCGCTTTATTCCCCGAATTCGATTTACCTTCCGGCTGGTTATAATTCCAGCTCCAGTCTCCTCTGCTGATGCTGTATATCCCCGTTTTGCAGGTCTTACAATGTTTCTCCCCCTGATAGTGAGTATTGCACCAGACACAGAACCAGTGCGTAACCGGGTTGATGGTATCCATACTGTCAACCAGTGCGCGTAATCGTAGAAGAAAAGCCTGCCTCCTGATTTCTGCCCGAATGTAACCACATTTTGACACATCGGCTTTAGTGACTTTAGTAGGCGGAAAATGCTCAAACCAGGCTTCTTCACCAATGATGTTGTCCTGCAGCCTTACAGGACAATGGCAATCAGGACAGCGCCACAGATTGTCAGTTCCGGGCTGAACCTCTTTTGCAGGAACGTAATGATTGTCAGCGTCGAGTGCCAGATACTGCTTTACCCGCAATATGTTTATCTTGGGCATGGCTATGATTCCTTTTAGTTTCATACAGATGAGACGGGGATGACAATCAGATGAGATGTGTACATGCCCAGTGTACCTCTGTCGTTATTTTCGATATGCGTAGAATGCGCTACATGCATTTCTAACCGGTTTTCTTTTTAAGATGTGTAACTCGTTAGTGTTAAAGCGTAAAGCTTCAATGAAGGCTTTGGGGCGGTTTGAGTCAGTAGCTCGAGTTAACTTATCAGATTTATTCTCAGTTATATTACTGTCGCGACTGATTGATGCGGTTTTGAACCCAGGCCTCCACTTCACTTTGCATCCAGCGGGAACTACGACCCAGTTTAATTGGCTTCGGAAACTCTCCGTCTTTGATCAGCTTGTAGAACCATTTATCGGTTAAGCCCGTAAAGCTGGTGATAAATGCCATATCGACCATTTTGTCGTTGGCGAGGTAGGATTGTTGGTCGTTGTTGCTCATGGGGTTGTCTCCATACTGATATTGAGTGAATCAGGAGACGCGCCATTGCTGGTGGTTGACGGTTGACGCATTCTCCTTCTCAACATCCACTCCCTCGTAAAAAATTACGTATCAGTTCTGAGAGCAGCCAAAGTTACGCTGACCATCGGAGTTGTCTTTGCTGTACTCTTTAGCCAAATAAATTGCTCTTGAGGTCAAATCTTCGTAAGTGTCCTCGAAGTAACGGTTATTACGGTTTAACTGATAAAACCCGCTTGGTGGGATGTGAATCAGTCCCACATACTTGCTTTCCGCGTATTCTCGTTTGATTGCCCGTATCCATGCCCGAACAACCATATTAAAAACACTCTGGTTGAAGGTATTACCAGGATCTTGTTTAATCTTCCCCGGCCATGCATAGGCGTCTTTGTTGAGCAAAAGCAATACGTGATAATGTTTCTTGCTCCCTTCCTGATTAAATTCCCGTACCCATACAAATCTCATGTTGCATGTCAGGGTCTTCTTACCCGCTTTTCTCTTACGATTAATGTCCGCTTTGATCTGTGCTTTTACCGAGTTGATGAAGCGAGTGATGACCTCAGAGCCTGTATAACACTGTGTAGGGCAATCTGGACGCTCTTCTTCGTCAGGGAAGCGCAGATCGAATCTGATTGCCAATAGCCGGGGATACTGTTTTAACGCTCTGTCAATTGTTCTGGTGATACCGTGCACATAGGTTTGATTCAGTTCCCCATACCGGCTTTGGTTCTTGGTGTTCATTACGTGGTGTCCTTAGCTGATTGAACTCAGCTCATCGGATACCTGGTAATGATTTAAGGAATGCTGAAATCTACTAATCTCTTCTCCTTGCGATATGCCACTACTCCACTTCCTATAGATTTCCCCTAACGGGATGGTTACGGGTACTCATATCCCCTTATGTAGATCTACTTCCGTATGTCTTTGTTGCTTACTGATACCTATGTCTACTACATCTACGTCCATTATTAACAATACGAAGGAACAGAAGGGAAAAGGAAGGGAATGGCAATAGAAGAAAGAAAACCTAAAAATGAAGGAAAACTTCTATCGACACCCACTGAAATCACTCTCAAGTTAGTGTGGCCTGTCGGGGAGTTTTGGGCATGCAGGAATGGGGCTTGAATTTACTGCCAGTGCGTCAGAGATAGTAAAAGCTCTTTTAATTGAAGTAGCAGTATTTTTATACGGAGCTTGAAAGTAATAGGCATCGTGGAAGCGATATGGTGTTCCATTCAGTTTTTTACCAGCCTTACAACTTGGTGAAGCTGGTAGCTATGTCGACTTGGCGAGAAGTATAGTTACAGGCATAGTGGACTATTAAAGAAAAGTGCTGTACTTTTTTAGTAAAAATAAGTGCTGTACTTTGTGGGTTAGAGGTGTCTATGCCGAGTGAAAAAAGAGTTTCAGTAAACTTTGACGATGTGTCTTTCCTCGAGTTTCTTGAGAAGACAGCTGCTCCCAAGACAAAAAATAAAGATGGCAAAGGGAAAAGTAAAAGTATTTCACGATTCATATTACAGGTATTGAAAGAAAAATATGAAGAAGAATACTTTTACAGTAAAAGAAAGCATTATTTTGAAAATGAGCGTTTCTTTAAAAATGATTTTAATGAAATGACTACTGCTGAATTGCTTAAAGCATCTGCGGGAAAAGAGATAATGAAGAAAACATTTGATGCCATATGGTATCAAATGGAAAATACAGAGGTAATAATAAAAGAAAGTCATACTGCTGATGGACATAAAGATGTAAAGAAAAAGAGCAAAATATCTAACATTAGCGATACTCATAGCTTTGTTTATAGTTTCATGAATTATACAATTGACAACCCTTACTCTTTAATTAAGCATCTAAAGCCAAAGCTTATTGAAATTTTGCATGATGAATTTAAATCAATCGTTCCAAACATAAATGAAACGTTTTGGGACTCTGAAATTGCTCAAACTCATGCATATGGAAAGGCAGACATTAATTTATTCATGGTTAGTAGGCTTGATATTTCAGTGCTAGGCATTGTTGATAATATGGTTCAGTTATACATTAGTGTTTCTTATTCTATTAAGAGATTTCCCTCTCTTTATGCTGAGAAAGATCTTTTGTTCAGGCTTCTTGACTTTGATAATATACAATTTAAATCTTTCGCAGCTATAGCCAAAGGGCATATTGCACGAAACAAATATCACCGACTAATATATCTGGAGGGTTTTACTGATTACATCAGGAATCGTGGTTACTTTGTTGGGTTTTTACATCGCCCACGAACATTAGATGAAATGACAAACTATGTTAATGATTTTAAATGTAAAAAGGATGTTAGCAATATAAATGGACAATACATTAAAATATTCATGAGTCAGTCCGTTGTATCTGTAGATGAGAACTCCCTAAAAAAACATACCCGTATGGAACTTGGCATTCGACTGTGGAAAAAATAGGATAAGTTCCAAATAACTACATCTATAGCAGGTCAACTTCCATACCTGCTGGATTATGCAAGTAAGATTCACATGCATACTTTTTAAAGTATATATGATTCACGTGTTAATAAAACTACCTTGTTTTTATAAGCAGTGTTTTATTAATTCTCTCTTATCTAAAAAACCATCCTTCGGGGTGGTTTTTTTATACCAGTTTAAAAGGAATGAAAAATGACTCGTTTAGCTTCCCGCTTTGGTAAAGTGAATGTAATCCGCCGCGACCGTCCTTTAACTCGCGATGAATTGTTTTGTGTCGTCCCCAGCGTATTCAGTGAGGAAAAGCATGCATCACGCAGTGATCGCTATACTTATATTCCGACAATTACCCTACTGGATAACCTGCAACGTGAAGGTTTTCAGCCGTTCTTCGCCTGTCAGACCCGTGTGCGCGACCAGAGCAAACGCGAACACACCAAACATATGCTGCGGTTACGCCGTAAAGGCCAAATCACCGACAAACAGGTGCCGGAGATCATCCTGCTTAACAGCCATGATGGTTCGAGTAGCTATCAAATGTTACCTGGGATTTTCAGGGCTGTATGTCAGAACGGGTTAATTTGCGGTGAGTCCTTTGGCGAAGTGCGTGTCCCCCACAAAGGAGATGTTGTTGAGAAAGTTATTGAAGGGGCCTATGAGGTGCTGGGGATATTTGACCGGGTGGAGGAGAAGCGCGATGCGATGCAGTCCCTGATATTACCGCTACCCGCACAGCAGGTACTGGCTAAAGCGGCGCTGGCGTATCGCTTTGGTGAAGACCACCAGCCGGTGACTGCCGCCCAGGTACTCACACCGCGTCGCTATGAAGACCGCAATGATGACCTCTGGACCGTTTACCAGCGTGTGCAGGAGAACCTGATGAAGGGAGGACTGTCAGGACGGAACGCACAGGGTAAACGCAGCCGAACCCGCGCCGTGAACGGCATTGACGGGGACGTAAAGCTCAACCGGGCCCTGTGGGTGATGACCGAAAACATGCTAGCCCTGTCTGGCCGTTGATGCCAGTCATTTTGATTACAGGAGATATATTAATGGATAAACACATTTCGCAGCCCCCTGAGGTGACAGAGCCATTCATCCTCGCAGCCACTAACGTACCGGATGAACAGCGCCTTCGTTTCTGGCCTCAGCGCTTTGGCTCCATCCCGCAATGGATAACCCTTGAGTCCAGTATCTTTGCGTGGATGGACCGGTTGTGTGCGGATTACTGCGGTGGCGTCTGGGCCTTTTACACTCTCAGCAACGGTGGTGCCTTTATGGCTCCGGAAGAGAGTGAAGGTCTATGGTCTCTGTTTAATATCCTGAATGGTAACGGGGCTGAAATGAGTGCTGAAGCTGCGGGTATTGCCGCCTGCCTGATTGCTTACAGCCACCATGCCTGCCGCACGGAGTGCGATGCCATGACAGAGCATTATTACCGTCTGCGCGACTATGCGCTGAACCACCCTGAGTGCAACGCCATTATGCACATCATCGACTGAGGTACTGCACCATGGAAAAACAGTTACCGTTGTTTGCATATGAACTGACGGCATCAGCACAACAGACCATCCGCGAGGCGCTGACTCTGCTGGAGCGCCAGTTACGTGAGCCCGGCGCGTCGTTTACCTCCGGCAGCTCAGTACGTGACTGGTTACGGCTTCATCTGACTATGGAGGAAAGAGAGGCATTTGTTCTGCTGCTGCTGGATAACCAGCACCGCCTGATTACGCACGAAACGCTGTTCAAAGGCACCATCAGCCATACCGAAGTCCATCCACGGGAAGTGGTGAAGGCCTCCCTGAAATACAATGCGGCAGCGGTGATTGTTGCTCACTGTCATCCCTCAGGCCATGCCAAACCCAGCCAGTCTGACAGACGGGTGACTGAGCGACTGAAGAATGCTCTGGACCTTGTGGGTGTGCGTCTCCTGGACCACCTCGTTATCGGCGGAATGGATATTGTCTCGTTTGCCGAACGGGGCTGGTTATAAGGGAGGAGTCATTAATGAAAATTATCAGTAAGCGTCAGGCAATGGCGATATACCGCCAGCATCCACAGTCCCGGTTGTTTCGCTTCTGTACCGGTAAATATAAATGGTCCGGTAGCATCTGCCACTATGCCGGTCGTGAGGTGGAAGATATCAGTGGTGTACTGGCCGTATTCGCAGAGCGCCGCCAGGACCGCAACGGCCCGTATGTCGTATTACGCAGCGTAAGCCTGAATTAATTCACGATTAAGGAGAGCGACATTTTGTCGAAGAATACCACGATAACAACACATGATATCAGCGAACCCTGGTGGGGACTCAGACGCAGTGTTTCCCCGTGTTTTGGTGCCCGTCTGGTCCAGGAGGGAAACCGCCTGCATTACCTGGCTGACCGGGCAAATTTTGATGGTCAGTTCTGCGATGCGGATTTGCGCCATCTTGACCAGGCTTTCCCGGTATTGATGAAACAGCTGGAGTTAATGCTCACCAGCGGTGAACTGAATCCCTGTCATCAGCACGGCGTCACACTGTATGCAAAAGGTCTGACCTGCGAGGCGGATACGCTGGGCTCGCACGGCTATGTTTATATCGCGATTTATCCCACTCCCGTCGCCACGGCATAACACTTTAATACTTCGCCCTTCAACGCACATATCTTCCCACTAAAGAGATAACGCTTATGCAAACCAAATCATCCCCCCTCATGCGGGCGGCATCGTCACGTCCGTCTTCCGTTGATGTCTGGCAGACCCTGCTGACCTGTCTGCTGGAACAGCACTATGGCCTGTCGCTGAACGATACGCCGTTCAGTGATGAAACCGTTATTCAGGAGCACATCAACGCCGGTATCACGCTGGCGGATGCAGTTAACTTTCTGGTGGAAAAGTACGAACTGGTTCGTATCGATCGCAGGGGGGTTAACTGTCAGGAGCAGTCACCTTACCTTCGGGCGGTAGATATTTTACGGGCGAGGCAGGCAACCGGTCTGTTGCGGCAGAACCAGCTTCCTTCGACACGCTGAATCTTGCGAGCCGTCTTCCCGATTTACATTCCCGAACTTACTTCCTCTTTTACTCATTGCATAATGCGCCTGCCATTTACGGTGGGTGTGTTTGCTTTTACGGACAAAATATCATGCAAACAGAAGCTGAGGTTTTAACCGATCATAATGAGCTAATTTGCTCAACCAGCATTGAGCGTATCGTGATAGGACGCGATGCAGCGCTGAAACAGATCGAGGCGCTGATTCGTCAGCTTGATGACGTTTCCCGACTCACTTCCACGATTGGTGGTGACATAGCGAGTCACTGGGCGTTGCAGCAGGGCCATTCTTTCGACTGCTGGCTTGTGCAACCTGTAGACAAAGCGATGCCAGTCATCACCCGCAACATTGACCGTAGTATCTGGCGCGATCTGATGTTGAAGTCAGGGATGCTGACGTTAATGGATGCTGAGGCGCGTAGCCAGTGGGCTAAGAACCTCGAAGAGGATGACCTCCCGGCAATCAGCGAAGCGAATATCCTGAGTACCTTTGAGCAGCTTCATCACAACAAACAGGAGGTCTTTGAGCGTGGCATCATCAATGTGTTCAGGGGATTAAGCTGGGATTACAAAACCAATAACCCCTGTTACTTCGGCAAGAAGATTATCGTTAACAATCTGGTGAAGTACGATAAATGGGGCTACGGCCTGAACTGGGGCTGGCGACGTGACCAGATTGCGGATCTGGAGCGCATGTTGTTCCTACTGGATGGTAAAACCATTCCCGATAATCGGCACGATGTGACTATCCGACTGATGGACTTCATTCGCGATAATCCACATCAGCAGGTATTCGAAGATAATCTCTTCACTATTCGCTACTTTCAGAAGGGCAGTGGGCATATCACTTTTAAACGCCTAGATCTGGTGGAGAGGATGAATGATATCGTGGCAAAACATTTTCCTAGAGCGCTACCTGCAAGATAACCTGAGTCGATTATGGGTTTCTGGCATAATCATTGCTGCCAAGAATTCTCAACAGGCTATTACGCAACCTGTAAGTCTAATTTACAAGTTCAACAGGAAGAGCACCGCCAGACACTGGCAAACTTAATATGCGAAACTTCAGTTGTTCGGTTTTACCAAATAACTGCGGTGCTAAACAACAACCGAAAGCGAGAATGATATTGCCGCTTTACTACCGTGGAAAACAGAGGTCAAACGTAGCTCTGGATGCCTCCGCTCCCCACAAGCAAAATCATTTGGGGGTGCTTATGGGGGTTACTCATTTATCCAACACAATATATCAATTTTAAATCAATAAGTTAACAATCAAATGCGACTCCTGTGATCTCCGCCAAAATTCTTTTATCTCCGATTTAACATCTCTGAACTACAGGAATATCGATATGGAATATTCTGAAAAGATAATAGTTGCGATTATTGCTGCAAGTGTGTCCATTCTAGTATCTATATTCGGATTTTTTACAAATTTATTTCAAACAAAAATATCACAAAAAAGATTCGAAAGAGAGTTAAAAAACAAGTACACAAATATACTTTACGAAAAAAGAATTGAGCTTTATCCTACGGCATTTAAAATATCATCAAAAATTAAAAAAATACAAGAGCACGGTGGTATAATCCCAAGAGAACAGCAACTCAGGATAGTAAAAAAATTAAATTTGTGGGTTGAAGATGAAGCAGGTTTATTTTTATCTACAGATGTAATCAATGCTTATTATAAGCTAAGAAAATCGTTAGGAAATTTACCTGGAAATGGTGATAGATACACTGATATTCAAATCGATAAGATTTGGAAAGCAAGAAATGATTTTAGAGTAGCTCTTAGGAATGATATAAGTAACCTTCATAGAAGGTAAATTTTTATAAGGAGATTAATATGCCTGTTAGCAAAAACAAAAGAAATAAAAGTGGAAAGAGCCGCACAACATTACGTGAGCATAAGAAGCAAGGAAAAACATTAAAGCCAGCTTTCAGCCAACTTGAAAACAAACTTGAGGGGCGATTATTCTATTCCAATTGGACATATGAGCGCTTACCTGAGATGATTTGGGCAATTGTAATACGTTCTGCATACTCACAAACTTTAGCATTACAACACTTCAATAAAATAATATCTTTTATCAAAAGTCATCCCCTAAAGGATAAATTTGAAGATATTTCAATTACTAGTATATCTGAGCTTGATCTAGATCTAAGAGAACAACTAATAAAAATAATTACTTCCGATAAACATGTTGCAAATGCACTTACTATTCTTCGGTTATTTCCATCCCTTCCAGCAAAAGAAACTTGGTATAAATATTTACCTGCAGCCGCGCCAAATATGCATCTTTTAATGTCGGCGGTTGGAGAAACTCTTTTTCATCAGACTCAAGAAGCTACTGATTGTCGTTGGCTAAGAGTTATGGCGTTAGTAGCTGCGAATAAAGTTCATATCCCAAGAGATGAAATAGAAAAGTTAATACATTACCCAAATATGGGTGATCAGCGTTATGTAAGGCCAATGATCCGTTCATTAGAAATGACATTCACGATTGAAAACAAAGATTGGCCAACAGGATTTTGGAATGAGTGTTGGGAGAATACACCTTGTTTGGTTCCAAGAGAACCCAAAGAAAGATCTGAAAATATCGACGATGGCCTTAGCTCAGTAGAATTAATTCATTCTCAATTAATAATTCATTGGAAAAAAACTCATAAAACTACCGAGATAGATGCAAAGCATGATTGTATTTTTGGAATAACCCTTTACTCTTTAAAGCTTATCAGAGAATGTATTGAGGGCAATGTTTCATCAGGAATTCTTGGTCGGTTATCGTTGAGAAGTTTATTTGAAAATTATGTCACGCTGCATTATTTAATCAATAAAAATGAAGGTAAGCTATGGAATAAGTGGCGTAAATATGGTGCAGGGCAAGCAAAACTCAATGCTCTCCGATTCGATGAAAATCTGGCACCTCCGAAATATATCAATCAAGAAACACTTGAAATAATAGCTGGCGAAGATACTTGGGAAGAGTATTTAGATATAGAGTTAGGTAACTGGACAAATTTAGATTTACGAAAGCTAAGTATTGAATCAAATTTAAAAGAATTCTATGACGCCTACTACTCTTGGACCTCAGGATTCGCACACGGACACTGGGGGGCAGTAAGAGAAGCTGAATTTATCACATGTGGCAACCCATTACATAGACTGCACAGAATTCCACACTCATTACCCCTACAAGACGTCAGCAACGACTTAGAATCAATATTTAATAAAATACTAGACGATTTGGAGAGTGTATACTCTAATTTTCCATATCGACTAGAACTATAAAATTATGAAACTGGCTCAATTCCTAATTTTTCAAGTTCTTTTCTCCCCAAGGTTTTGAGCCAATTCCCCAAACTCATCCCTTCGGTCTTTGCCGCAGCCTCAAACTGCGCCTTTAACTCAGGCGTGATACGAATCTGGAAAGTTGGTGCTTTTCCGGATTTAGACTGATTTGGATCGCGTTTCGCCGTTGACATGTACGTACCTACAAGAGCAGTATACCACCAATCAGGTACGTACCTTTGTATCTGACGACCTGACTTATAAACGCCCTCGCCTGGTATTCGCAGTACCCGGCGAAAGCTAACCTCACCAACTATCAAGGAGTTGATTATGGCTGATTCGCATTCTACCCCAGACACCGACCAATCCGGAACCGAGCGTTCGGTAATTGTGGGATACCGCCCGAATGTTTTCGACAAATCCACACCCAAAATTATTCTTTCCGGCAAGTGGCTACGCGAAGCGGGGTTTGATACCGGGCAACAGATTACCGTAAAAGTGATGAATGGCTGTATCGTCCTGATGGTCTATGGCGAGCAGGAGCAACGGTTGCAGGATGAGTTGAAAGAGGCACATCAGAAGCTGAACAGAATCGAGAGCACATTGGCGACTCTCCAGTGAAGCACGGCTGAACCTGCAAGCGGTACTTACAGGTTTACTTGGTGCCGGATGGCGCTTGCGCTTATCCGGCCTACTTTCACAATACCCTTTGTCTGACCACCCACCTCATAGTGACCCCCAGAAAGATATCGACTATAATGAACGAATCGAACGATTCATGCGAAATGGTGGCAATATGCATACTCTTACGGCAAATGAAGCCAAAACCCAGTTTGGCGATATGCTACTTAAAGCGCAGCGAGAACCTGTGCAAATTAATCGTAACGGTAAACCTGTTGCAGTCGTCGTTTCCATTGAGGACTATGAACAAATGGAAGCCATGAAGCTCCAGTTACTGAAGGCCAAAATTCAGCGTGCTCAAAACGATATTCATTTGGGCAATATTGTTGATGGTGATGCTTTTTTTGATGAGTTGATGGATCAACACAAAGGATAAAAAGTGAGTTACAAACTTACTGGAGAAGCACAGCGCGATATTATTGAAATCCGTGATTACACATCAAGAAATTGGGGCGCTAAACAGTCTAGGGATTATCTTAGGAAATTACAGGTCGTTCTCTCTCAGTTAGCTGAAATGCCAGGCATGGGGCAGCATCGCATTGATGATTTTGGTGCAGATGTTTACAGCTTTCCTTATGTTAGTCATATGATTTACTACTGTGCACAAGACACAAATATTGTTGTATTGGCAGTCTTACACCAAAGCCGAGTACCAACAAAACATCTGGGACAACGTTTGTAACCCACCACCTTAATGCCGGATGGCGCTAACGCTTATCCGGCCTACGATTCCCAGAAAAAATAAAGCCGCCGATCGGTTAATCAGCGGCTTTTACATTACTGCATTACATTAGAAGTTATATTTCACGCCGAGCATACCGCGGGTATCGCTGTAGCCTTTATCACCGACCTGTTGGGCCACGTTGCTCCACACGTTGAGGCGCGGAGTGATTTGACCTTCAACGCCGACTTTCAGCTCGCCGATGTTTTTGGTGCCGCGCATGTCGTTGCTAACATCGTCCATCTTCACGCTGGTCGTCTGTGTGTTGTGGATCCAGTTGGCTTCAACAAACGGCTGGAACTCGCGAGATTTACCGTCGTCGATGGCGTTGTGCCCGTTGATAAAGGCTTTCACGCCCAGACGAGTCATCAGGTTGCCATCGGTGTTGTCCTTCACGCGGGTACCGTTCGCTTCGCGGTGACTGTCAGCTTGCACGTCCATCCATACCACTTGCGCTTTCGGTTGCAGCCAGTAGCTGTTGCGCTCGCTTTCGCCCAGTTTGAAGCTGTAACCGGCTTCAACCGAAGCGGTTATTCCGCTGGATTTGTATTTCTCTGCTGCCTGCTCCTGGCCCATCACTTTGTTATCAAACCAGTTATACAGCGCCCAGGTATCTACGTAGGTGCCGGTCTTGTCGGCGTCATTGGCATACCATGTGCCGTACAACCCCACGCTGTAACCGGTGACCTGGCCACGTGAATGGTAGCCGGTCAGGCTGGACCGCGTGCGGTTCTGGCTGTTGGCATAACCGGCCATCGCGCCGAGGTGCCAGCGGTCAAGACCGTCGCTACTCCACTGCGCCAGGTCGCCGCCCAGCTGCATCACATAGCTGTTGCTTTGGGTTTTCAACTGCCCGCTACCGTCTTTGAAGCGGGTATGCGCCCCAACGTTACGCATCCACAGGCTAGTAACTTTCTTCTCGCCTGTCAGCATATCGACGTACTGCGTTTCACCCAGACGATCGTGCAGTCGGGTCATAAACAGCGTGTTAGCCGCATAGTTGTTCGCCAGATAACTGCCTGCTTCCGGACGGTATTGCTGCTCAGTGACAGGAGGCGCAACAGGTTCTTCCGGCTCAGGGATAATCGGGTCTACAGGATCGACCGGGTCTGGATCAATAGGGTCAACCGGGTCCGGATCAACAGGGTCAGGGTCATGCGGATCGACGGGGTCCGGGTCTTCCGGATCCGGAGGAGCAGGAATAAAGCTGGTCAGATACCAGTTACTGCCTTTCTGCACAACGTTATAGTCGTACGCACCGGCAACAATACGGCCCGCTTTCTCAAAAGTACCGTCAGAATTACCGGCCACTTCGATGATCTCAATACCTTCAATGGTCTGCGCCCCGGTTCCGCCAATGTTATTCACCGCCACAAACGCATTACCCGCGGTGTTGCCGAGCACTTTCAGCTTGTCGGTTTCGGAGGTATCGTCATTCAGGACAGTATTGAAAACCAGTTTGCCGCCGTTCCCGGTAAAATCTTCATTGATGGTAAGCGTCTGCCACGGTTCGCCGTCAGCATGCCCAAAGTTCACCACTGACCCGCCGTTCAGCGTCAGGTCGGTGAGCGTTGAACTGTTAGTCATGTTCCAGGTCGCGTCGCTCATTTGCAGCGAGATAACGCCCGTCCCGGCAGTGGCGCTGGTGATATATGACGCCCCGCTCCACAACGAGTTGTCGGTCATGTTGAGCTTAATGGTACTGTTTTGCTGCGGCAGGCTGCTGGTTGCAGCAGTCGCGCCAGCGGCATGAAGATCGCCGTCGATAAGAAAACGCCCGCCAGTAGAACCGTCTACGATGCCGCCCGTTTCGGTGCTGATGGCATAACTTTCGTTGCTGTGATCGCCCGCCATGGTAATGGCGGCACCGCCTGCCAGATTTATCGCCCCGCGTGAAGTCGCATACAGGCCGCGTGGCGCTTTGCTGTATGACGCCGCTTTCGCCGAACTGTTCACGTTGATCGTTGCGTTTTCACCGAGATTCACGGTCGCGTTGGTGGAATAAACCGCATGAGCGCTGACGCCGTTGACCGTAATCGTCGCGTTGTTGCCCAGTTCCGTTTTGGACGATGAGGCGGCATAAATCCCCGTTGAAGAAGCACCCGAAGTCTCAATGGTGGCGTCATTGCCAAGCAGTATCGAGGAACCGTTCTGCCCGGTGCGAAGACCCTCTGAACTGTCACCTGTCGTCACAATGTGTGCCCGGTCGCCGACCACAATTGTATTTTTGGCCTGCGTGGCGTCTTTCATCGCGTTTGCTGTGATACCACGTCCCTGGGAACCGGTGGTTTGAATATACAGATCGTCGCCGACGTAAATGCTGGCCGAGCCCTTCCAACCCTGGCTATAGGAGTTGTAACCGGCGTTAATACCGTCACCATCCTGACCGTCCACATAAATACTGGTGCGATCCCCGGTGATGATAAAGACCGGGTTATCCGGCGTATTGGCCCCGTGCGTGCGGATACCGTCAACATCTTTACCATTATTGGCGGCATTCTTCGACTGCGTGCGAATCGTCAGGTCGTCCCCAAAAATAACGCCCGGACTACCCGTTGTACTGTTCTGAATAACGGTAACAGAGTGCTCAAAAGCTTCAGCGCCGGGTCCATTAATCGTTAATCCATTGCCATAAACGGGAATCGTGCCCGCACTCCATTGATAAACATAATTCGGCATGGCGCTGGTTTTAGCGAAACTGGCATTTGCCTGCGCTGGAATTATTGCCTGCAATTCCGGGGGCAGACTGCTAACCAGTCCGGTGGAGGGTAGACTATCAACGTCAACCCATGCCGCTTGAGCTGAAAATACCATAGAGGTTAATGCGGCTGAAACCGCTATGGCAATACGAGAATAAGATTTGGGATTTGGCATATTAGCCTCCTGCTTTCAGGCGTAGAGCGTCCACCACATCGCAAGGATGTGAAAATAATAAAATTCAAAAATACGTTATAAAATATTCGACAATATTTGATGAATACTATGGCCTAACTTATCTTCAAGCCTGAGCTTGTAGACATATATTTTCTTAATATCGATATTATCTATTTTGGTAATTTTCTGAATACTTTTCCCTGACACAAAACGCTTCAGTAATATCATTTCAGTATAGTTAAGTGAGCGTCCACGTTTGCTGTTAGCGAGATGACCCGTAAAGAGTCGCCTAATTTTCTGATGTTGAACTTCGTCATCATCATCAGAATATATAATCCCTTGTATTTTATTGCTTTTGGACAGCCAGTAGTTGGCTAACGGCGCCAGGTTCCTGTCTGCTATCAACACAATATGCATACCGCTGTAGGCAAGCCGGTCAACCCATTGCGGGTCGGCAAACAGGCGCAGATTCGGGAAAGAAAAGTCCACAAAAATAAACCCACGCGACAAATGGTTTTGATTATTAAGCAGAAGCTTTTCAATAATTCCTTTTTGCAGAAAGCCATTCCCCTCAGGCCAGATCGCAAATGCGGCACGGTGACAGTAACTGGCACGAACCGCAGTATCCGGAAATAATTGACAGGATAATTCACAGCTTATGCAACGAACAGTCTGTGACGGTGATCTCTTCATCAAAAATGACTCCTGTTATTTTTCCATAAATATTTCATTGGTAAATAAATGTGTCAATCCAACACGTAGTACGTTCCTTGTCAGCTAATAACAGTGGCGCTAATAAAATGTAATAAACTCCTGATGCACTAATATGTATGGTCTGTGAGTAATACGATTGCGCTAAGCTTATTTACGCTTTATCTCAGAATAACAACCTATGCATTAGGAATTTTATGCATAAATTCAGATTCCAGGATAAACAGTAAAAAAGCACTATTTGCTAAAAAATAACCTGCGTAAAAGTTACTTACTAATTACGTAATTCTGATAACTCAATCACCCTTGTCATGTTGTGGACAAATATAAAGATAATTCAGATAAAACTGTAATGAATTCTCATTATTTAACCTTAGTTAATTCTCACCTAAGAAATGAGATTGCTAACACATTGTATTTAAAGAGATTTTAATGAATTGGTGAAATTCTTATCTTCGTTCATGAACAAAGAGTGAGGCGCATTTTCGATTTGGATGTAAAATTTAAAGGATGCGTTAGCACACGCTGTGATTCGTTTTGGTTACTGAGGGCTGGGCAATTGTACCTTATCAATCAGTTGGTCGAATTTAATCCTGATAGCAAAAGTCTGGTCAATCGTCAGACCGGGCGAGCAATTCAGCTCCAGCTCCCTGCCTCGCTCTGTTTTCTCTATTTAATTACTCACGCAAGTGACATTGTTTCCCAGAACACGTTGATGACAATTGGTTGGGGTGAAAGAAATAATGTGACCACCACCAACACATTTTACCAGGCTATTCTGACGCTACGAAACGCGCTGGCGGACGTGGGGTTGCCTCGTGATACGGTGAAAACTATTTCCCGACGCGGGCTCAGATTAAATGAGAATACGCAAGTAGAGACAATAACGCTTCAACAGAGTGAAGTTTCCCCGCCGCCGGTTATTGAAGAAATCCCCCCCGCAAAGATAATTCCTTCGACACCACAACAAACGACGCAGATACCCTGGTTTGAGGTTTTATTTAGCACCAGTGTCGTGATTGCCACGTTGATCATCTGGCTGGTGTGGTATCAAACGCGCCCTGTTATGCCGTTTAGTAAATTTGTCCAGGCTTCCATGCAGACGCCATCGCGGCAAAATTGCAAAATCTATTACTCACCAAATGAACACGACCAGCAAGGCTATTTCAATCTGATGCAGTTACATCCCTATCTCTGTGAAAACAACAAGCACGTGTTTCTTACCGGTTACAGCAAAGCGGAAAGGATCGTGGCATTTGTCTGTGATAAAGATGCACGGGTGGATGCTAACGCATTTTGTACTACTCATTATTACTGGATGCGCGGGCAATGAAAAAAACACGCCACCTTATAGTGCTCGTGGCCGGGCTGGTTACTGTGCTCGGTTCAGGCGGATGGTTATGGCATTCACGCTATGCCGACAAACCGCTGAATTGCATCGGTAACATGGAATGGAATATTGGCAGCAACCGCTTTACGGGTACGTTATCGTTTCGGATGTACAACAGTGAAGGCCTGGCCACTATTACCGGCAAACTGTACGGGCGTAATACCTCAGACATTAGCAGGAACATCTATTTTAACTACACCCAAAAGCGCGATGCCCGAGTGCTACAGGCGATGCAGGTCGTCAAAACCTTCGCTGACACCGCTGATGAAGCGGATATTAACGACACATTACCTGGATTTTACCGCCAAAGCGGACGAAGCCTGAGCCTGGTCATGGAGGAGTATAAAGGTGCATGGATTTTTGCCAGCTCCAATGTGCCCTCGCTGTATTGCCGCAAAAGGTAGCGTCATATCCGGAAACAAAAAGTACGGCCCCTCAATGAAATTCACATTTGTCATCATTGACTTACGCGACATGGGTCACTGAATCCACACATAACCCATTGCTATTCTTCATCGCGAATCAGGAAACATCCTGAATATCATAATATCCGTTGCGTAATAATTAAGCGAAATGGGCGTTATATTTTGCCCAGAAGACTTCAACCTACGGATGGATATTTGGAGAAGACGTGGGCAGGGGCGTTTATCTCTCTCGCGAGCAATGTCTGAGTGTTCAGGCGTTATCGCATTTCAGGAAACGGTGTGTTTCCGGTGTATTTTTGGCGTACATATGAGGGATACGTAATGTTTACTTTTAAAAAGTGCCTGATTGCACTTTCTATAAATTTGGCCGTTGTTTCATCAGGTTTTGCTTGTACGACCCTGCTGGTCGGCAACGAAGCATCAGCGGACGGCTCCATGCTGGTCGCCCGTAGCGCAGACAGCGATGCCCTGAAAGCACAGCATTTTGTCATTCATCCGGCAAAGCAAAATCAGACCGGGGTATACAGCACCAAAGCACATAATGGTGCGAATGATTTTACCTGGCCACTGCCGAAAAACTCTCTGCGTTATACCACTGTCCCAAACTGGAAAACCCAACTGCACGGCGCGACCGGATTTAACGAGCTGGGTGTCGGCGTGAGCGGTACAGAATCCATTTTTGCCTCTCCGAAAGCACTGGCCGCCGACCCGTACGTTGAGGATAAAGGGATCACCGAAGACGATATCCCGGATATTCTGCTGTCACAAAGTAAAACCGCACGTGAAGCTGTGGCGCTGTTGGGCCATATCGTTGAGACCGTCGGCGCAGGCGAAGGTTTTGGCGTTGCCGTCGTCGACGATAACGAGATCTGGTACCTGGAAACCGGTAGCGGCCACCAGTGGATGGCGCAGCGTCTGCCGAATAACCAGTATTTTGCCACCGGTAATCAGGGCCGCTTACAGGATTACGATCCTAAAAGTCCGGACATGATGGCGTCAAAAAACCTGATTCAATTTGCGACTGAAAAAGGGCTGTACGATCCGGCGAAAGACGGTAAATTCAACTTCTCCAAAGCCTATACCCGTGATGACGAGCGTGACCGCACGTATAACGACCCTCGCGTATGGACCATCCAGAAAGAGTTCAATCCTTCCGTAAATCAGGATATGGCCAAAGGGCGCGAATTCCCGGTCTTCATGACGCCAGAGAAGAAAATGACGCTGGACGATGTGAAGGCCGTGTTGCGTAGTCACTATGAAGGGACCAGCCATGACCCGTACACCAACGGTCTGAACGGCAAAGAACCATGGCGTCCGGTCAGCGTTTTCCGTACCTATGAAGCGCACGTCATGCAGGTCCGTCCGTGGTTGCCAAAAGAGATTGGTGAAACGACCTACATTGGCCTGGGCATGGCTGACCTCACCGCCTTCGTTCCGTACTACAGCGGCCTGAAAGCGTATCCGGCTAACTACACGATGGGTACCGATAAAGCGGACGATCAGTCTATCTACTGGAAATATCGTAAATTACAAACGCTGACGATGACCGATTATCCGAAGCTCGCACCAATCGTCAAAAAAGCCTACAAAGCGTGGGAAGACAAAGTGGCGAAGGAGCAAAAAGAGGTCGAAGCAGAGTATCTGAAGATGGCGAAAACCGATAAACCCGCCGCGGATAAGATGCTGAATGACTTCAACCTGCGCATCATGGCCGATGCCGAGAAGCTGACGGAAGATCTGACTAATCAGCTCTTTACCATCCGCACTAAAGACATTCAGTCTGATATTTTCTTTGCGAATGCAACGAAAAAAGACTGAGTAACGACGCGATAGTATTCTGGCGTAAAGCGCTTATTAGCTTTGCGCCAGCATTTCACACCGTGCCTTCACCGCCTCGTGCAGAAGGCGTACCGCGGTTGAAAGCTGCTTCCGATGCGGGCAAATCATATTCAGCGGGACTTTCTCTCCCTGATAATCCGGCATCAGCAGTTGTAATCGACCGTCACGCACATCCTCGCTGACATCCAGCCACGACTTGTACGCCACACCTTCTCCGGCAATCGCCAGGCGCCGGATCACTTCCGCATCGTCACTCATAATGGTGCCGTTAACCTGCACACTGCTGACCTCGCCGTTGCGCGTAAACGTCCAGCGATCGTGCAGGCGGCCGCGTAATACGAAAGTCATGGCGTTGAGCTGTGTTAAATCATCCAGTTTTTGCGGCGCGCCGTTTTGCTCAACCCATTCCGGTGATGCCACCAGCACGCGTCGGTTACCCGGTGCAACCGGCAGCGCAATGTAGGACGCGTCTTCGGTGTTGCCATAGCGAAACGCAACATCGACGGGGTCTTTAAAGACATCCGTTACCTGGTCGGAGAAAAAAATCCGCAGGCGCAGCGCGGGATAGCGGCGTCGAAACGACTGAAAGACCGGCAGCAGCAGGTTACGACCGAGATCGGAAGGCACGGCGATTTGCAGCGTGCCAGAAACTTCATCTTCCGGAGTCTGAATTTTTTGCAGCCCGGCATGCATTACGTCCAGCATCTGGCGAGCATAGGGTAACCAGATTTCACCTTCTGGCGTCAGGCGCAGGCTGCGCGTGGAGCGGGCGAACAAGCGGATAGCCAACGTAGACTCCAGGCGCTTGATAGCTGAACTGACCTGAGCAGGCTGAACGCCGACTTCGCGCGCAGCATCACTAAAACTATTCAGCGCCGCGGCGCGGACAAACAACGTGAGATCTTCAAGCCGGAACATTTTCACTCCCCGAGTATAAGTCCTGTCGCCATAGGGCTATTTTTCCCGTTCTGTTACCGGTTTACCATCGAATTATTCAACTGATTCCTGTGACCGGAGAGAATATGAAAGCCATCGCCATTACCCGCGCCGCGACCGACGGCAATAACATTGAATTTTTACAAGAGATTGACCTGCCCATGCCAGTTGCTACCGGGCACGATCTGCTGGTTGAAGTGAAAGCCATTTCCGTCAACCCCGTTGATACCAAGGTCCGCGAAGGTTTTAACGCTGATGTGCCGCGTGTGCTGGGCTGGGACGCCGTTGGCGTGGTGAAGTCCGTGGGCGAAGCGGTCACCCTGTTCGCACCCGGTGATGAAGTCTGGTACGCCGGAGCGCTCGGCCGCGCTGGCAGTAACAGTGAATTTCAGCTGGTTGATGAACGTATTACCGCGCTGAAGCCAAAAACACTGGATAATGCTTCTGCTGCGGCGCTGCCACTGACAGCTATCACCGCCTGGGAAATGCTGTTCGACCGTCTGGGCGTTGAGGAAAATGGCAATGAAGATGATGTGTTATTGATTGTTGGCGCGGCTGGCGGCGTCGGTTCTATTCTGACACAACTGGCCAGTAAGCTGACCAAAATGACCGTCATCGGTACCGCATCACGTCCGCAGAGCCAGAAATGGGTACGTGAAGCGGGCGCTCATCATGTGATTGACCACAGCAAGCCGTTGACGGAAGAGCTGGCACGGATAGGCATTAAAGAGGTGACGCACGTTGCCAGCCTGAACAATACCGAGCAGCACTATTCGCAAATTATTGCCGCACTGGCGCCGCAGGGCAAACTGGCGCTGATTGACGATCCTCAATCTCTCGATGCGCGCCCGCTGAAGGCCAAAAGCATTTCGCTGCACTGGGAGTTTATGTTTACCCGTTCGATGTTTACCACCCACGACATCATTACGCAGCATCAGTTACTGACCCGCGTGGCGCAGCTGATCGACGACAGCACCCTCCGTACCACGCTGGGCGAACATTTTGGCGCGATTACCGCGGCAAATCTGCAAAAAGCCCACACGCAAATTGAAACCGGTCGCTCGGTCGGCAAGATTGTGCTGGAGGGGTTTTAACATGTCTGATTCTGACGTGATTTCAATTATTGCGGTACTGAAAGCCAAACCGGGGAAAATCGACGCACTGAAACAGGCGCTACAAGCTCTGCTGCTGCCCACGCGCCGGGAGCCGGGCAATATTGAATATGCCCTGTTCCAGTTACGCGACACGCCGGATGTGTTCTACGTACGCGAATCCTGGCGCGGTCAGGCCGGTCTGGATGAGCATATCGCTCTGCCACATTTCCAGGCGTTCATTCTACAAATGAACGAGCTGCTAGCCGAACCGCTACGGCTGGATTATCTGACGCCGATTGAGCCTTAATGTCTCGACGCTCCCCCGCAGCTATGCGGGGGATTTACATCAGCCATTACGTCCGGCCATAACTCCCCCATCTACATCCCAGATAGCGCCAGTTACCCATTGCGCTTTGTCTGACAACAGGAAGGCGACGGATTCAGCCACATCACGCGGCGTACCAACCCGACCAATCGGATGGAAGCTGTCAAAGCTACTCATCACACCTTGTACGTCTTCTTTCGGGATAAATCCTTCGTAGATAGGTGTATGCACGACTGCTGGCGAAACGGCATTGACGCGGATCCCATTCGCCCCCAGCTCGATGGCCAGATTTTTAGTTAATGCATGCAGGCCCGCTTTTGCCATTGAGTACGCTGAAGAAGGTGTTGCGCCAATTGCTTGTTGCGCCCACATCGAACCAATATTCACGATGGCACCCTGGATGTTAGCCGCCACCATATTACGCACGACATCGCGGGTGATAAAAAACGTCGCGCGGTTGAGGCTCATGTACAGTTCATAATCTTCAACTTCATGATCAGTGAAAGGTTTTGGGAAGAAAACCCCAGCTGCATTTACTAACAGGTTGATGTCTTTGTGCTCAGCATTCACCGTTGCCATCACCTGCTTAACGCCCGCTTCTGACATCAGATCCGCCACAATGACAGAGACGTCACCCAGCTCCGACAACGCCTGACGGGCCCGTTCCGCTTTCTCGGCACGATTGCCAACCAGCACCACTCGACCACCACCCTGGAGGATCAGTTTTGCGGTTTCAAATCCGATACCACTGGTACCACCCACCACTAACAGTTTTTTGCCGACAAATAATGTGTTCATCGCTAGCCTCGTTTCAAGTATTCGTTAATGCGCTAACAATGCCACTCCCCTGAGGCGCTGACGAATGAGAAGAAATAGCGAACCGAGAAAGAAAATCTATCTCGATGGCATATACTGAAGATATTCACAAAACGGGAAATGACCTGATGCGCTCGCTTAATCGGCTTAAATGGTTACACGCTTTTGAGGCCACTGCCCGCCACGGCAGTTTTACTGGTGCGGCGCAGGAACTGGGGGTCACTCCGGCTGCCGTTGGGCAACTGGTTCGTGCGCTGGAAGACTGGGTTGGCCACCCGCTGCTGCATCGTACCCGTTCAGGCAAAGAGCGTCTCACGCTGGTCAGCGAAGCACAGGACGCGTTGCGCGAGATAACCCAGGGACTGGATAGTCTGGAATCTGGGCTGAACAAGTTACGCGGTCGGCGAGCGCGCTCGGTGGTGATTATCACGGCCTCTCAGGTACTGGTGATGAACTGGCTGATGAGCCGCCTCAATCGTTTCTCACAAGCGCATGAAAACATAGAATTACGCTTGAACGTGACGGAAAAGCTGATGGATGTTGCTCATGGCGAAGCGGATCTGGGCGTACGTTGCGGTAAAGGCGACTGGCCTGGGGTAAATAAAACCTGGCTGATGGATGAAGAAGCGGTTCTGGTTTGTAGCCCGCGTATTGTGCCAGTAGATAAAATTTCCTGTGGAGGATGGTTGGCCGCACAGAAGCTTATCCATGATGACACTCCCCACCCCGGCGCCAATTTCCCGGGCTGGAATGATGTCCTGACCGCCACCCAGGCACCTGCCGTTTGCGACAGTGGATTGCACATCAACTCTACCTCTGCGGTGATTCTGGCGGCGCTCAGCGGTCAAGGTGTCGCCATTGTGCGTAGAGCATTGGTGCAGCAGCTACTGACAGACGGACAACTGGTTCAGCTTCATCCCAACACCCGCTGGCCTCTGGCGTGGTCTTACTACATTGTTACGCCACAGCACGCGGTAATGCGTCCGGAGGTAAAAGTCTTTAATGACTGGCTGATTGCGGATGTGCTGGCAGAAATCACAACCATCTCTGCTATGATGCCTGCACACAAATAAAACAAAACAACATGCCGAGGGAAAGATGAGTTCCACCAGAAGAGGGATGATGAACGTCCTGATTGCCGCCGTATTGTGGGGAAGTTCAGGCGTTTGCGCGCAATACATCATGGAGCAAAGCCAGATGTCGTCGCAGTTTCTGACCATGACGCGCCTGATTTTCGCCGGGCTCATTCTGCTGATGCTCTCTTTCGTTCACGGCGACAAAGTGTTCTCCATTATCAAAAACCGCAAAGACGCCATCAGCCTGCTGATTTTTTCCGTGGTTGGGGCGCTCACCGTACAGCTAACCTTTCTGCTGACTATTGAAAAATCCAACGCCGCCACCGCGACGGTGCTGCAATTTTTGTCACCGACCATAATCGTGGCGTGGTTTTCCGTGGTGCGCAAAGCACGACCGGGGATTTTAGTGCTGACTGCGATCTTCACCTCGCTTATCGGCACCTTCTTGCTGGTCACCCACGGTAACCCGACGTCGCTGTCTATCTCACCTGCCGCGCTGTTCTGGGGAATTGCCTCGGCGTTTGCCGCCGCGTTCTACACCACCTACCCCTCAACGCTTATCGCGCGCTACGGCACGCTGCCGGTTGTCGGCTGGAGTATGTTAATCGGCGGGATGATCCTGCTGCCGTTTTATGCCGGACAGGGCACTAATTTCGTGGTGAATGGCAGTTTGATTCTGGCGTTTTTCTATCTGGTGGTCATCGGCACATCGCTGACGTTTAGCCTGTACCTGAAAGGCGCGCAGATGATTGGTGGACCGAAAGCGAGCATTTTAAGCTGCGCGGAACCGTTGAGCAGCGCATTGCTGTCCCTGCTGCTGTTAGGTATTACCTTTACCCTGCCAGACTGGCTGGGCACGCTTTTGATCCTCTCTTCGGTAATACTTATCTCAATGGACTCACGTCGCCGCGCCAGAGCGGTTTAACACCAACCGGCGCGGCAAAAGGTCATGATTACCAGCCCGGAACCGCGCCACCGTTAAAGATAGTTTCTGCCGCCTTCGCCACTTCAAGTGACTGATAAGATTGCAGGAACTCTTTCACATTCTCGGCATCTTTATTGTCTTCTCGCGCCACCAGAATGTTCACGTACGGTGAGTTTTTATCTTCAATAAATACGCTGTCATGTACCGGGGAAAGCCCGGTTTGCTGGATGTAGGTGGTACTGATAATCGCCACATCCACTTTCTGATCGTCCAGTACACGCGGCAACTGCGCACCTTCCAGTTCCATAATTTTCAGATGCCGCGGATTATCAGTGATATCCAACGCTGTTGGCAGCAGACCGGTATCCGCTTTCAGCGTAATTAACTTCTCTTTTTGCAGCAGCAACAGCGCCCGGCCCAGATTGGTAGGATCGTTAGGTATCGCAATCGTTGCACCGTCTTTTAGTTCAGCGACAGTTTTGATTTTCTTCGAATAACCAGCCATCGGGAACACAAAGGTATTGCCCACCGCAACCAGCTTATAGTCGTGTGCTTTATTATCTTGTTCAAGGAACGGACGATGCTGGAAGACGTTGGCATCCAGCTCACCATGATTGGTGGCATCGTTGGGCAACAGAGAACCGCTAAAACCCACCAGTTCCACCTCCAGACCATATTTTTCTTTAGCGACTTTCTTCGCGACCTCCGCTACATCCTGCTCAGCACCGTTAATTACACCCACTTTTATATGCTTTGCATCACTGCTCTGTTGATCGCATCCTGCCAGCAATAATCCCGCCAGTAATACCGCCGCCCCGGCCCCGAAATAAGGTATCTTCAGCTTCACGTTTTATCCTTTTGCAATAACCGCCTGATGAGTAATGAAATGACTATAGCGGGAAGGCCGCTGCGGTTTAAAAAACGAAAAAGCATCAGCAAGAAGAAAAAAGCATAATGGGGCTAAGATAAATTAGTCGGAAGATACCGTTAGTTCATCAATTGCAAGCCCGGTAATAATTAGCACCAGTTCACGATCGATCCCCTTCTCAAGCATGGCATGGGCTATCCGCAACGCTTCGTCCTTTTTGCCCTCGCGTTTGCCCTCTAGCAACCCTGTCCTTCGTCCCGACTCACGTAAGCATTCTGCAATCGTCATTAATCTCTCCTTATGCTGGGGAACGCGCAGGGCAACCTCTCGAATAAACGCCTCAAAACGCGGTGCGCTGCCAGACTGCACCAGGTAATTAAATAGCGTTTCTACCTGACTGTCATTAGCGTGTCCTTTAATCAACAGGGCAACCAGTTTATCGACCAGCACCATCAAATCGCGCTCGCATATATGCTTCTGGACAAGTTCCAGTAGTGCCACTCGCCGGTGTTGCATAATCTCATCATCAGACACCACCGTGATATCGACCAGCGGGAAGGCCGCTCCATAAAGCTGCCGCGCAGTCTCTGGATCGTCAAATTCATCCAGCCAGCACAGCGAAAAAGGGTACGGGCTGGCAACGCCATGGTAAAAAAGTATCGGAACCACCAGCGGCAGCGTTTTGTGCCCGGCATCAAGGTGATTCTGCATCGCGGCAATGGCGTAACGCATCATTCGGAATGCCATATGAGCATCCGGTGAACTCTGGTGTTCAATCAACGCGTAGATATAGCCTTTACCAGTTCTCGTTTTTAGCGACCACAGAACATCGGAATAACTGGCACGCAGGTCTTCCTCAATAAAACTCCCTGGCTCCAGCTTCAGTGTGTTCAGATCGCAAAGTTCACGTAATGGTGCGGGGAGATAGCTATCAAGAAAATCCCGAGCCGTTTCTGGATGGCTTAAGAACTTTTTAAATACCGCATCATGCGGCGTAGAAGTTGTTGGTTTTTTCATGGCGGTCCGTCACCAAAAGAACAAGATGACGGAACCTTACTCGCCAGTCGCACACACAACATCTGGGAATTTTTCTATCTGCGAGGCGGCTTGGCGGATAAATACATACTTTTGCAATGTATTCATTTTCAGGGAATAACGCTCGCAAAAATGCCCGGTAAGCGTGATCACCTCCGGGCAAGTACCTAAATCCTCTTTGGCGGCAGCATCCAGACCTTCCGGTCATCAAAACGTTTTCGACAAATAATGGCGCGCGGAACCGGTTTCCGGGAAGTTATCGAGGGTCATTTGCAGCTGATAGCCGTTTTTCTGATAAAACGGCAGCGCCTGGAAACTCATGGTATCCACCAGCGCATGCAGGCATCCTCTCTCACGCGCCGTCTGTTCTGCGGCCTGCATCAATTTTGTGCCGTAACCACCTTTACGCAGCGAGTCATGCATCCACAGAAAATCAATGCACAGCCATTCGCCTTTGATTTTGCCGATCAGCCCACCCAGAATGTCATTGCGCTCATCGCGCCAGTACACCGCCAGGTCGCCAAAATTGGTGGTTCTCAGAAACTGCCGGTTGTAAGCGCGCAATCCGGCAAGCAGGGCATCTTGATCGTCTTCGGTAATCGTATCTGTAATCTGTATTTGCATCCTATCCTCCTGAAATAACTACAACTTCTGGCTGATTTATTTTTAGACATTAACACAGGGTGATGAGTGAGTCGTATGCCGTCTACACTTACTCTTGAGATGATGCGCATAGACAACAAGGATTATTATCATGAAACGAGTCATTTTTCCGATTATTGCCGTCCTTTTCACGCTACCCGGTCTGGCACATGCCGACTCGGCTTATGGCAGTCTGCAGGCTGTACACGAAAAGAATACTGTTATGAAGGATTTACGTAAGATTTGCACCCCGCAAGGGTCGCCATCTGATGAGGTGTGGGAAAAAACGATTATGGCTGATACGCGTAATCAGCAGCACATCCGCGAAGCCATTCTGGCAATTCAAAGAAACAATCAAAACAACTACTGGGAAGCGCTTGGCAAAGTTGAATGCCCGGATTTATAGGCGTGAAGCGAAATAGCCCCACGCCAGAGGGAAAGCGTTAACGCTGAGGAATAATTAAGTCGCCGCGCAGCACGTACGACCCCAGCACGCTCTGGGTTTTCTCGTTGAGCCAACTGACGATCCGCGCCGCCATGGCGTCCATAGAATATTCAATCGCCGGGATCGTAGGGATTCCCGGCAGATGCAGCGAACCGGCCAGGCTAAAGACCATAATATCTTGCGGTACTGATTTATTAAACGCCTGCAACTGCGGGATCACCCGCTGTGCCTGCTGTTCATCCGCCACCAGCAGCGCGTTAAAATTCAGCGTTGACGCGTTGTTCAGCAGCTCCTGCAAGGCCACTGACGATGACGTTGCAGCCATAAATACCAGGTTACGGTTAAACGGCAGGAAGTTTTTTTCCAGCGCGTGTTTATAGCCCAACAGCACCTGATCGGAGAAACCCATCCCGTCCGGATGAATTAAAGCAATCTGGCGTCGGTTCTGACTTATCAGGTAGTTACAGGCGGTTTCGGTAGCGAACTCATGATCGAACTGGATGCTGTTGACGTCATCGCCGGAATCCAGACAATCCACCAGAATGACATTCTCCTGATTGATGTTCAGCGGAAAACGCGCGCCAATAATCAGGACGTCATCGCACAAGCCGCAGCTTAATTCATCAAGAGCGCTCATGACTTCCGCTTTGGTATTGGCAAAACGCAGCAGCAGGTGCTTTTGATGCTGGCTAAGATGCTTTTCCAGCGCATAGAGATAACCCGTGGTCTGATTAATGTTGTCCTGCGCGCATATCACGCCAATACAGCCCGTAGACTGGCTGAGTAGCGACTGCGCAATCACGTTCGGACGATAATTGAGTTCATCCACCGCTTTCAACACGGCGAGGCGGCTGGCCTCTTTTACGCCACGCGATCCGCTCAACACGCGTGACACAGTGGCTTTTGACACGCCAGCCAAACGCGATACATCGTTGATAGTAGACATCATTCTCCCCTGACAGGACCCGCCTGGCCCTTTCCATCCTGAATTTAACATTGGCTCAAATAATCGCCATCCGCAGTATAGCTGTTTCCGTTTTTCATGGAAACCGATTTTCCATTTGGACTCAAAAAGAGATCTTCACAGCTAATTTCGTGAGCTAAATCCAAATAATTAGCCTTTATAAGAATAAGATCTTGATGGCCGTCACAGTTCTGTTTTCCATGAATGGAAACCGGTTTCCGCATGATATCAAATCAGACTCGCAATAAGTTTTTACATTTAAAGGATGGTTCACTATGTTCAGGATTATGTTGTGTTGTTCGGCAGGGATGTCCACCAGCTTGCTGGTTCGCAAAATGGTTGAAGAGGCAGAGTCTCGCGGATTGCCTGTGAAGATTGAGGCCTACGGCGTTTCCGAATTTGACATTCAGTTTCCAAATTACCAGGTGGTGCTACTCGGCCCCCAGGTAAAGTACATGCTTAATACGCTCTCCGAAAAGGCTGCCACCCAGGGTATACCCGTAAAAGCCATAGATATGATGGATTACGGTATGCAACGCGGTGACAAAGTGCTGGATTATGCTCTGTCGCTGATTGAAGCGACACACTAGAAAGGTGTCATTATGAGTTCGTTATATCAGTCAATGGTTGCCGTCATTGAACAATCCATCACCCCGCTCGCTGGCAAGTTAGGGCAGCAGAAGTATGTGATTGCAATTCGTGACGGTTTTACGGCGGCGCTGCCGTTTATGATCATCGGCTCCTTCATGCTGGTGTTTATTTTTCCGCCGTTCTCTGCCGATACTACCAACAGCTTTGCCCGGGGCTGGCTCGATTTCTCGGCAACTTATCGTGAACAGCTGATGCTGCCGTTTAACCTCAGCATGGGTGTTATGACGTTCTTTATCTCCGTGGGCATTGGTGCCAGCCTGGGCCGTCAGTTTAACCTCGATCCGGTGATGTCTGGCCTGCTGGCCTTTATGGCGTTTTTACTGGTTGCTGCACCCTATGCCGACGGTAAAATCTCGACGCAGTATCTTTCCGGTCAGGGTATCTTTACCGCCCTCATCACCGCCATTTACTCCACCCGTATATATGCATGGCTGAAGCAGAATAACGTGACAATCCGCCTGCCGAAGGAAGTCCCGACCGGCGTCGCGCGTTCATTCGAGATCCTCATTCCGGTACTGGTGGTGATTGCGACCCTGCATCCGCTGAACCTGTTTATCGAAGCACAAACCGGGATGATCATCCCGCAGGCGATTATGCACCTGCTGGAGCCGCTGGTTTCCGCTTCTGACTCACTGCCCGCTATTCTGCTTTCTGTGCTGTTGTGCCAGATTTTCTGGTTTGCCGGCATTCACGGCTCATTGATCGTAACCGGCATCATGAACCCATTCTGGATGGCGAACCTGTCCGCTAACCAGGCCGCTCTGGCAGCGGGCGCTGCGCTGCCCCATGTCTATCTGCAAGGTTTCTGGGATCACTACCTGCTGATTGGCGGCGTCGGTTCAACTTTACCGCTGGCATTCCTGCTGCTGCGCAGTCGCGTCGCGCATCTGCGTACTATCGGCAAAATGGGAATTGTGCCTAGTTTCTTTAATATCAATGAGCCTATTCTGTTTGGTGCGCCAATCATCATGAACCCGATGTTGTTCATCCCGTTTGTCTGCGTCCCGCTGGTTAACGCCGTGCTGGCCTATAGCGCCACCAAACTCGGCTGGCTGGCACAGGTTGTTTCACTGACGCCGTGGACTACGCCTGCGCCAATCGGTGCTTCCTGGGCCGCAAACTGGGCATTAAGTCCGGTGGTGATGTGCTTTATCTGTATGGCGATGTCAGCGCTGATGTACCTTCCATTCCTGCGTGCTTACGAACGTTCTTTGCTGAAAACCGAAGAGCAAAAAGCACAGGATGCCGTCTCCGTGGCGAACGCTGCCCGTAGCAACTCATAATGAATCAAGGAGTCAGAACAATGAGATACCGTTTTCCTGAAAACTTCTGGTGGGGCAGTGCCTGCTCAGCGCTGCAAACCGAAGGGGATAGCCTGAACGGCGGCAAAAGCCAGACCACGTGGGACGTGTGGTTCGACCGTCAGCCAGGTCGTTTCCATCAGGGAGTTGGCCCGGCAACTACCTCGACCTTTTATCAGCACTGGAAACAGGACATCGCACTGCTCAAACAGCTGAAGCACAACAGCTTCCGTACGTCTCTGAGCTGGTCGCGCCTGATTCCGGACGGTACCGGCGAGGTTAATCCTGAAGCCGTCGAGTTCTATAACAACGTCATCGACGAGCTGCTGGCACAAGGCATTACGCCATTTATCACCCTGTTCCATTTCGACATGCCGATGGTGATGCAGGAGAAAGGTGGCTGGGAAAACCGTGAAGTGGTCGAGGCGTTTGGCCGCTATGCACAAACGTGTTTTACATTGTTCGGCAACCGGGTTAAGCACTGGTTTACCTTTAACGAGCCAATTGTCCCGGTTGAAGGCGGCTATCTGTATGACTTCCATTACCCTAATGTGGTGGATTTCAAACGTGCAGCCACCGTGGCGTATCACACCATACTGGCGCATTCGACGGCGGTTCGGGCATATCGTGCCGCAAACCATGACGGTGAAATCGGCGTGGTGCTGAATTTAACGCCTTCCTACCCGCGCTCACAAAATCCGGCGGATGTAAAAGCCGCACACTATGCGGATCTGCTGTTTAACCGCAGCTTCCTCGACCCGGTGCTGAAGGGTGAATATCCGGCGGATCTGGTTGAGCTGCTGAAGGAGTACGATCAGTTACCAACATGCCAGCCAGGCGACAGCCAGTTAATCGCCGAGGGCAAAATCGACCTGCTCGGCATCAACTACTATCAGCCGCGTCGCGTGAAATGTCGTGATAGCGCCGTCAACCCGGATGCACCGTTTATGCCGGAGTGGCTGTTTGATTATTACGAAATGCCGGGTCGGAAAATGAACCCTTATCGTGGCTGGGAAATTTATGAGCCGGGTATTTACGATATTATTACCAATCTGCGTGATAATTATGGCAACCCGCGCTGTTTTATTTCTGAAAACGGTATGGGTGTCGAGAATGAGCAGCGTTTTATTCAGCAAGAGCAAATAAACGACAGCTACCGTATTGAATTTGTTTCTGAGCATCTTAAATGGCTACATAAAGGAATTAGCGAAGGCTGTAATTGTCTTGGCTACCATATGTGGACCTTTATTGATAACTGGTCATGGCTTAACGGCTATAAAAACCGCTACGGTTTTGTTCAGTTAGATTTAGCAACGCAAAAACGTACGGTGAAAAAAAGCGGCGAATGGTTTGCCCAGACCGCCGAAAATAACGGATTCGATTAGGAAGAGAACAACATGATTGCATTAGAAGAAGCAGTAATGGAAATCATCGTCAATGCCGGGCAATCCCGCAGTCTGTGCTTTGAAGCGCTGCATGCCGCGCGCGCCGGCAATATTGACGAGGCAAAAAGCCTGCTTCGTGAGGCTGACGGTTACGCCCGTCAGGCTCATCACATGCAAACCAAATTGATCGAACAGGACGCCGGGGAAGCCCGGCAACCAATGACATTAATTATGGTGCATGCGCAGGATCACTTAATGACGTCGTTATTAGCCCGCGAACTGTCAGAAGAAATTATTCATCTGTATCAGCGTTAATCGTTAATTAAACATTCAACAACGGAGAAAGCATTACGATTAAATAAAGCAGCCCTGTACCCGTTATTAAATAGACAAATCAACTTGTTTTGGTGATAGCAAATTAAACCAAGACGGGATGGTTATTATCTTAAAATAAATTAATGCACACGCTTATTCAGAATGCTCTACGCAAACTGAAGGGTAAAGTGTCGATGAGATAACCATGAACATGATAAAAAAACTTCCAGTCACGCTGGCGGTCGTCGCCGCGCTGTGCCCAATTTCTGTCCTCGCACAGGAATTCACACAAGAACAAATCGATGCCATCGTTGCCAAAGCCGTCGATAAAGCGCTGGCTGAGCGTCAGGCTAAAATGGACGCCGCCGTGGCGAAAAAAACCGATGTCATTAACGAGCCGCAAAGCGCGGCGCAATCGCCGGATATGGCTATTCCGTTCGGTGTGAAATTCAGCGGCTATGCGCGTTACGGCGCGCATTTCCAGAGCGGCGATCAGAAATACGTTGGCGTTGATGGCTCCTACAACGGTGCTTCCGCTATCGGTCGCCTGGGTAACGAAGGCAACGGCGGCGAGTTCCAGCTCTCAAAAGCGTTCAAAAGCGATAACGGCGCCATCTGGGACATCAACGTGATGATCGACCACTGGGGCGACGAAGTTAACCTGAAAAAAGCCTACGCGGGCGTCACCAACGTACTGGAATCCAATCCCAACGCCTATATCTGGGCAGGCCGCGACTTCCACCAGCGTCCGCAACAGGGTATCAACGACTACTTCTGGATGAACCACGACGGCCAGGGCGCCGGGGTGAAGAACTTCGACATCGGCGGCGTACAGTTTGATGTCGCCACCGTTGCCGCAGTTGAATCGTGCAGCCCGGAAGTGATGGAAGACGAAGCCAACCCATCGCGTATTACCTGTACCGGCGGTTCCGGTACCGGCGATAAAGGCAACTACGCTGTGACGTCAAAAATTCACAATATGAAAGTGGGCCCGCTGGATCTGGAGATCTACGCCAACTACGGTTTTGACTCCAAAGCCGTCGAGAGCGATGACCGCCTGAAAGCCTGGCAGGGCGCATTCGTGCTGAGCCACACCAACGACAGCGGCGTGAATAAAGTGATTGCCCGTTATTCTGATAACTCCGACAACAGCGTCTATAACAAAACCGACGACCTGACTACGGTTTACGCCAGCTTCGAGGGAAGTCATAAGTTTACCCGCCAGGCGCAGGTGGAATACCTGTTAGCGTTCCATGATTACGATAACAGCACCGATAAGAGCGATAACCGTAAGAACTACGGCGCGATTGTGCGTCCAATGTACTTCTGGAACGACGTTCACTCCACCTGGCTGGAAGCGGGCTATCAGCGCGTAGATTACGACAACGGCGGGGATAACCACGGCTGGAAACTGACGCTGTCGCAGAACATGTCGATCGCCATGGGACCGGAGTTCCGCCCGATGCTGCGCTTCTACGTCACCGGCGGCAAGGTGGATAACGATCGCACCGCGCGGGTCAACGGCACGCAGGATGAAACGCTGGACGACTTTAACCTTGGTGCCATGTGGGAAGCATGGTTCTGATTAGTGAGTCGTGGAGTGCCGGATAGGGCGAGAACGCCTTATCCGGCCTACGACGACAGCGCCATCCGGCGAACAACACCGAGATTATTGCATACCTTTTATGCGAACTTTCGCTGCCACCAAAAGCGCCGTCAGCAGCATCAGGCTGCCGGAAAGCATCAGGGGCGACAGCAGTCCGAGGGTATCGAGCGCATAGCCTCCCACCGCTGCCCCGCAGGTATTGGCAAGCTGGATCACGGCGACCTGGACGGATCCGGCTTTTTCTGCCTGATCGGCAAGCGAACGGGTGATCCACGTCGACCAGCCGACCGGTACCAGCGCAAACAACAGCCCCCAAATAATCGCAATACCCGCCGCGACCACTTTGTCGCTGCCCCACAGGATCAGGACCAGCGCACTGAGCGCCAGCACCAGTGGCGCACCGGCTAACGCCAGTTTGACCGAACGCTTCAAAATCATCGACGAGAACGACGTACCAACGAAACTGGCAATACCGAAGCTCAGCAGCACCAGCGTCAGGCCATCAACGTCAAAGCCCGCCAGATTCATATAGATCGGGCGAATATAGGTAAAGAAGGCGAACTGACCAGCAAAGGACATGAAGATGGCAATCATCCCGGCCATCACCCCAGGACGCTGCAACAGGCTGAACATGTTTTGTTTCTGATGCGAAGGTTCACCAGGCAGCGAAGGCAACGCTCTCACCACCCAAATCGTGCACAGCACGCCCATTACCGCCGCCGCATTAAACACGTTGCGCCAGCCGATAATGCCGCCCAAAAAGCTCCCCAGCGGCGCGGCAATTACCAGCGCGATGGAGACCGCGCCAAAAATAACCGACAGCGCTTTCGGCACCGTACGTGCAGGAACCAGACGCATGGTCAGCGACGCCGACATCGCCCAGAAGCCGCCAAGCGCCAGACCGAGGCAGGCGCGGCCAACGAGCAGCAGCGAAAAGGAATTGGCAAAGGAAACCAGCAGACAGGAAAGCGTCAGCAGCACCGAAAACAGAATCACCACGTAGCGACGATCGGTCGCCTGAATAATTTGCGTCACAAACAGGCTGGCGAACATGGCGACAAATGCCGTCACGGTCACCGATTGTCCGGCCACGCCTTCAGAAATCCCCAAATCCTGCGCCATCGGCGTTAACAGGCTAACGGGGAGAAATTCAACGGTTATCAGGCAGGCAACGCAGAACGCCACGGCAAATACCGCCGACCAGTTAGGTCGGGAATTTGCCTCAGCGCGGGATTTTTGTTCAACAGCTTCACTCATTTTGTTACCTGCGTGGGGTTATTGTAGAAAAGTTACGCAGTGTAACATTAAATTTGTGACGTATTTAACGTTTTGACAACTATTCACCAGAGATCGGCTGCGCCTTATCCAGCCCAGGACAGAGAGCCCTTTCTGGCTCAATTAAGCGTCACGCGCAGCCCGGGCCAGGCCGGTTATCCACTCCTGATGACCGTTGATCATCGGATTGGGCAGCGTACGTGCCAGTTCTTGTGCCGGAACACCAATTTGTGATTCCTGGGTCAGAATACGTACGCGCCCGCCGGGTAAATCCTCAAAGAGCCAGGCGTGGATCACATCCAGACGTGTAGTGGCGTCGCCTTCCGCCCAGCCATGCCAGGCAACACGCGCGGCCTGGCCGTCAACCGGCGGCACATACTCAGTGATTTGCGCTTCGATGGGGAAACCAAAAGTCGTAAAACGAAAGCGGGCATCCATGCTTAACAATGGACCGGAACCGTCGTGAAAACGGATATCCGCCACGTTGCTGTAATACGTCGGCCAGCGCGTTGTGTCATTAAGCTGTGCCCAGACGGCACGGGCGCTCAGTCCGGCAACGATAATTTCATTTGAGGCAAAGTTATCAGTCGTCCCCGGCAGATACGCTGCAGGCCAGATAATTGCACGTTGTTGAGTCGCTTGATTCATGATGTACCTCGTCGTGTGAGTTAACGAGGTACATCATGCTTTCGCGTAAGATATAAAGATAATGACGATTCAAAATAGTCGTCATCATAAATTTTGATATCAGTGCAGCCAGTGCACGCCATCCTCGGGCTGGAAAAAGGCGTTATAGCGCATCTGGAACGCATTAAGCTCCTGCATATCCGGCTCCATCTCGCGCAGAAAACCGAGCGCCAGACGCACCTGCGCGTCGGTAATCGGTGCAGCCAGCCGGGCTTTTTGCAGCCAGCGGTGCCATTGCAACAAGTTCTGCTCACTGCCGTCGACAATAACGATTTGCCAGATCAACAGCACCTGGGCGGCATTTTGTAGATGCGATTCATCAGGACGGTGGAGGTACTGTAAAAAAGCCTCACCCTGTACTTTTCCCATCTGATCGATCATCGATTCTACCGGCACGACATCAATGTTCAGCCGCTCGCTCAGACGGCGAATTGCCCGCCGCGACCCGGACGTTAGCACCCGAAATCCCACCACAAAAACAACCACCAGCGTGGCCAGCATTATCCAAATCATGCGCACATCCATTACCAGACAGGACGCCCATCATAGCGGCAAATTCACCTCTGTCGACGACTGAACGTGTCATAATGTGACTTATCGAACTCGCAGGCAGACATCATGAAATCTGATATCAGAACACTCGATCTCAATCTGTTAAAAACGCTGGATGCCCTGCTGGATGAACGCAGCGTAACCCGGGCGGCGCAGCGGCTGTCGCTCACCCAGCCTGCGGTAAGCGGTATGCTCAACCGCCTGCGCGACTATTTTGACGATCCGCTGTTTAGTCGCACACCGCATGGCATTGTTCCGACGCTGCGTGCCCAACAGTTGGCCGCCCCGGTCAAACAGATCCTCAGCGATATCGATATCCTGCTTAAACCGACACAATTTGACCCGCTCACCGCAGCGCTCACCTTTACCGTCGCCGCTACGGATTACGCGCTCAAAGCGGTTATCGTGCCATTTATTGCCGCGCTTCGCGTGCGCGCACCGGGCATTCGTGTACGAGTGATCCCGGTTGAGCCAGTGCTGCTCACCACACAGTTTGAGCAGGGGAAAATCGACCTGGCATTGCTGACGCCGGATTCCACGCCCGACAACCTGCATAGCCGGGCGTTATATGATGAAGAGTACGTTTGTCTCATGCGTCATGCGCATCCTGATGCGGGGCAACCGCTGACGCTCGATCGCTTCTGCGCGCTGGAGCATGTGCTGGTTTCTTATGAGGGTGAAAGTTTCTGGGGCGTCACCGATGAGGCACTGGCAAGCGTCGGACGCCAACGGCAGATTGGTTTGTCGGTTAGCAGCTTCCTGGTATTGCCGGACATCCTCGCTATCAGCGATATGATTGCCGTTGTTCCTGCCCGTCTGGCGTATGACGACACCCGTATGCACGTTTTACCGCCCCCGCTGCCCATAGCCAGTTTTACAAAAAGCATGGCCTGGCATGAACGCACGCACCGCGATGCCGCTCATCAGTGGCTGCGCAATCTGGTACATGAAACCAGCCAGTTGAGAGCATAAAAAAGCCCGCCATTAAGGCGGGCAAAAGTTACCAATGCACACTTAACTTAAGCTTCTTTCAATTGTTGAATCTTTTTCTCGCGGCGAATTTTACGTTCTTCAAACACAGCCACGATGGCCATCAGGCAGATACAGCCAATGGCGGCGGTATCCAGCGCAGCAAAGGTGCCTGCCCAGCCGGTCAGCCCGAAAATCGGCGTGCCGTCGGCAATCATCCCCAGACCGAGCTTGGCGAAGCTGTCACCAATCAGATAAGCGAAAGTGCCTTTAATCCCATCGGCTGCGCCGATCGCTTTTTTCGGCACAAATCCGACTGCCGCAACGCCGATTAACAGCTGCGGGCCAAACACCAGGAAGCCCAGCGCAAACAGCGAAGCCAGATAAACGTACTGGTTGCTGGCGTGCTGATAAACGCCCAGGGTGGCGATAATCAACGCCAGCGCTACACAGGCCACCAGCGCACGACGACCATTCGCCAGGTCAGAGAGCCAGCCCCACAGCAGCGTACCGACCAACGCGCCCACTTCGAACAGGGTAAAGCCCTGAATCGCCACTTCTTTGGAAAGCTTCAGCTCCTGGAAGGCGTAGACTGTGGACCACTGGTCGATACCGATACGCACTACGTACAGGAAGATGTTCGAGAAACATAACAGCCAGATCACTTTGTTTTTCAGCACGTACTCAACAAAGATCTGCCATTTGGTCATCTCGTTTTCTTCGGTTTCTTTGTCTTCTTCGCTGATCTCCTCACCGAACAGCTCTTCGGCTTTACCGAGGCCATAAGATTCCGGGGAGTCGCTGCCGTAGCGCAGGCCGATAAAGCCAACAATCAGAGCAATAATCGACGGGAAGATAAACATACCGATGACGTGACCGTCGAACAGATAGTTAGCGCCAAACAGCGCCACGCCCGCTGCACCCGCACCGCCGAGGTTGTGGGAGATATTCCACATACCGAGGTAAGAACCCCGCTTGCGACGCGGCGTCCATTTAGTAATGGTGGAATAGCTACATGAGCCGCCAGTACTCTGGAAGAAACCGCTCAGCGCGTAGAAAGCGATCATCAAAAACAGGCTGGTTGAACCCGCGCCCATGCTGGCGCTGAAGCCAAGCATACAGATGGCGGAGAGGATCAGCATAAACGGCAGGAACTGCTTGGTGTTTTTTCCATCCGCGTAGTAGGAAACCAGCGTTTTACCCACGCCGTAGGTGATGGAGAAGCCCAGGCCAATCATCCCCAGCTGCGTCATGCTCAGCCCGTAGGTGGAGATCATGTCGTTCTGCGCGATGTTGAAGTTTTTGCGGATCAGGTACATGGTCAGGTAGCCGATAAAGACCACCAGATAGGACTGCATGAATGGTTTGAACCACATTTTGCGCCGCACATCGAGCGGCAGATCCAGGGTCGGCTTGCGCACCTGGTTTAGAAAGGCCAGCATTTGACACTCCCGAGCTAATTTTTATACCTGCGAATAGCAGGCATTGTAAAAATCAGCCGGAAGACGCGCCTGAGACAGCGTCCAGGTGAAACCGGGAAAATTTCTTAGTTTTGCTCCACTCGGGGCAAAAAGGTGAGGTACATCACGCTTCGTTGAGTTCGCGCGGAGCCTGGGCGTTTAAAAACGGCAGCAGCAGCAGCGCGGAAATTCCCGCCGCAATAGCGATCACCACAAAGAATCCGGTCCAGTGCCAGACCTCCATCACCTTCGCCAGCGGCCAGCCGGAGAGCGATGCCCCCAGATAAGCAAACAGCCCGACAAATCCGGTTGCCGCGCCCGCCGCCTCTTTGTGCGAACACTCCGCCGCCGCCATGCCGATCAGCATCTGCGGGCCGAAGACGAAGAATCCGGTGGTGAAGAAGCACGCGGCCTGCATCACATAGCTGGCGAACGGCATTAGCCACAGCGAGCCAACGGAGAGCAAAATTCCGGCGGCGAAAATCAGGTTCATTGGACCGCGGTTGCCGTTAAACAGCTTGTCCGAACCCCAACCCGCCACCAGCGCGCCAACAAATCCGCCCAGCTCAAACATTGTCACGGCGGTATTGGCAGTGACCAAATCAACGCCAAGTGTCTCCGACATATACAGATTGCCCCAGTCGTTAATCGCGGCACGGACCACGTACACCAGCACATAACACAGTGACAGCAGCCAGATATAAGGATTCAGTAGCACATAACGGGTGAGGATCTCTTTGCGGCTTAGCCCAGCGCCTTCCTGCTGTTGGGCAATTTCCAGTTCATCATGCCGCCAGTCGCCAATTGGCGGCAGACCAATCGCCTGCGGCCTGTCGCGCAGCCGCCAGCAGAGAAAAATCCCCACCACAATCGCCAGCAGCCCGGCGATCATCATCCCGGCGCGCCAGCCGTAGTGCAGCGCTGTCGCCGCCATCACGATAGGGATCAGCGCCCCGCCGACGTTGTGCGCGGTGTTCCACAGCGCCCACCAGCCGCCGCGTTCAGTACGCGAATACCACGCGGTCAATAAACGCGCGCAGACCGGCGATCCCCAGCCCTGGAAAAAGGCGTTCAGCGCCCACAGCACCGCAAAGGCCCATAGCGAGGTGGAGAATCCAAACAGAATGTTTACCACGCCGGTGGCAATCAGTCCGATGCCCATAAAATAGCGAGCGTTGGATCGGTCGCTGACGATACCGGAAACAAACTTCGACAGGCCGTAGGTGATGTAAAACAGCGTCGCCAGCAGCCCAATGTCGCTGCGAGTCAGCACGCCGCTGGTGAGGATATCCGGTACGGCGGCATTGAAGCTCTTGCGTGTGAAATAGAACAGCGCGTAGCCGAGCCAGATGGTGGTCAGGATATGCCGCCGCCAGTAGCGGTAGAGGGCATCCACTTCACGCTTATCAGTAATGAGCGGCGCACTGGCCGGAGCTTTTAAAAACGAAAACATGACCGCGCCTTACACATATCGCTGGGGTAACGACACGCTGACCCGCGTGCCGTGCGTACAGGAAATCGAGAGCGATCCGCCGAGGGCGCTAATCCGTTCACGCATCCCCGTAAGGCCAAATCCCTGTTGATTCGACCCTGGCGGCAGGCCGCTGCCGTCATCCTCAATCACCAGCATTAGCCGTTCATCCTGTTGCCAGCCCTGAAGCGTCACCGCGCTGGCGTTGGCGTGCTTAACGATGTTGTTCAGCCCTTCCTGACAGACGCGAAACAGCGTCACCCGCTGGCTTTCGCTAAGTGCAGATTCATCAATTCGCCAGTCGAGATGGCTGACGATACCGCGACTTTCCAGCTCCATTTCGCGCATCAGTGAGCGGATGGCCTGCTCCAGCGTGAGATCGTCCAGCTGGCGCGGTCGCAGACGGCCTAACAGGCGACGCACCGAATCGTACACGCCGAGAGAAAGTTGTTCGATGTGCGCCCCGCTGCGCTTCACCCCTGCGTTTTCCGGCGCCAGGCGCTGGACAATACCCGCCTGGGTGCGAATGGCGGTGATGGTCTGGCCGATATCATCATGCAGTTCGCGCGCCACATCACGGCGCACGCTCTCTTCGGTTTCCAGCAGACGTTCCGCCAGACGATGGTTGCGCGCTAATTCATTTTGCAGCGACTGGTTAAGTTCGCGCAGACGCTGAATACCCGCACCGAGCAGCAGCCCGGTCAGGCTTTGCACCAGCAGCGAGAGCAACAGGTCAACGGGATGATCGTGCCAGGTCTGGCTGGCAATCAGCGCGATGGCGTTCATCAGCGTCGCAATCAGCGCCCCCTGCCAGCCGTAGTGCCAGGCCAGCGCAATGATCGGCAACGCGAGGCAAAACGGCGTGAAGCGCGAAAGTTCGGCGGGTAAACCGAGCTGTAGCCACAGGCTGACGCTAAACAGCAGCAGGTACCAGACCAGATGTCGCCCGCGCCAGTTCACCGGCTGCGACACCACCGCCGGGCCCAGCGGCAGCCAGGTCGTGCTGGTCAGATAGTGCCAGAACACCAGGCAGATCGGCGCCAGCGTTAATCCGCCGGTGAGCGTCAGCAGCAGCGCGTTCCACGCCTCTTCACCTTGCCCAAGCCAGGGCAGCGATTGCAGCAACGCCGCCGCCGTGAGCGCCGCGCCCTGCAACAACAGCGTGCGCCAGTCGCGCTGATGGCGGTATCGCGAAATCAACATCACCGGGAGTAACGTGAGGAAGCTGCCGATCATCAAAAGTGGTAAATGGGCCAGCGCCACTTCCTGCGCCAGCCAGAAAAGAAGCAGCCATTCCGCGCCCAGCAGCACCGGCCAGTAGCCGCGCGGACATTGCAGCATCAACCCCAGACGCAGGCCAAACGGAAACAGCAGTACCGCCAGCTCCGGGCGCTCAACCAGATGCAGGCTGATGCTCCACAAGCAAAACCACGCGGCGGAGAAGATAAAAAAGCAGGCAACAACGGTGATTAACCGGGAACAGAGCGTGTTCATTGCCAGCCGTCAAACATCCGGCGGGCCAGTTCGACGTCGTTGCTGACCCCCAGCTTTTCCATCAAGTTAGCGCGATGCACGTGCACCGTTTTCGGCGACAGACCCAGTTCAGCGGCAATCTCTTTGACCGCCATACCTTGCGCCAGTTTTTCCGCCACCTGACGTTCACGTTTGGTGAGAGGATCCTGACGACCGGCCGCCAGTTTGACGGCGATGTCCGGCGTCAGGTAACAGCCGCCGGTCGCTACGGTATGCACCGCCGCGATCAGCTCATCCGGGCTACAACGTTTAGAAAGGAAACCACGCGCGCCCGCGTTGAGCGCCTGCTCCACCAGCGCCGGGCTGTCGTGGACAGAAAGCATGATAATCGCCATTCCTTTTGGCAACTGGCTTAACAGTTCAAGACCAGAGATATCAGGCATCGAGATGTCGCAGATACACACCTGCACGCCGCGTCCCGGTAATCCCGCCAGCGCCTCACTGCCTGAGCCAAACTCAGCGACCACCTGCAAATCAGGTTCCAGCCCCAGCAGTTGGGCAAAGCCGGAGCGGACGATGAGGTGGTCGTCAATAAGGGCAACGGTAATCATGGGTTCATCCTGGCGCTAAGGCATGCCTGATGGCGCTACGCTTATCAGGCCTACGGGCGGGTGCCGTTGTAGGCCGGATAAGGCATTAATGCCGCCACCCAGCAAAAGCGCTTACCTTAACGATAAGTGCTTTGGTGTTCAAGCCTTGAGCGATCAGGCTATGCCAGTTGTGACTGTAAATGTCCGGGTGTGCTGCGGTTCTATTTCAATCAAGGTGCCATTGCGTTGTGCTGCCAGGAATCCTTCAGGTCGACAGGTTGCAGGCAAGGCGAATGCCGCAACCTGTTGATCGCCGTTGTAGAGGATCCAACGCGTCACATAATTCAGCTCCGTGCTGGAGAAACGCGTAACGAACGTGGTGCCATCAGGCGCGATCATGCTAAATTCTGGCTTATCAGTGTACCTGTCCAGTTGGTCAGCAAAGAAGACAATTTCCGGATCGTAAAAATGGGGTTCATTGAGCCGCGCCAGAGAAGCCTCGCCCTGTACAATCCGCTGATTAAACGCCAGCCACTGCTCAGTCGGTTTAACATGCGCGGGTATCGACTCACGCAGCTTCATGGCCTCATCCGGAATATTCTGGCTGAAGGTGGCTTCCGGTACGTAGGCATAATTCATATGGCACATGTACTGCAACGGCATTGCCACTGAGGCAAGGTTGGTAACCGCCATCTGAATATCAAACAGCGCGCTCGCTTTGTGCATTACCACCGCAGGATGTGCCTGATAATGATGACCGAACCCCATCACATACTCATAGCGTCCACCCACGCGCAAATTCTCACCCTCCAGCTCCAGCCAGGCTTCATCCATCGCGGCACAAGCCATTTCACCGTGCAAAGGATGTGAATCCTCTGGTGATGGGCAGCCATTTGCCAACAGACCTGAGTGGAAGGCAAAACAGCCGTAGGTCGCCACCACTTCCGCCGCCGGTTTCGGCTGACTGAACATGTTACGCATGGTCAGGTCATGGCCATCAAACTGAGCATCCCAGATCATCTGCCCCATCCAGGGCAGAATAACCAGATGTCCACGACTGTTTTCTACCTTCAGCCCTTCCACTCCGCTGGCGTAACGAAATGCGGTAACCGTGAAGTCGTTATTCTTCAGTAAGATTCGCGGATGCTCTGCAAAGAGTTCTCGCCACAGCGTTATACGTGTTGTCATGATCGCTCTCCTCAGGAAACTGTCGCTTCAGCCAGGTTGTTGCGCACTTTGCTTTCACGCCAGAAGTAGATACCGACGTACACGAAACAGAGCATGGAAACCAGGAACGAAAGTTGCAATGAATGGAACATATCGGCCACATAGCCCTGAATCGCCGGAACCACCGCCGCGCCGACAATCGCCATGACAATGACGGCACCCGCCATTTCGGTATGCTCGTTATCCACGGTATCAAGCGTACCCGCATAGATTGTCGCCCAGCAGGGTCCAAACAGGACACTCACCAGCACTGCGACATACACAGCGCTGAAGCTTGGCGCCAGTGCAACATAGACGAGGAACAGCGCACCAATAATGGAATAGAGAATCAGCACTTTTTCCGGATTGAAGCGCGTCATCAAAATGTTGGCGATAAACTTGCCGATAAAGAAGCAGGCGAAGCTATAGACCATGAAGGTTGAGGCGTCGCGCTCGTTGATATCACCTAATTCCAGTGCCAGACGGATGGTGAATGACCACACCGCGACCTGCATCCCCACATAAAGAAATTGCGCCACAATTCCACGACGGAAACGGGCATTGCTGGCCAGATAACGCAGTGTATCCATCGCTGACGGGCGTTTATGACTCGTGGTTTGCGCGACTTTACAGGTCGGGAAGCGAGTCAGCAGGAATAACACCATCACCACAACCAGTAACATAATCATGTACTTGTATGGCTCAAGGGTATTTTCCAGCATCAACACTTTAAAGTTATGGATCTGCTCAGCGTTCATCCCGGCCATCTGTTTTTCCAGGCTTTCACCTTCAGAGAAGACCAGATATTTACCTAGCAGAATGCCAGCAGCCGCACCAATAGGATAAAAAGTCTGACTGATGTTCAGGCGTAAAGTGGCATACGCTTTTGGGCCGATCATTGAGCTGTAGGTGTTGGCTGCTGTTTCCAGGAAGCTCAGACCAATCGCAATCGCGAAAATCGCCGCAAGGAACATGGTGTAGGTGGCCATGTGCGATGCCGGGAAAAAGAGCGTACACCCAACGATATAAAGGGTCAGCCCCATTAAGATGGCGACTTTATAACTGGTCTTTTTAATCACCAGAGATGCTGGAATCGCAATTAAAAAATAACCGCCATAAAAGGCACTCTGAACTAATGCCGAGGCAAAGTTGCTGAGTGAAAATACGCTTTTAAATTGCGTAATCAGAATATCATTTAATGCGGCTGCGCATCCCCATAACGGGAATAAACAGGATAACAAAATAAACTGGAACAGAGGGGTCTTATTCAAATAGCCGTCAGGCATCTGAATGATGTTTTTATCGTTCATAGTGCTACCTTTTACAGTGCAGGAGTATTATTCGTTTAAGGTAAGAAACTCATTAAATTGTTCGATGCTTGGATAAGATGATTGAGTGCCTTTCCCGGTAACGCTGAAAGCAGCGAAGAGAGCGGCTTTTTTCATGGCGGCTTCCACATCACCGCTTTGAACGTAATAGTGAGCAAAACAACCGATGAAAGCGTCGCCTGCACCACTGGTATCGACAGCGTTCACTTTAAACGCTGGAACATGGACTTCCTGGTCACGCGTCATCCACAGCGCACCTTTCTCACCCATGGTGACGATAATATTGTTCAGACCTTTATCAACCAGAGAACGTGCTGCTGCGCGAATATGGTCATAAGTATCCACTGGCATACCGGTTAATATTTCCAACTCGGTTTCATTCGGCACAAAAAAATCACATTTACAGGCATAAGACATATCTAATTCCCGTAATGCAGGGGCGGGATTTAGTAACACTTCAATACCGTGTTTTTTGCCAAATTCAATCGCGTGATAAACAGTTTCCAGCTGCACTTCCAGTTGCAGGACAATAAGCTGACATTTTTTCAAATCTTCCGCCGCACGATCGATATCTTCCGGGGAGAGAAATTTGTTCGCTCCTTTAATAATCAGAATACTGTTGCTGGAGTTCGCATTAACAAAGATCGGTGCGACACCGCTGCTGGTGCAGGGTACCTTTTCGACATAGGTGGTATTAATTCCCCAGGATTCGAGATTGCGAATAGTGTTATCCGCAAAAATATCATCACCGACTTTTGTCAGCATCAGCACTTTGGAATTGAGCTTAGCGGCCGCAACGGCCTGATTTGCGCCTTTGCCCCCGCAGCCAATTTTGAACGCCGGTGCTTCCAGCGTTTCCCCTTCTTTGGGCATCTGGTTGATGTAGGTGATGAGATCCACCATGTTGGAGCCAATAACCGCGATATCCATTTTACTACCTCTCAGAAACAATCACACAACAATGATATTAAAATAACATTATCATGTTACTTTCGTATCATTTGTGACTAGGATCGCGATTGGAAGATCATTTTATTGTTTATTTATTGCACTAAATGTTACACCCACATCACAATACAAATGATGAAGTTGCTTACAATTGACTGAAAATTAACTGGTTATAATCAATAAAACGTGAAAAAACACGCTTTTATTTCCGGATAGTCAGACGTATAGTAATGTGGCAATGTCATGTTCTCAGAAACACAAAAATGTTACTGAAGGAACATGGGAACATGATTCGTGGAGAAGCACATGGAAACTAAGCAAAAAGAACGTATTCGACGTCTGATGGAATTGTTGAAGAAGACCGACCGAATCCATCTGAAAGAGGCGGCACGAATGCTGGAAGTTTCCGTGATGACTATTCGTCGGGATCTCAGTCAGGATGACGAACCGTTACCACTCACGCTGCTCGGTGGTTACATTGTGATGGTGAACAAACCTGCTGCCATCGTTAACGCGCCACTCCCCGCGCAAAAACAGTATCACCGCGACGATTTACCGGTTGCCATTCTGGCTGCGGGGCTGGTGAGTGAAAATGATCTGGTCTTTTTTGATAATGGTGCGGAAATGCCGTTGGTGGTCAGCATGATCCCGGACGATATTTCCTTTACCGGGATTTGCTACTCGCACCGGGTGTTCGTAGCGCTAAATGAAAAGCCCAACGCCACAGCGATTCTTTGCGGGGGGACCTACCGGGCGAAAAGTGACGCCTTTTACGACACCAGCAATCCCTCCCCGCTGGATGCACTCAACCCACGGAAAGTCTTTATCTCCGCCAGCGGAGTCCATGAGCATTTCGGCGTTAGCTGGTTCAATCCGGACGATCTGGCCACAAAACGCAAAGCGATGGAACGCGGATTACGCAAAATTCTGCTGACGCGCCACGCCCTGTTCGATGAGGTCGCCCCCGCCAGCATTGGTCCACTCTCCACCTTTGACGTACTGATAAGCGACCGTCCGTTACCGGCAGATTACGCAACCCACTGCCGGAACGGCTCTGTAAAAGTGATCACCCCGGATTCAGACGGCGACTAACTCACTCAAAGAACACGGTAATTTTGTTAAACATCGACGGATCGGACTGGTTGCGGGCCACTTTCACCACATCTTCCAGCTTGTCGATCTGGCTTATCATCTGCTCAAGACGTTGATCGTCGTTGACCAGTAGCCAGATGCGGCTCTTATCGCTGTCCTGAATCGGTAGACAGAGAATGCCTTCCACGTTGAACGCGCGGCGGGCGAACAGCCCGCAAACGTGAGTCATTACGCCCGGATGGTTGCGTACGGTGAGTTCCAGGATTACGTTGTCATGTGTCTGCTGTTGCATGGCTTATTCCCCCACCATTTCTGTGTTTGCCGCACCCGGCGGCACCATCGGGTACACTTTTTGTTCGGCATCGATGCGCACGTGGATCAGCGCAGGCCCAGGGCGATTAATAATCTCCTGCAACGCTGCCTGTGGGTCCGCTTCGTTATTCAGATCGCAGGTTTCGAGACCAAACCCGGCGGCTATCTGCATAAAGTTAATCATCCCCGGATAGGTCGCGGCAAAAACACCCTGCTTATAGAACAGACTCTGCTGCTGATATACAAGACCCAACGCTTCGTTATTCATCAGGATGATTTTAATATCCAGCTGATTTTCGCTGGCTGTCGCCATTTCCTGAATATTCATCATCAGGCTGCCGTCGCCGGAGAAGCACAGCACTTTTTTGTCTGGATTGGCCAGCGCTGCACCAATTGCCGCTGGCAGGCCAAAGCCCATAGTTCCCAGACCGCCGGAGGTCAGCCACTGACGCGGACGGTTCAGCGGATAAGCCTGTGCCGCCCACATCTGATGCTGGCCTACGTCGGTGGTGATAATGGCGCTATCGTCTACGCAGGCAGCCACGGCGTTGATCAATCCATAGTGGCTGAGCGGGTCGCTTTCCTGCGGAATAGTGCAAGGGAATTCACGTTGTAAATCGGCCACCGTCTGATGCCACGACTCTCGCGGCTGCGCGTCAATTAATGGGATCAATTGCGCCAGAACCTCATCGACATCCGCCTGAATCGCCACGTGCGGTTGTTTGATTTTACCCAGCTCCGCGCGGTCGATATCCACGTGAATGATTTTGGCGTTCGGGCAGAACTGCTCCGTTTTACCAATCGCCCGGTCATCAAAACGTGCGCCCAGAACAATCAATAAATCCGCTTCTTGCAGAATAAAGTTAGTGCTACGCGCGCCGTGCATGCCCAGCATGCCTAACGACAGCGGATGGGCTTTCGGCAACATACCGAGCGCCATTAAGGTCATAGTGGTGGGCAGCATCGCTTTTTCCGCCAGTTCACGCACGCGCTCAGGTGCGTTAATCACGCCGCCGCCGAGGTACAGCACCGGACGCTGTGCGGCGTTAATCATGGCTGCGGCATCGCGAATGCTGTCCTGGCTGAACGCTGGTGCCGCCATTTTCTGCGCAGGCTCCGGCATCTCTTCAATATCAAAAACGGCGGTTTGAATATCCTTAGGAATGTCTATCCACACCGGGCCTGGACGTCCGGACTGCGCAATGCGGAACGCATCGCTCATGACCTGAGGTAATTCACTGATATGGCGGACCAGATAGTTGTGCTTAGTGATGGGGATAGAGATGCCGTAGGTGTCGACTTCCTGGAAGGCGTCGGTGCCTATCATTGAGGCCGGAACCTGCCCGGTGATACACACCAGCGGGATGGAATCCAGACGCGCATCAGCAATGGCGGTCACCAGATTGGTTGCGCCCGGTCCGCTGCAGGCCATACAGACGGCGGGTTTGCCATCGGTTCTCGCCATTCCCTGAGCGATAAACCCTGCTCCTTGCTCGTGGCGCGCCAGGATATGACGGATTTGCGTGCTTTGACTTAAGGCGTCATAGACGGGAAGAATCGATCCGCCGGGAATACCGGTAACAACCTGAATTCCCTGGCGTTCCAGGAAATGAACGATGAATTCTGCGCCCGTAAAACGCGTACGCTTGGATGTTATGCCCGAACTTGCCATGCTCCAGTCCTTTTATTCTGGGCCTTTGCTCCGGGCAGGTCTCTGAAACGAAAAACCCCGCCCGGTTTGCGCCGGCGGGGTTTTGGAATCGTGTGTTGATTCGGACCCTACGGCGCATTGCCGACGACCACCACCACACGCACGACGACCGCTGCGCGAGATGGCGCAGTTTTTAGTAGGGTCGCAGTCAGCATGGAAGGGTTCATTAGGGACCTGTCTGTTTGTTGATTAACTGGATTTATACAAACACAGGTTTTTCAGCGTGACAATGGAAAAATTTTCATCTGCATAAAAATGCGTCAATGATCACATTTCGTTGTGCATTGCTGAAAAACAAAAAACCCCGCCGGAGCGAGGTTTTTTTCAGTGCTGTGCGGTTGGTAGCCGCCGAACACACTGTGTTATGTCAACGAAAAAAGTATACGCGTTCTGCGAAGAACACGCAATTTCGGCACGAATTTTGATGGTTTTGAGTATGGAACATGAATAGCGTAACGTCCATAAAATACTGTTAATTTATACAGTGTTTATCTATAATGTCTCGGTACGCAATGTGTTATGCGGGGGCCGCATCGTAAACCGGCGCATCAAAGTCCTGGCTGAAACGGGTGGTGCCGTCAGCGCCTTAACCCCCGTGTGAGCACACTGTGTTATGTCAACAAAGGTGCTGGCAACAGGCAGCGGCGAGGTACGTCAGCACCGTGCTCCTTGTACCAAAAGGAGAGCGTATGAGCCTCGTGGATATCGCTATTCTTATCCTCAAACTCATTGTTGCAGCACTGCAACTACTTGATGCCGTTCTGAAATACGTTAAGTAATTCGGATTCAAGTCGCACCTAAGGGGGGCGGGTAACACTCCGCTCCCCTTTCACCTTCTCCCTGGTGCTTGTGTCGCGCCAATATGTTACGTTTTTATGACATTCTCAGGGAAGAATTCCACCATGACGCTTTCTGTTTTCTGCATTTTGCTGTTCGCCGCGCTGCTGCATGCCAGCTGGAATGCCATTGTTAAAGCTGGAAACGATAAACTGTACTCAGCGATCGGTGTCAGCGGTTCTGCTGCAATTATGGCATTAATTTGCTTACCCTTTGCGCCGCAACCTTCCGCCGCCAGCCTGCCGTTTTTAGCCGTCTCAACTGCGTTGCAAATTGTATATACCGTCCTGGTCGCCAAAACCTATCAGGTTTCGGATATGAGCCAGACCTATCCGTTAATGCGCGGCACAGCGCCGCTGCTGGTTGCAATTATCAGCGTCCTGTTTCTTGGCGATAGCCTCTCTGTTCTAGCCTGGGTGGGGATTGCCACGATCTGTCTGGCGATCCTCGGCATGGCGTTTAACGGACGCAGCAGCTCGCAACGCGGGATCGTGCTGGCGCTCATTAACGCCTGCTTTATCGCCGGATATACGCTGGTTGATGGCACCGGCGTACGTTTATCAGAAACCGCGCTGGGTTATACGCTGTGGACCTTCTTTCTGAACGGCTCCTGCCTGCTGGGCTGGGCGATGATTGCCCGACGCCGGGAAGCGTCGCGCTATCTGGTACAGCAGTGGAAGAAAGGTATTCTTGGCGGGATTGGCACAATGGGTTCTTACGGTCTGGCGCTGTGGGCCATGACTCAGGCTCCGTTGGCGGTAGTCGCTGCGCTGCGTGAAACTTCCATCCTGTTTGGCGCGCTGCTCGCGTGGCTGCTACTGAAAGAGAAGGTTGCCGGAATACGTCTCGTTGCGGCTGGAGGCATTGCCATAGGCGCAGTTTTGCTACGCTTATCATGACCTCTGTAAACCCGATGCAATCCGGCAACATTTGTTGCCGCTTTTTGTTTACATTTCCTGCCGTCCATCGTTTAAACATTCCAGCCCACTATCTGGCCTTCTTTTTCTGTTGTGGTAGATTCCACGCGCATTTACGGGAAAGTGCAGCACCTTATTCTTATTTTTTCACTTTTTGAAAAGTAATCAGCGAAATGAAAAGGCATAGAAGCGTCAATTTGTTGTTGATGTTGGTATTACTGGTGGCGGTAGGTCAGATGGCGCAAACCATTTATATCCCCGCGATTGCTGATATGGCGCGTGAGCTGAACGTTCGCGAAGGGGCGGTGCAAAGCGTGATGGCCGCCTATCTGTTGACCTACGGCCTGTCACAACTGATTTACGGCCCACTTTCCGATCGCGTTGGCCGCCGCCCGGTGATCCTCGCCGGGATGTCCATTTTTATGCTGGCTACGCTGGTCGCCATAACCACCCACAGCCTGACGGTATTGATTATCGCCAGCGCAATACAGGGGATGGGAACGGGCGTCGGCGGTGTGATGGCGCGAACGTTACCGCGCGATTTGTATGAAGGCACGCAGTTACGCCACGCTAATAGCCTGTTAAACATGGGGATTCTGGTCAGCCCACTGCTGGCACCATTGATTGGCGGTATGCTGGATACCCTGTGGAACTGGCGTGCCTGTTACATCTTCCTGCTGGTGCTGTGCGCAGGCGTTACGTTTAGCATGGCGCGCTGGATGCCGGAAACGCGCCCCGCAGGTGCGCCGCGTCCACGGCTTATCGCCAGCTACAAAACGCTGTTTGGCAACAGCTCTTTCACCTGTTACGTGCTGATGCTGATCGGCGGCCTGGCGGGCGTTGCGGTCTTCGAAGCCTGTTCCGGGGTGTTGTTAGGCGCGCGTCTCGGCTTAAGCAGCATGGTGGTCAGTATCCTGTTTATTCTGCCCATTCCGGCGGCGTTTTTTGGTGCCTGGTTCGCCGGTCGCCCGAATAAGCGTTTCTCGACGCTAATGTGGCAGTCAGTTATCTGCTGTCTGGTCGCCGGTTTGATGATGTGGATCCCTGGTCTGTTCGACGTGATGAACGTCTGGACGCTGCTGGTTCCCGCCGCACTGTTTTTCTTCGGCGCCGGGATGCTGTTTCCGCTGGCAACCAGCGGCGCAATGGAGCCTTTCCCGTTCCTGGCCGGTACTGCTGGTGCGCTGGTTGGTGGATTACAGAACATTGGTTCCGGCGTGCTGGCGTGGTTCTCTGCCATGCTGCCGCAGACCGGGCAAGCCAGTCTGGGCCTGCTGATGACCCTTATGGGGCTGTTGATTTTTGTTTGCTGGCTTCCGCTGGCGTCACGCGTGTCGCATCAGGGACAGGCGGTTTAAGCGTATGATGGCCCGGCTTCTCGCCGGGCTTTTCACACTCAGGGGCAATCATGGTATTCAACAACGGCTCCAGCGCCGGTCTCCATGCCCCTTCCTCACCATCATAGAACTGCGTATCCGCATTGATAGCATAGGGAATTTTCGCTTTCTTCAGCTCGCAAGCCATAAAGCGGGCAAACGCCATTTGCGAGGCAGAAGGCGCATTCCTGATGGTTTCTCCCGGCGACCAGCCTCCTACCCAACTAACATGACCGGTTTTCTGCTGCCAGTGAATGGCGTTATTGATACGGGCGCGAATGGCGGCCTTTTCTGCCGCTGTCCCTGAGGTCCACGGGTATTTACCGTTATTTTTCAGCGGCCCCCACGGGAAAATATGCCATTGGGCCAGCACGGTATTCTGACTTTGCGGCGGCAGCTTTAGGTTGGGCAAATCTTCCGGAGCGGCATGCAGTTTCGGCGCGATAAATATCATTCGCTGTGGATCGATGGCATGGATGGTACGGATGGTTTTGTCATACACCCTATTGAGCGACGCCTGATTATGGTTGAGCTTATCGGCAGGTTCATAAATCAGGTCGAAACCCAGCAACGGCGAACTTTGACCAAAGTAATGCGCCACTGCCACCCACCAGTTAACCACCTCTTTTTCGTTACTGGCACTGGGGTCTTTTTTATACTCGTCAGCCTGATAGGCGATTATCGGGATCACGCCATACTGCTCGCAGGCTTCCACCAGCTTGCGCAGATGAATGAGCCGCGCCTCCGTAGGCTCACCCGCCACGCGAATGCGCACGTGGGTCAACCCTTTCGCCTTATAATCCCTCACCACCAGCGGATCGAATTCACGGATGCCCCGATCGGTACGCGCCCAATCTACGTCCATCCCAACCCCAAGCTGCTGCACATACTGCGCCGCCGTCAACGCAGGTTGCGCGGCACACACGGTGGCGCTGGCCAACAGTAAAAGGGAAACAATCGGCTTTAACACGGTCGTCCTTACGCAAATCATCAGGAGTGATATCACGTATTTAGCACGCTTTTTCACTTTCAGTGTAGAGCGAAAGCGTAAAAAATATTCGCGACCCGCTTATTTAACCTGCTCCTGTAGCCAGCCAATAAACGCCTCGATTTTCGGCCACTGCCTGCCGGGCAGCGTGGTGATGTAGTAATGCTGATGACATTTCAGCGCCATATCGCCAAAAGGCGCAATCAACTCTCCGCTGTCGAGGCGTTTTTGCACCAGCCGTTTTCGGCCCATCGCCACGCCGATATGGTTCATTGCCGCAATTACTGCTAAATCCGAACGATCAAAACCAATCCCCGACGATGTCGGCAAATTCGCCGCAAAATGCTGCGCCCAACTGTGCCACTCATCGGTCCCGGAATCGTTACTCCACGCCTGTCTGTCGTGCAGCAACGTACAGTGCGGCAAATTCACCAGCGAACCGGTAAGGTCATGGCGGCGGGCGTAGTCCGGGCTGCACACCGGCAGGATCTCTTCATCCATCAGGAAGTGATGCGTGAGTTGCGCGGAGGGTGCATCGTCAAAATAGATGGCGAGATCGATACCCGCACGCTGTAGATTGACGTTGTCATTCCCGGTCAACATGGTTAGCGAAATTGACGGGTAGCGACGGGTAAAGTCGCCGAGCGCCGGAACCAGCCAGCACTGGGCGATAGAAGGTCGTGAGTAGACGGTGAGCGTCCCCGAGAGCTCCTGATTCTTAATATCAAGAATCTCCTGGTTGAGCGTGTCCAGTGACGACTTCAGCGCCCAAAATACCCGTTTGCCCTCATGAGTGAGTTCCACTTTGCGATGAGAACGAACAAATAATTGGATACCAAGCTCATCTTCAAGCTGATTTATGCGATGGCTGACGGCACTGGGGCTCAATGACAGCTCGTCTGCCGCCAGCGCAAAAGACTGATGCCGGGCCGCCACTTCAAAAGTATACAGCTTTGACAACTGCCAGCCGTTGAGCAGCCGGTTTCTGACTTCGCGTAGGGGATCCATTCTCACCTCCTTTCCTTCTGATTCATGCGCTGGAGTGTAAAAAAGTTCGCTGCAAAAATCAGCTCAAAGGTGAATCAGAGTGAACCATATCGCATAAACAAAGCGCAATTAGACATAAATCACTCATTTGATGCAATCTGGCTCATGTGAAGGGGGATTTATATCGTTTGTCAGACCATGCCTTATTTTTGTCCAATAACCCTATATTAATCACAGGGCAAGGTGAGTTATGCACTCTCAAATCTGGGTTGTGAGCACGCTGCTGATAAGCATCGTGTTAATCGTTTTGACCATCGTGAAGTTCAAATTCCACCCGTTTCTGGCGCTACTGTTAGCCAGCTTCTTCGTGGGTACGATGATGGGCATGGGGCCGTTGGATATGGTCAATGCCATTGAGAGTGGCATCGGCGGTACGCTGGGCTTCCTCGCCGCGGTTATCGGCCTTGGGACCATTCTGGGCAAAATGATGGAAGTGTCCGGCGCAGCCGAACGCATTGGCCTGACGCTGCAGCGCTGCCGCTGGCTATCCGCCGACGTCATTATGGTTCTGGTTGGGCTGATTTGCGGGATCACGCTGTTTGTTGAAGTCGGCGTGGTGCTGTTGATTCCACTGGCCTTTTCAATTGCCAAGAAAACCAATACTTCATTACTGAAGCTGGCGATTCCGCTGTGTACGGCGCTGATGGCGGTGCACTGCGTGGTACCACCGCATCCGGCTGCCCTGTTCGTGGCGAACAAGCTGGGCGCAGACATTGGCACCGTGATTGTCTACGGCTTACTGGTCGGCTTGATGGCCTCGCTGATCGGTGGTCCTCTGTACCTGAAATTCCTGGGTAACCGTCTCCCGTTTAAACCGGTTCCGGCTGAGTTTTCTGACCTTAAAGTGCGTGACGAAAGTACGCTACCGTCGCTGGGTGCTACGCTGTTTACCGTTCTGCTGCCGATTGGCCTGATGCTGGTAAAAACCGTCGCTGAGCTGAACATGGCGAAAGGCAGCACGGTATATACGCTGCTGGAGTTTATTGGTAACCCGATCACCGCGATGTTTATTGCCGTTTTCGTTGCCTATTACATTCTCGGCCTGCGTCAGCACATCGGTATGGGTACGTTGCTGACCCACACTGAAAACGGTTTTGGCTCCATCGCTAACATTCTGTTGATTATCGGCGCAGGCGGCGCATTCAACGCTATCCTCAAGAGCAGTGGGCTGGCGGATACTCTTGCGCTGATCCTCTCGAACATGCATATGCACCCGATTCTGCTGGCGTGGCTGGTGGCGTTAATCCTGCATGCCGCGGTGGGTTCCGCCACGGTGGCAATGATGGGCGCCACGGCAATCGTTGCACCGATGCTGCCGCTCTATCCCAACGTCAGCCCGGAGATCATCGCCATTGCTATCGGTTCCGGCGCTATTGGCTGCACGATCGTTACCGATTCCCTCTTCTGGCTGGTGAAGCAATACTGCGGTGCCACCCTGAATGAAACGTTTAAATACTATACGACCGCGACATTTATCGCGTCCGTGATTGCACTGGCTTGCACATTCCTGCTTTCCTTTATTATCTAAGCGCAAAGAGACTGACTATGGAAAACATTCAAACACTTATCGCCCAGTATCCTTTAGTGGAAGATCTGGTTGCTCTCAAGGAGACAACCTGGTTTAACCCTGGCACCACCTCTCTTGCGGAAGGTTTACCGTATGTTGGCCTGACTGAACACGATGTTCAGGATGCCCACGCCCGTCTGACGCGCTTTGCGCCGTACCTGGCAAAGGCATTCCCGGAAACCGCGGCCACCGGCGGCATTATTGAATCTGAGCTGGCCGCGATTCCGGCCATGCAAAAGCGACTGGAGAAAGAGTACGGGCAGCGCATCAATGGCGGAATTCTGCTGAAGAAAGACAGTCACCTGCCAATTTCTGGCTCGATTAAAGCCCGTGGTGGCATTTATGAAGTACTGACCCACGCGGAAAAACTGGCGCTGGAAGCCGGTCTGCTGACCACACAAGACGATTACAGCGTTCTGCTTTCGCCCGAATTCAAACAGTTCTTTAGCCAGTACAGCATCGCGGTAGGCTCCACCGGTAATCTCGGCATGTCGATTGGTATAATGAGCGCCCGTATCGGCTTTAAGGTGACGGTGCATATGTCGGCCGACGCCCGCGCATGGAAAAAAGCCAAACTGCGCAGCCACGGTGTAACGGTCGTGGAGTATGAAGAAGATTACGGCGTGGCGGTTGAACAGGGCCGTAAGGCGGCGGAGTCCGATCCAAACTGCTTCTTTATCGATGATGAAAACTCGCGCACGCTGTTTTTAGGCTATGCGGTGGCCGGACAGCGCTTAAAGGCGCAGTTTGCCCAGCAGGGGCGCGTGGTGGATGCAGACCATCCACTGTTTGTTTACCTGCCATGCGGTGTCGGCGGTGGCCCTGGCGGCGTGGCGTTTGGCCTGAAGCTGGCGTTTGGCGATAACGTGCACTGCTTCTTCGCAGAACCAACCCATTCACCGTGCATGCTACTGGGGATTTATACCGGACTGCACGATACGATTTCCGTGCAGGATATTGGCATCGACAACCTGACAGCGGCTGATGGGCTGGCTGTCGGCCGTGCGTCTGGCTTTGTTGGCCGGGCAATGGAACGTCTGCTCGACGGTCTGTACACCCTGGACGATCAGACTATGTACGATATGCTGGGCTGGCTGGCGCAGGAAGAAGGTATTCGCCTTGAACCGTCAGCGCTGGCAGGGATGGCCGGTCCGCAACACGTTTGCGCCTCTGCTGACTATCAGCACATGCACGGCTTCAGCGCGGATCAGCTCAATAACGCCACTCATCTGGTGTGGGCGACCGGCGGTGGAATGGTCCCGGAAGATGAAATGGCGCAGTATCTGGCCAAAGGACGTTAAATACCGCTGAGCTTAACGCAGCATCGCCATCAGCTCCATCGGTGAGCGATGCTGCTTAAGCAGGTCACGCATCACGCGCATATGCGGTGCGGTGTGGCTGAAGAAAGCCTGATAGCCTGCACACAGCACGCCCTTTCCATTTTCCTCGCAGTACGCAGGACAATCACCGTGGTAATATTGAAACAATGAGCATGTCTGGCAACGCGTATTCATTGATGACATGGTCTGTCGTTCAATCTGTGCCGTCAGACCACACCACTGGCGAAGCGTTTTATCGAAAAGCTGGATAGATATCTGATTAATATCTTCACGTACCCAGATATCAAATATCGTAATTAAAAATCGGCCCCATGCCTCAGACGTAACCGATTCGTCTGTCAGATGACCTGAACCATCGAGCTTAACCAGCGGAATAAATTGTACCAGGCGAACATTTCCTTGTTGCAAACCACGGTACACTTCAACCGGTTGTAAACACTTCTGATGGTCAATCACCACGTTTAAAACATCATCACTAACATCCATGTTCTCACATCCTGTCATGCAAAATTCCCGATAAATACGATAAGTTGGCGAACATGCGTTACAGCAAACAGCATTGCGAGGGATAACACCGCGAGGGAGATCATAAATTTGTCACGCACCGCGCGAGATTCAGAAAAATCGCTATGACTCACATCCATCAGATTACGGCTACGGGTGTAGCGCCAGAGGATAATCGCCACTATCGCCAGCACAACTATCGATATCCAGAACAGCACTCCCGCCTGGTGCCAGTTGTGCTTAATCGCCAGCGCCATTAACGCGCCATAGCCCAACAACGTGCGAAACCAGGCCAGTGAAGTCCGCTCCGGTTGTAACCCCGGATCAGCGATGCGTCGCGATTTGCGGCTATCCGGCATACAGCACCAGCGTCATGACAATCACCGCCACAATAGTCAGCATGACGCTGATAATCAGCAGGCTGTGGGTGTAGGGCAAGTCCTCTTTCAGTCGCATCGCCTTTTCGTTACGTAGCCAGCGCAGGTAGCCGTAGATCGCCAGACCGCCGGCAAACAGACACAGCAACAAGGCAAGTGCCTCACGGATGACCGGCGTGGCAAAATCCGGGGCCAGTTGATCAAGGCCAACCCCCGCCGCCAGAAATCCGAGCGCGGTGCGGATCCACGCCAGAAAAGTACGCTCATTTGCCAGTGAGAAGCGATAATCCGGTGCTTCTCCAAGGCGAGAAATCTTCATGACAGCTCCTTAAATATTGTTGTCTGGTCGTTATACCGGAACAGTTAAGGAGTATGAACCTGATTCTCAAACGAGAGGGCGAGTCGGGTGATGAGACAATGGGAAAGAGAGAGGGTGTTTGTAATGCCGGATGGAGAGTTGCGTTTTATCCGGCCTACAGGAGATGCAGGCCGGATAAGTCAGTTTTAACCTAATCCCCAGAAGAGCACCGCCAACAGTTGCGGGGTGATAATCCTCAAGAACATGACCAGTGGATAAACGGTAGCGTAGGAGAGCGCTGCTGCCCCGCTGGTGGCATGCAGGTTATTAGCAAACGCCAGAGCCGGGGGATCGGTCATTGAGCCAGCCAACATGCCGCACAGCGTCAGATAGTTCATTTTGGCAAAGATTCGCGCCAGCAAGCCCACGGTAATGAGCGGAATCGCGGTAATGAAAATACCGTAGCCCACCCAGCTCAGACCATCTCCCTGTGTTAGGGTATCGACAAAATCACCGCCTGACTTCAGTCCCACCACTGCAAGAAACAGCACGATACCCAACTCTCGCAACGCCAGGTTAGCGCTGGGAGGCATAAACCAGTACAGCTTACCGATGCTACCAATACGCCCCAGGATCAGGGCCATAATCAGCGGGCCACCAGCCAGACCCAGTTTTAACGCCACCGGGAACCCCGGGATGAACAGCGGGATTGAACCCAGTAGAACACCCAGCCCGATACCGATAAATACCGGCAGCATCTGCACCTGCTGCAGTTTTTGCTGCGCGTTACCCACAACATTGGCAACGGCATCAATGGACGCGGGACGCCCCACCAGATTGAGGATATCCCCGAATTGCAGGCTGGCGTCACTGCTGGCTACCAGCTCAACACCCGCACGGTTCAGGCGGGAAATCACCACGTCGTAACGCTCTTTGAAATGCAGGTCGCGGATTCGTTTACCCAGTACCTGTTCGTTGGTCACCACCACGCGTTCGACGCGTAAATCGGTACCTCGCGTGGACAGCGATGTGTCTACCTCCTGCCCAATCACCACCTGCGCGTTATGCAGGTCAGCTGGCTGCCCGACCAGGTGTAGCAGGTCGCCCATCTGGATAACCGTCCCTGGCGACGGCACCATCAATGTCTCGTCACGTTTCAGACGCGAGCAGATGATTTTGTCGCTGTTCAGAATCGGGACATCTTGAATCGCCATATTGTTGATGTTTGGGTTTTCCACGCGGATGTTCATCGTCTGAATCAGTGCGTGCCCGTTGGTCAGCGTGGATTCATGCTGCTGGGCTTCAGCATCGACGTTAACGCGGAAAATAAGGCGCATCAGCCACATGGTCAGTAAAATTCCGCAGATGCCGAAAGGATAAGCCATGGCATAGCTCATCCCCATCTGGTCAACTACGTCGCCAGGCGTACCTAAATCTCGCAGAATTTGCTGCCCCGCACCTAACGCCGGGGTATTGGTGACCGCTCCAGAGAATATTCCCAGCACCACAGGGAGAGGAATGGCAAAAATCTTATGCAGGATCGCGGTGACCAGGCCACCCATGATGACAATCAGCACAGCAAACAGATTCAGCCGCAGGCCCGAAACGCGCAGAGAAGCAAAAAAGCCCGGCCCCACCTGAATACCAATGGTGTAGACGAAAAGAATCAGGCCAAATTCCTGAATAAAATGCAGCATGTCGCCGCTCAGGGTCATCCCTGCCTGATCGACAAAATGCCCGACGATAATACCGCCGAACAGCACGCCTCCAATGCCAAAACCCACGCCACGTATTTTTATGTTGCCGATCCATAACCCGACAACTGCCACTAATGCCAGAACGCTGACCGTCAATGCTATATCACTCATATCCTGTTCCCTGTGAATAACATCATTAAGTAAATGGATTCTCGCAGAGTACAGTCGCAATGTATGGGTGGTAAAGCACAAAAAAGCCCCGTCATTTCTGGCGGGGCAAAGGCATGGAGCTATTTAACTATCTAATGCAGGACGTTCGCTGATGGCGATACGTTGTGGAGCAATGGTTTCAGGTTCATTCCGGGTCAAATCAATATGCAGCAAGCCGTTAGTGAAGCTTGCGCCGGAGACCTCCATATTTTCAGCCAGCGTAAAGCTCAGGCTGAACGGCTGAGTGACCAGCCCCTGATGCAACCATTTGGTCTCTTTTTCCGGCTGCTGCGGCGTACCTTTCACGGTCAGGCGCGTGCCTTCCAGTTGAATATCCAGATCTTCCTGGCGGAAACCGGCTAACGCAAGGGTAATGCGGTAGTGGTTATCATCGCTCTTTTCGATGTTATAAGGCGGGAAGCTCTGGCTTTCACCGGTGTTTTGCAAGGCATTGGCCAGTTTGTCAAAACCGATCCATTGACGCAGCAGTGGGGATAAATCGTAGTTACGCATAATAATCTCCTTCTAAGAAGCGAGTAGGTACCTTTCGGCTCCCTGACGGCAAGCCGATGACTTAGCAAGGCCGCCTGAAGCGGCCTACAGAATTAGTTAATTTCGATGCGGCGCGGTTTGTTCGCTTCAGGAATCACGCGCTCAAGATCGATATACAGCAGACCATTTACCAGGTTTGCGCCGCGAACATGAATGTTCTCCGCTAACTGGAACTTGCGTTCAAAGTTGCGCTCGGCAATACCCTGATACAGGTAAGTACGTTCTTTTTGATCGTCCGCATGGGCGCCTTTTACCACCAGCAGATTGTCCTGGGCAGTAATTTCCAGTTCGCTTTCAGCAAAACCGGCAACGGCAATTGCAATGCGGTAATGGTTTTCGTCTACCAGCTCAACGTTGTACGGAGGGTAGCCGCCATTGCTCTGGCCCTGATTGTTTTCCAGCAGGTTAAACAGACGGTCAAAACCAATAGCAGAACGGTACAGCGGGGATAAATCAAAGTTACGCATAATCAATAGCTCCTGAAATCAGCGAGAATATTGACCTTCCATCATGGACAGGTCAGGTAGCCAGGACACCCATCAGGCATGCCCTTCATTTGTCTACACTCTAAAAATGGGTCTTAATACAAACTTTTCAAGCGTATTCATCTCACTTTTTTTGCAGTTTGTTGTCTATTGCATACACTGGGGGGAGCAGTTGTTCTCGTTAAATCGCGATGGCCGCCACAGTGCGACGAAATGGTGATGTTATTTTCGCAACGGATCGCTTTAACTCACCATGCAAACACGATAAATACAGATGAATAAATGATGATTAAAAAAATGTTGGTAACACTGACGATGTGTAGTGGGATGGCGTTTGTAAGCGGTTGTTCCAGCATCATGTCGCATACAGGTGGTAAAGAAGGGACGTATCCTGGCACGCGAGCCAGTGCCACAATGATTAGCGAAAGTGATACAAACTGGGGAACCAAGTCGCTGGCGATTCTGGATATGCCTTTTACCGCGGTGCTCGATACGGTATTGCTACCTTGGGATCTCTTTCGCAAAGATAACTCGGTGAGATCCCGCGTAGAAAAGAGCGAGGAGAGAACCCAGGCCACGAACGCCGTTATTCCCCCGGCAGAAATGTCTGCTCCATAAATTAACGCCCGGTTTCAGTCACCCACAGCTGGCGGAAACCCTCGACGTCTTCCATCCACGCAACCTGTCGACCATCAGGGGAGAAGACGATCGCATCGGCCGACGGCGGGTTATCATGACGTTCCGTTAAAAAATCAATCTCGCCCGTTTGAACATCACAACAGGCAATTCTGTTCTCCAGTACAAATCCCAGCCATTTCCCCGATGGGTGCCAGTTAAAGGCTGACTGAATATTCGTAGCGCACTGGGTAAGCTGACGCGGCGCTCCACCCTGTGGGGAAATCAGCCAAAGCTGTACAATACCGTTGTCATCACGCATTAAAAACGCAATCTCTGATGCCTTTGGATTACTGCGTACCCAGTGGCGAGGCTGATTCACCAGCCCCGGGAAGGCGCGCTCATGGGTAAACGTCAGACGGCGTTGGCGAATACCGGATGGTGGCGCAGGCATGGTCATGTCAGTCCCCTCCAGAGGCGCGTCCCCCGGCTGTTTCCAGCCACTTTCATCCTGTGGCAAATCAACAATAAACAGCTCCGGTACTTTCTCGCCAGTGGCTGATAGCGTATCACCGATAAACGCCAGCCTGTTTTCTCCAACCCAGCCCTCTTCATAGGCGCGGTTAATCTCATCGCTACCCGGTTTTGGCGTTGGTGTCGTCTGGCTCACCAGCACGCACCAATGGCTGCCACTGTATTCACGCGGATGCTGCGCGGAGACCTTCACCGGACCATACGGTGCAGCCACGCCGACGTTGCGTAAATCGAGCGCCGGAGAGCGCTCATGCAGTACATGGTCGTTATAGGTGAAACTGACAAACTCACCGTTCGGGCTAAAGACATGCACATGACTCCCGCCGCGCAGCGCACCTGGCGTATAGGGCGCAGTAATATCCATTGCATCCAGATTCTCCACCCCAGCCTGCGTAACAATCACCCCACGACGATGATGGAAGTCGTAATGCCATGTTTCATCAGGATTTTCAGGCCCGTGAATGAAGACATATTTTTCCAACTTTGGATGAACGGTCACCACGCCAACGTGCGATCCTTGAGTAGCCCGGTAAATCACCTCCAGCTCGCCAGTATGGATATTGACGCGCTCAATTGTTTCACCGGTAAAAGAGGCGCCGGAAGGGCGCACATCAAAGACCAGCCACTGGCTGTCCGGTGTCCAGGTATTGATATTGGTAAGCTGATGATTACGCGGCGTAAAGGTGATTTGCTTCATGGGATGCCCTGATACAAGACGATTAAAACAATCATACTTCACAAGCACTTCACTTTCAGGCTTTAGCGTATCGCCATCTTCATTTTTGCGGACAGAAAGATGGAACATTTTGACGTAGCGATTATCGGTTTAGGTCCGGCAGGCGCAGCGCTGGCGCGACAGCTAAGCGGAAAAATGCGCGTGATTGCGTTGGATAAAAAACGCCAGTGCGGCAACGAAGGTTTCACTAAACCCTGCGGCGGTCTGCTGGCCCCGGACGCCCAGCGTTCGTTTATCCGCGACGGGATAACCTTACCCGTTGATGTTATCGCCAACCCGCAGATATTTAGCGTTAAAACGGTTGATGTTGCCGCTTCTTTGACGCGTAACTACCAACGCAGCTACATTAATATCAACCGCCATGCTTTTGATTTATGGCTTAAATCTCTCATCCCTGATGATGTGCAGGTGTATCACGACAGCCTGTGTCGGAAAATCTGGCGCGAGGGCGATAAATGGCATGTTATCTTCCGCGCCGACGGTTGGGAGCAGCAGATCACTGCACGTTATCTGGTGGGGGCAGACGGCGCGAATTCACTGGTGCGCCGTCATCTCTATCCACAGCACCAAATCCGTAAATATGTCGCTATTCAACAATGGATTGCGGAAAAGCATCCCGTACCGTTCTATTCCTGTATTTTTGATAACGATGCAACTGACTGTTATTCCTGGAGTATCAGCAAAGATGGCTATTTTATCTTTGGTGGCGCCTACCCCATGAAGGACGGACAGGCACGCTTTGACGCGCTGAAAGAGAAGCTGGAAGCGTTCCATTTCCAGTTCGGCAAACCGGTGAAAAGTGAAAAATGTACGGTGCTATTCCCCTCACGCTGGAAAGACTTCGTCTGCGGCGAGGACAACGCATTTTTGATTGGTGAAGCGGCCGGTTTTATCAGCGCCAGCTCGCTGGAAGGGATTAGCTATGCGCTGGACAGCGCGGAGATCCTCAAATCGGTACTGCTGCGGGATACGCCAGATATGAATCACGCTTACCGTAAAGCCACCCACAAGTTACGTCTCAAACTGTATGGCAAAATCCTGAAAAGCCGGGCCCTGACGTCGGCATTTTCCCGTAAATGGATTATGCGTAGCGGCGTTGCGCATATTCCCTTGGCAAAATCTGAAAGTCACCCGCCAGCGAAAGAAAAACGTGAGAGAAAACGTAGTAAGGCAATGACATTGTGGCGCGTTTTCTTAAGGGACTGAGTTCACCTCGCTGTCACGGCATTGTGCCACTGTAGCCAGCGCGGGAAAGTTGGCGACGGTGTACCAGGAACCTGGCGTAGGCAGCCGCTCCATTGTACGGCCAGGCCAAAGTTCGAGTTGTGCCAACGCATCAAGGGAATATTCTCGCCAGTGATGTGGCAACATCAGTCTCAATGGCGAGGCTTGTTCACCCGGTACCGGCGTCGGTAAACGCGAGTCACTCACATCATAGTTTCTGTGCAGAACCAAATATTTCTCTGGTACCCGACGCTGGCTGTTCCACCATTTGCCATCCAGCATATCAAACTGAAAGCGGGTGATTTTTTCCGGTTTTGCCCCCAATTGCATCAACGCCTGGCGCAGCGCGTTGTTCATCGCCGCATCGTACATTTCCGTTGTTGCCAGTTGCCCATTGAGGATCAGCGATACCGCAATTCTGGCACCCAACAAATTTGAGTAGAGATCTTCCGGGGAAAATGCAGAAACCTCCTCCGAAAATCCTGGAACAGACTCAAAACCATACCATTGCGCAATTTCATGCCAGGCAGCGAGCTGAAACGCCAGATGCGCGGCCATCCATGCCGCCAGCGCGTAACGATCAGCAGGCTCTGTGGGGGGTGTGAAAGCGTTAAATACGACATGCCGTTGCGCAAGCTCATCATCCAGACGCAGCGTAAATGATTGACCAAGCCGTGGAAGAAGATGGCTAAAGAGCCAGGCCGTCATGTCTGCGGTATCACGGACATGTGCGGTATCAATGAAGCCACCGCGAGCGGTATACACTATGCCGTTATTCTCATGCCCGATCCCTGCCAGATTCGCTAGCCCTAACAGTAGGCTATCGTTATAGCGGTGCTCGCCGATGCTATCGATCGTGACAACATTATCAAGTTCATAAAATGGCACCGGCATATGCAGTACCTGTGCGTGCAGGTCGTAGCCAAACGCGCAGCACGGACGTAATCCCTGAGGTGCAGGGAGGGGCGAAAATACCGGCCAGGCAGTACCCTGGGCCTTATCCTCTGTAGAAACGAGCTGCAAAGTTACAGGTATTGCCGCACGGGCTATCGCCGTTGCCAGCCATAAGAGCGCTATTAACACCACCTTATTGATCAAAATGCCTCTCCAACCTGAAAATAAAAACCGCTGCTCCCTTTGCCAATCCCATAATCAAGACGCACATTCACCCGGGGCTTAAATTCAAAGCGGTAGCCCACACCGGCGGACGGTAACCAGCGTCCATCGTCCAGCGCATGAAAAGAGGGTCCCATCGTGCCCGCACCGAGCCAACCAACCACACCATGCCGCCAGTCAAGTTTCCGCCGATACTCCAGTTGCCCGCTGACGGCGTTTTTATCCCGGTAGCGCCCTTCGTAATAACCGCGCATACGCTGATTGCTGCCAAGCAGCGGCATCATGCTCCACGGCACATCGCCCTGGGTAAACGCGCCGTCCATCTCCCAGGCAAGCACATTGTTCTCGTCCAGCGAGTGATAGCGGCTGTAGTGCAGTTGATATTCATCAAATCGCGTATCGCTTCCCACCTCTGGTGTGAATCGGGTATAGCGCACATCGGCATACTGTCCTTTACGCGGGTTGGGAACGAAATCACGATCGTCCCAGCTGAGTTCGACACTACTTCCGGAGCTGAGAACCGACGCCCCCTGCCCGGTATGCTCAATGTTGGGCGGATCGTTATCGTCCATTTGGGTAGCGTGCTGGGCGTTCAGCGACCAGCCAAGCCCCAGATAAACATTGGGTGCCAACTGGCGATACAACGTTGGACGCAACTCCAGAACCTGAGCGGTGTATTGCTGTTTTTGGTTATCTTTATCCCCAGAGCTAAAACCTTGCCCCCAGTAGTAGGTTGGAGTATCCGTTAATGCGCCATTGAGAAAAAATCGCCACCGATCGTCGGCAAAAAATGCGTAATTTTGCATCGTGATACCGAATGCGCCAGTTGAGCTAAAATAGCCGCTGAGCGTCAGCGTCGAGTTTTGGCTTACCGTATCATTCGGGTCAGGGCGATACATCCCCACCACCGCTGTACCGATCCCTAACCCCAGCTCTGGGGTATAAAACGGTCCCGGCATTACTCCCCAGTCAATGCCTTTGCTGGCGTCAAAGCTATCACTGGCACCCAACTTATTTAGCCAACCGTCAACTTCGCCTCGGCTCGGCAACGCTGCCCGCACTGTACAGGAGAGCATGTTGAACAGCAGGAAGAGGGTAAGACGGCTCAAAAGCGATACTCTCCCGCCATGAAGAAACTGTTACGTTCAGCAAAGCCGATTTCGGTCGTGACGTTGAAGTTCCGGGTAATTTCATACTGTGCGCCCACCAGTACGTTCCAGGGGGATTGCAGATGCTGTTTAACGTCAAAGCGACCATTACCGTCTTTGTTGGCAATATCAACGAGTCTTTGCAGCGTTTCAGACGGCATGGTGAGGTCGTTAAGGCTACCGCTAAATTCTTGCTGCACGTCCTGGTACATACTGCCAACCCATAGATTCAACTTTCCGGATGGCAGGTGCAGCGCATCCACACTGGGGGTGGTAAAGCGATATCCGATGCGCGGAGAAAGAGTTAAGGCGTCAATACTCCCATCCAGAATATCGAACCGCGTCTGGGTGTAGTTGGCATCAAAAGCAGTAAACCAGTTGCCTACACCGCCGACCAACGTCGTCCCTACGCCGTAGGTGGTGCCTTTAAAATCGAGCTGAAACGCCAGATTCTGCAAACTGCTTGGTGTGCGGTCTTTAAGGGGGCCTTTTATCCCGACGCCTATTTGCGAAACGGAGTGGCCATCGGTATAGCCAATCAAGCCATAGACATTCATAAACGGCAGCAGCCAGGCATCCAGCTTCAGCGTTTCGGTTTTACTGCGTTCACGCGTATTGCCGACGCTAATTTTAAACGCGTTATCCAGTGAGCGGCCACCGAGGGAAAGACCGTTGAAGTTAATACTATCCACATTAATATTTTGTCGGATATTCATGTAGTTAATATTCACGCCAAACGGTGCCGGTAGTTCATATCCGCGCTTACGCGCTTCATCGCCTAAAAAGGGCAAAATAGTGTGGTTTTCAGCAGGTTTAACCGTCGTTTTTTCCGGTACAGGCGCAGACAGACCGTCATCCTGATAGCCAAAGAGAGGTGTAATAGTTGAGCTGGAATCCGTCGCGGCACTGGCATGAAAAACCAGACAGGAAGACGTTATCAACACCACGCGGATGCTTGTGTTTGTCATAAGAAAGTTTAGTAGCAGGCAGGAATTGCCCAGATATAAAAGAAGAAGGGAGAGTATAGAAGTTACGTACTATGTGGAGGTATTAATGTGCGGTTTCACATCTGATAATATAAATATATGTTTTATAACATTTTAATGTTAATGCCCAGCCGAGGCCAGGCATAACACGCATCAGGAAAGGACGTATTTCTCTATCGCCCAGGCGACGCCATCTTCAAGGTTAGATTTCGTCACGAAGTTGGCGATTTCTTTGACTGACGGAATAGCGTTATCCATGGCAACGCCCACCCCTGCGTATTCAATCATCGCGATGTCGTTTTCCTGATCGCCAATCGCCATCACCTCTTCGGCTTTAATGCCTAACGCATCGGCCAGCGATTTAACGCCCGTCCCTTTATTGACGCGTTTATCGAGGATTTCGAGGAAGTACGGCGCACTTTTCAGCACGGTGTACTTCTCTTTTACTTCCGCAGGTAGACGAGAGATAGCTTTATCGAGGATCTCCGGCTCGTCAATCATCATCACTTTCAGGAACTGGGTTGCGGGATCCATTTTCTCGGCTTCACAGAACACTAGCGGGATGGTCGCGACAAACGATTCGTGCACCGTGTAGTAGCTGATATCACGGTTCGCGGTATACAGCGTATTGCGATCGAGGGCATGGAAATGCGAGCCGACTTCCCGGGAGAGCTGCTCCAGGTAACGATAATCATCATAGCTCAGCGCGGTTTGCGCCACGGTACTGCCATCCCCTGCTTTCTGCACCAGCGCACCGTTGTAGGTAATGCAGTAGTCACCGGGTTGTTCCATATGTAGTTCTTTCAGATAGCTGTGAACGCCGGCATACGGGCGTCCCGTGGTCAGCACCACATTCACGCCACGCGCGCGTGCCGCGGCAATCGCCGTTTTGACCGCTGGTGAAATGGTGTGATCGGGTAGCAGAAGTGTGCCATCCATGTCGATAGCAATAAGTTTGATAGCCATGAGTTCCCCGGATTAAATGAGTCCGTCCTCATGCTAACGCGATTCCGCTCAAAAAACAGCTACGAAAAGGGGGATAGAAAGGGGAATCGAGATTCCCCTTTTTGTAGATTGGTTGTCGTTTGTAGGCCTGATAAGCAACGCGCCATCAGGCACAATACAACGTCTTGCCGGATGGCGGCGTAAACCGCCTTATCCGGCCTACAGATTGGCTTAAATATCGATGTTCGCCGCTTTCAGGGCGTTCTCTTCGATAAATGCGCGACGCGGTTCAACGGCATCGCCCATCAGCGTGGTGAACAGCTGGTCGGCAGCAATCGCATCCTTCACGGTAACGCGCAGCATACGACGGCTTTCCGGATCCATGGTGGTTTCCCACAGCTGTTCCGGGTTCATCTCGCCCAGACCTTTATAACGCTGGATAGCGAGGCCACGACGAGACTCTTTCTGCAGCCATTCCAGCGCCTGCTCAAAGCTGGCAACCGGCTGGCGACGCTCGCCACGTTCGATAAACGCATCGTCTTCGATCAGCCCACGCAGCTTCTCGCCAAGCGTACAAATACGATGGTACTCGCCACCGGTCACAAATTCATGTTCCAATGGATAGTCAGTATCGACACCGTGGGTACGCACCCGGATCACCGGTTCGAACAGGTTCAGTTCAGCGTCTTTACGCACGAAGCTATTCCAGGTGCTGCCGTGCATTTCGTTTTCATTAAGCACGTTAACCAACTGGGAAACCCAGGCCGTAACTTTCGCTTCATCAGCCAGATCGGCTTCTGGCAGCGTCGGTTGATAAACCAGCTCTTTCAGCAGCGCTTTCGGGAAACGACGTTCCATACGGCCAATCATTTTCTGCGTCGCGTTGTATTCAGAAACCAGTTTCTCTAACGACTCACCGGAAAGGGCCGGTGCGCTGGCGTTGGTGTGCAGCGTTGCGCCATCCAGAGCGATAGAGATCTGATACTGATCCATCGCTTCGTCATCTTTAATGTACTGTTCCTGCTTGCCTTTTTTCACTTTGTACAGCGGTGGCTGTGCAATGTAAACGTGGCCGCGTTCAACGATTTCCGGCATCTGACGATAGAAGAAGGTCAACAGCAGCGTACGAATGTGCGAGCCATCGACGTCCGCATCGGTCATGATGATGATGCTGTGATAACGCAGTTTGTCCGGGTTGTACTCGTCTCGACCGATGCCACAGCCGAGCGCAGTGATCAGCGTCGCGACTTCCTGAGAGGAGAGCATCTTGTCAAAGCGCGCTTTCTCGACGTTGAGGATTTTACCCTTCAGCGGCAGAATCGCCTGGTTTTTACGGTTACGGCCCTGCTTCGCAGAACCGCCCGCGGAGTCCCCTTCCACAAGGTACAGTTCGGACAGCGCCGGGTCACGTTCCTGACAATCCGCCAGCTTGCCCGGCAGACCGGCTAAGTCGAGCGCGCCTTTACGACGGGTCATTTCACGCGCACGACGTGCAGCTTCACGAGCACGCGCAGCATCAATAATTTTGCCAACAACGATTTTCGCGTCAGACGGGTTTTCCAGCAGATATTCACTCAGCAGTTCGTTCATCTGCTGTTCTACCGCCGATTTCACCTCAGAGGAGACCAGCTTGTCTTTGGTCTGTGAGGAGAACTTCGGATCCGGTACTTTCACGGAAACAACGGCAATCAGGCCTTCACGGGCATCGTCACCAGTAGCGCTGACTTTCGCTTTTTTGCTGTAGCCTTCTTTGTCCATGTAGGCGTTCAGGGTACGGGTCATCGCCGCACGGAAGCCTGCAAGGTGAGTACCGCCGTCACGCTGTGGAATGTTGTTGGTGAAGCAGTAGATGTTTTCCTGGAAACCATCGTTCCACTGCAGCGCAACTTCAACGCCGATACCGTCTTTTTCGGTGGAGAAGTAGAAGATATTCGGGTGGATCGGCGTTTTGTTTTTGTTGAGGTATTCAACAAACGCCTTGATGCCACCTTCGTAGTGGAAATGGTCTTCTTTGCCGTCACGCTTGTCGCGCAGACGAATAGAGACGCCGGAGTTCAGGAATGACAGCTCACGCAGACGTTTCGCCAGAATGTCGTATTCAAATTCAACAACATTGGTAAAGGTTTCGTGGCTTGGCCAGAAACGGACCTGAGTCCCCGTCAATTCTGTTTCGCCGGTTACTGCCAGCGGCGCCTGCGGCACACCGTGCACGTAAGTTTGCTGATGCACTTTGCCTTCACGACGAATCACCAGTTCCAGCTTCTGTGACAGGGCGTTAACGACGGAAACACCCACGCCGTGCAGACCGCCGGAAACTTTATAGGAGTTATCATCGAATTTACCGCCTGCGTGCAAAACGGTCATGATAACTTCCGCTGCCGAAACGCCCTCTTCCGGGTGAATACCGGTTGGGATACCACGGCCATCATCGGTAACGGACACGGAGTTGTCAGCGTGAATCGTTACCACGATATCTTTACAGTGACCCGCGAGCGCTTCGTCGATAGCGTTATCTACCACCTCGAATACCATGTGGTGCAGACCGGTGCCGTCATCCGTGTCGCCGATATACATACCCGGGCGCTTACGCACCGCATCCAGTCCTTTCAGGACTTTGATACTGGAGGAGTCATAAGAATTCGACATCAACGTTTCTCGCTCATTTTATCTTGGGTTAATCCGTTATTTTACCCTTTTCCACGGTAAACATCTTCGAATTTTCATCGGACATGTCTATAACGTGTTCAGCGCTGATTGCGCTGACAAAGACCTGAGATTGCGTGGCTTTTAAGCGGCTGGCCAGCAGTCCGCGACGCGCGTCATCCAGTTCAGAGGCAAAATCATCTATCAGGTACAGGCAGCGCCGCCCGCTTTCACGGGTCAGGAACTCCCCTTGCGCCAGACGTAAGGCGCACATCAGCAGCTTTAGCTGCCCACGCGACAACGTATCTTCCACCGGCGCACCGTCGGCGCGAATGCGGAAATCCGCCTTATGCGGGCCGTGCGCAGTGTAGGTCAACATGCGATCGCGTTCAAAACTGCGTTCCAGCACTTCGGCATAATCAGTCTCTTTCTCCCAGCCGCGCTGGAATGAGAAGGAGAGCGAAAATTCGGGAAGAAACTGCTGGCAGGTATCCGCCATATCCTGCGCGATACCGGCGCTGTACTCCGCGCGCCAGGTGCTGATTTGTTCCGCCAGCGGGATAAGTTCTCTATCCCACGGGCGCAGTTGCTCATAACGACTCACCTGGCGCAGTGCCGCATTACGCTGCTTGAGCAGTCGCTTCAGGTTGCTCCAGGCGGTGAAAAATCCGGCTTCATTGTGAAAGCATCCCCAGTCAAGAAATGCTCTTCTGTATTTGGGGCCGCCGTTGAGTAAAGTAAACCCCTCTGGCGTGATCAGCTGCATCGGCATCAGGTGTGCCAGTTCAGCGACCTTGTGCCCGTCAGTGCCATCAATGCGCACTTTACTGTCGCCCAGTTTGTCTTTCGTCAGACCAATCGACGTCTCACGCTCTTCTCCCTGCAAACGTCCGTGTAAAACAAACGACTCCTGCTCGTGGCGAATCACGCGGCCAATCTGCAAACTGCGAAACGCCCGGCCATGGCCGAGCGTATAGATGGCTTCCAGCACACTGGTTTTGCCGCTGCCGTTCGCGCCAACCAGGAAGTTAAAGCCAGGGGATAAAGCGAGATCCGCGCTTTCGATATTGCGAAAATCGCGGATCAACAGGCGGGTGAGCGACATTACAGTCTCATTGGCATAACAACATAGGCAGCCGACTGTGATGCGGCATCTTCAATCTGTACGCTCGATACGGAATCAGTCAGCAGAATACGCACGTTCTCGCACTTCAGCGCGTTCAGAACGTCCAGCACGTAGCTCACGTTAAAGCCGATTTCCAGTTCTGTACCAGGATAGGAGACATCCAGAATTTCTTCTGCTTCTTCCTGCTCCGGGTTGTTGGCGGTGATTTTGAGCTGGTTTTCGCTGACATACAGACGCACGCCGCGGAATTTCTCGTTCGAGAGGATCGCCGCACGCGCAAACGCCTGTTTGAGGATATCGCAACCGGCTTCCAGATGCTTGTCCGGATTCTTCGGCAATACGCGGCGATAATCCGGGAAACGGCCATCAACCAGCTTAGAGGTGAAGATGAAGTCACCAACGTGCGCACGAATGTTGTTGCTGCCAATCTGCACGCGCAGCGGGTTATCGCCGCCGTCGAGCATACGCATCAGTTCAATCACACCTTTACGCGGTACGATCACCGAATGGCTTGGCAACGGCTGACCAACAGGCATTGAACAAACCGCCAGGCGGTGACCGTCGGTCGCCACGGTACGCAGCTCTTCCCCTTCGGTTTCAAACAGCATGCCGTTTAAGTAGTAACGTACGTCCTGATGCGCCATCGAAAACTGCGTGGCTTCAATCAGGCGCTTCATCGTCGCCTGCGGCAGGGTGAATTCGACTTCGCTCTGCCAGTCGTCCAGATTCGGGAAGTCGGCGGCAGGCAGCGTAGACAGCGAGAAACGGCTGCGGCCAGAACGCACCAGCATACGGTCGCCTTCCAGTTGAACGGCAATTTCCGCGCCTTCCGGCAATCCGCGGCAAATATCGAAGAATTTACGCGCCGGAACGGTGGTCGCGCCAGGTTCATGGGGCTGGATCAGCGCCACGCGCGCCACCATCTCCATTTCGAGATCGGTACCGGTCAGCGAAAGCGTGCCGTCAGCAACCTGCAGCAGCAGGTTTCCGAGAATAGGCAGTGTAGGACGTCCACCCAGCGGGCCGCTGACCTGCTGAAGCGGTTTTAATAAATGTTCACGTTCAACGGTAAATTTCATAGCGTCACGAAGATAATGTTCTGATTAAATTGGAGAAATCTTCTTTAATATCATGGCTTTCTTCACGCAACTGCTCAATCTTGCGGCAGGCATGAAGCACGGTAGTATGGTCACGCCCACCAAACGCGTCGCCAATTTCCGGCAGACTGTGGTTAGTGAGCTCTTTTGCCAGCGCCATCGCCATCTGGCGCGGACGAGCTACCGAGCGAGATCGACGCTTAGAAAGCAGATCCGCAATTTTGATTTTGTAATACTCCGCCACCGTCTTCTGGATATTGTCGATGGTGACCAGCTTTTCCTGCAAAGCCAGCAGATCGCGCAGCGCTTCACGCACGAAATCGATAGTAATCGCCCGGCCGGTAAAATTGGCGTTGGCGATCACGCGGTTCAGTGCGCCTTCCAGCTCACGTACGTTAGAGCGTAGACGCTTGGCAATAAAGAACGCTACTTCACCCGGCAGACGAATGTCGTTTTCGTCGGCTTTTTTCATCAGGATCGCAACACGCGTTTCCAGTTCAGGCGGTTCGATCGCGACAGTCAGTCCCCAGCCAAAGCGGGATTTCAGACGATCTTCAACGCCGTTGATCTCCTTCGGATAGCGATCCGAGGTCAGGATGATCTGCTGATTGCCTTCCAGCAGGGCGTTAAAGGTGTGGAAAAACTCTTCCTGCGATCGCTCTTTATTCGCGAAGAATTGGATATCGTCAATCAGCAGCGCGTCAACGGAACGGTAGTAGCGTTTAAACTCTTCGATCGCGTTGTTTTGCAGGGCTTTGACCATGTCCTGCACAAAACGCTCGGAGTGCATATACACCACTTTGGCGTTTGGCTTACGCGCCATAATGCCGTTACCGACAGCGTGCAACAGGTGGGTTTTACCCAGACCCGTACCGCCATAAAGGAATAACGGATTGTAGGCGCCGCCAGGATTGTCCGCCACCTGACGTGCCGCCGCGCGCGCCAGTTGGTTAGATTTACCTTCAACGAAGTTATCAAACGTGTGTTTGACGTTGACGTTAGAACGATAGGTAGGTTCTGCCGGAGCCGGGACGTTATCCCAGCCTGGACGAGCCGCCGGAGCAGCACGTTGTGGTTGCACTTGCTGAGCCACGTGGGCGGGCGCAACAACATTGTTGACCGGCGTTTTCAGCGTTTGCGTGACGGGTTTAGTGCCGACTTCAAAGCGCAGCTGTGGGGCATCCGCTCCACAGAAATTATTGAGTAATCCATTAATATTATTAAGGTATTTATCCCTTACCCAATCGAGCACGAAACGGTTTGGCGCATACAAAGCCAGCGTGTTATCGCTCAGTTCCGCCTGCAACGGGCGTATCCACATACTGAACTCTGTGGCTGGTAACTCATCCTGCAATCGGGCAAGACACTGCTGCCAAAGCGAAAGTGACACGGCGGACTCCACTCGAACAAAAGTCGATAAATGACAAAGGCTGAAACATTCATGATTGTTGACGCACATCGACAAGACCCTATGCAAAGGGTGACGTGCGAATTGCTATCTGCAATTTTTACCCGATCAGGATCCATTGAAACGATCAGGACCGCGGATCATAGCGTAAACTGAGAAAGAGATCTTCTGTTTCTCACAGATTCTTCCCGATTTATCCACAGGATGATCCAGAATCGGCTAAGTGTAAACGATCCTGGAGAAGTGCTGCAGGTTTTAGCGCGCATATTGAAAAAATTAATGAGTAAAGATGCTTTACTGCTTAAACGATCTAATAAAGATCCCGTGCGATCCTTGCGCTTTATCCACCAGCCCGTATAATTCTTACCCCCAGCGAGTAACGGTCGCCTTACGGCGTCAACGCTGCCTGTTTTTTACGCGAAACCATGCGGAAAAAAGCGGGAAATAAGGAAAGAGAATTGACTCCGGAGTGTACAATTATTACAATCCGGCCTCTTTAATCACCCACACTGTGGCGTAAGTCGTTCGAAATTCGTTCGGGTATACGCAAAAGTCAGTGAATTTATTCAAGTTTAGGTAGAAATCGCCATGAAACGCACTTTTCAACCGTCTGTACTGAAGCGCAACCGTTCTCACGGCTTCCGTGCTCGTATGGCTAATAAAAATGGTCGTCAGGTTCTGGCACGTCGTCGTGCTAAAGGCCGTTCTCGTCTGACCGTTTCTAAGTAATAAAAGCTAGCCCCTGAGTGGTTAAGCTCGCATTTCCCAGGGAGTTACGTTTGTTAACTCCCACTCATTTCACATTCGTCTTCCAGCAGCCACAACGGGCTGGCACGCCGCAAATCACCATCCTCGGCCGCCTGAATTCGCTGGGGCATCCCCGTATCGGTCTTACAGTCGCCAAGAAAAATGTTAAACGTGCGCATGAACGCAATCGGATTAAACGTCTGACGCGTGAAAGCTTCCGTTTACGTCAGCACGAGCTTCCAGCAATGGATTTCGTGGTGGTGGCGAAAAAAGGGGTTGCTGACCTCGATAACCGTGCTCTCTCGGAAGCGTTGGAAAAATTATGGCGTCGCCATTGTCGCCTGGCTCGCGGGTCCTGATAGCCCTCATTCGGGTCTATCAACGCCTGATCAGTCCGCTGCTTGGGCCGCATTGCCGCTTCACTCCAACCTGTTCGAGCTACGGAATTGAGGCATTGCGCAGGTTTGGAGTGATAAAAGGCAGTTGGTTGACGGTGAAACGCGTATTAAAATGCCACCCTTTACACCCTGGTGGTGACGATCCCGTCCCGCCCGGACCATTTGATACCAGAGAACACTAACGATGGATTCGCAACGCAATCTTTTAGTCATCGCTTTGCTGTTCGTGTCTTTCATGATCTGGCAAGCCTGGGAGCAGGATAAAAACCCGCAACCTCAGGCCCAACAGACCACGCAGACAACGACCACCGCAGCGGGTAGCGCCGCAGACCAGGGCGTACCGGCCAGTGGCCAGGGGAAACTGATTACGGTTAAAACTGACGTGCTTGATCTGACCATCAACACCCGTGGTGGTGATGTGGAACAGGCTTCACTGCCAGCTTACCCGAAAGAACTCGGTTCTACCGAACCGTTCCAGTTACTGGAAACTACGCCACAGTTCATCTACCAGGCACAGAGTGGCCTGACAGGTCGTGACGGCCCGGATAACCCGGCTAACGGCCCACGTCCGCTGTACAACGTCGATAAAGACGCGTTTGTACTGGCTGACGGTCAGAACGAACTGCAGATCCCGATGACCTATACTGACGCAGCGGGTAACACATTCACTAAAACGTTTGTTCTTAAGCGTGGTGAATATGCTGTCAACGTTAACTACAGCGTGCAGAACGCCGGCGAAAAACCGCTGGAAATCTCCACCTTTGGTCAGCTGAAGCAATCCATCAATCTGCCATCTCATCGCGACACCGGTAGCAGCAACTTTGCGCTGCACACCTTCCGTGGCGCGGCGTACTCCACGCCGGATGAGAAGTATGAGAAATACAAATTCGACACCATTGCTGAAAACGAAAACCTGAACGTCAATGCTAAAGACGGCTGGGTCGCAATGCTGCAACAGTATTTCGCAACGGCATGGGTTCCGCGTAACGACGGCACCAACAACTTCTATACCGCTAACCTGGGTAACGGCATTGCCGCTATCGGCTATAAATCACAGCCGGTACTGGTGCAGCCTGGCCAGACTGGCGCGATGACCAGCACCCTGTGGGTCGGCCCGGAAATTCAGGATAAAATGGCGGCCGTTGCACCGCACCTGGATCTGACCGTGGACTACGGCTGGTTGTGGTTCATTTCTCAGCCGCTGTTTAAACTGCTGAAGTGGATCCATAGCTTCCTGGGTAACTGGGGCTTCTCCATCATCGTTATCACCTTTATCGTTCGTGGCATCATGTACCCGCTGACCAAAGCGCAGTACACCTCCATGGCGAAGATGCGTATGCTGCAGCCGAAGATTCAGGCTATGCGTGAGCGTCTGGGCGATGACAAACAGCGTCAGAGCCAGGAAATGATGGCCCTGTACAAAGCTGAGAAGGTTAACCCGCTGGGCGGCTGCTTCCCGCTGATCATCCAGATGCCAATCTTCCTGGCGTTGTACTACATGCTGATGGGCTCCATTGAACTGCGTCATGCGCCATTCGCTCTGTGGATCCATGACCTGTCTGCACAGGACCCGTACTACATCCTGCCGATTCTGATGGGCGTGACGATGTTCTTCATTCAGAAGATGTCTCCGACCACTGTAACCGACCCGATGCAGCAGAAGATCATGACCTTTATGCCGGTCATCTTCACCGTGTTCTTCCTGTGGTTCCCGTCAGGTCTGGTGCTGTACTATATCGTCAGCAACCTGGTAACCATTATTCAGCAGCAGCTGATTTACCGTGGTCTGGAGAAACGTGGCCTGCATAGCCGCGAGAAGAAAAACTCCTGATTCGGTGTAGGCCGGATTAGGCGAAGCCGCCATCCGGCAAACGGAACATAAAGTAAAGGGCGGTCATTAGACCGCCTTTTTTATTGCATTAAGAAGAGACAAACCATGAGCCATAACGACACCATCGTCGCTCAGGCCACCCCACCGGGACGTGGTGGCGTGGGTATCCTGCGTATCTCCGGCCTGAAGGCGCGTGAGGTCGCAGAAACCGTACTGGGGAAACTGCCCAAACCGCGTTATGCCGATTATCTGCCGTTTAAAGACGCGGATGGCAGCGCGCTGGATCAGGGGATTGCCCTGTGGTTCCCCGGCCCAAACTCCTTTACTGGCGAAGACGTTTTAGAGCTTCAGGGCCACGGCGGTCCAGTGATTCTTGACCTGCTGCTCAAACGTATTCTGACCATTCCCGGGCTGCGCATTGCCAGACCGGGTGAATTCTCCGAGCGAGCGTTTCTCAATGATAAGCTCGATTTAGCTCAGGCAGAGGCGATTGCCGACCTGATCGATGCCAGCTCAGAGCAAGCCGCTCGCTCAGCGCTGAACTCGTTGCAGGGCGCATTTTCCGCACGGGTAAATCATCTTGTGGAAGCGCTCACTCACCTGCGCATCTATGTTGAAGCAGCGATCGACTTCCCGGATGAAGAAATCGACTTCCTGTCTGACGGCAAGATTGAAGCGCAACTCAACAACGTTATCAGCGATCTTGATGCCGTGCGTGCGGAAGCGCATCAGGGCAGCCTGCTGCGCGAAGGGATGAAGGTGGTGATTGCCGGTCGGCCAAACGCCGGGAAATCAAGCCTGCTGAACGCGCTGGCTGGCCGTGAGGCGGCCATTGTCACCGATATCGCCGGGACTACTCGCGACGTGCTGCGTGAGCATATTCACATCGATGGCATGCCGCTACACATCATCGACACCGCCGGTTTGCGCGACGCTAACGATGAAGTGGAACGCATCGGTATCGAACGTGCCTGGCAGGAAATTGAACAGGCCGACCGTGTACTGTTTATGGTTGATGGCACCACCACCGACGCCGTGGACCCGGCAGATATCTGGCCAGACTTTATTGCCCGTCTGCCAGCCAAACTGCCGATCACTGTGGTGCGTAACAAAGCGGATATTACCGGTGAGACGCTGGGCCTTAGTGAAGTAAATGGCCACTCACTGGTTCGCCTCTCCGCGCGTACCGGTGAAGGCGTTGACGTACTGCGTAATCATCTCAAACAGAGCATGGGCTTTGAAACCAATATGGAAGGCGGCTTCCTGGCCCGTCGTCGTCATCTGCAGGCGCTGGCAGAAGCTGCAGAGCATCTCGAGCAGGGTAAAGCCCAACTGCTCGGAGCATGGGCCGGAGAATTGCTGGCTGAGGAGCTACGCCTTGCGCAGCAGAACCTCAGTGAGATCACAGGAGAGTTTACCTCCGACGATCTGCTGGGACGGATCTTCTCCAGCTTCTGTATCGGTAAGTAACGTTGTGTTGCCCGGTGGCGTGATGCTAACCGGGCCTACAGGCCCCGTAGGCCGGATAAGGCGTTTACGCCGCCATCCGGCAACAACTATTTCCCATGTGGAAATCACTGTTGTCCAAATGGCAACTCGTGCAGTTGACTCTCTGACCGTATGCTTAGCGCCACATTTCTTATGAGGTCGCTATGACACGCTTTCTAATCTGCAGTTTCGCCCTGGTTCTTCTTTATCCTGCCGGTATTGATATGTATCTGGTGGGGCTGCCCCGTATTGCTGCCGATTTACAGGCCAGCGAGGCGCAACTGCATATCGCGTTTTCGGTATATCTGGCAGGAATGGCGACGGCGATGCTGTTCGCCGGTAAAATTGCCGACCAGTCAGGTCGCAAACCGGTCGCCATAGTCGGCGCACTCATCTTTATTTTCGCCTCTGCGATATGTTCTTTCGCCGAAAGCGGTACGCCATTCCTCATAGGTCGTTTTATTCAGGGCGTAGGTGCGGGCTGTTGCTACGTGGTGGCTTTCGCTATCCTGCGCGATACGCTCGACGATCGCCGCCGGGCGAAGGTACTGTCGTTATTGAACGGTATTACCTGTATCGTGCCGGTGCTGGCTCCGGTGATGGGGCATCTGATCATGCTCAAATACCCGTGGCAGAGCCTGTTCTACACGATGATGGGAATGGGTGTGGCTGTTTGCCTGCTGTCGGTGTTTGTCCTGCGAGAATCGCGCCCAGCAACGCTTATGGCGACGACGGAAAAGAACCACACGACCGAATCACTGGTAAACCGCTTTTTCTTAAGCCGTCTGGCCATTACCACCCTCAGCGTGTCGGTGATCCTGACCTTCGTGAATACGTCTCCGGTGCTGCTGATGGAAGTGATGGGCTTCGACCGTGGTGAGTACGCCACCACGATGGCCATGACCGCAGGCATCAGTATGGCGGTCTCTTTCTCTACGCCATTTGCTCTGAGCGTATTTAAGCCTCGCGTTCTGATGCTGACCTCACAGGTGCTGTTTCTGTGTGCCGGCGTGGTGTTAACCCTTGCCACTTCACACGCAGTAACGCTTTTCGGGCTGACGTTAATCTGCGCCGGATTCTCGGTCGGCTTCGGTGTTGCGATGAGCCAGGCGCTTGGGCCGTTCTCGCTGCGCGCGGGCGTCGCCAGCTCGGCATTAGGTATTGCCCAGGTTTGCGGTTCCTCGCTGTGGATTTGGCTGGCGGCGGTTCTTGGCCTTGATGCGCTGAATATGCTGATCGGGATTCTGATTGGCTGTAGCATAGTGAGTATCATGCTGATTATCACTGTTGCACCTAACCGGTCCGCGCCAACTCATGAAGAAATCCCTCAGCAGTCTCGATCTTAATTTATTGCTCTGCCTGCAGCTGTTGATGCAGGAACGCAGCGTCACTAAAACCGCCAAACGGATGAACGTCACACCGTCGGCGGTCAGTAAGTCGCTGTCGAAGCTGCGGACCTGGTTTGACGATCCCTTGTTTGTGAACACCCCGCTGGGGCTATCACCGACGCCGCTGATGGTCAGCATGGAGCAGAGCCTTGCTGAATGGATGCAGATGGGCAATCAGTTGCTCGATAAGCCGCACCATGAGTCTCCACGCGGGCTGAAGTTTGATCTGGCGGCCGAAACGCCGTTAGTGATGATCATGTTCAATGCGCTCTCCCAGCAGATTTATCAGCGCTATCCCCAGGCAACAATCAAAATACGCAACTGGGACTATGACTCGCTGGATGCCATTATTCGCGGTGAAGTGGATATTGGCTTTACCGGGCGCGAAAGTCATCCGCGTTCGCGCGAACTGCTGAGTTTGTTGCCATTGTCGATCGACCATGAAGTGCTGTTTTCCGATCTGCCCTGCGTCTGGCTACGTGAAGATCATCCCGCACTGCAGGAAGAGTGGAATCTGGACACCTTTCTGCGCTATCCGCACATCAGCATTAGCTGGGAGCAAAGCGATACATGGGCGTTGGATGAAGTCCTGCAAGAAATGGGACGCGCACGCAATATCGCGTTATGTCTGCCCGGTTTTGAGCAATCGCTGTTTATGGCCGCGCAGCCGGATCACGCGCTGATAGCCACCGCACCGGTCTATTGCCAGCGTTATAACCAACTCCACCAGCTTCCACTCGTTGCACGGCCAATGCCATTTGATACGGCGCAACTGGAAAAAATGCGCGTACCGTTCACTCTTCTTTGGCATAAACGCAACAGCCACAATCCTAAGATCGTCTGGCTAAAAGACACGATCAAGGCTCTTTATCGCGATATCTCCTGACGATCCTTCATTTTGGTGTTGCTAAATCGACCATTCTGGCAACAGAAATGTAAATATCGCGTAATGTCTCCCATTTTCGCTTAGTTTTTGGGCAGCAAAGCCTGCCCGGAAGCCGTGTAAATGTTACTCTGGTAATAATCACGGACCATTAATCACGGAGCGACAAATGGCGACACATTTTGCCAGAGGGATTCTTACGGAGGGACACCTGGTTTCAGCTCGCCTCCCTTCTCCATGTCATATCGAAGCAAGAGATCTACCCGCTCATCGCCGGACACGTTTCCTGGCTTCCCGAAGTCTTCTCGCTGAACTGATGTTTATGCTTTACGGCACCAGCACGCTGCCCGAAATTGTTACTCAGGCCAAAGGTAAGCCCGTTTTTCGCGATAAGAACCTGCCGGGTTTTTCGATTTCCTATGCCGGGAATATCGTCGGTGTTGTGCTAACAACTGAAGGAACGTGCGGCCTGGATATGGAACTTCAGCGGGCCACCCGCGGGTTTCACAATCCAAATTCAGCGGAAACGTGGCGCTTCTCCAGTAACGAAAACCTGTGGATCAATAACCAAAACGACCCCAACGAAGCACGCGCGCAGCTCATTACATTGCGCCAGAGCGTACTCAAACTCACTGGCGATGTGTGCAATGACGATCCGCGCGAGCTCCAGCTTTTACCCGGCGCAGGGCGCCTGAAATGTGCCCATGTGGCGCAGGTTGAAGCCATTTGCGATGCGGAAGATGTACTGGTGTGGTCAGTTGCAGTTACGCCAACCATTGAAAAACTCAAGGTTTGGGAGTTTGATGGTAAACAGGACTGGAAAAGTTTGCCTGATATCCAGACTCGCGCCAATGAGCCAACGGGGCGTCTGATCCGGTTCTCTCAATTATGTGCAGCGAAGAGCCATACGCTTTGATTTAACCTTCATGATGAAACAGGAGTCACCATGTCTGAAACATTGAATGTTGTTACGTTACTGGGAAGTCTGCGCAAAGGTTCGTTTAATGGAATGGTTGCCCGTACGCTGCCCAAGATTGCTCCAGCGGGAATGGAAGTGAACGCGCTGCCGTCGATTGGTGATATCCCTCTGTACGATGCCGACCTCCAACAGGAAGAAGGTTTTCCGGCCAGCGTAGAAGCGCTGGCTGAGCAAATCAGAAAGGCTGACGGTGTCGTCATCGTCACACCTGAATATAACTATTCTGTTCCGGGCGGACTGAAGAACGCCATCGACTGGCTGTCCCGCCTGCCCGATCAGCCATTATCGGGTAAGCCGGTGCTGATCCAGACCAGTTCTATGGGCGCTATTGGCGGCGCGCGCTGCCAGTATCATCTGCGTCAGATCCTGGTATTCCTCGACGCCATGGTAATGAACAAGCCGGAATTTATGGGCGGCGTCATTCAGAACAAAGTAGACCCGCAGACAGGTGAAGTGATCGACCAAAGCACGCTGGACCATCTGACCGGTCAACTGACCGCATTTGGCGACTACATTCAGCGCGTGAAAGCGTAAAAGAAAAAGCCCGGCGATATGCCGGGCTTGTTGATATATGGGCAAATAAACAGCGATTAGTGCGCGTCGATAAACACAATCTTCAGCACAAACAGCAGCGCGACAATGATGACGCACGGGCTGAGATCGCGGAAACGTCCGGTACCAATCTTCATCACGCAGTAAGAAATAAAGCCCAGCGCAATACCTTCGGTAATTGAGAAGCTAAAGGGCATCATCACGGCGGTAATAAACGCCGGAACCGCTTCTGTCAGGTCATCCCACTTCACGCGCGACAGGCTTGATGTCATCAGGACGCCAACGTAAATCAGCGCACCAGCGGCTGCATAACCCGGTACCATCCCCGCCAGCGGCGACAGGAAGATAACCAGCAAGAACAGCAGGCCAACGACCACGGCGGTCAGACCGGTACGTCCACCGACCGAAACCCCGGAAGAAGATTCGATATACGCAGTAACGGAAGAAGTCCCGATAAACGCCCCGGTAACCGACGACACGCTATCCACATACAGCGCTTGCTTCATGCGCGGGAACTTGCCCTTCGCATCCGCCAGACCGGCTTTATCCGTAACGCCAATCAGCGTACCGGAGGAGTCGAACAGGTTAACCAGCATGAACGAGAAAATCACACCCGCCAGGCCAATGTTAAACGAACCGGCCAGGTCGACATGTCCGATAACGGACATCACGCTCGGTGGCGCAGAAACGATACCGTTGTAATGAACATCGCCCAGCATCCAGCCCAGCAGCGTGGTCACGATGATAGAGATCAGCACCGCCGCATGAATATTACGTGACGCCAGAATAGCGATGATAAAGAAGCCCAGAATGCCGAGCAGTACGCTGTGGGAGGTCAGGTTACCGATGGACACCAGCGTGTCTTTGTTCGCCACGATAACACCGGCGTTTTTCAGCCCCATCATGCCGATGAACAGACCAATACCGCTGGTGATCCCCACACGCAGGCTAACCGGGATATTGGCAATCATCCAGTAACGAACGCGGAAAATCGTCAGCAGCAGCAGACCAACAGCGCCCCAGAAGATAGCGCCCATACCAATCTGCCATGACAGTCCCATCGCGCCAACGACCACGAAAGCGAAGAATGCGTTCAGGCCCATAGCAGGCGCAAGTGCGACCGGCAGGTTGGCAAACAGGCCCATCAGGATGCTACCAAATGCAGCAATAAGGCAGGTGGTAACAAAGACAGCGCTGGTATCCATGCCAGCCACGCCAAGAATTTGCGGGTTAACAAAAACGATATACACCATCGTCAGGAAGGTCGTTAAACCGGCGATCACTTCGGTCCGTGCCGTCGTGCCATGTTCGCGCAGTTTGAACACGCGTTCCAGCATCCCCTGGCCAGAAGCCTGGGTTGTGTGTTGTTGACTCATTATCAATTTCCGAACAAGGAGGGAAAATTCGTCGCTATCCTATACCAAAATGCGACAATAGGGTTGGGTTATGAGCAACTTTTTTCATTGATTTTGCTTATACGGCAACGATTGCGTCGCCCAATAATGCATTACGAAAACGTTAAACTTGTTAAAACGGAAATGACATGTCCCAGATAGAAGCCGTATTTTTTGACTGTGACGGTACCCTTGTCGACAGTGAAGTGATTTGTTCTCGCGCGTATGTCAGCATGTTCCAGGCGTTTGGCATTACGCTCGATCTTGAAGAAATTTTCAAACGCTTCAAGGGGGTAAAGCTGTACGAGATCATCGACATTATCAACGAAGAGCACGGTGTCGAACTGGCAAAAGCCGATTTAGAACCGGTTTACCGCGCTGAGGTCGCACGTCTGTTCGATACGGAACTGGAGGTGATTGCCGGTGCCAATGCGCTACTGGACAGCATGGCCGTACCAATGTGTGTGGTCTCTAACGGTCCAGTCAGCAAAATGCAGCATTCGCTGGGTAAGCTGGGCATGTTGCACCATTTCCCTGATTTACTGTTCAGCGGCTACGATATTCAGCGTTGGAAGCCCGATCCGGCCCTGATGTTCCATGCGGCGAAAGCGATGGACGTTAACGTTGAGAACTGCATTCTGGTTGATGATTCCAGCGCAGGTGCGCAGGCGGGGATTGCCGCCGGGATGGAAGTGTTCTACTTCTGCGCCGATCCGCATAACAAACCGATCGATCATCCAAAAGTGACGACGTTTACCGATCTGGCACAGTTGCCGGAATTGTGGAAAGCGCGGGGTTGGAATATCGTCGAATAAACAGTAGGCCCGATAAGCAAAGCGCCATCAGGCGAATGGCGCAGAATGCCGGATGCGGCGTAACACCTTATCCGGCCAACAATAGCGACGCCGGGGGATCCCGGCGAACGCAACAAGCTGCTTATTCCTTCGGATCTTTGCCCGCCAGCAGCTTATCCAGCTCATCCCCGCCCACGTGACGGAAGTCTTGTCCCTTCACGAAGTAGAAGATGTATTCGCAGATATTCTGGCAGCGGTCACCGATACGTTCGATGGAACGTGCGCAGAACAGCGCGGTCAGCACGCTTGGAATGGTACGTGGGTCTTCCATCATATAAGTCATCAGCTGACGCACGATGCCTTCATATTCCTGGTCAACTTTCTTATCTTCGCGATAAATACGCACTGCTTCGTCCAGATCCATACGCGCAAACGCATCCAGCACGTCATGCAGCATTTGTACGGTGTGGCGGCCCAGTGATTCCAGGCTTACCAGCAGAGGCTGGTGCTGTTGCGAGAACTTCTCCAGCGCGGTACGGCAAATTTTGTCCGCCACGTCGCCAATACGTTCCAGCTCAGCGATGGTTTTGATAATCGCCATCACCAGACGCAGGTCGCTCGCTGTCGGTTGACGCTTGGCGATGATACGCACGCAGGCTTCGTCGATCGCCACTTCCATCATGTTGACGTTCTTATCGCCTTCAATGACGCGTTTTGCCAGCTCGCTGTCCTGGTTGTGCATCGCCGTGATTGCATCAGAAAGCTGCTGCTCGACCATGCCGCCCATGGTCATCACCTGGGTACGGATGCTTTCCAGCTCTGCATTGAACTGGCCGGAAATATGTTTATTAAGGTTAAGGTTATCCACAACAAGCTCCTGAATCAGCCGTAACGACCGGTGATGTAATCTTCAGTTTGTTTCTTCGCGGGCTTGGTGAACAGATCGTCCGTGTTGCTGAACTCAATCAACTCGCCCAGGTACATAAATGCCGTGTGATCGGAACAACGCGCAGCCTGCTGCATGTTGTGGGTAACGATAACGACGGTGTAATCCTCTTTCAGCTCAGTGATCAGCTCTTCGATACGCCCGGTAGAAATAGGGTCGAGCGCTGAACATGGCTCATCAAGCAGAAGCACTTCCGGGCGAATGGCGATACCACGCGCAATACACAGACGCTGCTGCTGACCACCCGAGAGAGAGTACCCGCTCTGGTGTAATTTATCTTTGGTTTCGTTCCACAATGCGGCCTTGGTCAATGCCCACTGCACACGCTCGTCCATATCCGCACGCGAGAGTTTCTCAAACAGACGTACGCCAAAAGCAATGTTGTCGTAGATGGACATCGGGAACGGCGTCGGCTTCTGGAATACCATGCCCACTTTGGCACGCAGCAGAGCGATATCCTGGGTATTGGTGAGAATATTGTCGCCATCCAGCAGGATTTCACCTTCCGCACGCTGCTCCGGGTACAGTTCAAACATTTTGTTGAACGTACGCAGCAGCGTTGATTTACCACAGCCTGACGGCCCGATAAACGCCGTTACCTGGTTTTTAGCAATATCCAGGTTGATGTTCTTCAGGGCATGGAATTTGCCATAGTAGAAGTTCAAATCACGAACCTGAATCTTACCTGGGGCAGTATCAACCATACTCATTTCAATCTCTTCCTCATCCGGCGCCGCATCAGCCACGCCGTAAAAATTAACCGTGTTTCTTCTTCGCGAAAATGACGCGCGCCAGAATGTTCAGCAGCAGTACGCACAAGGTAATAATCAGTACCCCGGCCCAGGCCAGTTGCTGCCACTCAGCAAACGGGCTCATCGCAAACTTAAAGATAGTGACCGGCAGGTTGGCGATAGGCTGCATCATGTCGGTGCTCCAGAACTGATTGGAGAGCGACGTAAACAGCAGCGGAGCCGTTTCACCTGCGATACGAGCAATCGCTAACAGAACGCCTGTAATGATCCCCGAGACAGACGCCTTCAGGGTGATCGCAGAAATCATCTTCCATTTCGGCGTACCCAGTGCATAGGCGGCTTCACGCAGGCTATCCGGCACCAGCTTGAGCATGTTCTCCGTGGTACGAATAACAATGGGCACCTGCAGCAGCGCCAGCGCGATAACGCCCGCCCAGCCAGAGAAGTGTTCCATTTTTGCTACCACAATGGTGTAAACGAACAGACCGACCACGATTGATGGCGCAGACAGCAGAATGTCATTGATAAAGCGGATAACCTCAGCCAGCCAGGACTTACGTCCGTACTCTGCCAGGTAGATACCCGCCATAATGCCAAGCGGTGTACCAAACACGGTCGCCCACAGAATTAACAGTCCGCTACCGGCCAGGGCGTTCGCCAGACCACCACCCGCTGTATTCGGCGGAGGCGTCATTTCGGTGAACAGCGCCAGCGACATACCGTCAATACCACGGGTGATCGTGGACATCAGGATCCAAATGAGCCAGAACAGTCCGAACGCCATGGTCGCCATAGAGAGCGTCAGCGCGATGCGGTTCTTCAGACGGCGACGTGCCTGCATTTTACGGCGGGACTCCGCCAGCGCAGTGGTGTTTTGCATTTCAAGCGTAGCCATTAGCGTGCCCCCTCGTTCTTCGCAAGGCGCATGATCATGAACTTAGACGCCGCCAGTACGATGAAGGTGATCACAAACAGAATCAGACCCAGTTCCATCAACGCAGCAACGTGCAGCCCCGATTCCGCTTCGGCAAATTCATTCGCCAGCGCAGAGGTAATACTGTTGCCCGGCATGTACAGCGAGGCGCTATCGAGCTGGTAGGTGTTACCAATGATAAAGGTGACCGCCATGGTTTCACCCAGCGCGCGGCCCAAACCCAGCATCACACCGCCGATCACACCATTTTTGGTGAACGGCAGGACGATACGCCAGATAACTTCCCAGGTGGTACAGCCGATGCCGTAGGCTGACTCTTTCATAAGCACCGGCGTTTGTTCGAACACATCACGCATAACCGCAGCAATGTACGGAATGATCATGATAGCGAGGATCACACCAGCCGCCAGAATACCGATACCAAACGCCGGGCCAGCGAACAGTGCGCCAACAAACGGAATGTTGGAAAGGATGTTTCCGACCGGCTCCTGGAAGTACGTCGCAAACAGCGGGGCAAAGATAAACAGGCCCCACATGCCGTATACGATACTCGGAATTGCTGCCAGCAGTTCAATAGCGATACCCAGCGGACGACGCAGCCAACCGGGTGCAAGTTCAGTCAGGAACAGCGCAATGCCGAAACTCACCGGAACGGCAATCAGCAATGCAATAAACGAGGTGACCAGCGTACCGTAAATCGGTACCAGCGCGCCGTAGATATCGTTCGGCGCATCCCAGTCTTTGGTCCACAAAAAGGAGAAACCAAATTTCTGTATGCTTGGCCAGGAGGAGATAACCAGAGAGACAATAATGCCACCCAACATCAATAGCACAATCAGCGCAGCCAGTTTTACCAGCGCGCTGAATATCATGTCACCCTTTTTACCCGGTGGGTTAAAAGCAGGCTTGGTTGCAGCCATAAATCACTCTTTAAGTTAAACGCGTTTACGAAATTGCCCTGCCGGATGGCGCTACGCTTATCCAGCCTACAAATTGGGCCTACAGTCGGAACTGTAGGGCGGATAAGCGTAGCGCCATCCGCCAACTCGTTAAAGATATTCTATTAGTACAGCGCTTTACCGCTGCTGTCTTTCACGTTGGTCTTCCATGCAGCACGAATCTGCTCAACCACGCTGTCCGGCAGGCTGGCGTAATCCAGGTCATTAGCCTGTTTGCCACCATTTTTATATGCCCAATCGAAGAATTTCAGCACTTCAACGCCCTGCTCAGGCTTCTTCTGCTCTTTATGGACCAGGATGAAGGTGGTGGAAGTGATTGGCCACGCATCGTCACCTTTCTGGTTCGTCAGATCCTGAGCAAAGGTTTTGCTCCAGTCAGCGCCTTTAGCGGCGTTGGCAAAGTTTTCTTCGGTCGGGCTTACCGGTTTACCATCAGCAGAGACCAGCTTGGTGTACGCCAGGTTGTTCTGCTTAGCGTAAGCGTACTCAACGTAACCGATAGAACCCGGCAGACGCTGTACGAACGCGGCGATACCGTCGTTACCTTTACCGCCCAGACCGGTCGGCCAGTTAACGGTAGAGCCGGAACCAATTTTAGATTTCCACTCTTCGTTCACTTTCGCCAGGTAGCTAGTGAAGACGAAGGAAGTACCAGAACCATCAGCGCGACGCACAACGGCGATATTTTGCGAAGGCAGCTTCAGACCTGGGTTCAGTTTGGTGATGGCTTCGTCATCCCACTTCTTAATTTTACCGAGGTAGATGTCGCCCAGCGTTTTACCGTCAAGCACCAGCTCGCCGGATTTCAGTCCAGGGATATTCACCGCCAGCACCACACCGCCGATAACGGTCGGGAACTGGAACAGGCCTTCTTGTGCCAGTTTCTCGTCAGACAGCGGTGCATCAGAAGCGCCGAAATCAACGGTATTGGCCGTAATTTGTTTTACACCACCGGAGGAGCCGATACCCTGGTAGTTTACTTTGCTACCGGTCTCTTTCTGATAGGTATCTGCCCATTTGGCATACACTGGCGCAGGGAAGGTTGCACCTGCACCTGTCAGGCTCGCTGCTGCAAACGCAGAGAACGCGCTCATGGATAAGGTCGCGGCGACAACAGTTGCGACAGTGGTACGCATAACTTTCATAATGTCTCCTGCACGGTTTTCGTAAATCGTTGTTTGAGTTGCTACTGTGAGCAAAATAGGACAAACAGGTGACAGTTAAATGTACGAAATATGACATTTTTATGACAATGAAAAACACGGGAAGTTATTTGTCTAAAAATACATTTAAAACAAAACGTTAACCATTACCATGACAATAACATTTCGCTAAAATTTTCTTTTTATGACACTGCAAACAGTAGCTGAAGATGACGGTTTGTCACATAAAACAGGCGGGATAATTGATTAAAAACAGAACAAGTTTAAAAAAATGCCCCGCTCATAGCAGGGCATTTTCAGTTCAGTTAGGTACGGATTACTCTACGGTAACCGACTTCGCCAGGTTACGCGGCTGATCCACGTCGGTGCCTTTAATCAGCGCCACATGATACGCCAGCAGCTGCAGCGGAACGGTATAGAAGATCGGTGCAATCACCTCTTCCACATGCGGCATCTCAATGATGTGCATATTTTCGCTGCTGGTAAAGCCAGCATCCTGGTCAGCAAAGACGTACAGTTGACCACCACGGGCGCGAACTTCTTCAATGTTGGACTTCAGTTTTTCCAGCAGTTCGTTGTTCGGCGCAACCACGATAACCGGCATATCGGCATCAATCAGCGCCAGCGGACCGTGTTTCAGTTCGCCTGCGGCATATGCTTCAGCGTGAATATACGAGATCTCTTTCAGCTTCAGCGCGCCTTCCAGCGCAATCGGGTACTGATCGCCACGGCCCAGGAACAGCGCATGGTGTTTATCAGAGAAACCTTCAGCCAGAGCGGCAATGCGTTTGTCCTGAGACAGCATCTGCTCAATACGGCTCGGCAGCGCCTGCAGACCGTGAACGATTTCCTGCTCAATAGCCACATCCAGGCCTTTCAGACGAGACAGTTTCGCCACCAGCATCAGCAGAACGGTCAGCTGAGTGGTAAATGCTTTCGTGGAGGCCACGCCGATTTCGGTACCGGCATTGGTCATCATCGCCAGGTCGGATTCGCGCACCAGAGAAGAGCCCGGTACGTTACAAATAGCCAGCGAACCCAGATAGCCCAACTCTTTGGATAAGCGCAGACCCGCCAGGGTATCTGCCGTTTCACCAGACTGGGAAAGAGTGATCATCAGGCTGTTACGACGCACGGCGGATTTGCGATAGCGGAATTCGGAAGCAATTTCGACATCACAAGGAATGCCAGCCAACGATTCAAACCAGTAGCGGGACACCATACCGGAGTTGTACGACGTACCGCAGGCGATAATCTGGATATGCTCAACCTGAGACAGCAGCTCGTTGGCATGCGAACCCAGCTCGCTTAAATCCACTTCACCGTGGCTGATACGGCCGGTCAGCGTGTTTTTAATTGCGTTCGGCTGTTCGTAGATCTCTTTCTGCATGTAGTGGCGATAAATACCTTTTTCGCCCGCATCGTATTGCAGATTAGATTCGATATCCTGACGTTTAACTTCCGCGCCAGACTTGTCGAAAATAGAGACCGAACGACGGGTTACTTCCGCGATATCGCCCTCTTCCAGGAAGATGAAGCGACGGGTTACCGGCAGCAGTGCCAGCTGATCGGAAGCGATAAAGTTCTCACCCATACCCAGACCAATCACCAGCGGGCTGCCAGAACGGGCCGCCAGCAGGGTTTCCGGGTTACGGGTATCCATGATCACCGTGCCGTAGGCACCGCGCAGCTGCGGAATAGTACGCAGCACGGCTTCACGTAACGTACCACCCTGTTCCAGCTCCCAGTGCACCAGGTGAGCAATCACTTCGGTGTCGGTTTCAGAAACAAAGGTGTAGCCACGCGTTTTCAACAGCTCACGCAGTGGTTCATGGTTTTCAATGATGCCGTTATGCACCACAACAATGTGTTCAGAAACATGGGGATGCGCGTTCGCTTCTGAAGGTTCACCGTGTGTCGCCCAGCGGGTGTGAGCAATACCAGTACCACCATGCAGCGGATGTTCTTCCGCAGCAGCAGTCAGCATCTGCACTTTACCCAGACGACGCAGACGGGTCATGTTGCCTTCAGCATCGACAACGGCCAGACCAGCAGAGTCATAACCACGATATTCCAGACGACGTAAACCTTCGAGAAGGATTTCAGCTACATCACGCTGCGCGATAGCGCCAACAATTCCACACATATTTTTTGATTCCGAATTTAGGCATTAGCCTGTCGTTGTCGGTCAACCTGTATTTATCCTTCATCTTTCACGCTGTGGCTGTGTTGGCTGCACGCTTTCGCCATGGTCACTTACTGATTGTAAGCTCCCATGGTCTCACGCGCTTGCCGCCTTACCACAACGCGAAATCTTTGGATAAAACCCGTATTTACGGGCGCCCCGAGCCTTGTAGAGAGTGGGGTTATTTTTATAGGTACTGCTTGTTGAGCGGAGGATTATATTATCCCCTCATCTCTTGTCTGCCTGAGGGCGCTCACGCTTATCAGGCCTACAGAACGTCACCGCACGTAGGCCGGATAAGGCAAAGCCGCCATCCGGCAAAAATAAATTACTTCTTCTTCACCGGACGCTGCCAGCCCTGTTTATGGACCTGAGGTACACGGCTTAATACCAATTCGTTATCAGCGACATTACGCGTTACGGTGGTTCCTGCTGCAATCGTCGCACCTTTACCCACGGTGACAGGTGCCACCAGCTGAGTATCAGAACCCACAAACACATCATCACCAATAATGGTTTTAAACTTATTGGCACCATCGTAGTTACAGGTGATCGTACCCGCGCCGATATTCACGTTATCGCCAATTTCCGCATCGCCCAGATAGGTCAAATGACCAGCTTTAGAGCCTTTACCCAGACGCGCTTTTTTCATTTCGACGAAGTTACCCACGTGTGCGCCTTCCTGCAGCTCTGCACCCGGGCGCAGACGCGCGAATGGACCGATGGTGCAAGCGGCATCCAGATGGGCATCTTCCACCACACTGTACGGGCTAAGCTCACAACCCTCACCAATCACGCTGTTTTTGATGATGCAGCCAGCACCAATCTTGACGCGATCTCCAACGGTTACGTTACCTTCAATGATAACGTTAGTATCAATTTCAACATCGCGCCCGTGAATCAGCGTACCGCGAAGATCAAAACGTGCAGGATCGCGCAGCATCACGCCCGCCAGCAGCAGTTTTTCTGCCTGCTCGGACTGATACACACGTTCCAGACGGGATAACTGAAGGCGGTTATTTACCCCTTCCGTTTCACTGATTCGTGCCGGATGTACCGCAGCAATTTCACGTCCTTCCTGATACGCCATCGCGATGATATCGGTGATGTAGTATTCACCCTGCACGTTGTTGTTGGTCAGTTTAGACAGCCAACGCTTCATGTCAGCGCCGTTGGCAATCAGAATGCCAGTGTTGATTTCCTGGATTTGACGCTGCTCGTCGGTTGCATCTTTATGCTCAACAATGCCAGTAACTTTGCCGTTATCACGGGTAATACGCCCATAGCCGGATGGGTCGTCCAGTTTTACCGTTAACAAACCGATACCACCCTGCGGTTTGGCTTCACGCAGGCGACGTAAGGTATCGGTAGAGATCAGCGGCACATCTCCATAGAGCATTAAAATGTCTTCGTCATCACTAAAGAATGGCGCCGCCTGCTGCATTGCATGGCCGGTACCCAACTGCTCAGCCTGCAGAACCCAATTCAGATTGCCATCTTTCAGCGTTTGCTTAAGCAGATCGCCACCGTGTCCGTAGACAAGGTGCACATGAGTCGCACCTAATTCATTAGCTGCATCAATGACATGCTGAACCATCGGCTTTCCTGCGAGGGTGTGCAGCACTTTAGGAAGATCGGAATACATACGCGTGCCTTTGCCTGCGGCAAGGATCACAACGCTCATAGCATTATTCAACATACACGTCCTGACTGTAATTTGAGAACGAATTTATACCGTTTCACATTGAAAATACTACATTTTTTTCAGCGTGAAATGGACCGAAGATAAAACGTTCAACAGGGGGGATTCCCCATCTGATAACTCACTATTTTCGTCTATATCTGCGTCTTTTGTCTCCCAAAAACCAGGAGTCTGCTCTTATTAAAGCCTTAGGTTAATGTTTTTGCTATTTTTTTACCGCATGAATAAAGCATTACATCAGCATAGTACGATTTTATTTATGTGATTCAGTGAGAAGCAGAAAAACGGGTTGGGAAAATTGAGGGGAGGAATGATAGAGAACAAATGATACAGCGAAGGAGGGGGGATTTAATGACGATGACGCTAGCTGATAAACCGCATAAAGCTTCGCGCCACAGAGCTGGCGGGGAAAGACTAAAAACTCATATTGCTGAACAGGGCGATGATTTTGTTGATCAATTTCATGTTGGTATCTCTTTTTTTATCTGAGTTCATTATGTGACATACATCACATAAAAAAGAGTCTACGCCTCATTTTTTAACCAATCAATATTTTTATGATCTAAATCACGAAATAATAAAACTGCTATTTATTTACATATTTCCTGTAACCAAGCCATAAAAAAAGCCAGCCTGGAAACCAGACTGGCCTTTGTGCTTTTCAAGCCGGTGTTACATCGCTTTTTTGGTCAACTCGATAACGCGCAGTTTCGCGATCGCTTTGGCCAGTTCCGCAGATGCCTGAGCGTAATCCACGTCACCATGAGAGCTCTTGATATGCTCTTCAGCCTTACGCTTCGCTTCCAGGGCTCTCGCTTCATCGAGATCCTGTCCGCGAATCGCGGTATCAGCCAGTACGGTCACACTGCCAGGCTGCACTTCAAGAATGCCGCCGGACAGATAGATAAACTCTTCATGACCGAACTGTTTAACGATGCGGATCATACCAGGCTTAATGGCGGTGAGCAGCGGGGCGTGACCCGGGAAAATACCCAGTTCACCTTCACTACCCGTTACCTGGATTTTCTCGACCAGACCAGAGAACATTTGTTGCTCTGCGCTGACGACGTCCAGGTGGTAAGTCATTGCCATATCACCCTCCGATTAAGGCGTTAAAGTTTTTTGGCTTTTTCCACGGCTTCGTCGATAGAACCAACCATGTAGAACGCCTGCTCTGGCAGGTGGTCGTATTCGCCTTCCATGATGCCTTTAAAGCCACGGATGGTGTCTTTCAGGGAAACGTATTTACCCGGAGAACCGGTGAATACTTCCGCAACGAAGAACGGCTGGGACAGGAAGCGCTGGATCTTACGCGCACGTGCTACCACCAGTTTATCTTCTTCAGACAGTTCATCCATACCCAGGATGGCGATGATGTCTTTCAGTTCCTGATAACGCTGCAGCAGGGACTGTACGCCACGCGCGGTGTCGTAGTGTTCCTGACCAACAACCAGCGGATCCAACTGACGGCTGGTGGAGTCCAGCGGGTCAACTGCCGGGTAGATACCCAGAGAAGCGATCTGACGGCTCAGTACCACGGTTGCATCCAGGTGAGCAAAGGTGGTTGCTGGGGATGGGTCAGTCAAGTCATCCGCAGGTACGTATACCGCCTGAACGGAGGTGATAGAACCGGTTTTGGTAGAGGTGATACGTTCCTGAAGAACACCCATCTCTTCCGCCAGGGTCGGCTGGTAGCCTACCGCTGATGGCATACGACCCAGCAGTGCAGATACTTCTGTACCGGCCAGGGTGTAACGGTAGATGTTATCAACGAACAGCAGAACGTCACGACCTTCGTCACGGAACTTCTCAGCCATGGTCAGACCGGTCAGTGCAACGCGCAGACGGTTTCCCGGCGGCTCGTTCATCTGGCCATATACCAGGGACACTTTGTCCAGTACGTTGGAGTCGGTCATTTCGTGGTAGAAGTCGTTACCCTCTCGAGTACGTTCACCTACGCCCGCAAACACGGAGTAACCGGAGTGTTCGATCGCGATGTTACGGATCAGCTCCATCATGTTTACGGTTTTACCTACACCCGCACCACCGAACAGACCGACTTTACCGCCCTTAGCGAACGGACACATCAGGTCGATAACTTTGATGCCGGTTTCCAGCAGTTCCTGAGAGCTGGACAGCTCTTCGTAGGAAGGTGCTGCGCGGTGGATAGCCCAACGCTCTTCTTCACCGATATCGCCTTTCATGTCGATCGGGTGACCCAGGACGTTCATGATACGACCCAGGGTTGCTTTACCTACCGGGACTTCGATCGGGTGTTCGAGGTCTTTAACTTCCAGACCACGACGCAGACCGTCGGAAGAACCCATGGCGATGGTACGTACGATACCGCCGCCGAGCTGCTGCTGAACTTCCAGCACCAGGCTCTCTTTACCATTCATAACCTCAAGAGCATCGTACACGCGCGGTACGGCATCCTGAGGGAATTCGACGTCAACCACGGCGCCGATTACCTGGACAATTTTTCCAGTAGCCATCTTGAATCCTCTACGAATTAACCTGGTTATACCGCGGATGCACCACCGACGATTTCGGTGAGTTCCTGAGTAATGCTGGCCTGACGAGCTTTGTTGTATACCAACTGCAGCTCTTTAATCAGGCTGCCGCCATTGTCGGTCGCGGCTTTCATCGCCACCATACGTGCGGCCTGCTCGCTGGCCAGGTTTTCTACCACGCCCTGATAAACCTGAGACTCGACATAACGACGCAGCAAGGTATCCAGCAGCGCTTTCGGGTCTGGCTCATACAGGTAATCCCAAGATTTACGCTTCAATTCATCATCATCTGATGCCGGCAGAGGCAGCAGTTGAGTGATGGTTGGCGTCTGAGACATGGTGTTAATAAATTTGTTGCTGACAACGTACAGTTTGTCCAGACGACCTTCATCGTAGGCCTGCAGCATCACTTTAACCGGACCGATCAGTTCGGACAGGGAAGGGTTATCCCCCATGCCGGTTACCTGAGCGATCACGTTTCCGCCAACGGAGTTAAAGAAAGACACGCCCTTAGAGCCAATCATTGCGATATCGCACTGAACGCCTTTATCGGACCATGTTTTCATATCCGCCAGCAGCTTTTTGAACAGGTTAATGTTCAAGCCACCGCACAGACCACGGTCGGTCGACACCACCAGGTAGCCCACGCGTTTAACGTCGCGTTCTTCCAGGTAAGGGTGCTTATATTCCAGATTACCATTCGCAAGGTGACCAATCACTTTGCGCATGGTCTCTGCATAAGGACGGCTGGCCGCCATGCGATCCTGCGATTTACGCATTTTGGAAGCGGCGACCATCTCCATCGCTTTAGTGATCTTCTGCGTGTTCTGGACGCTTGCGATCTTACTACGTATCTCTTTTGCGCCGGCCATGAGCTTCTCCTCAATGCCTTGCGGTCCGCCCTAAAGCAGACCGCCAGACGTTACCAGGACTGGGTTGCCTTGAAGGAATCGAGGATAGCTTTCAGCTTGCCTTCGATTTCATCGTTATAGCCACCGGACTGGTTGATCTCTTGCATCAGCGGAGCGTGGTCACGGTCAACGTAAGCCAGCAGAGCGGCTTCGAAGCTACCGATTTTCGCCAGTTCCACATCTTCGAGGTAACCGCGTTCAGCCGCAAACAGCACCACACCCTGCTGTGCAACAGACATTGGCGCATACTGTTTTTGCTTCAGCAGTTCAGTTACTTTCTGACCATGGCTCAGCTGCTTACGAGTAGCTTCATCCAGGTCGGAAGCGAACTGAGAAAACGCTGCCAGTTCACGATACTGTGCCAGAGCGGTACGAATGCCACCGGACAGTTTCTTGATGATCTTGGTCTGCGCTGCACCACCAACACGAGATACGGAGATACCCGGGTTAACTGCCGGACGAATACCGGAGTTAAACAGGTTGGTTTCCAGGAAGATCTGACCATCGGTAATGGAAATTACGTTGGTCGGAACGAACGCAGAAACGTCACCCGCCTGGGTTTCGATAATCGGCAGAGCGGTCAGGGAGCCGGTTTTACCTTTAACTTCACCATTGGTGAACTTCTCAACGTATTCCGCGTTTACGCGGGATGCGCGTTCCAGCAGACGGGAGTGGAGGTAAAATACGTCGCCTGGGAATGCTTCACGTCCTGGCGGACGACGCAGCAGCAGGGAAACCTGACGGTAAGCAACAGCCTGTTTAGACAGGTCATCGTAAACGATCAGTGCATCTTCACCGCGGTCACGGAAGTATTCGCCCATTGCGCAACCGGCATATGGTGCCAGGTATTGCAGTGCAGCAGATTCAGACGCGGTCGCCACAACAACGATGGTGTTGGACAGTGCGCCGTGTTCTTCCAGTTTACGAACCACGTTGGAAATGGTGGACGCTTTCTGGCCGATAGCCACGTACACACATTTGATGCCGGAATCACGCTGGTTGATGATGGCATCGATTGCCATCGCAGTTTTACCTGTCTGACGGTCACCGATGATCAGCTCACGCTGGCCACGACCGATTGGGATCATGGCATCAACAGATTTATAACCGGTCTGTACTGGCTGGTCGACGGACTGACGTTCGATTACGCCTGGTGCGATAACTTCGATTGGCGAGAAGCCATCGTTATCAACCGGACCTTTACCGTCAATCGGGGAACCCAGAGTGTTCACCACACGACCCAGCAGGCCACGGCCAACCGGAACTTCCAGAATACGACCCGTACACTTAACCTTCATGCCTTCGGCGAGGTCAGCGTATGGACCCATCACAACTGCACCTACGGAGTCGCGCTCCAGGTTCAGTGCGATAGCGTAACGGTTACCCGGCAGGGAAATCATCTCACCCTGCATACAATCGGCCAGGCCGTGAATGCGGATAACACCGTCACTTACAGAAACAATAGTACCTTCGTTATGAGCTTCGCTCACAACACTGAACTGAGCAATGCGCTGCTTGATCAGTTCGCTGATTTCGGTGGAATTCAGTTGCATGCTCCAGTCCCCTTAAGACTGCAAGACGTCTGCAAGGCGCTCAAGACGGCCGCGTACGCTGCCATCAATGACCATATCACCCGCTCGGATGATTACGCCTGCCATTACAGACTTATCGATTTTGCAATTCAGCTTAACTTTGCGTGACAGACGTTTTTCCATCGCAGCACTAATCTTCGTAAGCTGTTCATCACTCAGTGCATTGGCAGAAGTGACTTCTACCTCAGAGATAGCCTCACTGGCTGCACGCAGGTGAATAAACTGCTCAAGAACATCCGGGAGCGCATTCAGACGGTTATTTTCAGCCATAACCCTAATCAGGTTTTGGCCGCTTTCGTCCAGCTGCTCACCGCACACGGCGATAAACGACTCAGCGAGCGTTTCCGGCGCCAGCGCGCCAGAGAGAAGCTCTGCCATTTGTTCGTTTTTTGTCACCTCAGCGGCGAACGTCAACATATCCTGCCAACGGTCAATGCTTTGGTGCTCAACGGCAAAGTCAAAAGCTGCTTTGGCGTAGGGGCGAGCTACCGTAATAAATTCAGACATCAGCCCCTCCCTCCTTACAGTTCAGCGACAAGTTTGTCCACGATGTCGCTATTAGCAGCTTCATCCACGGAACGTTCGATGATCTTCTCGGCGCCAGCAACAGCCAGGATAGCAACTTGCTTACGCAGCTCTTCGCGAGCACGTTTACGCTCGGCGTCAATTTCCGCCTGCGCCTGTGCCACGATTTTAGTACGTTCCTGCTCTGCTTCAGTTTTAGCTTCGTCCAGGATCTGAGCACGGCGTTTGTTCGCCTGCTCGATGATTACCTGAGCTTCCGCCTTCGCTTTTTTCAGCTGGTCGGTCGCGCTGGCCTTTGCAAGGTCAAGATCCTTATGTGCTCGTTCTGCAGAAGCAAGGCCGTCAGCAATTTCTTTTTGACGTTTTTCGATGGCAGCCATTAATGGCGGCCATACGTACTTCATGCAGAACAGAACGAACAGGACAAACGCGATGGCCTGGCCGAGGATTGTTGCGTTAAGATTCACAGCACAATGCCTCTATCTAGTTAACGTTCTGATATTGCTCTTAATTCAAGCAACGCTTACTACGCGACAGCAAACATCACGTACAGACCCAGACCTACAGCGATCATTGGGATTGCATCCACCAGACCCATAACGATAAAGAACTGAGTACGCAGCAGAGGAATCAGATCCGGTTGACGCGCAGCGCCTTCCAGGAATTTACCCCCGAGGATGCCGATACCGATCGCAGCACCGATTGCCGCCAGACCCATCATCACAGCGGCAGCAATGTACAGCAGATCCATATTCAGGTTTTCCATGACAGTCTCCAGTTTGTTTCAGTTAAAACGTAGTAGTGTTGGTAAATTAATGCTCTTCAGATGCCATCGACAGATAGACAATCGTCAGAACCATAAATATGAAGGCTTGCAGCGTGATAATCAGTATGTGGAAAATGGCCCAAGGCACATTCAGGATCCACTGTGACCACCACGGCAACAGACCAGCAATCAGAATGAAAATCAGCTCACCGGCATACATGTTGCCGAACAGTCGCAGACCAAGAGAGATTGGTTTGGACAGCAGGCTTACCCCTTCAAGGATTAAGTTGACAGGGATGAACGCCCAGTGATTGAACGGCTGCAGCGTCAACTCTTTCGCGAAGCCACCGATGCCTTTCATTTTGATGCTGTAGAACAGAATGAGGATAAATACGCCCAGCGCCATCGACAGGGTGATGTTCACGTCAGCAGACGGAACCACACGCAGAGCCGGTAGGCCAAAGATATGCTCACCGATGTACGGCAGCAGGTCGATAGGCAGCAAATCCATCAAGTTCATCAGGAATACCCAGACGAAAATCGTCAGGGCCAGCGGAGCAATCAGCTTGCTTTTGCCATGGTACATGTCTTTCACGCTACCATGCACAAAGCCGATTACCAGCTCAATCGCGGTCTGAAATTTACCTGGTACGCCGCTGGTCGCCTTTTTGGCTACGCTACGGAACATAAGCAGGAACAACAGACCCAGAACCACCGAGAAGAAAATGGAGTCAATATTGAGCGTCCAGAAGGTGGCTGGGGGGTTGTGCGGATCCACCAGCGAGAATGTACGTAGGTCCAACTGAAGGTTATTCAGATGGTGTCCTATGTAATCCTGCGGCGTCATATTTTCTGAAGCCATGATGCCTTTACCCTTTGTTGTTAATTACAGCCGGCGCCAGTATCTGAACCACCAGCACCAAAACCCACGTAACGATCAGCGGCATGAATACCGCTTTCAAAACAGCCAACGCCACCACCAACAACACCAGCATAGCTAATACCTTGAAGGCTTCGCCGAAAGCGAACGACCAGGCTACTCGGCCCTTCGCTGGTGTATGTACCTGGTGACGCCAGGCAAATATCATAAACAACACATTAGGCAGTAACACTGCCAATCCTCCACACAACGCGGAGATGCCCCAGAAAGGGTCTTTGAGGCTAAACAGCAATCCACTTGCTATTACAACCAGAAGCTGTGTGAGCAAAAGCTTACGAGCAACGTTTCGACTCAAGAGCGACATAGACATCACGTTTTTACTCCTGCTCCCTTCGAGGTATGCCGCGTGTCGTATAAAACGTTCTTTATGGCTTAGAGTCAAGCATCAAAAAGCGGACAAATTATACGGTGCGCCTTCGTGATTTCAAACAATAAGTAGCTAAAAAGTGAATAAATGTTTAAATATTTTTCGCTGCCCCACATTTATTACTTTTAGGCAAACTGTGAACGATCATGCAAAACTGCAAATGCCGCGAAAACACTGGCGTCAAAGCGTGCACCAGATCACATATTGAACATATTCACCTTCGCATAATTTATTTACGTGGCAATTGATGCCTTTTCATCTTTTTGATATTTAAGCGTAAAAATAGCCACTATTTAAAAAACAACGCCTAACAACAAAAAAACCGCTCATTGACATTTATAATAAAAAATTAACACAAACGGTGATTCTTACGTTCTATTTTTAGCAGACTGATATTTTCACAGCTGACTTGTTTCGCTTTTAACAAAAAACGGTACGTTATAGTTATGATGCAAAACCGTAAGGCACTAGTGAAATGTAACGACATTTAACCACACTATTACCTATGACTTTTAACACCTGAAAAGCCGTTTTTTCGCTATTTTTTTTGATAAAAATTAAATTTTGTTTGGCTTAATAACCACCAAATGACGTTCACCATCCAACTGCGGAACGCGTAATTTTTCGACGGACTCAACGCTGAATTCTGCTGGCAGCGAATCAATTTCATCTGCAGGCAACTGCCCTTTTAGCGCATAAAAACGCCCATTCTGGCCCGGCAAATGGTGACACCAGCTCACCATATCATTGAGTGAAGCGAAAGCACGGCTAATCACCCCATCAAACGGCGGTTCTGAAGGAAATTCTTCAACCCGACTTTGCACAGGAGTGATGTTAGTAAGCGCAAGCTCATGCTGCACCTGACGCAAGAAACGAACGCGTTTTCCCAGGCTATCGAGCAGTGTGAAATGCGCTTCTGGACGCACTATAGAAAGCGGAATTCCCGGCAGGCCCGGTCCCGTACCTACATCGATAAAACGCTCACCCTTCAGATACGGTGCAACGACAATGCTGTCCAGAATATGGCGTACCAGCATTTCGTTTGGATCCCGCACCGACGTCAGGTTGTAGGCTTTGTTCCATTTGTGCAGCATATCGACATACGCAATCAGCTGATTTTTCTGGTGATCGGTAAGAGAAATACCGGCATCAGCCAGCAGACGAGAGAGTTTGTTGAGCACGGTCGTTACCTGTTAATAATCAAATGCCCGATGCGCTTTCGCTTATCGGGCCTACAAATTTGTACGGCGGGCAAGCGAAGCGCCCCCGCCAAAATAGTGTTATCAAGCGCTGCGGCGCAGCATACCTTGTTTTTTCAGCCATACCAGCAGAATGGAGATGGCGGCAGGCGTTATGCCGGAAATACGCGATGCCTGACCGATCGAAACGGGTTTGTGATCGTTCAGCTTAGCGATAACTTCATTCGACAAGCCAGAGACCTGACGATAATCCAGCGTTGCAGGCAACAGGGTGTTTTCATTGCGCTGTTGCCTTTCAATTTCTTCCAGCTGACGGGCAATATACCCTTCGTATTTCACCTGAATCTCAACCTGTTCTGCGGCCTGAGCATCATCAAGCGCGGGTGCGAACGCAGATAAAGAGGTCAACTGAGCATAGGTCATATCCGGGCGACGCAGCAGATCTTCACCGCTCGCTTCACGTGACAGAGGTGTAGCCAGGTGAGCATTCACTTCTGCTGCGGACTCCGCTAATGGATTCACCCAGGTTGATTTAAGACGTTGGCGTTCCTGTTCGATACGCTCCAGTTTCTCGTTGAAGCGAGCCCAGCGCTCATCGTCCACCAGACCCAGTTCACGACCAATTTCGGTCAGACGCAGGTCGGCGTTATCTTCACGCAGCATCAAACGGTATTCAGCGCGAGATGTGAACATACGGTACGGTTCTTTGGTGCCCAGCGTACACAGGTCGTCCACCAGCACGCCAAGATAAGCCTGATCGCGACGCGGTGCCCAACCTTCTTTTTCAGCAGACAAACGTGCGGCGTTCAGACCAGCCAGCATGCCTTGTGCGGCGGCTTCTTCATAACCGGTTGTACCGTTAATCTGGCCCGCAAAGAACAGACCCTGGATGAATTTGCTTTCCAGAGTAGGTTTCAGGTCGCGCGGATCGAAGAAATCATACTCAATCGCGTAGCCAGGGCGGACGATTCTGGCATTTTCCATCCCCTGCATGGAGCGGACAATTTGCATCTGCACATCGAACGGCAGGCTGGTGGAGATGCCATTCGGGTAAATTTCGTTAGAGGTCAGTCCTTCCGGTTCGAGGAAGATCTGATGCTGGTTACGATCGGCAAAGCGCATCACTTTGTCTTCGATCGACGGGCAGTAGCGTGGGCCGATACCTTCGATCACGCCAGCGTACATTGGGCTACGATCAAGGTTATTGCGGATCACGTCATGGGTTTTCTCATTGGTATGCGTGATGTAACACGGCATCTGGCGCGGATGTTGAGAAGCATCGCCCAGGAATGAGAAGACCGGCATCGGGTTATCGCTGTTTTGCTGGCCGAGCACGCTGAAATCAATCGTGCGCGCATCGATACGCGGCGGTGTACCGGTTTTCAGGCGGCTGACGCGCAGCGGCAGTTCACGCAGACGGCGTGACAGCGGGATGGACGGCGGATCGCCAGCGCGGCCACCGCTGTAGTTATCCAGGCCAATATGAATTTTGCCGTCGAGGAAAGTCCCCACGGTTAATACGACCGCTTTGGCACGGAACTTCAGTCCCATTTGGGTTACTGCTCCCACAACGCGATCGTTTTCGACAATCAGATCTTCAACCGCCTGCTGGAAGATCATCAGGTTAGGTTGATTCTCCAGCGCAGTGCGTACCGCCTGGCGATAGAGCACACGATCGGCCTGAGCTCGGGTAGCGCGAACGGCTGGCCCTTTGCTTGCGTTTAGTATCCTAAACTGGATACCCGCGTGGTCGATCGCTTTTGCCATCAACCCACCAAGCGCATCCACTTCTTTTACCAGGTGTCCCTTCCCAATACCGCCGATCGCCGGGTTGCAGCTCATCTGCCCCAGAGTGTCGATATTGTGTGTCAAAAGCAGAGTCTGTTGACCCATTCGCGCCGCGGCCATTGCGGCCTCGGTGCCTGCATGACCCCCGCCAATGATGATGACGTCAAAAGGATCCTGATAAAACATGGTAATTGCCTCGCATAACGCGGTGTGAAAATGGATTGAAGCCCGGGCCGTGGATTCTACTCAACTTTAGTCGATGGAGAAAGACCTGGGATCCTGGGTATTAAAAAGAAGATCTTTTTATTTAGAGATCTGTTTTATTGTGATCTCTTATTAGGATCGCACCTTTCTGTGGATAAGGACGATCCTTTAAGTAAGATCAACAGGTTGCTGAGGATCATTAGCTGTGAATGATCGGTGATCCTGGTCCGTATAAGCTGGGATCAGAATGAAGGGTTATACACAACTCAAAAACTGAACAACGGTTGTTCTTGGGATAACTACCGGTTGATCCAAGCTTTTAACCAGAGTTATCCACATAAAAAAGTACGATCTTTACAAATCTCTGAGCAACGGATGCCACGATCCCAGCCAAATTTCAGCCGGATCTTCCGGAATTTCATGTTCCAGTACGTTGATCCTGAGTGTTTCGCCGATCTGTTTTGCCCCACAGGCCTTCAATTCGGCTTCCAGCTTGTCGATTGCGCCGCAAAAGGTGTCATATTCACGACTGCCGATCCCGATTGCACCAAAGCGCACTTGTGACAGGTCCGGCTTTTGCTCGCGTAACGCATCATATAAAGGCTGCAGGTTGTCAGGAATATCTCCCGCACCGTGCGTGGAGCTGATAATCAGCCAGATCCCGTCAGTCGGAACCTCTTCAAGCATTGGCCCATGCAGTATTTCGCTGGAAAAACCCGCGTCGTCCAGCTTTTCAGCCAGATGCTCTGCTACATATTCCGCACTGCCAAGCGTACTACCGCTGATAAGAGTGATGTCTGCCATGATCGCCCACCTTTATAAAGAGGGCGTATTGTACGCTGTGAGCGAGCTGGGATCTACCTGTGGAAAACCAGGGTATTAAAAAAAGCGATCACGGCTTGATGGTACGCATGATCGGGTTTTGCAGGACGATCAGCGTTTCCGTGGACTGAATTTCGTCAATTGTTTGGATCTTGTTGATAAGTACCTGCTGCAATGCGTCGATCGACTTGCACATCACCTTAATAAAGATGCTGTAGTGCCCGGTGGTGTAATATGCTTCGGTCACTTCATCGAGGCTTTCCAGTCTGGCCAGCGCTGACGGATAGTCTTTCGCACTTTTCAGGATTATGCCGATAAAGCAGCCGACGTCATAACCCAATTGTTTGGGACTAACATCAATCCGCGCGCCGGTAATAATCCCAGCCTGCTTCATCTTTTCTACGCGAACGTGAATTGTTCCTGGGCTGACGCCGAACTGTTTGGCTAATTCTGCGTAGGCGGTACGAGCATTTTCCATTAAGGCGTCAAGAATGCCGCGGTCCAGATTGTCGATCTGATAATTTTCCATAGGTTTTTCTTATGTAGATTAATGATTCACTCTATTTTAGACGTGATTTTTAACGAATCAAAATCGAAGTCGGCTTTTTGCTTGTTGATTATTGAATATTACCTCCATTCTGTTGCTTAATCATAGGCAACAGGACACAGGAGTACACATAATGAAAACCGCTTACATTGCCAAACAACGTCAAATTAGCTTCGTAAAATCTCATTTTTCTCGCCAGCTGGAAGAGCGTTTAGGCCTGATCGAAGTTCAGGCGCCGATCCTCAGTCGCGTTGGAGATGGCACGCAGGATAACTTGTCGGGCTGCGAAAAAGCGGTGCAGGTGAAGGTTAAAGCATTGCCAGACGCTCAATTCGAAGTGGTTCATTCACTGGCGAAGTGGAAGCGTCAAACGTTAGGACAACACGACTTTAGCGCAGGCGAGGGGCTGTACACGCACATGAAAGCCCTACGTCCCGATGAAGATCGCCTCTCCCCGCTGCACTCAGTGTACGTTGACCAGTGGGACTGGGAGCGCGTGATGGGCGACGGTGAGCGTCAATTCTCCACTCTGAAAAGCACGGTAGAGGCTATCTGGGCGGGAATTAAGGCCACCGAAGCTGCGGTTAGCAAAGAGTTTGGTCTGGCACCGTTCCTGCCAGAGCAGATCCACTTTGTTCATAGCCAGGAGCTGTTATCTCGTTATCCGGATCTTGATGCAAAAGGTCGTGAACGTGCGATCGCTAAAGAGCTGGGTGCGGTATTCCTGGTGGGGATCGGCGGTAAGCTCAGTGACGGTCACCGTCATGACGTACGTGCGCCCGATTATGATGACTGGAGTTCAGCGTCCGAGCTGGGTCATGCCGGTCTGAACGGTGATATTCTGGTCTGGAACCCGGTTCTGGAAGATGCGTTTGAGCTGTCTTCTATGGGGATTCGTGTGGATGCTGACGCCCTGAAACACCAGCTGTCTCTGACCGGTGATGAAGATCGCCTGAGTCTGGAGTGGCACCAGGCGCTGCTGCGCGGTGAAATGCCGCAGACAATTGGTGGCGGCATTGGGCAGTCGCGTCTGACCATGCTGTTGCTGCAATTACCGCACATTGGTCAGGTTCAGTGTGGCGTATGGCCGGCCCAGGTACGTGAAAGCGTCGCATCTCTGCTGTAACAATTAACGCCGCCAGCGTCTGAGCAGGCGGCTTCGCATCCCGGTATCAAAGCGCCAGATATGATCGAAAATGCGCATGATGCCGGGTTTGCCATGTGCTGACATCGCCACCGCGTGAAAACGGTGCTGGTGTACCCGCTGTAATTCCCCTACTTTGCTGACGACCTCATCGGGCAATCGCTGAGCGATAAAATCTGAGATCACCACCGCATCTGCATCAAACCATTCCCGACCCTGCATGCGCTCAATTATGGCGCGAAAACAGCTGGCAATATCAGTGCCGCCACGAAAGCGCTGACTTAAAAAGCGGATCGCCTGTTCGATGCCCTCCGGACCGGAAAGCTCATAGCGCACCACTTCTGTTGAAAACAGCATAATGAAACAGCGCCGGTTATCGGCAAGGGCAACGCGCATTAGCGCCAGGCAAAAGGCTTTCGCACACTGCTCATTAAATCCGCCCATCGATCCCGAGGTATCAACGCAGACGATAAAAGGCCCGCGCGGCTGCTCGTCAAAATCCTGATGCACCACCGGACGTTCCGTTACTTTCTCACGCCATGCTTCGCCGTGCAGGCGGTAGGTGAGCAGTTGCTTTTCCACCAGCCGTCGGTAGAACTCGTATTCCAGTTCGGTAATGCCCAGCGTGGCCAGCTCTGGTGGTAGCAGGCGCAGGATATCGTCACTTTGCTGGATGCCATCCACCTGCTCCGGGACGGTTGCCGGTTCGCGCACCAGGGTACGGAAGGTTTCCATTGGCGCATCTTTACGCGGCACGGATTTCGCCTCTCTGGAACGACCTAACTGCTCGGCCAAGCGCTGGAGTTCGGGTTGTTGCGTCAGAAATTCGCCGTATTTCACCATCAACTGATAATCACCGCGCTTGATTTGGCCCGCGCTCATATCCCACAACCGGCCTGCTGCGTTGTCATTTTCTGCCAGTACAGGTTCCAGTTGCCCGCTGAGGGTCATACGTTCCTGTACTTCACTGAGCAAATGCTCGCGCTCTTCTTCCAGTAGTTGCTGATTCAGCGTTGTGGTTTGCACCACCAGGCTCAGGCGCCAGCGCTGGAGAAAAAGCGTATGTAGGGCAGGCGTAAAGGTGCTGTTGTCATTGACCAGTTGCTGCGCTTGCCCGGCCCAAGGCGAATGGAGGCGGTGCAATAGCGATAATATTTGCGGTAGCTGAACGATAAACTGCGCATGAGAGAGGAGCTGGCTTTGTTGATAGCACATAACCTCCTCCATCAGCTCCGGCGGTACATGGGTATCTTTGAGGCGGCTACGCAATGATTCACGCCAGCGGGGAATGTCGTCAGTGATCGCTTTTTTAAGGCGAGGAAATTTTTTAAAAAATACCACCATCTTTGGGGAAGCCAGCAGGGCGACGATCATCTCTTCGATCATCGCCTCTTCGCTGACTGCCAGCATGATGTTGAGCGTATCAAGGGTCAGCATTGTTGCGCCTGGCGGATTTGCGCCCCGACATCCTGCAGGCTGGCCTCAATGCGGCCTAACCAGTCGCTATGAATAAACAGGCATTTTTGCTGTTCGCTGAATGCGCTGTGCTGCTGATGCCACTCGTTATCGAGCGCCTCAAGCTCCTGTTTTATCTCTGCGGGCATACTCTCTTGCGAAGCACCCGGCAGCGCCAGGCGAGAACCTTGTAAACTGACATCGCGTACAACCAGATGCTGTGCGCTATCGACTTCCATATTCAGCGTTTGGGCAAAGCCGATCCCGTTTAGTTTTCCGCGGATCTCCCCGCCTTTTGTTAGCCACAGTTCCAGCGCGCCACGTTCGAAAGCTATATGGATAACCTCCATATCATGCAGTTTTAAAGGCTTTTGCAGCAGTAATGTCACGACAGAAGACGAGGCTTCTGGCGGTAAATCATAATGAGGACGACGGCTGAACATTCCGCCCTGGCGGATCACCGTGAACGCCGTTTTGTCACTTTGCTGCTGCTGGAGCTGAATGCGACGCTGCACAATGCTGCCCAGGCGCGTCAGCATGGCTTGCTGTTGCCAGGCGTGTCCGGTCATCAATATTTCAAGCTGCTGTTGCATCAGATTCAGGCTTTGCGCGTCGTACCACAGGCAATCTTTCAGCAGGATCAGGTCGATAGGTACTACCGCATCGCGTCCGCTAAAGAAAGCGCTGGCCTGGAGTAAGCGGATCGCTTTTTTCCAGCGACGATCGGACACATAAGGAGCATTCGGTAACACGTCCAACTGTTGGCGCAGCGTGAAAATGAGCTCAAACACGCGATCGGGAAGCTTGATCGCACCAATGTCTTTTTGCCACTGGTGATACTCTTCATCCGTCACCTGCAATGATGCCGGGACCGGATTGTCGCTTTCATCCTGCTGACTTAACAGCATGGAGCGGAAATTGGCCTTGTCCTGAACTTTATCCAGCCACAGACGAATCAGCATACGGTCGTACAGCGCTTCCAGGCTGCTGTCGGCTTCAGGCAGTTCGTTGGAAGCCGCCACCAGCAGACGCATCGGAATTTTTTCTTCATACGCGCCGTTACGGAAGTGACGTTCGTTAATGGCGGTCAACAGGGTGTTAAGAATTGCCGGGCCTGCTTTCCAGATTTCATCGAGAAAAACGATTTCAGCTTCAGGAAGATAGCCCGCCGTTAAGCGTTCATAGCGACCTTCGTCTTTTAACGCCTGAATGGACAGCGGACCAAACACCTCTTCGGGCGTAGAGAAGCGCGTCATCAGGTATTCAAAAGCGCGTGCGTTTTGGAAGGCAAACTTCAGTCGGCGGGCAATTAAGCTTTTTGCGATCCCCGGGGGACCTAATAAGAAAACGCTCTCGCCGCTGAGTGCTGCCAGCAGACACAGACGAATGGCGTGGCTACGTTCATAAAGTCCCTTTTCCAGCGCATTGCTCAGACGGGAAATTCTTTCCGCTAATAAATGTGGGTGAGCCATAATGAAGTGGCGTCCTTTCGCCAAATGTACTGCATAAACTGCGAGTATAGATGCTTCACACCATTGCAGTAATAGACTGAAGGTGCGCTTATTTTTCTTTGAGCCAGATTAATCTGGTCTCATTTAGGGGTACGATTTTGTGATTAATCGTGCATACTGTGCGCCTTTTTGTGGGCCAAGGGACGACGCACACATTTCTTATATATACACCAAATCAATCAAGCTGCACCAAGGCGGCAATGGAGTTTTCTTCTGGGATGGGGGGAATAACGAATGCAGCCCACACGGAGTGACTTGAAAGATGATGTGTATAAACGAAAGACGAGTCTATGAGCACTGATAATAAACAATCATTGTCTGCGATTACCCTTGCGGCCATTGGGGTTGTCTACGGTGATATTGGTACCAGCCCACTTTATACGCTTCGTGAATGTTTGTCCGGCCAGTTTGGTTTTGGCGTTGAACGTGATGCCGTATTTGGTTTTCTCTCGCTGATTTTCTGGCTGCTGATCTTTGTTGTCTCCATTAAATACCTGACGTTTGTCATGCGCGCAGATAACGCCGGAGAAGGCGGGATCCTGACGCTGATGTCATTGGCCGGGCGCAATACCTCGGCGCGAACAACCTCCATGCTGGTCATTATGGGATTGATAGGCGGCAGCTTCTTCTATGGTGAAGTGGTGATTACGCCAGCCATTTCGGTGATGTCTGCAATTGAAGGTCTGGAGATAGTTGCCCCGCAACTGGATACCTGGATTGTTCCGCTCTCAATAATTGTGCTGACCCTGCTGTTTTTGATTCAAAAACACGGTACCGGCATGGTCGGTAAGCTGTTTGCGCCGATTATGCTGCTATGGTTCCTGACGCTCGCGGTATTAGGTGTGCGCAGTATTATTGGCAATCCGGAAGTGCTGCAGGCGCTCAATCCGTATTGGGCGGTGCATTTCTTCCTCGAATTCAAAACGCTGTCCTTTATCGCGCTGGGTGCGGTGGTGCTGTCGATTACCGGTGTTGAAGCGCTGTATGCGGATATGGGCCACTTCGGTAAATTGCCGATTCGTCTGGCATGGTTCTCCGTGGTATTGCCTTCACTGGTGCTGAACTATTTTGGGCAGGGCGCGTTGCTGTTAAAGCATCCTGAAGCGATCAAAAACCCGTTTTTCCTGCTGGCGCCGGACTGGGCATTAATTCCATTGTTGATCCTCGCCGCGCTGGCAACGGTCATCGCCTCTCAGGCGGTTATCTCCGGCGTCTTCTCGCTGACGCGTCAGGCCGTACGTCTGGGGTATTTATCGCCGATGCGTATCATCCATACCTCGGAAATGGAATCGGGCCAGATTTACATTCCTTTCGTTAACTGGATGCTCTATTTTGCGGTAGTTATCGTGATAGTGAGCTTTGAACACTCCAGTAACCTTGCCGCGGCGTATGGGATTGCGGTAACGGGGACGATGGTACTGACTTCAATTCTGTCGACCACCGTGGCGCGCAAAAACTGGCACTGGAATAAATACTTCGTCTTCCTGATCCTGGTGGCGTTCTTGTGCGTCGATGTTCCGCTGTTCTCCGCGAACCTCGATAAGCTTATTTCCGGCGGTTGGCTGCCACTGACGCTGGGTCTGGTGATGTTCACCATCATGACCACCTGGAAAAGCGAACGCTTCCGTCTGCTGCGTCGCATGCATGAGCACGGTAACTCTCTGGAGGCGATGATTGCTTCTCTGGAGAAATCGCCACCGGTACGCGTGCCGGGAACGGCGGTGTATATGTCCCGCGCACTGAACGTCATCCCGTTTGCGCTTCTGCATAACCTCAAGCATAACAAGGTGCTGCATGAGCGCGTTATTCTGCTGACGCTGCGCACGGAAGATGCGCCCTATGTTCACAACGTGCGTAGAGTGCAGATTGAGCAGTTATCGCCCACCTTCTGGCGCGTGGTGGCCAGCTACGGTTGGCGCGAAACGCCGAACGTGGAGGAAGTGTTCCATCGCTGCGGTCTGGAAGGCTTAAGCTGTCGGATGATGGAAACGTCCTTCTTCATGTCGCATGAGTCGTTGATTGTAGGCAAGCGGCCATGGTACCTGCGTCTGCGCGGCAAGCTGTATCTGCTGCTACAGCGCAACGCGCTGCGCGCGCCGGACCAGTTTGAAATCCCACCGAACCGGGTTATTGAACTTGGTACTCAGGTAGAGATTTAATCTCATCGACGCCCTCTTTCATCGCGAAAGGGGGCGTTTTGTTTTGCCCCTCTCAGTTTTCATTTCATCAAATGATAATCCTTGCGAAACGTTTCGATGGCGATCACATTTTCGTAACGTCGCGGTGGTTTTCTGTCCACTCTTCGCACTACACTTATCTCCAGCGAAACGTTTCGCTAGTGGGGAAAGAAAATGAAGAAAGGCACGGTACTCAACTCTGAAATTTCAACGGTGATCTCCCGTCTGGGGCATACCGATACGCTGGTGGTGTGTGATGCAGGTTTACCCATCCCGAACAGCACAACGCGTATTGATATGGCATTAACCCAGGGCGTACCTTCTTTTATGCAGGTACTGGATGTGGTCACACGTGAAATGCAGGTCGAGGCAGCCATTCTCGCGTCGGAAATTAAACAACATAATCCGCAACTCCACGAAACGTTGCTCAGCCACATTGAGCAACTGCAACAACACCAGGGAAACACCATAGAAATTCGTTACACCACGCATGAACAATTCAAAAAACAAACCGCAGACAGTCAGGCGGTAATTCGCAGCGGAGAATGTTCTCCGTATGCGAATATCATTCTCTGTGCTGGCGTCACGTTCTGAGGCCATCATGAACGCATTACTGCAACTCAAAGGGATCGATAAAGCGTTCCCGGGCGTAAAAGCGCTATCCGGCGCCGCGCTGAATGTCTACCCTGGCCGCGTAATGGCGCTGGTGGGCGAAAACGGCGCGGGCAAATCCACCATGATGAAAGTGCTGACCGGGATCTATACCCGTGATGCCGGTTCTTTATTGTGGCTGGGGAAAGAGACCACCTTTAACGGCCCGAAATCCTCCCAGGAAGCCGGAATCGGTATCATCCACCAGGAGCTGAACCTGATCCCGCAACTCACTATCGCCGAGAACATTTTTCTTGGCCGTGAGTTTGTGAATCGCTTTGGCAAAATTGACTGGAAGAAGATGTACGCCGAAGCCGATCTGCTGCTCGCCAAACTGAATCTGCGCTTTAAAAGCGACAGACTGGTTGGTGAGCTGTCGATTGGCGATCAGCAGATGGTCGAAATTGCCAAAGTGCTGAGCTTTGAATCGAAGGTCATCATTATGGATGAACCGACGGATGCCCTCACCGACACTGAAACCGAATCCCTGTTCCGCGTCATCCGCGAACTGAAATCCCAGGGACGCGGCATTGTCTATATTTCTCACCGTATGAAAGAGATCTTCGAGATTTGCGACGACGTAACCGTCTTCCGTGACGGGCAGTTTATTGCTGAACGTGAAGTTGCCTCGCTGACTGAAGACTCGCTGATTGAAATGATGGTGGGACGTAAGCTGGAAGATCAGTACCCGCGCCTGGAAAAAGCGCCGGGTGATATTCGCCTGAAGGTCGATAACCTGTGCGGTCCTGGCGTAAACGATGTTTCGTTCACGCTGCGTAAAGGCGAGATCCTTGGCGTATCCGGGCTGATGGGGGCCGGACGTACCGAACTGATGAAAGTGTTGTACGGCGCATTGCCGCGCACCAGCGGTTACGTCACGCTTGATGGCCATGAAGTGGTTACCCGTTCGCCGCAGGATGGGTTGGCTAACGGCATCGTCTATATTTCTGAAGACCGTAAACGCGATGGCTTAGTGCTGGGCATGTCGGTGAAAGAGAACATGTCACTGACCGCGCTGCGTTATTTCAGCCGCGCCGGTGGAAGCCTGAAACATAAAGATGAGCAGCAGGCGGTGGGTGATTTTATTCGTCTGTTCAATGTTAAAACACCATCAATGGAACAGGCTATCGGCCTGCTTTCCGGTGGTAACCAGCAGAAAGTGGCGATTGCGCGCGGTCTGATGACCCGGCCAAAAGTGCTGATCCTTGATGAACCAACGCGCGGCGTTGACGTTGGAGCCAAGAAAGAAATCTATCAGCTTATCAACCAGTTTAAGGCTGACGGGCTGAGTATCATTCTGGTCTCCTCTGAGATGCCAGAAGTATTGGGCATGAGCGATCGAATTATCGTTATGCATGAAGGGCATCTCGGCGGTGAGTTCACTCGCGAGCAGGCCACTCAGGAAGTATTAATGGCTGCCGCTGTGGGCAAGCTTAATCGCGTGAATCAGGAGTAAAAAAGATGACTACCCAGGCTGTTTCTGGTCGCCGTTATTTCACTAAAGCATGGCTTCTGGAGCAAAAGTCGCTCATCGCTCTGTTAGTGCTGATCGCGATTGTTTCCACCATGAGCCCTAACTTTTTTACCGTTAATAACCTGTTCAATATTCTCCAGCAAACGTCGGTGAACGCCATCATGGCCGTTGGCATGACGCTGGTTATCCTGACGTCAGGTATCGATCTGTCCGTCGGTTCCTTGCTGGCGCTTACCGGCGCGGTTGCGGCTTCAATTGTAGGGATTGAGGTCAATGCGCTGGTGGCTGTTGCTGCAGCCCTGGCGCTCGGCGCTGCCATTGGCGCAGTCACCGGGGTGATTGTTGCGAAAGGCCGGGTGCAGGCGTTTATTGCAACGCTGGTGATGATGCTGCTGCTGCGCGGCGTGACCATGGTGTACACCAACGGCAGTCCGGTTAATACCGGGTTTACTGACAATGCCGATCTGTTTGGCTGGTTTGGTATTGGTCGTCCGTTAGGCATCCCTACGCCAGTGTGGATCATGGGGATTGTCTTCCTCGCGGCGTGGTACATGCTGCACCACACTCGTCTGGGCCGTTATATCTACGCGCTGGGCGGTAACGAAGCGGCAACGCGTTTGTCTGGTATCAGCGTCAGTAAAATCAAAATTATCGTTTACTCACTGTGCGGTCTGCTGGCATCTCTGGCGGGCATCATTGAAGTCGCGCGCCTCTCCTCTGCGCAACCAACAGCAGGTACTGGCTATGAGCTGGATGCTATCGCAGCGGTGGTGTTAGGCGGTACCAGCCTGGCGGGTGGTAAAGGACGTATTGTTGGGACGCTGATCGGCGCATTGATTCTTGGTTTCCTCAATAATGGTTTGAATTTGTTAGGTGTATCCTCCTATTACCAGATGATCGTCAAAGCGGTGGTGATTTTGCTGGCGGTACTGGTAGACAACAAAAAGCAGTAACAACGATTACAGGACATCTTAAATATGAACATGAAAAAACTGGCTACCCTGGTTTCTGCTGTTGCGCTGAGCGCCACCGTGAGCGCGAATGCGATGGCGAAAGATACCATTGCGCTGGTGGTCTCCACCCTCAACAACCCGTTCTTTGTTTCTCTGAAGGATGGGGCGCAAAAAGAGGCGGATAAGCTGGGTTACAACCTGGTGATTCTGGACTCGCAGAACAACCCGGCGAAAGAGCTGGCTAACGTTCAGGACTTAACGGTTCGTGGAACTAAAATTCTGCTGATCAACCCGACTGACTCTGATGCCGTTGGTAATGCTGTGAAGATGGCTAACCAGGCAAAAATTCCGGTTATTACCCTTGACCGTGTTGCCTCCAAAGGCGAAGTGGTAAGCCACATCGCGTCTGATAACGTGTTGGGTGGCAAAATTGCGGGTGATTACATCGCGAAGAAAGCAGGTGAAGGCGCGAAAGTTATCGAACTGCAAGGGATTGCCGGAACTTCAGCGGCGCGTGAGCGTGGCGAAGGTTTCCAGCAGGCCGTTGCGGCACACAAATTTAACGTATTGGCCAGCCAGCCGGCAGACTTCGACCGCACCAAAGGTCTGAACGTCATGCAGAACCTGCTGACCGCGCATCCAGATGTGCAGGCCGTATTTGCCCAGAACGATGAAATGGCGCTGGGTGCGCTGCGCGCACTGCAAACCGCGGGTAAATCTGATGTGATGGTGGTTGGATTTGACGGCACTCCAGATGGCGAAAAAGCAGTAAATGATGGCAAACTGGCTGCGACCATTGCTCAGTTGCCGGATCAGATCGGCGCGAAAGGCGTTGAGACTGCGGATAAAGTCCTGAAAGGCGAGAAGGTTCAGGCTAAATATCCGGTTGACCTGAAGCTGGTCATCAAGCAGTAATACCGATTCAGGTCGCTCGCGGCCTGATGGAGACATAAATACGCCATCCCCGTATCTGATTTTGGGGATGAAAGCGTAAAAAGAAAAGCAGGGCACGCGCCACCCTAACCCGGTGGCGCACTTTGACTTGGAACACCAAATATGAAAACCGCAGGCAACCTCGTTGTTCTTGGCAGTATCAATGCCGATCACATCCTTAACCTTAACTCTTTCCCGACACCTGGTGAAACCGTAACAGGTAGCCATTATCAGGTCGCATTTGGCGGTAAAGGCGCGAATCAGGCTGTTGCTGCGGGTCGTAGTGGCGCGAATATCGCATTCATTGCCTGTACGGGCGATGATGATATTGGCGAAAGTGTGCGTAAACAGTTAGCCAAAGACAACATCGATATTGCGCCGATTAGCGTAATTTCGGGGGAATCGACCGGTGTGGCGTTGATTTTTGTGAATGGTGAAGGTGAGAACGTTATCGGCATTCACGCCGGTGCAAACGCAGCTCTTTCGCCAGCGCTGGTGGAAGCACAGCGCGATCGCATTGCGCAGGCCTCCGCCTTACTGATGCAGTTAGAATCGCCGATCGAAAGCGTACTGACTGCAGCAAAGATTGCACATCAAAATAAGACCATGGTCGCCCTGAACCCGGCACCGGCTCGTGAACTTTCTGATGAACTGCTGGCGCTGGTGGATATTATTACCCCGAATGAAACCGAGGCTGAAAAGCTGACGGGGATCCGGGTCGAAAATGATGAAGACGCGGCCAAAGCGGCGCAGGCATTGCACGCTAAAGGTATCCATACTGTACTGATTACTTTAGGTAGTCGTGGTGTGTGGGCCAGCGTTAATGGTGAAGGTCAGCGTGTGCCCGGTTTTAAAGTGGAAGCCGTTGATACTATTGCCGCTGGAGACACCTTTAATGGCGCGTTAATTACAGCGTTGCTGGAAGAGACTCCGCTGCCTGAAGCGATCCGTTTTGCGCATGCCGCTGCGGCGATTGCGGTTACCCGTAAAGGCGCACAGCCTTCCGTTCCGTGGCGCGAAGAAATAGAAGCGTTTTTAAGTCAACAGAGGTAACGCTTGGCTACAATGAAGGACGTCGCCCGCCTGGCGGGTGTTTCCACGTCGACGGTTTCTCACGTCATTAATAAAGATCGCTTTGTCAGTGAGTCCGTCACTGACAAAGTAGAAGCTGCAATTAAAGCGCTTAACTACGCGCCCTCCGCACTGGCGCGTAGCCTTAAGCTAAACCAGACCCGCACGATTGGCATGTTAATCACTGCCAGTACCAATCCCTTCTATTCTGAACTAGTGCGCGGCGTTGAACGTAGCTGTTTTGAGCGCGGCTACAGCCTGGTGCTGTGCAATACCGAAGGCGATGAACAGCGCATGAACCGTAACCTGGAAACCTTGATGCAAAAACGTGTGGACGGCTTGTTGCTGCTCTGCACCGAAACACATCAGCCTTCCAGAGAGATAATGCAGCGTTATCCTTCTATACCGACCGTGATGATGGACTGGTCGCCTTTTGATGGTGAAAGCGATCTGATTCAGGATAACTCCTTGCTGGGCGGTGATTTAGCCACGCAACATCTTATCGAAAAAGGTTTTACGCGCATTGCCTGCATCACCGGGCCGCTGGATAAAACCCCGGCGCGTTTGCGTCTGGAAGGATATCGGGCAGCAATGAAGCGGGCGGGGTTGCCTGTCCCGGAAGGCTATGAGATTACCGGTGACTTTGAGTTCGGCGGCGGCTTTGAAGCTATGCAAACGTTGCTGTCGCATAAACAGCGACCGCAGGCCGTTTTTACCGGCAATGATGCAATGGCAGTTGGCGCGTATCAGGCTCTGTACCAGTCAGGATTGCGCATTCCGCAGGATATGGCTGTGGTGGGTTACGATGATATCGAGCTGGCGCGCTATATGACGCCGCCCCTGACGACCATCCACCAACCAAAAGATGAATTGGGCGAACTGGCCATCGATGTATTAATTCACCGGATGGCGCAGCCCGCATTACAGCAACAGCGTTTGCAGCTTACTCCTGTTCTGATGGAGCGGGGGTCGGTTTAGGTTTGTGCCGATCTTTGATCAGGTTACGTCCATCTTTGGCTTTTAGCAGCATGAACATCAGCGCGGATATTACCGTGATAGCGCCCATCGTCATAAAGGTGTAGTGGAACTGTTCGACCGTATTGGTTCCTTCCATACCTTCATAGATACGCAGAACGGCGGCGCTGATGGCAACCCCTAAACTGATTGATAACTGCTGAGTAACGGCCAATACGCTGTTGCCGCTGCTGGCGTTTTCATCGGTCAGATCCGCCAGAGTGATGGTATTCATTGAAGTAAACTGGGTGGACATCGCCATACCTAAAATGAACAACGGCAGGATTAGCATCCAGATCGGCATGGCAGGAGATTGCAAAGCGAACTGCGCAATCATCAGGCCGATAAATACCGTAACACCCACCAATGTGGTCCTGTAGCCGAGTTTGCGCAGTACCTGCGTCACCATGGATTTTGCCAGAATTGAACCCAACGCTGTTGGCGCCATCATGCAGCCGGCTATCAGAGCCGGATATCCAAATCCTACCTGCAACATCAGCGGCATTAAGAAGGGCACACAGCCTGTACCCAGGCGAGTGGCGAGGTTTCCGGCGATCCCAACAGAAAAGGTCCGAGTCTTAAATATCGGAAGCGATATCAGCGGCGTTGGGTGGCGACGCGCATGGAGAATATAGGCGAGTAGTAACAACACACTGGCAAGAATAATACCGAGTGCGACCCAGGTCTCGACAAGCTTCTCACCGAACAATTCAACGCCGCTGGAAAACAACACCAGGCTCAAACCAAACAGAAAGAAACCGGTCATATCAAAACCGCGGCGTGGCGTGGTGAAGTTCGGCATATATTTGCGGGCATAGAAGATACCGGCAATGCCAATTGGAATATTAATCAGGAAGATCCAGTGCCAACTGGCCCATGTAACCAGTACACCGCCCAATACCGGACCTAAAATCGGCCCCACAAGTCCTGGCATGGTGACGAAGTTAAGCACGGGAAGCAGTTCGCTGCGGGGGTAAGCACGCAATAACGCCAGACGGGCAACGGGCATCATCATGGCGCCACCGATCCCCTGAATGACACGGAAAATCACCAGCTCGCTTAAGGAACTGGACAGCGCACAGGCCAGCGATCCCAACGTAAACAGGCTAACGGCAATCATAAAGACGCGTCGGGTACCAAATCGGTCTGCCAGCCAACCACTTACCGGGATCAGCATCGCGACAGTCAGGGTATAGCTGATAATGGCCGACTGCATGGCGAGTGGAGAGCGGTTAAGACTATGTGCTATTGCGGGTAGGGCGGTATTGAGGATCGTGGCGTCTAGTGCCTGCATAAAAAAGGCCATGGCTGCTATCCACGGTAGCCCGGCCATACTGCGTGATTTCTTTTCTGACATATTATTTATCCGGTAGCACGTTCGGTGCTATCAGCAATGCCTGACAGGCAGCAAAGGCGCGATCGCCATCGTTATCATCTATTGCGTCGACAATGGCCTGGTGCAAATCCAGTTTCACCACATCGTTATAGGTAATAGAGGTAAAGTAGGTCTGGTAAACCGAATGGAACAGAGATGCAAAGGAAATAAGGAACGGATTCGCACTCATTTCATAGATGTGCTCATGCCAGGCGATATCAACCTCAATCCAGCGTTCGCGTCTGAAGTTTCTTTTCAGCTCAACCATCTCTTCCATCAGCGTGTTGAGGTGCGCTTTCTGTTCAACCGTACCTATGGTCGCTGCCAGTAAGCACGCCTGAGGCTCCAGGCTGATACGCATCACCAGAAAATGTTTAATGACCTGCGGGAAATTATCTTCTGTCATCCACCAGGTGAGCAGCTCCTGGTCAAGGAAGTTCCAGTTTGCTTGCGGCATGACGCGTGTACCAATACGTGGGCGCGGTAATACCATACCTTTTGCCGTTAATGTTTTTACTGCCTCTCTTACCGCGGTGCGACTCACGCCAAACTGATCGCCCAGCTCTATTTCGCCAGGCAATATCGCACCCGGTGCGTATTCACCTTTTAATATTCGCTGAGCCAGCTTTTCGGCCAGAACGTAGGACAAGTTTTTCTGTGCGGCTAGCTGTTGGGCATTTAACGGCATGAATGTTCTTCCTTACTCTTTTTCTTATTCATTAGTATGCCACCTGGAAGTGTGATTGCGGCTGCAAAAACGGCAATTTGCTTATTTTATGGCATGTTAATGGTTGTTTTGGTGAAAAAACACGCACTCGGAAAGTTATTTTAAATTTCCCCTTGTCAGCCTGAAATAACTCCCTATAATGCGCCTCCACTGACACGGAACAACGGATTACAAGC
>NZ_JAOWGZ010000107.1:472812-694362 GCF_030332875.1 Citrobacter sp. Cpo045
TTCAACCGTCGATGAACACGGTAACCCGTCAACGGTAACGCACGACCATATGGTGCATATCGATCTGCACGCGGAAGCGAGCATTACGATTGATAAGGTGACCGCCGATAACACCCTGAACCATAGCGAACTGAATATGGCTCAGCAACTCATCACCGGCACCGTCGATGGTGATGCGAAGCTTCACGACGTTGTCAGCCTTGAGATCAATGGCCACACGTTTAAGGGTGAAGTCATTACGCTGAATAACGGTCAACTGGGCTACCAAATCCCGGTCGATCCGTCGGCGTTCAGCGACAACCAGGGCGACCAGGATAAATATGTCAACATCAGGGCGACGGTTGTCTCGTATGATGCGGTAGGCAACGAAGTGACGGCGATCAGCGACCACGACGTGCATATCGACAACTTTGCGGTAAACCAGGTGCATATTGATACCGTCGCGGGTGATGACCTTATTAATATCAAAGAGTTTTCCGCGAACGGCGGCTTTACGCAGATCGCCGGTACCGTAACCGGCGTGGATGCGGCGGCCGGGGATGTGGTGACGTTGCAGCTGGATGGCGTCCCGGTGATGCAAGGCGTTGTTGTCACGCTGGCGGGCGGCAAGCTGGGCTATAGCTTCCCGATGAATACCCATATGCTGATGAGTCATCCGGAAATTACCATTTCGGTCACCTCCAGCGATGCGGCAGGGAACAGCGTCACGCATTCTGCGACGAAAACCATTAGCGCTGATATGTACACCCAATCGCATATCACCATTGATGGCGTGACGGATGATAACTTCATCAACATCAAAGAATCGACGGACCATAACGGTAAGACCACCATCAGCGGCACGGTAAGCGGCGATGCGAAAGAGTACGATACCGTTGAGCTGGTGATTAATGGTCAGCACTACTCAGGCACGGTGGAGAAGCTGGCGAACGGTGGCCTCGGCTATCATATCCCGGTGGACACCCAGAACCTGGTCAACGATCCGGTGATTCATGCGAGCATTCACACCACGGATAGTCATGGTAACGAAACCACGGCAACCGCGGATCGTACCGTGGGTCTGGATCTGGACGCCAGCGCCTCTATCGGCATCGATACCGTCGCAAGTGATGACATTATCAGTAAAGCCGAGTCCGACCTGCATAAGACGATCATCACGGGGCCGGTTGGCGGCGATGCGCAGAAAGACGATGTTGTCACCTTAACCTTCAATGGCAAAATCTATAGCGGCAAGGTCTTTGAACTGCCTGACCATTCGCTGGGTTACAGCATTGAAGTCAGCACCGATAATCTGAAAGATGGCAGCGACCAGAAGGTCCATGTCTCCATTTCAACCGTCGATGAACACGGTAACCCGTCAACGGTAACGCACGACCATATGGTGCATATCGATCTGCACGCGGAAGCGACGATTACGATTGATCCGGTGACGGATGATAACGTACTCAACCATTTCGAGTTGGACAAGAGCTGGCAGTTGGTTAGCGGCGTCGTGGGTAAAGACGCCCAGGTTGACGATGATGTGCGCGTTGAGATTAACGGTAACACCTATACCGGCAAGGTTATCGTTCTGGGCAACGGTCAATTGGGGTATCAAATCCCGGTTCTGTCCTCTGACTTTAGCGACAACCAGAGCAACCAGGACAAAGATGTCACCTTCAAGGCTACCGTAACGTCGCACGATGCCGTGGGGAACGAAGTTGTCAAGTCCACGACGCATACAGTAAAAATTGATAACCACGCCCAGGCAGGGATTACCATTGATACCGTGGCGGGCGACAATATGATTAACGGCGCCGAGTCCACAAAACACACCACCGAAGTGATGGGTACCGTTTCTGATGATGTGCACATGGGCGATAAAGTGATTGTTACCGTCAATGGTCACCACTACGACGCAACGGTACAGAAACTCCCGGAGCACAATAATGCGCTGGGCTATAAGCTGGATGTGCTGACGGGCGATCTGGTGAAAGATCCGCATATCGTTGCGCAGGTGGTTGGGGTCGATAATGTTGGCAACCAGCAGAAAGCCGAAGCCACGCAGGATATGGCGGTAGATTTGCACGCGAAAGCGCTGCTGACTATCGATCCTGTTACCGGCGACAATATGGTCAACGGCGATGAATCCCGCCAGCCGTTCACCTATGTGACCGGCAAAGTCGGCGGTGATGTGCATGTGAACGACATCGTGTATCTGACCGTCAATGGTCACACTCTGACCGGGAAAGTCATCGATCAGGGTGGGCATCTCGGGTATAGCATCAAAGTCAGTACTGCCGATCTGCTGTCCGACCCGCATTTAACGGCGACTGTTAGCACCACCGATGTTGCGGGTAACCCGGCAACGGCCAATGCTCAGACCACGGTGGTGATCGATACCCTCATCGACGCGACAATTACGATTGATTCCGTTACGCCAGACAACACGCTGAATTATGACGAGCAGCATCAGACCACCACCGTCGTGACCGGCACCGTGACCGGTGAAGTTCACAAGGGTGACCCGCTGGTCATGACGATCAACGGCGTCACTTATAAGGGGTCGGTGGACGATATCGGTGGTCATCTGGGCTACCGTATTATCGTCAATACCGCCGATCTGGTCGCCAGCCCGCATATTGAAGTTTCCATGGACGTTACCGATGCAGCGAAGAACCATGCGCATGTGGTGGCGCACCATGACGTTAATCTGGATGACCGGGCCGTTGCCGCAATCACCATCGATCGCGTGACGGGTGATGACGTTCTGAACGGTACTGAACTGCAGGCGCCGAAAACGATCATCAGCGGTACGGTGGGCGGCGATGCGCAAAAGGGGAATATCGTTCATCTGGTGATTGGCGGCCATGCAGTCGATGCGACGGTTGTTGAACTGCCGAAGCTGGGGGCGCTGGGCTATAGCATCGAGGTTGATACCCAGTGGCTGAAAAACGATCCAAATATTACGGCGACGATTACCACCCATGATGCCGCAGGAAATACCGCGACGGCGGATGCGACAAGCACGGTGAAAATTGACGATCGCGCCGAGGCTATCGTCCATATTGACCCGCTGGTGACGGATCATAATGATGATGTTATCAGCTACAAAGATGCGCATAACCCGCTGACCACCGTGACCGGTACCGTGGGTGGCGATGTACGAGTGGGGGATCTGGTTGAACTGACCATCAACCATCAGACCTACTATGCCCCGGTGCAGGATGGCAGCAACGGTCAGCACGTGTTTAGCACTCAGGTTTCAACGCTCGATCTGCTGATGGATCCGAATATCCATGCCGAGGTGACGGCAAAGGATGCAGCTGGCAACGTTGCGCGCGGGCATGATGATAGGCCGGTAGTGATTGATACCGTTGCTCAGATTGGCATCACTATTGACTCAGCTAAAAACTGGGTTCCGCAAGACCTTGCTGCTGGAGCCAGACCTGATTATGTGACGGTTGTGGGACATGTTGATCATGATGCGCAATTCGGCGATCTTATCCATATTGACGTAGGTCATGGAAACAGATTGGACACCACCGTTATCACCTTACCGGATGGGAAGCTGGGATACACACTGAACATTAGCACTGATTATTGGGATGATGACGGCAATATTACTGTAACTGTCATTGGCCACGACAATCATGGCAATGTCGCTATGGCGGTGGCACATCAATATTATGACCTACCTTGGGTAGCACAAATTCCTGTTGCTGGCGGTAGCAGTTTTAATACCAATTTGCCGCCAATCACTACATCTACAACCGGCACGGGAACCTCGCTGCCACAGAAACCGCATGTCCACCTCACCGTCGATCCGGTGACGGGCGATGATGTAATCAACCAAGTTGAAGAGGGTAAATCCACTACGCCGATTCGTGGTCTGATCACTGGGGATGTAAGCGTCAATGATACGGTTATTGTCACCATTAACGGCAATCAATACCCCGGCAAAATGATCGCGATTCCTGGTCTGCCGGGTGAATTAGGCTATCAGGTTGATGTTCCTACCGACGTACTTAAGGCGCACCCGACATTTGAGGTATCAATTACCGTCAGTAACTCCGCGGGTAGCGACACCTCGAGCGTGCTGAAAACCATTCAGGTCGATATCGATAACCCAGTCCACATCACCATGGACAATGTCGCCGGTGATGACGTTATCAATGGTTCGGAAGCGAAAAGCGGCACAACAACGATCAGCGGTACGGTCAGCGGCGAAGGCATCCATGACGGTAGCATAGTCTCACTGCAGGTGAATGGTAATACTTTAACCGCTGTGGTACATGCAGGCGGCACGGGATGGGTCTGGTCGCAGGATGTCAGCATCAACGATCTGCGTAATAACCCGGACATTACCGCGTCGGTAAGCGCTACCGATGCTGCCGGAAACACTGGTACTGACTCGACGTCGAAGCACGTTGGGGTCGATCTCAACGCTGATGCGGGCGTTACGATTGATAACATCACAACTGATAACGTACTGAACTCGCAAGAAGTTGGACAAGCAAAGACCACGGTGAGTGGTTCCGTTTCCGGCGATGTTAAACCCGGTGAAAACGTGACCTTGACGGTCAATGGTCATGATTACAATGCCGTTATTAATGCAAGTAATCACTACACAGTTGATGTAAATACGTCAGACCTGGTAGCTGACCATACCATCGACGCTAAAGTGACCGGCCACGACAAGGCTGGCAACGTTCAGGACACCAGTATCATCAAAGCGTTTTCTGTCGATACCACGGCATCGGCAGCGGTAACGGTTAATACCGTGGGCGGTGACGACGTTATCAATGCCGCTGAGATTCAGGCTGGCAAGGTTGAAGTCAGCGGTACCGTGGATGGTGACGTACACAAAAACGACAAGGTCTATATCACCGTTAATGGCAACCAGGTTGAGGCCACTGTCATTGAGCTGCCGCATATGAACGGGCAGTTGGGGTATAAAGCATTCGTGAGTACCACGGATCTTCAGACTGATCCGACTATTCATGTCAGCGTGACGGGTCATGATACGGCAGGGAATATCCAGACTGCGACGTATGACAAAACCGTGATAATTGACGATCGCGTGGATGCGACAATTGTCCTGGACCCAGTGTCCAATGATGACGTGTTGAATAACGTTGACGCCGGGCAACCGACCACCATCATCACCGGTTCTGTGACCGGCGACGTTGAGGTCGGCGATCAGGTTACCGTTACCGTCAATGGCAAAGATCTGCCGGCGATAGTCTCCGACAGCGGCGGTAAGAAGGTGTTCCGCGTTGAAGTCAGTACGGTTGATTTGGTTCATGACCAGCATATTACTGCCCATGTCGTCGCCCATGACGATGCCGGTAACCGCCAGCAGATTGATACCGATAAGACGATCCTCATCGACCGCGTGGCTTCAGGTACCGTCGACATTGACAGCGTCACGGCGGATAACGTCCTCAACCACCAGGAGCTGTCGGGGCAGAAGGTGACCATCACCGGCCATGTCGGCGGTGACGCGCAGCTTTATGATCCGGTTACCTTGACCATCGGCGGGCATAAGTATCAAGGGAGCGTCATCACCCTGAGCGGCGGCGGTCTGGGCTATCAGATTGACGTGGATTCGGCGGTTCTACGTAGTGATGCGCACAAAGTTATTGACGTTGAGCTTACCGGCCATGACGCGCCGGGGAACCCGTTCACCGCAAAATCGACACATACCTATTCCGTTGATGAGCAGGCCAACGGTGCAATTACCATTAATGACCACATCGCAGGCGACAACGTCGTTAACCTGAATGAATCGAAGTCAGACACGGTGATTAAATTTACGGTTTCCGGCGACACTCACCCGACCGATGTCGTTGATGTTAGCGTCAATGGCAACAACATGAAGGCTTCGTTGGTACCTGGCTCCTCGACGGTTTATCAGGTTGCGGTTCCGGGAACGTATCTGAATGAGGGCGATAATAAGATTGAGGTGAAAACGACGTTACACGATGACGCAGGGAATACGTTAGACGTGCACGATCAGAAAAACGTGGTGCTGGATACTCATGCCGATGGTGCGATTACTATCAATGACGGCATCGCAGCAGATAACGTCGTTAACCTGAAAGAATCGCAGTCAGACACAGTGATTCGCTTTACGGTCTCTGGGGATACCCATTCTACCGATGTTGTTGAAGTGAATATCAACGGTCACCTTATGAAGGCTACGCTGGCACCTGGATCATCAACGGTTTATCAGGTTGCTGTCCAGAGCGCATATCTGAAGGAAGGTATCAATGATATTGATGTGAAAACGACGTTACACGACGACGCGGGTAATACAATCGATGTGAGCGATCACAAAACCATCGTCCTTGATACACACGCTGACGCCAGTATCGTGGTAGATAAGATCGCCGGTGATAACCACATCTCGCGTGCCGAATCACAGGATGCCGTCACGCATATTACCGGCAGCGTGAGCGGTGATGTGAATGATGGCGATCATATTAAAGCGCTGGTAAATGGTCATCAGTACGATGCCATTCTTCATCAGGGCATTAATGGGTTGACCTATGACATTGAGGCCGATACCTCCGCATTCCGTGCCGGTCATAACCGCGTGAACGTATTGGTCGAGGCGCATGATAACCACGGTAATATTACGCCTTATAGCCAAACGTTGAACGTGACGATGGACGATCCTGCACCAGTGAAAGGGCATACGGTGGATAAAGGGAATCATGCTGCGATACAGCATGCGCTGCATAACCTGTTCGACGATAACGCATTATCTCTGTCTTATGCACCAGCAGCGACCGGACACGGTCAGGCGACAGCGGTACTCAGCGCTGACGATAAGGCGAAGGGGGTGCTTGAAAAAGTCGATCTCAGCGATCTGGCGCGTGAACTGCATGAAGGTGTGGATATTGCGAAGTACATTCAAAGCGGCGGCGATCATCACCTGATCGCCAGTCCGGCAAAAGTGGCGCATGGAATAGATACCGCGCTGTCAACTCCGGCAAGTGGCGATCTGCATTCTCCGACCTACTCGTTGGATCACCTGATTGCTAAACCCGATCAAAACCACACTCACTAACGATTGCCTACTGCCCTGTGTAAACAGGGCAGCAGCATCATGCAAAATGAAAAGGCACTGATATGAACTCTGATTCATCTGCTGCAAACGTGCAGACAGAAGGCGTGGCAAAAAGTCCTGAAAATGACAACCAGCAGGCTTTAGCGATGCTGCAAAAAAGCGACCTGGAGATGGTTCGCGTGCTCGACGATTTGATTTACCTGTTGATCCGTAAAGGCGTGATTGCTATTACCGATCTTCCAGCGATGGCGCAGGTTAAATTAATGAATCGCGCGAACGCGCGCCAGGAACTTGGCGGGTTAGAACAACTGCTTGGCAACGATGATCGTATATTTTAGCTGATGCAGGCAGTTTGTAGGCCGGATAAGCGTAGCGCCATCCGGCTATACAAAGGCGTATCAAGACGCCAGTTTTATCACAATGGTGCGGGCTCACCTAATAATTGCCCCATTGCACCATCAATCCCTAATTCTTGCAGCACCATAAGCTCACCTTCCGTTTCAACTCGCTCGGCAATGAGCGGCAAATCAATACTGCGCGTGGCACTGCACAATACTTCAATAAACAAACGCTTATCATTTTCCTCATCAATTTTGCGGATATAGCTGCTGTCGATTTTCAGATAGGCAAGACCCCATTGCGACAGATGACCGATCATATCGAAACGGCTACCGAAGTGTTGCAGTCCCAGCGCGCAGCGATGCTGACCTACGGCTTTAACAAATGCCGCCATCTGATGGGGGCCTGGTAACTGATTTTCATCCAGTTCCAGAATCAGATTGCTGGCTAATTTCGGTGAGTACCGTAACGGATTGAGCAGGTCTGCAATGGCGGTCGCGCTGGCGACAGAACTGCCAGAAATACTCAACGCTAGTTTTCCGGGCGCGGTTTTCAACTGGTTCAATGTGAGCTTCAACATGACTTTATCGAGTCGATGACTCCAGCCAAAGCGGTGGATCCAGGGCAAGAACCGCCCCGCGGTAATGGCGTTACCCTGCTCATCAATAATGCGCGACAGTACCTTGTAATGCAGGATTTTGTCCGGCTGGCGGCAATCGACCACCGGCTGATAAACCAACTGAAACTGTTGATTTGTCAGCGCATGCTCCAGGCGAACAAACCACAAATGCTGATCTTCTGTAGCTGCAGGTATTTCGGTGGTAGGAACGACCTGATGGTTGGTGTGTGTTTCCGCTTCAACCAGCAGGCGATCGGCCTGGATCAGCAATGACTGGGCATTTTCTCCGGCGCTGAATGGCACCATGCTGGTATAGGCAACCGGCTGTTGGTCTGACATTCCAGTAGCGTAAAAGGCCGTGAGTTTCTGAGACAATGAATTACACAGCTCCAGCATTTCTCCGTGCGTCACGCCAGGGCAGAGTAGGGCGAATTCACCGCCGCGAATACGGGCGAGCGTGCTGTCGAGAGGGGCATACTTTTCTCTGTGCGCGTTCAGCAGGTTGGCGATGTTGAGCAACAGCTTATCAGTATGCGGTCCGCCAAAGCGCTGATTCAGGCCACCTAAATCCTGAACGCGAACCAGCATCAGATATCCTGGTGCCGTATCGGCATCACTCAGTCGCGCCTGGAGCTGCATATCGAATGCCCGGCGGTTGGCTACCCCGGTCTGGCTGTCGAGATAAGCTTCATTGTGCAGGCGTTCGCTGTAGATAGCTTGTTCTTCAAATAACGATTTAAGCTTAGCTGCCATTAAATTCATGGCGCCTACAACGCGGCGTAATTCCGGCGTTTTGGGTAACTCGTGGAGTGTCAGAAACTCGCGACGGGTAATAGCTTCGGATTGTTTTGCCATGTAATTGAGTGGGCGCAGCAGTTTGCGCAGCAGCAAAATACCGGCGATTAAGCAGGCAAGGCTACAGGACAGCATCCACAACAGATTGCCTAAGGTATTGTCCCACAGACGCTGCACGGCAAAGATAGGATCGCTGGTCACTTCCACGCGAGCTGCCTGCTGCCAGCCGCGCATAATCGTTGCTTCACCGGTTTGCGGGGTGACATCCACCAGATCGACGAACCAACCGGGAACGTTGGGAATTGTCGCTACCGCGCTACGCTCAAGCATTATTTTGCCGTTTGCCAGATCGACGATGCGGATTTTTTTGTAGTAACCGCTATCGAAAATGGAGCTGACCATCAGCTCGATCATTGCCGGGTCGTTGACGTTGGGCGTCAGCGAAACGCCTAGCGCCGTTGCGGCATCCTGGGCATGTGAAAGGAGTTGGTTATTGGACTGATTGCGAGAACTCTCCAGCGTCACAATAAAATTGCCGCTGAACACAACCATCATAAAGAGAGAGATTGCCAGAAGTAACTGTTTAAAAAGAGACACGGGCGATTCCTATTTATCCATCGGGAAGCCTTCTTCCCGCATTTTGGTGAAAACTTGCTGCCAGCGAGAAAGCCTCTTGCTGTCCCCAACGCGTTTATTGTTTTGATTGCCGGGAAGCCAAAGGCCAGTGTTGTTAAAGGAGTAGACGGGTAATAAGTCCATGCGCTGCGTAGCAGGCGAAATGGTGCTGGTCAGGCTGTCGAGCACCAGAGGAATCGCCCCAGGGGTGGCGTACCAGGTGAGCACCATATGCGCGCGATTTAAACGCAGGGCTTTAACGTAGGTGATGCGAAGTTTGTCTTCTGACACGCCCAACTGGCGGAGGGTGAAATATTTGGCGATTGCGTAGTCTTCACAATCCGCCTCACCTTTGCGCAGCGACTCGATAGGGGTCGCCCAGTAATCGACGTTATGCCAGACATCAATATCTTCGGTATAGCGGATCTTCTCGTTAAAGAATTGGTTTACAGCGCGTAATTGCGTTTGCTCGTCAGCATTACGCAACTGGAGCAGAAGCTGTTGCCAGGCGTGGATCCGTTGCTGTGCTTCTGGTGTTGCCGGGCCATATAGCGCATCGGACTTTTGTTGAATATTGGCAAAATCCCAGGCCGCGCGTAGCGAATGGACTGACAGCAATAGCAGCAGCGCCCCGGGGATTTTCCATAGGCGTAGCAGGCGGTGGCGTAAGCAGCGGCGGATAATGTTCAATGGCTATGCTGGCAACTGCCCGGTGACGGGTTTTTCATCTTTTCGCAGGACCAGGGGGACAACCACTTTTTACGTAATTGCACGTTGGCCGGCGAGGCAAAAAAATCTGTCAGCGTACTGTCAACAAACGTCACAAACTGCGGATCGTTTTTCCTCATCATAATGGCATAGTGCATCTCATTGCCGATGCTCTCAGAAGAGACGCTGAACAGTTCAGGTTGCTCGCTATGATTAATCAGCGGCCAGGCCAGAATGTCATCGACAAAGAAAGCGGCGGATTCATTATGCGCCATTTTCTCAAATGCGCCGTTTATAGTGGTGGTGGTAATCGTTGAAATATTAAGGTGTTGCTCTCTGTTGGCTTTATTAAATTCCAGCAAATCTTTAGAGCTACCGGTCAGACTTACCGTGCGTCCTTTTAGATCGGCAATTGAATTTATATTATTTTTACGCAAAGAGATGATGCGCATTTTCGCGGTGTAGTAGTTGAGCGAAAATGAAACGCTGGAGGTCCGCTCCGGTGCGTTAGTATTTACACCACAGTCCATATCTATTTTTCGTGTGTTTAATGCGGAGAAGCGTTCTGCAAAATTCACGGGAATATAATGAATGGTTAAGCTGTTGAGCTTCAAATACTGGCGCAACTTATCGGCAATCATGTTACATACCGCGATGGTATAACCCGTGACTTTGCCATTGTGGTCAGTAAAAGAAAACGGTGGCAGCTGGCGATAACCCACGTTGAGCACGCTGCTGTTCTGAATATGATCGAGCGTCGCGGCGTTCTGCTGCGCCATCAGCGCGGGGGTGATACCGATGCCTGCCAGTAAAAACAGCCATTGCACTATGCGGTTCACCCTTGTCATCTCACGATTAATTATATTTTTCATAATCAAAACTGATCTTCTTTTTAGCAGACGTTAATGCTTTCAGGTTATCTGACATGGGAATGTTTAAATTAATGGCTTTAGGCGGGATCGGTGACTGAAACCATTTATTGTACAGCGCAGTAAATTCGTTGCTGGCCATCAGCGAGGAGAGAGTGTCATCAACAAATTCTTTAAATTCTTTATCGTGTAACGGGAGTAACAAGCCGGCCGGTAGCGGGGCGCTGAGCGCAATGTCGGAAAGTTTATAGTCTCCAGGATTAGGCGTTTGCGCGATCATCCCTTTGAGTAAAACCGTACTGGAGATCAGTGCAGAATACTCACCATTCTTCAGTTCATTGAAGGCGGTAATGTTGTTGGTATCGAGTTGAATATTTATATCCAGGTCATTGGCGGCATTCACTTTTTGCAGTTGCTCAACGTAAATCGTGCCGCTTTTTACCAGTACGCTATGTCCGGAAAGCTCTGCCAGATTGTCGTTGCTTTCATTTTTACGCATGACGAAGCGGGTACTTGAAAAATAAAACGGCAGCGAGAACTCGCTAATGCTGTGGCGACTTTTCGAATAAAAGGCCGGGATACACATGATGTCTGCCATGTGATTTTTAATCAGGACAAACTGCGAGGCCGAGTTAGCTTTTACCCACTCGACCTTCAGGTTTTTAAGCTGAAGTTTTGTCTTGAGCGCGCTGACGATACTGTTGCAAATATCAATGGAATAGCCGGCAGGTACGTTGCCATTCTGCCAGGAGAAAGGAAACGCATCATCCTGATAACCAAGGGTAATGCTTTTCTTGCTGGCGATTTGCTCCAGCGTGTGCAACGGCAGGGCTGAGCCTGCTAAGCATGGCGTTGCTGAAACTATTAACAGGGCAAAAATCGTCAGCATGCGCTTTACCGGGCGAAAGAAGTCAGACATTGCACAGTCCTTCTTCAATGACCTCTTTGGCAAATGCGGAAAGCACTTCACGCTCGCGCAGCGGATAGCTAAAGAAATAGCCCTGAACATTCTGGCACTCAATGTCGCGCAGAATGTCACGCTGCTGCGCGGTTTCTACCCCTTCAGCGGTGACCGACATATTGTACTTATGGGCAAACTGAATCAGCATCACAATCAAATACTGACTGGCATTATCTTGCTGGAGCTTATCGACCAGCGTGCGCGCAATCTTGATGCGAGTGAAAGGATAGATCAGCAGATAATCCAGCGCCGCGTAGCCGGTGCCTAAATCATCCATCGCGATTTCAATGCCCAGTGAGCGGAGCTCTTGCAGCACGGGCAAGGCAATCGACTTATCCAGCTTTTCGGATTCGGTAATTTCTATTTCAAGGCGCTCGGCTGAAAGTTGACTGATGCGTAACGCATCTTTGATAACGTCAACCAGTCCTGGGCTGTGCAGCTGGTAGGCCGATATATTGACGGCTACCCTGATACGCTCCGGCCATTTGGCAGCGGCTTCACAGGACTGACGAATAATCCATTCGCCCAAACGGACAATCAGACCGGAGTTCTCGGCGATGTTGATAAAATAATCAGGGTAAATCAGACCCTTGGTGGGATGATTCCAGCGTATCAGCGATTCGTAGCCATATACGCTTTCATCTTCCAGATTGATGATTGGCTGGTAATGAAGCTCGAATTCCTTGTTATCAATACCATCGATGATTTCCTGATTAATAAACAGACTGTGGGTATGCTTCATCACCATGCCGTCTTCGAAGAAATGGAAGCAACCCCGGCCATGATGTTTTGAGGCGTACATGGCAAGGTCGGCATTGATCATCAACGTCGAGGTATTATTGCCCTGATACGGCGCGGTGGTGATACCGATACTGCAGCTGATGGAAAAAGTATGCGTACTCCAGGTAAACGGGGTGCTCAGCGCACGAATAATCCGCTTCGCCAGCCGATTCGCTTCTTTGATGGCGTTATCGCTGACATGTTGCAGAATGGCGAATTCATCACCGCCCAGACGCGCTGCGATATCGTTAGGTCCCAGCAAGAGTTGTAGGCGCTGGGCAACGCTGATTAACAGCTCATCGCCCGCTTTATGACCAAAGGTGTCGTTTACTGGTTTGAAGTTGTCGAGGTCAATCAACAGCAGGTTAAATGGTTTTTCGTCCTGATGGATTTCACTGACGCGTTTATCTAACGCCTGGCCAAACGAAACGCGGTTGGGCAATCCGGTCAGTGAATCATGATGGGCCATATGCTCCATCTTTTGCGACATTTCATGCATTCGTTGCAGATAGCCGCGTTCTTTCATGGCGACGCGCAATTTTTCAATCGCCCCGGCCAGATGTCCAATCTCATCGTCCTGATCAAGATAGGGCGTTATACAGTCCGTCTCTTCATGGGCGATGCGGGTAAGGGAGTTAATCAGCAGCGGAACCGGACGGAATAAACGGCGCATAAACATCGTGACCAGTGCCAGCGTTACCAGCAAAATCAGGACAAAAATGATACTGCTTTTTTTCAGCATCGCATCGTAGGTGGCGTAGAGATCGCTTTTTTTACCAATGCTGCTTATCAGGCTACCGAGGATCTCACCTGAAGGCGTCAAAATAGGAACGGCGCTGATAAAGCACTCTTCGCCATTAATTTGGGCGAAGCCAACATAGTAGTTACCCAGCACATCGCGCGGCAGACGACCGGGGAAAGAGATGATCCCATCACCCTCTTCTGACTTGTTGTTGATGCCAACAAACCCTTTCTCCGGCGTATACAGAAACAACCAGGTGGGGCTATGGGTCTGTACTGATGCCAGTGCCAGGACGTCAACCGGGTTATAACCGGTTTGCATAATAGAGTCGGTGTCACCAATCTGTCTGTCGGAGACAATGCGGGATATCTGCCCTGCGTCGCTGGTTTCGACCGAAACGGTGGTATACACGTTGCGGATGATGTAGGTCATAATCTGTGCATTCGCTTCAGCCCGCTGTACCCACTGCTGATAAGAAAAGTTATCTATCAGGCTCCAGTTGGTAAACGCGCCAGCACTAAACGCAATAACGATACCCGCCAGCAAGAATTGCGTTATTTTGCCAGTGATTGAATGTTGCCACCCTTTTATTGCTTTAAGGGAAAACAGAGACTTTGCCACGGATTATGTTAATTCCTGAAAAGATTATTCGATACTAAAATTAATTTCTGCTATTACTTGATGGAATATTATTGTTGCAAATAAGTAGATGAAAGATGTGAAACGTAATGACGTAACAAATAACTAACATTGAACCATGGTGAGTAATGACAAAAATAACGGTATGCGAATATAGATAACGCTGCTCTTTTCGTCAATAGGCAAAAGTGTACATAAAAATACATTTTCTGAATGCCCCTTTCAGGATATTAATGTTGACATTCATGGTGCTTGAGAAGATTTTTTATACGTACTGGTTGGAGGTGTTGGGAAACTGACAAAGGCTTTTTTGTTTTTTACTAAACATCAATGAATTAGCAGTTTTTTGGACAGGCATTTTAGTGATTTCATCCCCACCGGATGTCCATTTTTGTCTATAAATGGGTATTTATTTCCTGATTTGATATGAATAACATGCTCTCTTCATTATAGAACCTTATTTTATTTTCTCAGTGCGCGGTCAATGTTGACAATTTTGCTATGGTTCATCGGCTGACCCAAAAGGATTTGTTTGTGACATTCGAGTCTGGATTAAAGTCCTATTGGTATAGTGCATAGCGGATAAATTGATTTGGACGCAATAATAAATTCAAACACGATAAAAAACATTCGGGAATGGTGCCTGCCACTTGTCTTACCTGGCCTTTTTTACCCGCTGGCACAATATCTTAACGGTTATAGCATTCTCAATAATACTATTTTAACAGTTTACGATCTCAAGCTAGCCGTATTTTCTGCCGCATTGGTCTTGTTTGGTTTTCGGGTGTTGCCGGGATTTCTTCTGTTCCTGACGGTCATGTTTGTGGTCGGTCCGCAAAATGAACGGGTAGATGCGTTGTGCCTGATCATCGCGTCGACCTTAAGTTATGCCGCGTACCGCAAATTCACCGGCAGACGCAGCTGCGTTAGCTTTGGTCGCATCAAAATTAGCTTTAATCGTCTGCTCTGGCTTTGTGGCTACAACGTCCTGCTGTATCTGGTGTTCAGCAAACTCTTTGCAATGTTTGTCGCCCACGGACAACGCCCCGATGTGGATAACATTCCGGCGTTGAGTCTGGGCATGCTGGTACGTATTCAGGGGATCATCAACGGTTGCCTGACGGGGATCCCTTTATTTTACAAGATTTACCGCATCATTCGTCGACCGTCTTTCCTGCTGACCTTTCTGCGGGCCATTGCCGAACAGTGTAAAGGCAATATCGGTGTCTACGGCGTTATATCCTGGTGCATCTTGCTGTTTTTTCTGATGTTCTTCTTAACATCACCGGATAATTTGGATGTTTTTTTCTCTATCTATAGCCTGATCCTGTTATTTCCGTTGATGTTGTGGGGAGCAATCAAGATTGGCCACTTGTTCACAATGCTGGTGTGGACGATCGTATTAATCATCTTAGGCAAACATAACGACAGCTATATCGCCAGCGATGTTAACTTCATGCTGCATCAGGCGCTGGTTTCGACGTTGATCTTTGTCTTTTCACTCACCATTGTGATCATGGGGGTACTGGCAAAATTTACCCGTCAGCGCTTTAACCAGGCGCTGCTGCTGGGGCTGACTGATCCGATGACAGGCATGGCAAATTTACGGGCGCTGAAGACGGAGTTATTTACCACTGAACGCGCGACTGTATGTCTGATACAGATCCCCGAGCTGGAGCTTTTTTCGCGTCGCTATGGTTTTCATTTCCGCGCCCGCTACCAGAAGATCCTTGCTGAGCATTTGCGCAGACATCTGGTGAAAAGCGAGAAAGTCTATTACCACGCGGGTTATGATCTGCTCATCCGGCTGGAAAATGGCACCTGGGAGCGGCTATGCGATCTGTATCAGGCCGCCAACAGTTTTCGTCTCTTTTACAACAACCATCGGTTGGGTTTTCGCAGTGGTTTGGGCTATTGCCTGATTAACGATCTAAGTGATGACATTTATCAGCTGGTGGGGAAACTGGGCATGGTGGCGGGTTTATCACTCACCAACGGCAGGCCGGAAAACCTTGAGGCGCAGCATAGCCGGATCCTTGGCAACCACATTGTTGATAAAACGGAAATTCGCACTGCGCTGCAAAATGCGCTGGATAACAATGCGTTTGTCCTGATGGCACAGCCAATAGTTAGTACCCACGGTGAAGCGCCGTATCATGAAATATTGATCCGTATGCTTAACGAACGGGGAGAATTTATTCCACCGAACAGTTTCCTGCCGGTTGCTCATGATGCGGGGCTGGCACCGGATATCGATCTCTGGGTTATCGAAAATACCCTCAAATTTATGCGTAACCACCCGCAGCATTGTTTTTCTATTAACCTGGCACCGGTGACGGTGTGTCGTTCAAATATTGTCATGAAGATCACCCAACTCCTGCACGACTACGCGGTGGAGCCACAGCGGATTATTTTTGAAATAACGGAAGCAGATACGTTATCAGACAAAGAACAAACCGTGGAAACGCTACGTTTAATACGTCAGCTGGGATGTCGGGTGGCAATTGATGACTTTGGCACCGGGTTTGCGAGTCATGCGCGCTTGATGAATATCGAAGCAGATATCCTGAAAATAGATGGCTCGTTTATTCGACGGATCACCGAAAGTGAAATTAGTTACTACATCGTTGAGTCATTCTGCCGCGTTGCTGAAATGAAAAAAATGCAGGTGGTCGCTGAATTTGTCGAGAACGCCACTATTCAGGCCTGTCTGGAAAAAATGAATGTGGGCTGGTTACAGGGATATCACATTGGCAAACCTACGCCGCTGTTCACGCTCGAATCACAGGGCGCTAGCTCCTGATGACCAAAAAAAGAGTAATTTCTTCTCAGGTAGAGAATAAAAATCATGAGTGACATTATTAAAGTAAAAAATCGAACGGCGAATACCACCAGTGAGGGACCGCGCGCTCGACTATTGTCCTGGCTGCACAACATCCATCCCGGTGTGGCGATGAAGCTCGGTATGATTTTGGTTGTTTGTATCGCAACGTTGCTGATTGGCGCCTCTTTTATATTATCGTCTTATCTTTCCAGAGAATTGCAGGTCAATGCGCTGGAGATGATTAAAACCAACACGCGGATATTCCACAACAGTATTTCTAACGAGTTTCAGCGTGTGACTCGCGATGCAGAACATTACAGCAATGTTTATATTAATAATTATCAAAACGTTGCCAATAAACCGCTGCGTTATATGGACTCTACTGAATTAAAAGCGGTGCTGAGCAACCCGAACACCAACGCGCACTTCACCGAATTAACCAGCGTATTTGCCAGTACGTTTATTCTGCAAGGCGAGCAATTTGTACGTGTCAGCAGTACGTTACTGGCGAGTTCAGGCAATACGGCAACAGCAACAGCGCTAGGGCATGATAATCCTGCGTTGCCGCTGCTTTTGAAAAATAAACCCTTTTCCGGTGTGGTCACACTGTTCGGTAAACAGTTTATTAGTCACTACGAACCGATTGCCGACAAATATGGTCAGGTCGTGGGGGCCGTCGCGGTGGGTTTCGACGTCAAACAGAGTTTGCAACCGATCATTCAGCGTTTGTTGAATGTGCATATTGGTAAAGATGGCTACGCCTATGTGCTGGATGCCGGATTTGAACCTGGTCGTATGTTGGTCCACCCCTCGTTGAGCAACCAGCAGGCAATTAATATTACCGATGCCAATGGTTTTAAGCTGTTTGCCGACATGCTCGAACACAAGAATGGCATCACTTACTACAACTGGGTGAGCGGTTATGGCGCAGTGCCGAAGACCAAAGTTGCCGTTTATGAATACGTTGAAGGGATTAACTGGATAATCGCCACCACCAACTATGTTGATGATGTCGCCAAGAGCAGCAATCTGGTGCGCAACGGTCTGCTGCTGTTCACCGCGCTGCTGCTGCCCATCATTTTACTGCTGATTGCTGTGGCCAGCCGTTTCCTGATTTCCCGGCGCTTAAACCGTGTCCTGGGGATTGCACAAACCATTGCCGAAGGCGACTTAACGGTGGATGTTCAGGTCGATCACCACGATGAGATCGGCGAACTGCTGAGTGCGGTGGAGATGATGCGTCAGCGTCTGCACTCGTTGGTAGGCGGTATGGTTTCTCATGCAAATTCGGTACATCAGGCATCTTTGCATATTACCGAAGCGGTCGATGGGCAGGCATCAACCAGCGTGGAAACCTCATCTTCAGTGGCTGAAATTACCTCCACCATGGAAGAGCTGTCTGCCTCATCGACACAGATAGCCGAACACTCACGGGCGGTTGTGGATATTGCCAACCAGACGCTCGAGGACTGCAATAAAGGCTCCGAGTCGATGTCGCAATTGCTGATGCGTATGACGGATATTGATACCGACAATCAGCAAAATATGCGTGAAATCATGATGCTTGGTAATAAGTCGACGGAAATCAGTCGCGTGATGGTGATCATTAACAGCGTCGCGGATCAGACGAAACTTATCGCCTTTAACGCAGCGCTCGAAGCTGCCAGCGCCGGGGAAGCCGGTAAGCGTTTCTCGGTGGTGGCGGCTGAAATCCGCCGTCTGGCGGATTCGGTGACGGAATCGACGGTTGAAATTGAAAATAAGATCAACGAGATCCAAAACGCGATTAATCGTCTGGTGCTGAACGCGGAAAAAGGCGGCGAGAGCATTAAAGCGGGCGCAATAGCCTGTAAAGTCAGTGCTGAACATCTGAACGATATCGTTGTTACGGCTGAGCAAACCTCGACGGCGGCGCTACAAATATCGCTATCAACACAGCAACAGAAAACGGCGAGTAATCAGGTGGTCATGGCGCTACGTGAGATCGTTGTTGCCAGTAACTATACCTCGCAATCTATCAAAGACATTCTGGTTGTCAGTCAGGATATGACACAACTGTCGAAAGCGCTGAAAGAGGCTTCGTCCTCATTCACACTGACGGAAACAGATGCATGAATAGCAGCAACATTCGGGTGCTGATCCTCGACCTGGGCAGCGCATCGCGTAATGAGCTGGTCAGGCAACTGGAGGATCACCCGCACATTAAGGTGGTGGGGCAAGCAGCCCATCGCAGGCAGGCGATCCGACTGTTGCAACAGCTGATGCCTGATCTGCTGATTCTGACGCTGGATATTTCGGGCGCCGATAACGTCGAAATCGTGGAAACGATCATGGCAACCAGCGCAATCCCGATCCTTGTCATGAGATTTTGTCCAGAGAATCAATGGGATGATGACTACATTTCCCGTGGTGCGTTGGCGGTGTTGCACCATAGCAGTGATTCACCACTCTCAACGGATGCTTTGCATCGTAAAGTAGAATTATTGGTCGGTGTGAAAGTCATTCGACATATCAAGGGATTACGCTATCCAGGCGAACCGGTAATCCCCACTGCACGACCGATGATAGACGTTGTAAAAACGCCACAGGACTGGCCTTTTGTGCTGGCGATTGCCTGCTCGACGGGCGGGCCGCAGGCGCTCAGTAAACTGTTACAGAAGCTGCCCGGTACGTTCCCGTGCCCGGTACTTATTGCCCAACATATTGCCGATGGCTTCGCGAAAAATATGGTGCATTGGCTGGATAGCGTGACCGATCTGAAGGTGCGACTGGCGCAGGAGGACGATCGGGTGGAAGCGGGGTATGTGTATATATTGCCGCCGGAGCAGCACCTGATCGTCAAAAGCAACCAGCGTTTAGCGGCGATCCCAAGACAGGAAAGCGACGTTTACCATCCCAGTTGCAACCTGTTGCTGGAGTCAGTGGCTGAGGTGTTTCGCGAAAAAGCCGTCGGACTGATTATGACCGGCATGGGCAGCGATGGCTGCCGCGGCATTGAGCTTATTGTCCGCCGTGGCGGAACAACGCTGGCGCAGGACGAAGAAAGTTCGGTGGTATTCGGTATGAATAAGAACGCGATCGACAAGCAACTGATACACCGCACGATCCCTCTGGATGGTCTTGCTGCAGTACTGCTTTCGATGGCTTGCCACGGGCATGTTGAGAGTAAATTGCCATGATCCCTAATCTTCCTGACTATGCTCGCCTGATCAAAGAACGGGTCGGTTTGCACTTCGATAACGCCATGGAAGCATTGCTGAAAACGGCGCTGGGTCGGCGAATGGCCGAGCGAAAAATCAATGATTACTATGAATACTATGAACAACTGCGTAGCTCGCAGAATGAGTTTGATAGTTTCATCACGCTGATTACGATTAACGAAACCTATTTTTTCCGTGAAAGCGATACGCTGGATTTAATCTGCGATAAATGGATCCCGCGTCTGTTGCAACAGCGCAGTGGCCCGGTGCGTATTCTGAGTGCCGGATGCTCTTCCGGAGAGGAAGCCTACTCGTTGGCGATCAAGCTGCATGAGAAATACCTCGGCGGGATGGCCCAGCGCATTGAAATTTACGGCTGTGATATTGACCCGGCAATCCTGGCAAAAGCCCGCAACGCCTGCTATTCAAGCTACTCTTTTCGTGGCGTCGACCCGAGTATTCAGCAACGCTACTTCACCCGCTCGGGAAACCTCTACCGGCTGCATGATGAGATCCGTGAGAAGGTCACCTTCCATCGCACCAACATTATAAAAGAACAGTTACTGCCGGAAGTGGACATCATTTTGCTGCGCAATGTGTCCATCTATTTTGATACGCCAACGCGTCGCGAGCTGCACGGTAATTTGCTGAAGATGTTGCAACCGCAGGGAGCCTTATTTTTTGGCAATGCGGAAACGCTGGCTAACAATTTCGACATTCTGAAGCTGGAGCAGGAAGAGGGGATTTTCTATTTTTGCCACCATCGTGAAGCGGCAAGGATTGTGCCTGTCCCCAGAGTTGCGGTGCGCATTCCGCAGTCGAGAGCGGTGGTTGAACAGGTTCCTCTGGTGCCCACGGCGCAGCAGAGTAATGACTGGCTGAAGAAAGCACGCGCCAGCCTCGATGAAAAATGTTTTTCTGAAGCTGAAAAGTGTATCGCCTGTGTGTTACGTGACGATCCCCGTAATCAGGATGCGCTTTTGATCCAGGGCGTTATTGCCCTCGAGCAGCGTGAATTTTCTCAAACAGCCGGAAACGCACAGCAGATCCTCGCCCAGGATGAGTGGTCGGCAGAGGCCAAAATGCTGCTCGGCCTGGCGATGATGTGGCAACACCAGACCCAGCAGGCCATCGCCTGGTTCAAGCAGGTGGTTTATCAGGAACCCGGCTACTGGCCTGCGCACTATTATCTGGCTGAAATGTACCGGCAAAGCGAGTTATACCAGCCTGCTCAACGGACTTATCGTGTGGTGATGCAGTTACTGAACGACGAGATAAACAATCCGTCCTCGGTTTGTCGTCTGCGTTTGCCAATGGTATTTCCTGGCAATACGTTTCGTTTCTTGTGTGAACATCAACTGGCGCAATTCGCCCACCAAAGTGGCTAATAAGAGCGATTATGGCTATCGATCTGAAAAAATTCGTTCTGCGCTTTATTGATGAAGGGAGAGGTCATTTGCAGACGATCAGCGAAGGGGCTTTTCTCCTCTCCGCTGATGAGCATACCGACGCCTGGATAGGTGAGATGTTTCGCGCTGCGCATACCCTGAAAGGGGGGGCGCGGATGCTGAAGCTGCAAAGTATTGCCGATGTCACGCATCATCTTGAAGATGTATTGAGTGAACTGCGTGATAACAAACTGACGCCGGACAGGGCGCTGGGCAATCTGATCCATGAGTCTGTGGAGTACCTTTCTGGTCAGCTTACCCAGCTTTTTGTCAGCGAAGGGGATAATCAGTTGCCACCGGCGGATGCCGGGCTGTGCGAACGCCTTGCCCGTGCCAGTCGGGGAGAGGATATCACGCTGGCTGTCGAAACTGCCGGGGCAACAGAAAAACCGGTAGTCCCAGCGCCTACGACACCTTCCAGCATGGATGCCGGTATTAAGCAGGCGGATTTCGTTCGGGTAAAGCTGAACAAGCTCGATGGACTGATCGACATTCTGGGGGAGGTGCTCGCCGGACATGATCGCCTGGAACAGCAGATACAAAACCTGAGTCAACTGGTACCACGGTTACCGGGATTAAGCGCTGAACAGCTTCGCCAGCAGATCCACGACTTTAGCGCCCAGTTAAAAGAAAGCGTTCAGCTTCAGCATTTGCAGATGTTTGAACTATACGATGTGGCGGCGCGGATCCGTATGCTGCCACTTTCAACATTGTTTGAACCCATTTCGCTGCAGGTCAGCGAACTGGCTTCCACACTGAACAAGCAGGTGGTGTGCCGCTTTGTTGGCGGAGAAGTGGAAATCGACCGCCAGCTCATTGATCGGCTTTCGGAGTCGCTGACGCATCTACTGCGTAATGCCGTCGATCACGGGATTGGTGAGATCGACGAACGTCTGGCGCTCGGTAAATCCACCCGCGGCACGATTACCATCACTACTCAGCAGGACGGCAGCGGGATATTACTGCGTATCGAAGATGATGGCCGTGGTCTGAACTATGAGGCCATCAGCGCTAAGGCGGTCAGTAAAGGTCTGGTTCCTGCTTCAATGGTCGGGCAGCTCTCCGAGCAAGAATGTAATGAGCTGATTTTTCATCCCGGCTTTTCGACCAGCAAGATAGTCTCCGAGCTTTCTGGTCGCGGTGTTGGTCTTGATGTGGTGCGCAAAACGGTGGTGACCGACCTGCAAGGCGATTTGCAGGTTTATAGCCGTCCGGGAGTCGGAACCAGCTTTAACCTGCGGTTGCCTGTTTCGTTAACCATGATGCGGATTTTGCAATTTGAAGAGCAGGGGCACCTTTTTGGACTGGCTGCGCAGTATGTGGTTGAGGTGGTGGAATGCACGCCACAGGGGATCAGCGATATCGCCGGACGTCCTGCAATTATCTTGCATAACGAGTTTATCCCGGTGGTTTGCGTAGGTAGCTTACTGGGCATTCATGAACGCCAGAGCAGCTTTTCAACGCCCGGACAGCGATTAATCGTGGTGCAGAACCAGTACAGCAAAATGGCGCTGCAAGTGGATAAGCTCCTCGATGAACGCAAGATGATGATCAAACCGTTACCGAAGCATATGCAACAGCAGTCGCTGGTCTCCGGGATGGTACAAACACCGGATAACCAACTGGTCAGCATCCTGCACGTTCCTGCGCTGATGGCGATGGCGCAACAATCACGGCAAACCAGTACACCAGCGCCCGCCACGAGCGTAACGCAGGATGCCTGGCATGTGCTGGTGGTCGATGACTCACTGAATACCCGTGAGATAGAAAAGAACGTGCTGGAAGCGCACGGCTATCAGGTGACTCTGGCAGAAGACGGGCTGTCGGGGCTGCAAAAAGCGAAACTGACCCAGTTTGATGCCGTACTGACGGATGTCGAAATGCCGTTTATGGATGGTTTCACCTTCACCAAATCGTTGCGTGGGGAGAAAAACTACCAGCATACGCCAATCATCATCGTGACGTCCCGCGCGAAGGAAGAGGACCGGCGACGGGGGATTCAGGTGGGTGCGGATGCCTACATCGCCAAGGGCGATTTCGAGCAGGACAGTTTGATAAAAACATTAAAAATGCTTTTGTGCTGATGGCGCAAAATCGAGAGAGAAAATGCGAATTTTATTAGTTGATGATGATCTTTTTGCGGCTGAACTGGCATCCATATTTTTGCAAATGGACGGCTACGATGTGGTGATTGTGGAAAGCGCGATTTCCGCCCTGGCGTGCCTGGACTCGGATAACAGCATCGACCTGGTGATTAGCGATCTGCATATGCCAGAGATCAGTGGGTTGGATTTGCTGGCGCTGTTACGCGCTCAGGATTGGGCTAAGCCTTTTATTTTACTGAGTGCCAATGAAGTAACGGGCAGCGACGCTCTGTACGACCGTTGGGTGAAAAAAGATGAAAACCTCGCGGAAAATCTGGGGGCTGCTGTCAATGCGCTACTGCAACCATCTGCGATTAACTGAATAAGCCTACGTGTTTGATGAAACAAGAAAATAAGCATATAGCGATGGCGGCAGCGCAGGAAAAAATAGCGCGTTTGCGGCAGGGGTTTCTACGCCGAATTCCCGACATGCTGGCACAAGCGGAAAGATTACTCGTTCAACTGGTCGCAGAGCCTAGCGAAGCCTGTCGCAAACAGCTACATATCCTGCTGCACAGTATTCACGGTTCGGCAGGGTCCTTTGGCTTTAGCCCGCTGGCGAATGCCTCAGCAGAAGGTGAGCGTTTACTAACAGAACCGGAAACAGAGCAAAGCACATTGCATTACGATGAGCTGCGGCGAATCATCAGGTGGTTGTACACCCTGACTCAGGAGCAGCTCAATCTTGAACATCGTATCAGCGATACGGAGTTCACATTACCGATCACCGCGCAGCGCCCGGAAGAGGGATATGTTCGGCGGGCCAGTAAGCCTATCTACCTGTGTGATGATGATATTGACCAGGTCGAGCTTCTCGCGACCCAACTGCGCTGTTTTGGTTTTACCTGCCATGTGTTCGCGAACACGCAGGATTTCACTCAGGCCGTATTGTCGCAACCGCCCGCCGTGGTGATTATGGATGTTAGCTTTCCGGACAACGCCTACGGTGGACCGCTGGCGATGTCGGATTTGAAACAAAAAGTGGGCAAACCTTTCCCTGTACTGTTCCTCTCGTGTCATAGCGATTTCAATGCCCGCGTCAACGCCATCAAATCCGGCTGTGATGGCTACTACGTAAAGCCTGCGTCTATCACCGATTTAGTCCAGGAACTTCATCGCCTGACTCAACCGTCGCTGAAAAAGCCTTACCAGGTATTGTTGATCGATGACGAACCCGCGGTGGCGGAATACAACGCGGAGATGCTGCGCTTGGCGGGCATGGAAGTGCATGTGCTGGAAAAACCTCACTATCTACTGCATGTACTGAATGCGCAGCCGATCGATCTGGTGTTGATGGATTATCACATGCCAGAGTTCAGCGGTGAGGAACTGACAAAACTGATTCGCCAAATACCGCAGCATATTGGCCTGCCTATCGCCTATCTCTCCAGCGAGACCAACAAGTATGCGCAGTTGGGAGCAATGAGCATCGGCGCGGAGGATTTTATCCTCAAACAGAGCGACCCTGAGGAGCTGATCCGCGCCGTATCGATTCGCGCGGAAAGAATGCGCGTCCTGCGTGCCCGCATGTCGCAGGACAGTCTGAGCGGGTTATATAACCACTCAACGACCACCCATTTTCTCAAAAGCGCGATTGCCGAGTCGAACTACAGCGGCAACCCGTTTTGTATGGTGATGGTGGACCTGGATCGCTTTAAAAGTATTAACGATACCTACGGTCATGCGGTCGGTGACCAGGTAATTGTCGGTATTTCGCAGTTGTTCTCCCATCGCTTACGCAGCACCGATATCGTTGGCCGTTATGGTGGTGAAGAGTTTGTCATCATTATGCCCAACACCAGCAGTGACAAGGCCGCGCGCGTGGTCGAACGATTGCGTAGGGATTACGAGCAGGTCACATTTTCCGTTAACGACGCCAGTTTTCACAGTACCTTCAGCGCGGGTATTGCCCAGTGGCAGTTTGGCGATCGGATTGAAACGCTACGCGAACGCGCCGATCAGGCGCTGTATGCCGCGAAACAAAATGGCCGTAACACTTTCTGCATTGCCGAGTAAAAGGAGTCAATATGAGCCAACAGCTGGAGCAGATTCTTGCGCTGAACCATGGTGAAAAGCCGGAGTGTGAAAACGTTGATGAACCCCAGCGTACGCTGGTGTTATTTCAACTGGCGGGTAAAAATTTTGCCTTCTATGGGGCGCAAATTAAAGAGATCCTTGCAGAGCGCCCGATCTCCTGGGTTCCCTGTTGCGCGCCAATGCTTGAAGGGGTCATCAACTATCGTGGACGGGTGGAATCGGTAATGAGACTGGACAGCCTGATCGATAAACCTACCGTCAATTCGGCAGGTAAGCGCACTATTTTGATTGGATGCGCCGAGAAAATGCAAAGTGGGATCCTGATAGATAAACTGATTGATGTGTTGGAAGTCGCCGAAAGCCAGATTCATTTGCCAGGAGATTCGTTGCCCCCGGCGTTACAAAGCATCGCTGTGGGGGTGGTTAACGTGATGGAAACCTGGTACACGCTGCTCGATCTGAATCTGGTCTTTGAGCGTTATCAGGAGACCAGCGGTTATGACGGCTCCCACTAATCTGGCGGCGGTACGTATTACTTTGGGAGCGCTAACGTTGTATATACCGGCAAACCAGGTTGGTGTGTGTTCGTTAGTGACTCAGGTTGTGCCTGAAATCCCCCGATTTAGCCAGTGGCTGGGGATTGCTGATGAGCCGCAGGAGGGATGGCATTTGCATTTGCGCGTCCCGGACAGTGGCGTTGAAACCGGCTGGTACCTATGGGGACAACTTGAGAATGTGATGCTCTCCGGCGACATTATTTTTGCCGTACCTCCGCTTCTGGCGCGTAACTGTCATCTGCCTGCGCTTCGTGCCCTGGTGGGACGTGAGGCGTTTAGCCCGCTATTAAGCTGGCGCTGACACGCTGCGGGAGCTTTAACGGTCCCGCAGCATGAGAAGGCTGGGAGTGCTATATCCCGTTACTGGATATAAGCATCAACAGCCCGACTGACCAGCTTAGTCATAAAGTTGTCAATCTTATCAATGGTCTGCTTGTCCTGAAGATCGTAGGTTTTTGCTACGTCATCCAGGTTTTCATAACCGACCCAAACTCGCCCGATCTTATCCTGCCATACGGAAACACGTAACGGCAGATCCAGCGCGACACCCTGTTTATCCTGCATCAGTTTTGTGCCGACTTTAGGGTTACCAAATACCAGGACTTTCGTTGGCCTGAGGTTCATTCCCGCGCCCTCGGCATTTTTCTCGTGATCAATTTCGGTGAATACCGGAACGCCTTCGCTTTTCAGAATGGCTTTCAGTCGGGAGACCGTCTCATCGACTGAGAATTTACTTTCCTGGTTTTTGATCTTCTCTGAATTTAACCCAGAACCCAGCCCGATTTTATAGGCTTCAGCGATATCACGAGCCACCTGAGTCATGTCTACGCCTTCTTTGTTGGTCAGCATTGTCACGCAAACCAGTTCATCACCGGCGGTAAAGCGGCTCAGATAGGCACTAAAGCCACCTGTGGTTCCTTTGATTTCCAGAAAACCAGGATGGCGGGTAAATTCCCAGCCGGCCATGGCAGGCACGACTTTGCCATTTTTCAGTTTTGCCGGGCTATAGATAATGTCGCGTAGCTTTTTGTCTTTAACCAGCGTGCTGCCGGCAAGACCGATATCCCACTTACTGATGTCTTCCGCTGACGACCACAGACCACCGTAGGCGAACAGATTATCAGTGGCGATCGCGCTGACAGGCGCCAGTTTGTCACCCGCTGCGACGTAACCTGTTGCAGGCTCAACAGGGTTGATCCAGTCAATTTCTGACTTAAATTTCGAATGCTGATTATGTTGCTTATCAGGCGTCGGGCGATCAAGGAATGCTTTCGTTGGCATGTCTTTTGCGAACATGGTGCTTTGCAGACCTAACGGCGCAATTTGGTATTTGTTGACGAAGTCTACGTAACTCATTCCGCTGACTTTCTCGATAGCCATACCTAACAGGATAAAGTCAGTTGCGCTGGAGTTGATGTCCGTGCCATTTTTAAATTCGAGCGGTTTATCTTTAACAAGATCCACCAGCTGCGCAGGTGTATATTTTTGCTCTTGTTTATAGCCGAAAGATCTGAAATCAGGGATCCCGGATGAGTGCTGCATTAATTCCAGAATCGTAATGTTATGCCAGCTTTCCGGCAGGCCAGGCAAATAAACACTCACAGGAGTATTAAGATCCAATTTACCTTGCTCTACCAGTTGCATTACTGCGACTGCAGTAAAAGCTTGCGTGATAGGGCCAATTCCCCACATGGTTTTGGTGGAAGCAAGCTCATCATTGGCAGCCGTTGCCAGACCGTATCCCGCTGAGCGCGGAATATAAGGCGCCTGAACAATCGCCATGGATAAACCCGGCAGATTATTTTTCGCCATTACCTCGGCAATGATCTGATCGATATATTTGCCGTTGACCTTTAATTGTGGATCACCACGGTTAACTAAGTAAGTTGTCTCATTTGTACTGGCAGCGGCCAATACCTGAGTAGCTGAAACAGACATGGAAAGTAAAATACATGCCGAAATAACCTTTAACTTAAGATTCATGGAAAAGCTCCGCGCTTAATGAAATTTATTTTGATGGCTAATGGATGAGCGATGTTGTACATACAATTACCCTCGGTAACCGTACTCATAGCTATTACTTAGCTGCTGCCTTTACCTTTTCAACCGTGGTGTCGGTGTCCCATAAATCATTGGCAATGATGCGGTAGTTGGTTAGAGCGGCGAGATAACCGTCACCTTCCGGAATGCGCGGACCCGCTGTCGCATCTTTAACGACGACAACTTCAAAACCTTGCTCAATCAATTCACGCATATGGGATTCAATACACAGATTGGCAGCCATACCGGCGAGAATGACCTGTGAGACACCGCGTTTTCTTAATTGCAGTACCAGGTCGTTGGTTTCTGGTCCGAAAATCTTATGCGGTGAGGCAATGACCGTTTCGCCATCATAAATATATGGCTTAAACTGCGGTAAAAAGTCTGCGCCGGAATTTTCAAAATTCTCCATCGTCAGTGGACCTTTACGATTGAACATTCCAGCGCCGTGCATAAATGTTTCTCCCGGAGCGGTAGATTGCCATTTATGGTCGTGCGGAAAGTAATAATGTGGAGAAATAAAAACAGGCATTTGTGCTTCTTTTGCCATTTTGAACAACGTCTCGAGATTTTCTACAGTATTATTTTCAATAATGCTGTCTTTAAAAACCTCCCAGCCAATACCCTGAGGACTTAAAAAATCGATCTGTGGATCGACTACCACCAACGCAGCTTCCTTATTATTAAGTGTTATACCTTTGCGTGGTAAGCCATAGGCCTCTGGTTCAGAATAGATTTCTGACATGCTCATCTTGCTCATAAAATTTACCTGTATTTTTATCTAATGTGATAGTGACTATCTGATTATTAAATAGCGCTGGTAAATATGGCATGGTTTCAGAACGGGGCATTTGTTCAGGACGCTGGGAATATTGTCATTACGTATTCTAATAACGATAGTGGGCATATCACTGCCCACTCCGTTAGAGGTCGTATTGCTGGCGTCGCCGTTCTAAACGACGATCGCGCAGGGTGGAGTAAATAAAGGTCATCACAAACAGTAGTGAAAATAGTACGACGATGGTGGGGGCCGGTGCACTGTCGATGAAAAAAGACAGGTACACGCCCATAAACGAGGTAACGACCGACATAATCACCGCCAGCCACAAGGCGTGGGAAAATTTCCGCGTCATTAAAATCGCAATGGCGCCAGGCGCAATCAGTAAGGAGATCGACAAAATAATCCCTACTGATTTTAGCGTGGCGACAATCGTCAGGGCGATCATGCACAGCAGGCCGTAATGTAGCAGTGCAGTGTTAAGCCCACTGGCCTTTGCCTGATGCGGGTCGAACGCATGCAGCAGCAGATCTTTCCACTTAAGCCCAATAATAAGCGCTATCCCAAGCGTAATAACCGCGGTTTGTATGATGTCGCTGAACGATACGCCCAGCATGTCGCCGAACAGAATATGATCGAGATGGACCTCTGACTGGATAGAGACGTACAGCACCAGCCCTGCGCCAAACATGCCGGAAAAGACGATTCCCATCAGGGTATCGCGTTTGATGCGGCTGTTATCGTCGAGATAACCCGTCGCCACCGCACAGAACAGCCCGGCGATAAATGCGCCAATTGCCAGTGGGATGCCCGCAATCCACGCCAGTACAATTCCCGGGAAAACCGCGTGGCTCATTGCATCGCCCATCAGTGCCCAGCCTTTGAGTACTAAAAATACAGACAGCAGCGCGCAGGGCACGGCGACAATGGTGGAGATGACCAGCGCATTGACCATAAAACCAAACTGAAAGGGTTCCAGCAGCGTTGTTAAGATCATACTGACTCCTTGTTCACCAGACGGGCGCGGCGGCGATTCGCCAGCAGACCGTGTTTTGGCGCGAAGACAAATGCCAGCAGGAACAGCAGCGTTTGCAGAACGACAATAATTCCGCCGGTTGCACCGTCCAGCCAGTAGCTCAGCCAGGCGCCGAAAAAGCTGGTCAGGCTGCCAATAGCTACGGCGATAGTGAGCAGGCGTGGAAAACGATCGGTCAGCAGCCAGGCCGTTGCACCGGGCGTAACCACCAGGCAAATCACCAGAAATGCGCCGACGGTTTGCAGCGCGGCGACTGTGGAAACGGAGAGCAGTGTAAAAAATAACAGCTTCAACCGGCCCGGATTCAAACCGATAGAGCGCGCGTGGTTTTCATCAAAAAAAACCACCATCAGATCTTTCCACTTCAAAAACAGGATGGTTAGCGAAATAACCCCGATGATGGCCAGTTGTAGAATATCTTCTGGCGCAATCGCCAGCACGTTGCCGAGAATGATGGTCTGAATGTTCACCGACATCGGATTGAGCGACACCATAAACAGCCCGATACCGAAAAAAGACGAAAAAATCAGTCCGATAATCGCATCTTCCTTCAGGCGCGAACGTTGATTAAGAAACAGCATACTGCCCGCCGCCAGTCCGCCGGAAAGGAATGCGCCAAGCGCGAAGGGAAGCCCTAACATATAAGCGCCTGCCACGCCCGGCACGATAGAGTGCGACAGCGCATCGCCAATCAGCGACCAGCCTTTGAGCATCAGATAGCAGGAGAGAAACGCACACAGGCCACCGACCATCGCCGAGACCCACATGGCGTTGAGCATGTACTGGTAGCCAAACGGCTCCGTTAGCCAGTTCATGGTTATTCCCCCTCGTTTGCCGTGCGTCGCGAAATAAACGGGCGTTCATCATCGGTAATTACGTGCTGTTCACCGCCGCTCAGCGCAACGTGACGCAGTACACCGCTGAATGCCAGTTCGAGATTCTCGGGGGTAAAGGTGGTTTCGGTGGGTCCACTTGCCAGCACCGTGCCCTTAATCATCACCGTGTAATCACAAAACTCGGTGACGGATCCCAAATTATGGGTAGAGACCAGCATGGTTCGACCCTCATTACGCAGTTCACGCAGCAGGTCGATGATCCGGGCCTCGGTTTTTACATCCACGCCGGTAAAGGGTTCATCCAGTAAAATAACCTGTCCGTCCTGTGCGATGGCCCTTGCCAGAAAAACACGCTTTTTCTGCCCACCGGACAGTTCACCTATCTGACGATGGCGATAATCCAGCATATCAACTCGCGCCAGCGCCGCATCTACGCAGGCGTGGTCAATTTGTTTTGGTCGACGCAGCCAGCCCATATGGCCAAAGCGTCCCATCATCACCACATCTTCCACCAGTACCGGAAACGACCAGTCCACCTCTTCTGACTGGGGGACATAGGCGATCAGATTCTGTTTGAGCGCCTTATTTACCGGCTGTTGCAGAATTGAGATTTCCCCCTGCGCCAGGCGGACAAAACCCATCAGCGCTTTAAAAAGCGTTGATTTTCCCGAACCGTTTACGCCGACCAGCGCGGCAATTGAGCCGCCCGGAACCTGAAAAGTGGCGTCCCGCAATGCGGTATGACCGTTGCGATACGTCACCGTAACCTGATTTACGGTAATCGCAGAGTGACTCATGGTTGGCTCTCCAGACCCTTGTTGATGCCGTTAACAATGGTTTGCGTGGTGACGCGCAGTAAATCCAGATAGGTCGGTACCGGACCGTCGGCTGCACTGAGCGAATCGACATACAGCACGCCGCCGTAATGTGCGCCAGACTCACGGGCAACCTGACGCGCTGGTTTGTCGGACACGGTGCTTTCGCTAAATACCGTCGGGATATGATGCTCTCTGATGGCATCGATAACCTTGCGTACCTGCTTGGGCGTACCCTGCTGATCGGCATTGATCGGCCACAGATACAGCTCCTTGAGATTGTTATCACGAGCTAAATAAGAGAATGCGCCTTCGCTGGTGACCAGCCAGCGTTTATCAGCAGGGAGCTTTGCCAGTTCTGTATGCAGTGGCGCCAGGGTCTGCTGGATTTTCGCTTTATAATTCTGCGCATTATTCTGGTAGGTTGCGGCATTGTCCGGATCATATTTGATCAGCGCATCGCGAATGTTATCCACGTAGATCAGCGCGTTCTCTGCTGACATCCAGGCATGCGGGTTTGGTTTACCGTTGTACGGCCCTTCGCTGATGCCCATTGGCTGCACGCCGTTTGAGACCATCACTTCAGGTACGCCGGACAAATTTTGGTAGAAGCGGGCAAACCATAGTTCGAGGTTTAGACCGTTGGAGAGAATAAGCTGTGCGCCTTGAGCCCGTTTAATATCGCCTGGGGTTGGTTGATATTCGTGAATTTCAGCACCCGGTTTGGTGATAGAACTAACGTCCGCCGCGTCACCTGCTACATTGCTTGCCATATCGGCAATCACCGTAAAGGTGGTTACCACTTTGAATTTTTCTTTCGCCCAGGCGGGTGACAGCGTCAGCGCTGTTAACACGCTGGCAAGGAGAAATGACTTCAGATGGGGCAGATGCGGCATAGTATCCCTCGCAACAAAATGGTTAATTTATCATCGAATATAGCCTTTGCTATGTTATATAGCACATGGCATAAACAAATGAAAATAATTCTTATTTGCGTAGGGTGCTAAGGATGTATCACCTTCAGGTAATAGTTCTGTGCTTAGTTAAGGTGTATTATTTATGCAACTTAATTGTGGAGGCATCATGTCCGGCAAACGCATTGCACGTGAAAAAATGACGATCCAGAGAATGATTTCGCTCTACGAGAGCCAGTGCCCGCAGGCTTCAGACGAACCGGGGCATTACGATGCGTTATTTGCCTATGCGCAAAAGCGCCTCGACAAGTGCGTATTTGGTGAGGAAAAACCGGCCTGTAAACAGTGTCCTGTGCACTGTTATCAACCTGCTAAACGCGAAGAGATGAAGCAAATTATGCGTTGGGCTGGGCCGAGAATGCTCTGGCGTCACCCGATTCTGACCGTACGTCACCTGATTGATGACAAACGTCCAGCGCCGGAGTTACCCGAGAAGTACCAGCGGAAAAAATAAGGTCGCTGTGCGCCGGATGGCGGCTGCGCCTTATCTGGCCTACGAGAATAAGTGCATCTGTCGCGTAGGCCCGATGCGCATTGCGCCATCGGGCAACTTAGCCATGTGGTGATGAATGGCGACTACGCTTTGGTGGCAATCAGAATAGCTGAGGCTTTGATCAGCGCAACAACACGGCTTCCCTGACTCAGTTTCATCTCTTGCTGACTTTCGTTGGTGACGACGGCAACAATCTCGAAGCCTGCGTCAGTTTTGATATGTACCGTGGCGTTGACTGCGCCTTCTGTGACCTGGGAAACACTGCCAGCAAACTGGTTGCGGGCAGAGAACTTCAGACCACAGTCTTCAGTTGCCAGCGTCACCCATGGCGCTTTAATCAGGGCAATTGCTTCTTTCCCTTTCGCCAGACCCAGCGCCTGCTGGCTGCTATGGGTTACAATCGCGACCAGTTTTGCGCCGCCAGCCAGCGTCAGTTCAACTTCATCATTCACTGCGCCCGTAGCGACTGCGCTCACCGTACCGGTTAATTGATTACGTGCTGATACCGCCATACTGCCTCCTTTCGTTGAGATATCACCCAGTATAGCCACACTGGCTAAACCAGTGCATCCTTATCGATGCCTAATCGCTTCATGCGTGAGAGTAACGTTGTACGTTTCAACCCCAGCCTTTGTGCCGCGCCTTTGGGACCGGCAACCACCCCGTTGGTTTCTTTCAGTACGCGCATAATCAACTGGTATTCATCTTCACCGTCCTGCGCGACTTCGGTTGCCACCGGAGGCGTGGACGGCGTCAAAGGGGCAATATCCGGAAGGGACAGTTGCAGTACGTTGCCCCGGGTAAGCAGAACCGCACGTTCTACCACGTTTTCCAGCTCACGCACGTTACCCGGCCATTCCATACAGCTCAGCGTGCGCAGAGCCTCGGCGGGAATACTGTCGATATTGCGTCCCATCCGACGAGCAATTTTGAAGGTGAAGGCTTTTACCAGCAGCGGAATATCTTCCGGGCGCTCACGCAGCGGCGGCAGATGGATCGGGAAGACGTTCAGCCGGTAATACAGATCGTTACGAAATTCGCGATCGGCAACCATCTTCTTCAGATCGCGGTTGGTAGCGGCGATCAAGCGCACATCGGTCTGGATCAGCTTATTACTGCCCAGACGTTCAAATTCCTGCTCTTGTAGAACGCGCAGTAGCTTAGGCTGAAGCTCCAGCGGCATATCGCCAACTTCATCGAGGAACAGCGAACTTTTATCTGCCAGCTCGAAACGACCAATCCGCTGCGTGCTGGCACCGGTAAACGCGCCACGCTCGTGACCAAACAGATCGCTTTCCAGTAATCCGGCAGGCATTGCCGCGCAGTTCATCTTCACCATCCGACGGGCGTTACGTCCGCTCAGGTTGTGAATGGCTCGTGCGATCAGCTCTTTACCCGTTCCGGTCTCACCCAGAATCAAGACGGTGCTGTCGCTTTGCGCCACCATTTCGACCTGCTTGAGTACGCTGTACATCGCTTCGCTGCGACCAATGATTTCGCCGAACTCACTCTCTACGTTGTTGAGTTGTTCAGTCAACGCCAGGTTTTCATCGACCAGACGTTCCTTCAGGCGGTGGATCTCCTGATAGGCAAGGGCGTTATCCACGGCAATTGCCACACGCTCGGCAATCTGGCGCAATAGCTTGAGGTTGGCGGTAGTGAAAACTTTCTCTTCGCACTGTGCCAGCTTGAGTACGCCGAGCATAGTATTGCCGGACATCAGCGGTAGCAGACACAGGGTTTGTAGCTGGTTGCCCCAGGTTTCGAACAGCATCCGTTCGTAAGGGGCAAGGATGTCACGTTCGCTCAGGTTGATCAGCAGCATCTCTTTGCTTTTGAAGACCCGTTCAGAGAGCGTGCCCGCTTCGTCCACTTCACTCTGTTCGTGTGCCGGATGATGTTCATCCAGATAGTGAGTGGAATAGATACTGAGTTTATTTTTGCGATCGCTGCGTAACACGATGCTGATGGCATCGATGTCGAAGTAGTGGTGGATCTCTTTGGCGACTTCGCTGACCAGCTCATCAATATCCAGTCGGGAGAGCACGGCATTGGTGATGGCGACCAGGATGCGAAAGTTGTCACGCTCACGACACAGCAGATCGTAATCGACGTTGTTGCTGACTCTGCTTTGAATTTGTTCAGCAACAACGCCGACTATCTGAGTGAAGGTCTGTAGACGGTTATATTCTTTTTCACTCCACGGACGGTCTTCGTTACGGATGAATTCGCAACCGCCAAAGATGCGCCCATCTGCCGCCAGCGGCAGCAGGCAGTAGTGGCCAAATTCAGAATACAGTCCACCTGAAGCCAATTGTGGCCATGTTTCCGTAAACTCATGATAGTTGCAGTGCAACGCATCAGGGCGAGACAAAATACGGCGTACCGGACCATGTGCCAGCACCGTTTCGTCTTCATAATCGATGGGTTTACCATTTTCACGCGTTGCAAAATAACGCGCACGTTGCGTTTGTGCCTGCCATAAGACAATAGCCGCGCAGTCGGCCAGCGCTGAACGCTTGACCAGCTGCGAAAGCGCCTCGCTAAGAGACGGGAGATCGGGCTGCTGTAATAATGTACGAGTAATATCGAACAGGCCTTGCTGTCCGAGGTCACTCATCGGTGTATACGACATATTGCTTTTCCAGGGAAAGCACCGCAGAACGGTGCGAAAACGGTAAATGAATTATAGGTATAAGTCGTAAATTATTGCCGGATGGCTGACCGCAAACTCGCTGGTCACGCAATCCGTAGGCCTGATAAGCAAAGCGCCATCAGGCGTTATGCAGCGTTAATGCCGGATAAGACGCAAATGCGTCTTATCCGGCCTACAGCATGCTGCCAACCGGCTGCTAGCATATACGAGGTAATGGTTCGGCGTGTGGTAAATCGAGGGTTCGTTTTACGCCGTAGAGTCCGGCAAGACGAACACCTTTACGTTCAACCACTTCACCAATCATTGCCGCATCGCGTCCTAACGGATGCGCGTGCAGCGCGGCAAGCACGCTTTCAGCGGCCTGACGCTCAACGGCAATCACCAGTTTGCCTTCGTTAGCAAAGTTGAGCGCATCCAGACCCAGCAGCTCGCAAACGCCACGCACCGCTGGCTTCACGGGCAGAGCAGCTTCCGACAGCTCAATACCAAATCCGCATGCTGCGGCAAATTCATGCGTGACCGCATTCACGCCGCCACGGGTGGCGTCACGAAGCGCCTTCACGCCAGGAATATCACGCAGCGTCTGGATAAGAGGTGTTAACACCGCGCAGTCGCTGACCAGTTCGCCATCCAGACCCAATTGCTCGCGTAGGTTAAGGATAGTTGCCCCGTGATCGCCAAGAGAGCCACTGACCAGCAGCACATCACCCACGCTGAGAGTCTGTGCACCCCAGTGAATGTTGGCGGGAATTGCCCCCATTCCGGCAGTGTTAATGAACAGCTTATCCGCGGCGCCACGCTGCACGACTTTGGTATCGCCAGTCACGATGGCGATGCCTGCTTCGCGCGCGGTTGCTGCCATGCTGTTAACAACGGTTTTCAGTGTCTCCATCGGCAGACCCTCTTCGAGGATAAAACCGCAGGAGAGGTAGCGTGGAATAGCCCCGCTGACCGCTACGTCGTTAGCCGTACCGCAGATGGCCAGCTTGCCGATATTGCCGCCGGGGAAGAACAACGGATCGATAACGTAGCTGTCAGTTGAAAACGCCAGACGATCGCCTTCTGCCACCAGTTGTGCCAGTTCCAGACGCGCTTGATCTTCTTGTTCCGCCAGCCACGGATTCGCAAAAGCCTCCATAAACAGACTGTTGATCAACTGCTGCATAGCCTGACCGCCGCTACCGTGGGCGAGTTGTACGCTGCTCATGCTTCACACTCCTGCTGACGATACTGATACCAGGCGGCACATGCGCCTTCTGAGGAGACCATCAGGGCGCCAAACGCGGTCTCCGGGTTACACGTTTTGCCAAATAACGGGCACTGATGTGGTTTACATCTGCCCGTCAGCACTTCCCCACAACGCGCGCGCGGATCGTCATACACCTGCTGCGGCGCTGGCTGGAAATGTGCTTCGGCATCAAAGCGCTGATAGTCCGGCGTCAGGTGAACGCCAGAGGATTCGATAACGCCCAGACCGCGCCATTCGCTGTCACCATTGACGCAGAACACCTCGGCAATGGCCTGTTGCGCTAACGCGTTACCGGCATCCGGTACCACGCGGCGGTACTGGTTTTCTACCTGGCTTTGGGCTGCAATTTTCTGCTCAATTAACATCACTACGCCTTGCAGGAGATCGAGCGGTTCGAAACCGGCGACCACCAGCGGGCGATGGAAATCTGAAGCAATGAAATTATAGGCGTCGGTGCCAATCACCATGCTGACGTGGCCCGGCGCTAAAAAGGCGTCGATACCGTTGTCCGGCTGTTCCAGCAGGCTGCGCAGCGTAGGGATAAGCGTGATGTGCTGGCAGAAAAAGTAAAAGTTCTGCACATCACGCTGCTTTGCCTGTTGCAGGGTGATAGCGGTCGTTGGCATTGTGGTTTCAAAACCCAGGCCAAAGAACACCACTTTACGCGTTGGGTTTTCCTGCGCCAGCTTCAGTGCATCCATCGGTGAATAGACAATACGGATATCCGCACCACGCGCCTTGGCTTGCAGCAGGGAGCCTTGCTTACCCGGGACGCGCATAGCGTCGCCAAAGGTGCAGAAAATCACTTCTGGATGGCTGGCGATTTCTACACAGCTGTCGATTCTGCCCATCGGCAGAACGCAAACCGGGCAACCCGGACCATGAATAAACTCCACGTTTTTCGGTAGCAACTGGTCGAGCCCGAATTTGAAGATAGCGTGGGTATGACCACCACAAACTTCCATGATCCGCAGCGGGCGTTCAGCCGTGTAGGAGAGGTGGGCGGCACGTTCGCACAGGTGCTCTATCAACTGCATCACCTGTTCTGGTGCGCGGTATTCGTCAACAAAACGCATTTATTTTTCCTCGCCGTACAGCAACGCGCCGACATCCGGCTCAACGTCAAACATGTTTTGCAGCGCGTCGAGCGTATCGCGCGCTTCAGCTTCATTAATGATGCTCATGGCAAAACCGACGTGGACCAGTACCCACTGGCCGAGACGCGGTTGGCCATGTTCATCACAGCTACCGACCAGCGTCAGGTCGACGTCGCGCTGAATACCGCAGACGTCGACTTTGGCCTGGTTGCCATCAATGGTGCGGATTTGACCCGGAACACCTATGCACATCGCTGCGTCTCCAGCCAGGAGAGCCATTGATCCATCCCTTCTCCACTGGTGGCGGAAATTAGGATAATCTCAATCCCCGGGTTCACTTCCCGGGCGCTGGCGATGCATTTTTCAACGTCAAAATTGAGGTACGGCAGTAGATCCACTTTGTTGAGCAGCATCAGCGATGCGGCGGCAAACATATGCGGGTATTTCAGCGGTTTGTCTTCACCTTCGGTTACTGAAAGCACGGCCACTTTATGGCGCTCGCCGAGGTCGAAGCTGGCCGGGCAGACCAGGTTGCCGACGTTTTCAATGAACAGAATACCGTTATCGTCAAGCGGCAAACGTGGCGCGGCGTCAGCAATCATTTGTGCGTCAAGGTGGCAACCTTTACCGGTGTTGACCTGAATGGCGGGTGTGCCTGTGGCGCGAATACGGGCGGCATCGTTCACCGTTTGCTGGTCACCTTCAATAACGGCGCACGGCACGCTATCTTTCAGCTTCATCAGCGTTTCGGTCAGCAGGGTAGTTTTACCAGAGCCCGGGCTTGAAACAAGGTTCAGCACCAGATGCTGACGGGCCGCAAAGCGGGCACGGTTGCGCTCGGCGAGGCGGTTGTTTTTGTCCAGTACGTCAATTTCCACTTCCAGCATACGGCGTTGGCTCATACCTGGTGCGTGGGTTCCGGCCTCACCGTGACCGTAGTGCAAATCGCCTTCTTCAGTCTGGCTCGGGGTGAAATTTGAGGTCTTCACACCGGTAATATTCAGCGCCGGACGAGCCGCCGGGGCAAATGGCGCGCTGCGAAACGCCGAGTGGGGATTATGCTCATCACCCTCTATATATAGGTTGCCTTCAGCGCAACCACATGTCGTACACATCGCTCACTCCTGATCTTTTTACTTGCGATACATCTGTTGCCGGATGGCTGCGTTGCCTTATCCGGCCTACAAACGAGCTGTTTCTGTAGGCTGGATAAGACGCTTAAGCGTCGCCATCAGGCGCTGGAGTTTCATCTATTTCAATACGTCGAATCTGTAAGCCGTCATCGGCCACAATTCTCAGCATATCGCTGTTGCATTGCGGGCATCGGCGCACGCGTTGCGTCAGTAACGTGACGTATTGCTGACAAGATTCGCACCAACATTCGGCTTCTTGTTCTTCGAGGTGGAGTTTACAACCTTCTGCAAGGGTCCCGCGGCATACCAGATCAAAACAAAAGGAGAGAGCGCTGGTTTCTACGCAAGAAAATGCGCCAATTTTGAGCCAGACCCCAGTTACTCGCTTAGCACCGTGTTGCGTGGCCTGTTGTTCAATCAATTCCAGTGCCCGTTGGCAGAGGGTTATTTCGTGCATACCGCCTCCTGTGAAGTTGACGTATTAAAAGCAATAAGCATGCCAGGTTGAATTTTTTCATTCGTGACAATGACGACGATGACGAAATGACATGTCGTCACCCGCCTTTGATTTTTTATCTATATGAAAATTAAGTGATTTAATTTTGGCATGAAATGTGCTTAAGGCTGTTCATCTCTGCTAAACGGGTAACCTGACATGACTATTTGGGAAATAAGCGAAAAAGCCGATTACATCGCTGAACGGCATCGTCGCCTACAGGACCAGTGGCGTATTTACTGCAACTCGCTGGTTCAGGGGATCACCCTGTCAAAAGCGCGTTTGCATCATGCGATGAGCTGCGCACCGGACAAGGATCTCTGCTTCGTCCTTTTTGAACACTTCACTATCTATGTCACGCTGGCGGACGGCTTTAACAGCCATACCATCGAATACTACGTCGAAACGAAAGACGGTGATGATAAGCAGCTGATTGCACAGGCAGAATTGACTATCGACGGTAAGGTCGATGAGCGTATTAGCAACCGCGATCGCGAGCAGGTGCTGGAGCACTATCTCGAAAAAATCGCCACCGTCTACGACAGCCTGTACACCGCGGTTGAGAACAATATGCCGGTGAATTTAAGCCAGCTGGTTGAGGGACACAGCCCGGCTTAAGCCTCGGGTGCTGCCCACTTTGTCATGATGCGGTCTACATACTGCGTCACGACGTTTTAGGGAATGGGCATGTCGAAAAATGTCGAAATGACATTTGGTAGACATGTTTTCGTCAAAAATGACTATCACCTGAGGAATGCCTGGTGAATCGTTTTGTAATTGCTGACTCCACTCTTTGTATTGGCTGCCACACCTGTGAAGCCGCCTGCTCAGAGACACATCGCCAGCATGGCCTGCAGTCAATGCCGCGCCTGAAAGTGATGTTAAATGAAAAAGAATCCGCGCCGCAGCTTTGCCACCAGTGTGAAGATGCGCCTTGCGCCACCGTGTGTCCGGTTAATGCCATTAACCGCGTTGATGGCGCCGTACAGCTGAACGAAAGCCTGTGCGTAAGCTGCAAACTGTGCGGGATCGCTTGTCCGTTTGGCGCGATAGAGTTTTCCGGTAGCCGTCCGCTACACATTCCGGCAAACGCCAATACGCCAAAAGCGCCTCCGGCTCCGCCAGCGCCTGCTCGCGTGAGTTCGCTGTTGGACTGGGTTCCTGGCGTTCGTGCCATCGCGGTGAAATGCGATCTGTGTAGTTTTGACGAGCAAGGTCCTGCCTGCGTGCGCATGTGTCCGACCAAAGCCCTGCATCTGGTGAGCAACATGGATATCGCCCGCGCCAGCAAACGTAAGCGTGAGCTGACTTTCAATACCGATTTCGGCGATCTCACCTTGTTTCAGCAGGCTCAGAGTGGGGATGCAAAATGAGCGCAATTTCACTGATTAACAGCGGCGTAGCCTGGTTTACAGCGGCTGCGGTTCTGGCATTTCTGTTTTCATTTCATAAATCGCTGAGCGGCTGGATTGCTGGGGTTGGCGGTGCAGTCGGCAGCCTGTGTACGGCAGCCGCGGGTTTTACCGTTCTGACTAATGCGCTGGCAGTGAGCGGCGTGATGCCGTTTATTGGTCACAGTCTGCAAATTACTCCGCTGAATGCTATCTGGCTGATTACACTGGGCCTGTGCGGCCTGTTTGTCAGCCTGTACAACATTGACTGGCATCGTCATCCGCAGGTGAAAGCTAACGGCCTGCTGGTGAATCTGCTGATGGCCGCGGCGGTATGTGCGGTGGTTGCCAGTAACCTCGGTACGCTGGTGGTGATGGCGGAAATCATGGCGCTGTGTGCCGTGTTCCTCACCGGATGCAGTAAAGAAGGCAAACTGTGGTTTGCGCTGGGGCGTATTGGTACGCTGCTGCTGGCGGTCGCCTGCTACCTGGTGTGGCAACGTTACGGCACTCTGGAGCTGCGTCTGCTAGACCTGCGCACCCAGGAGCTGCCGCTCGGGTCTGACATCTGGCTGCTGGGCGTGGCAGGTTTTGGCCTGCTGGCCGGGATTATTCCGCTGCACGGTTGGGTGCCACAGGCACACGCCAATGCCAGCGCACCGGCTGCGGCGCTGTTCTCTACCGTCGTCATGAAGGTTGGTCTGCTGGGTATTCTCTCCCTGTCGCTGCTGGGCGGTAACGCGCCGCTGTGGTGGGGGATTACGCTGCTGGTGCTGGGCATGATCACCGCGTTTGTTGGCGGTCTGTATGCGCTGATGGAACACAATATCCAGCGCCTGCTGGCGTACCACACGCTGGAAAACATCGGCATTATTCTGCTGGGTCTGGGCGCTGGCGTGACGGGAATTTCCCTGAATCAACCGGCACTGATTGCGCTGGGTTTGACCGGCGGTCTGTACCACCTGGTAAACCACAGCCTGTTCAAAAGCGTTCTGTTCCTGGGCGCAGGCAGCATCTGGTTCCGTACCGGTCATCGTGATATCGAAAAACTGGGCGGTATCGGTAAACGTATGCCGGTTATCTCGCTGGCGATGCTGGTTGGTCTGATGGCGATGGCCGCACTGCCGCCGCTGAACGGTTTTGCCGGTGAGTGGGTTATCTACCAATCCTTCTTTAAGCTTGGCAACAGCGGCGCGTTTGTCGGTAGCCTGTTAGGACCGTTGCTGGCGGTAGGGCTGGCAATTACCGGCGCGCTGGCGGTGATGTGTATGGCGAAAGTCTATGGCGTTACGTTCCTTGGCGCACCGCGCACGAAGGAAGCTGAAAATGCCTGCTGCGCGCCAATCCTGATGGGAGTGAGCGTCGTCGCGCTGGCTATCTGCTGCGTGATTGGCGGCGTTGCTGCGCCGTGGCTGCTGCCGATGATCTCCTCTGCCGTTCCGCTGCCGTTGGAAACCGCGAACACCACCGTTTCTCAGCCAATGATCACGCTGCTGCTGATCGCGTGTCCGCTGCTGCCGTTCATCATCATGGCCATTTTCAAAGGCAACCGTCTGCCGTCGCGTTCACGCGGTGCGGCATGGGTGTGTGGTTACGATCACGAGCAGTCAATGGTGATTACCGCGCACGGTTTTGCCATGCCGGTGAAAGAAGCCTTTGCCCCGGTACTCAAACTGCGTAAATGGCTGAACCCGGTATCACTGGTTCCGGGCTGGCAGAATGCGGCTGCACCGGTGCTGTTCCGTCGCCTGGCGCTGATTGAGCTGGCGGTGCTGGTGGTGATTGTGGTTTCACGAGGAGCCTGAGAATGAGTGTTTTATATCCGTTAATTCAGGCGCTGGTGCTGTTTGCCGTTGCGCCGCTGCTGTCCGGTGTTACCCGCGTGGCGCGTGCGCGTTTGCACAATCGCCGCGGTCCGGGCGTTTTGCAGGAATACCGCGACATTATCAAACTGCTGGGCCGTCAGAGCATTGCGCCTGCGGATTCCAGCTGGGTTTTCCGCCTGACGCCGTTTGTGATGGTGGGCGTGATGCTGACTATCGCCACTGCGTTGCCGGTAGTGACCGTTGGCTCACCGCTGCCACAACTGGGCGATCTGATCACCTTAATTTACCTGTTCGCCATCGCCCGTTTCTTCTTCTCTATCGCGGGACTGGATACCGGTAGCCCGTTTACCGCCATTGGCGCCAGCCGTGAAGCGATGCTCGGCGTGCTGGTTGAACCTATCCTGCTGCTGGGGCTGTGGGTAGCGGCACAGGTTGCGGGTTCAACCCATATCAGCAATATCGCCGATACCATTTACCACTGGCCTGCTGCGCGCAGCATTCCGCTGATTCTGGCACTGTGCGCCTGTGCTTTCGCCACCTTTATCGAAATGGGCAAACTGCCGTTCGATCTGGCGGAAGCAGAGCAGGAGCTGCAGGAAGGTCCATTGACTGAATACAGCGGCAGTGGTTTTGCCGTGCTGAAGTGGGGCATTAGCCTCAAACAGCTGGTCGTTCTGCAAATGTTCGTTGGCGTGTTCCTGCCGTGGGGTCAGATGGAAACCTTCACCGCCGGTGGACTGCTGCTGGCGCTGGTGATTGCCGTCGTCAAGCTGGTCCTCGGCGTGCTGGTCATCGCCCTGTTCGAAAACAGCATGGCGCGTCTGCGTTTTTGCGCCACTTCACGCGTGACCTGGGCCGGTTTTGGGTTTGCGTTTTTAGCGTTCGTCTCCTTGCTGGTGGCGTGATTTAAGAGAGTTTGAGCATGTCTGAAGAAAAATTAGGTCAACAATATCTCGCTGCGCTGCACCAGGCCTTTCCGGGCGTGGTGCTGGATGAAGCCTGGCAGACCAAAGATCAGCTGACGATCACCGTCAAGGTGAACTACCTGCCGGAAGTGGTGGAGTTCCTGTACTACAAACAGGGCGGCTGGTTATCCGTGCTGTTTGGTAACGACGAACGTCAGCTGTGCGGTCATTACGCCGTTTATTACGTGATGTCGATGGAGCAGGGCACCAAGTGCTGGATAACCGTCCGCGTTGAAGTCGATGCCAATAAACTGGAGTTCCCGTCCGTCACGCCGCGCGTTCCAGCAGCGGTCTGGGGCGAGCGTGAAGTGCGCGACATGTACGGTTTGATCCCGGTTGGTTTACCGGATGAGCGCCGTCTGGTGTTACCGGATGACTGGCCGGACGAACTCTATCCGCTGCGTAAAGACAGCATGGATTATCGTCAGCGCCCGGCGCCGACTACCGATGCTGAAACCTACGAGTTCATCAACGAACTGGGCGACAAGAAAAATAACGTGGTGCCGATTGGCCCGTTGCACGTCACCTCCGATGAACCCGGTCACTTCCGCCTGTTTGTTGACGGTGAGAACATCATCGACGCCGATTACCGTCTGTTCTATGTCCACCGCGGCATGGAGAAACTGGCGGAAACCCGCATGGGTTACAACGAAGTGACGTTCCTGTCAGATCGCGTGTGCGGCATCTGCGGCTTTGCGCATAGCACCGCTTATACCACCTCCGTTGAGAATGCGATGGGCATCGTGGTGCCGGAACGTGCGCAGATGATCCGCGCTATTCTGCTGGAAGTTGAGCGTCTGCACTCGCACCTGCTCAACCTCGGCCTGGCCTGTCACTTCACCGGTTTTGACTCCGGCTTTATGCAGTTCTTCCGCGTGCGTGAAACGTCGATGAAGATGGCGGAGATCCTCACTGGGGCACGTAAAACCTACGGTCTGAACCTGATCGGCGGTATCCGTCGTGATCTGCTGAAAGAAGATATGATCCAGACCCGTCAACTGGCGCAGCAGATGCGTCGTGACGTGCAGGAATTGGTCGATATGCTGCTCAGTACGCCGAACATGGAACAGCGTACCGTTGGTATTGGTCGTCTTGATCCGGAAATTGCCCGTGACTTCAGTAACGTCGGCCCGATGGTTCGCGCCAGCGGCCACGCGCGTGACACCCGCGCTGATCACCCGTTTGTCGGCTATGGTCTGCTGCCGATGGAAGTTCACAGCGAGCAGGGCTGCGACGTTATTTCTCGCCTGAAAGTCCGTATTAATGAAGTCTACACCGCGCTGAATATGATCGACTTTGGTCTGGACAACCTGCCGGGCGGTCCGCTGATGGTGGAAGGCTTTACCTATATTCCTCACCGTTTCGCACTGGGCTTTGCTGAAGCGCCGCGTGGAGATGACATCCACTGGAGCATGACCGGCGACAACCAGAAACTGTATCGCTGGCGCTGCCGTGCGGCGACTTACGCCAACTGGCCGACGCTGCGCTACATGCTGCGTGGCAATACCGTTTCCGATGCCCCGCTGATTATCGGTAGCCTCGATCCTTGCTACTCCTGTACTGACCGTATGACTGTGGTCGATGTGCGTAAGAAGAAGAGCAAAGTCGTGCCGTACAAAGAACTTGAGCGCTACAGCATCGAGCGTAAAAACTCGCCGCTGAAATAAGGAATCGCCATGTTTACCTTTATCAAAAAAGTCATCAAAACCGGGGCACCGACGTCGTCGTATCCGCTGGAACCGATTGCGGTCGATAAAAACTTCCGTGGCAAACCGGAACATAATCCGCAGCAGTGCATCGGCTGTGCGGCCTGTGTGAATGCGTGCCCGTCGAACGCGCTGACGGTAGAAACCGATCTGGTCACCAATGAGCTGGCGTGGCAGTTCAACCTTGGGCGCTGCATTTTCTGCGCCCGCTGCGAAGAAGTCTGCCCGACAGCGGCAATCAAGCTGTCGCAGGAGTATGAGCTGGCGGTGTGGAAGAAAGATGATTTCTTGCAGCAGTCTCGTTTTGCGCTGTGCAATTGCCGCGTATGTAACCGTCCGTTTGCGGTGCAAAAAGAGATTGATTACGCCATTGCGCTGCTTAAGCACAACGGTGATACCCGCGCGGAAAACCACCGTGAAAGCTTTGAGACCTGCCCGGACTGTAAGCGCCAGAAATGCCTGGTGCCGTCTGACCGTATTGAACTGACTCGCCATATGAAAGAGGCCAGCTGATGAGCAATTTATTAGGCCCACGTGACGCCAACGGTATTCCGGTACCGATGACGGTGGATGAATCCATTGCCAGCATGAAAGCATCGCTGCTGAAAAGCATCAAGCGTTCAGCGTATGTTTACCGCGTGGACTGCGGCGGCTGCAACGGTTGCGAAATCGAAATCTTTGCTACGCTTTCTCCGCTGTTTGATGCCGAACGTTTTGGCATCAAAGTCGTCCCGTCACCGCGCCATGCGGATATTCTGCTGTTTACCGGCGCGGTAACCCGTGCCATGCGCTCTCCGGCGCTGCGTGCCTGGCAGTCTGCGCCAGATCCGAAAATTTGTATCTCTTACGGTGCCTGCGGTAACAGCGGCGGTATCTTCCACGACTTATACTGCGTATGGGGCGGCACGGACAAAATCGTACCGGTGGACGTATATATTCCAGGTTGTCCGCCGACGCCTGCGGCAACGCTGTACGGTTTTGCCATGGCGTTGGGGCTGCTGGAGCAAAAAATTCACGCGCGTGCGCCGGGTGAACTGGACGAACAGCCGGCGGAAATTCTGCATCCGGACATGGTTCAACCGCTGCGTGTGAAGGTGGATCGTGAAGCTCGCCGCCTGGCGGGATACCGCTATGGTCGCCAGATTGCTGATGACTATATGACGCAGTTAGGGCAGGGCGAGCATCAGGTGGCGCGCTGGCTGGAAGCGGAAAACGATCCGCGTCTGACCGAGATCGTCACGCATCTTAATCATGTTGTCGAAGAGGCGCGTATCCGATGAGTGAAACGGTGGTGTTCAGTCAACTGAGCCGTAAGTTTATTGATGAGAACGATGCGACGCCTGCTGAGGCGCAGCAGGTTGTCTATTACAGCCTGGCGATTGGTCACCACCTTGGGATCATCGATTGCCTGGAAGCGGCGTTAACTTGTCCATGGGACGAATATTTGGCATGGATTGCTACCCTTGCTGAGGGAAGCGAAGCCCGCCGTAAAATGGAAGGCGTGCCGAAATACGGCGAGATCGTTATCGATTTCAACCATGTACAAATGCTGGCGCGCGCGTTCGATGATGCGCGTGCCGTGCAGACCCCGCAGCAGCAGGAGTGGAGCAAGCTGATGCTTAGCATGCTGCACGACATACACCAGGAAAGCGCCATCTATCTGATGGTGAGGAGACACCGTGACTGACGTTTTATTATGTGTGGGTAACAGCATGATGGGCGATGACGGCGCGGGCCCGCTGCTGGCTGAAATGTGTGCTGCAAATCCTCAAGGCAACTGGGTTGTCATCGACGGCGGTAGCGCGCCGGAGAACGATATTGTCGCCATCCGTGAACTGCGTCCGCAGCGTTTGTTGATTGTTGATGCCACCGATATGGGGTTGAACCCCGGTGAAATCCGCATTATCGATCCCGATGACATTGCCGAGATGTTCATGATGACCACCCACAACATGCCGCTGAACTACCTGGTAGATCAGCTGAAAGACGATGTTGGTGAGGTAATTTTCCTCGGCATTCAACCGGACATCGTCGGTTTTTACTACCCGATGACACAGCCGATCAAAGATGCTGTTGATACCGTCTATCAGCGATTAGCCGGTTGGGAAGGACACGGTGGATTCTCCGAGCTGGAAGCACCAGAAGAGTAAACCGTATCAGTGCCGGATGTGAACGACATCCGGCCTGTTTTCCCTGTGTATCCTCGTCATTCAATTGCCTGCTCAATAATTAATTTCCCCTGCATCACTGATACATTCACTGCTGTACCGGTAGGGAATCCCGCTTGTTCCAGCCAGTCGCCGTTCAGCGTGAGTGAGGCGTGACGACTGATTCGTCGCGTATAACCCGTTTTTGGATCTTCATGGCGTTTTCTGACATAGCTGACTTTCAAGCGACGTACCGGTTTGGTGATTGCCACCGCTGTTTTGCCCTTTTTATCAAACATGCACGCTTCCTTGTGGCGAACGGCCAGGATTAAAAACTACTGAATAAAATGCCAGTAAAAAAGGGGGAGGGCAAACCTGAAACTGGAAGGACGATTCCAAATCCGGAATGTAATAAATGAAATGAAAATGTGTACTTCTGCCGGAAGGCTGTAACCCCCTCCGGCAGATCCGTCATGCCAGATCGGCACCGTTACTGGCGATGACTTTTTTGTACCACCAGAATGATTTCTTGCGTGTACGTGCCAGCGTGCCGTTGCCCGCGTCATCGCGGTCCACATATACAAAACCGTAGCGTTTGCTCATCTCACCGGTTGAGGCTGAAACCAGATCGATACAGCCCCAGGTGGTGTAACCCATCAGCGGCACGCCATCTTCAATCGCGTCTGCCATGGCGCGAATATGTTCGCGTAAATAGCTGATGCGATAGTCGTCATTGATCTCACCGTTGGCATCAATTTCATCTTTCGCTCCCAGCCCGTTTTCCACCAGAAACAGCGGTTTCTGGTAGCGGTCATACATCATATTCATGGTGATGCGCAGGCCGAGCGGATCGATTCCCCAGCCCCATTCACTGGCGGCAATGTACGGATTACGCAGCGACTTCACCACGTTGGCGGCACTAGTATTGCCCGTGTTCATTTCAGCGGAGGCGCAGCGCGATGCGTAATAGCTGAAAGAGACGAAATCGACGGTGTTTTTCAGGATGTCGTCGTCCTCCGGGGCTTTTTCGATTACCACGCCTTTTTCGCGAAACACGCGGGCAGAGTAAGCCGGATAGGCCCCGCGCGCCTGCACATCAATGAAGAACAGGTTTTCACGGTCTTTTTCCAGTGCGGTCCACACATCTTCCGGCTTACACGAGTAAGGATAAAAATTACCGCCAGCCAGCATACAACCGACCTGGTTTTGCGGATTAATTTCATGGGCTATTTTAGTCGCCAGGGCGCTGGCTATCAGTTCGTGGTGAGCGGACTGATATTTTACCTGATCCTGATTTTCACCTTCTTCAAATACCAGCCCGGCGCCTGAAAAGGGGCTGTGCAGCATGATGTTGATTTCGTTGAACGTCAGCCAGTACTTCACCAGACCGTCAAAGGCCTCGAAGCAGGTACGGGCGTAGCGGGTAAAGAACTCCACCATTTTGCGGTTACGCCAGGAGCCGTACACGGTGACCAGATGCATAGGCACATCGAAGTGACACAGCGTGACTAATGGCTCAATACCGTATTTTTTACACTCGGCAAACACGGCCCGATAAAACGCGATTCCGTCTTCATTCGGCGTCAGCTCGTCGCCGTTAGGGTAGAGGCGGCTCCAGGCAATGGAAGTACGAAAAACCGTAAACCCCATTTCCGCCATCAGCGCGATATCTTCTTTATAGCGATGAAAAAAGTCGATCGCCTGATGGCTGGGATAAAATTCGTCATCCCGCAGCGTAAAGCGCTTTTCCTGACCCAGTTTGACGGGCATGCGGTGTGTGCCGTGGGGGATCATATCGACGGTAGTCAGCCCTTTGCCGCCTTCCCGGTATGCCCCTTCAGACTGGTTGGCGGCCAGTGCGCCGCCCCATAAAAATCCTTGCGGAAAAACAGACATAATTAACCTCAGTTCATACCAGTCAAATGCTGGCTCCATTGATATTGCCCGGTTGTGCTGCCTGGTTTTTTCTGGCCTGCGCGGCTGCATCTTCGACAGGAATATCTTCAAAGCCGAGAATCAGCGTTAGTACAAAAGAAAGCACTACCGCCAGCGCCATCACGCCAAATACCCAAACGATGGTCATCGGATTGGCCGGATCGAAAAACTGGACGCTGGTGAACAGACCTGGAGCCGCCATGGAGTGGCTTGCAAGCCCGGCCATTCCAGCAACAGCACCGCAGATAAAACCGCTGATAAGGCTCGCAATCAGCGGACGTTTCAGGCGGATTGCCACGCCATACAGCGCGGGTTCGGAAATGCCCGCCATGATGGCTGAGGCGGCGGCCGCTAACGCCGTCTGGCGCAGCTCCGGGTTTTTGGTTTTCCATGCCACTGCCAGCGATGAACCACCTAACGACAAGTTGGCACCGATTTCCGACGGCATCACCATGCCTTCTTTTCCGGTTTCGGCAATGGTCTGAATAATGGTTGGCGTAAAGACACGGTGCATACCGGTCATTACCAGCAGCGGCCACAGCGCGCCCATAATGGCCACTGACAGCCAGCCGAGATAGCCGTGGATGGTATAGACCAGCGCTGAAATCGCGCTACCAATCCAGATACCGATCGGGCCAATGATGACGATGGCGAGCGGGGCGGCGATCAGCACGATCAGCATCGGTTTGAGGAAGTTTTTGGTCACCGCCGGAGTTATACGATCGACCCAACGTTCGATGTATGACAAGCACCAGGTCATGACCAGCGCCGGGATCACCGTGTAGGTGTATTTCACCGCCGTCACTGGGATCAGGGCAAACTCAACGTGCTCACCCTGCGCGGCCTTCGCCATCAGGTCGATAAAGCTGGGATGCACCAGTACGCCCGCGATGGCGATAGCCAGCGACATGTTAGTTTTGAATTTGATAGCGGCCGACGCGGCGACCATCAGCGGCAGGAAGAAGAATGCACCGTCGCCAATGACGGTCAGAATGGTGAGCGTGGACGATCCTTTCACCAGCACGCCGGTCATTTCCAGAACCATCGCCAGCAGCTTGAGCATTGATCCGCCGATAATCGCCGGGATCAACGGCGACATTGTGCCGATCAGCGCATCAAGGATCCCCGCGCCAATCCGCTTCAGCGTCAGTCGGGGTTTGATTTGCGGCTCAGCAGGCTGCATGTTGGCAGGCAACAGGCTGACCACTTCACGATACGCCTGCGAAACGGTGTTGCCGACAATCACCTGACATTGGTTCTCGTTGCGCACCACGCCCAGCACGCCAGTGAGGGTTTTCAGCGTCGCGCTGTCGACCTGCGAGTCATCTTTGATAACGAAACGCAAACGGGTCATACAGTGGGTCACTGCTGTGATGTTGTCGACGCCTCCCAGAGCCGTCACAACGGAGCGCGCCAGCGCTGCATAATTCTTGGACATCGGATTTAATCCTGTTTTATCAGTAGAGTACGTTATTTTTTATCCGTTTACGTGGGTCGCTTTTCTGGGTTGATGAAACGCAGATAGGAAACCGGTTCCACAAAATCATGTTTAAATTGCATTAACTGATCAAGATTTAATTTTGATCAATTTTTGTAATTGTGACTCCGATCACCAGATGTCAGCGTCTGCGATTTAGCAGCAAGGACAGCGGCAAAACGGTGCAGTACACTGCGTCACATCGAGATAAAAGGGATGAGTAATATGACCACGATGCTGAAGGTGGCGAAGCGTGCCGGAGTGTCGAAAGCGACGGTTTCCCGGGTGCTTTCCGGAAACGGCTATGTCAGCCAGGAAACCAAAGACCGCGTGTTTCAGGCCATTGAAGAGAGTGGTTACCGCCCAAATTTGCTGGCGCGCAGTCTCGCGGCGAAAACCACGCAGACACTGGGTCTGGTGGTAACAAACACCCTTTATCACGGCGTCTATTTCAGCGAACTGCTGTCTCATACCGCGCGTATGGCGGAAGATAAAGGGCGCCAGCTGTTACTGGCTGACGGTAAGCATAGCGCTGAGGAAGAGCGCCAGGCGATCCAGTACCTGCTCGACCTGCGCTGTGACGCGATTATGATTTATCCGCGTTTTCTCAGCGTGGATGAGATAGATGACATCATCGATGCCCACAGCCAGCCGATTATGGTGCTTAATCGACGCCTGCGGAAAAACAGTAGCCATAGCGTATGGTGCGATCAAAAGCAGACCAGCTTTAACGCCGTTACTCAGCTCATTGCCGCCGGGCATAAAGAGATTGGTTTTATTACCGGCTCGATGGATTCGCCAACCGGCGTGGAGCGACTTTCAGGCTATAAAGACGCGCTGGCACATCATGGGATCGCGCTAAATAATGATCTGATTGTTAAAGGGAAATGGACGCCAGCCTGCGGCGCAGCGGGTGTGGATACTTTGCTTTCGCGCAAGGTCAATTTTACCGCATTGGTGGCCAGCAATGACGATATGGCGATCGGCGCGATGAAGCAGTTGCACGAGCATGGTGTGAGCGTTCCCGCACAGGTGTCGGTGATTGGCTTTGATGATATCGCCCTCGCGCCATACACTATTCCGGCGCTTTCCAGCGTTAAAATTCCGGTAACAGAAATGATTCAGGAAACGATTGGGCGCCTGATCTTTATGTTAGGTGACGGGGCGTTTACGCCGTCAAAGACCTTCACCGGTGAACTCATTGCGCGCGACTCAGTTGCGCCGCCCGTTTCGCGCTGACGGCTGTCATTTGTCATCGTCACTAGTGACGATGACACGCCCTTCTTGCGTTCTTCAGAATAAAATTCCTTTAATAACAGCAAATTAAATTCTGGCACGATTTGTGTATGCTTCGGCAGATATTCTGTCATTGCTGGAGAAATTGATGAACCGTTTCATCATTGCAGACGCCAATAAATGCATTGGTTGCCGTACCTGTGAAGTGGCCTGCGTGGTATCCCATCAGGATAACCAGGACTGCGCATCGCTGACCCCTGAAACCTTTTTACCCCGCATTCACGTCATCAAAGGCGTTAATGTCTCCACGGCGACGCTGTGCCGCCAGTGCGAAGACGCGCCGTGCGCTAACGTCTGTCCGAACGGTGCGATCAGCCGTGATAAAGGTTTTGTCCACGTAATGCAGGAACGTTGCATTGGCTGTAAAACCTGCGTTGTGGCTTGTCCTTACGGCGCAATGGAAGTGGTCGTGCGTCCGGTCGTGCGTAACAGCGGCGCAGGTCTGAACGTCCGCGCAGAAAAAGCTGAAGCCAATAAGTGCGACCTGTGCCACCATCGTGAGGCCGGTCCTGCCTGTATGGAAGTGTGCCCGACTCACGCACTGATATATGTGGATCGCAATAAGCTTGAGCAACTGAGCGCGGAAAAACGTCGTCGCGCCGCGCTGGATTCCACCGCATCTTTGCTGTTCTGATAGCTGAAAATCCGCGTAAAATACGGTAGTACTTATGCCGGATGGCGGCTTTGCCTTATCCGGCCTACTGTTCGCATCCACGTAGGCCTGATAAGCGTAGCGCCATCAGGCAAACCGGGATAGATGACTGCGGGAACGACTTAATGACAATAAACAACCACTCCGGCGTACAGCTGCGTATTCGCGGCAAAGTACAGGGCGTCGGATTTCGCCCCTACGTCTGGCAACTGGCGCAGCGCTTACAACTGCATGGCGATGTGTGTAACGACGGTGACGGTGTGGTTGTGCGCTTACAGGAAGATCCGGCGGAATTTATTGCGCAGTTGCATCAACACTGCCCACCGCTGGCGCGCATTGACAGCGTTGAGAGCGAACCATTCGCCTGGACGCAGCAGCCTGCCGATTTCTCGATTCGTCAAAGTGCTGGCGGTACGATGAATACGCAAATCGTTCCGGACGCCGCGACCTGTCCCGAATGCCTTGTTGAAATGAACACCCCCAGCGAACGTCGTTACCGCTACCCCTTTATCAACTGCACCCACTGTGGTCCGCGTTTTACGATTATCCGCGCCATGCCCTACGATCGTCCGTTTACCGTAATGGCGTCATTCCCACTCTGCGCGCAATGTGACAAAGAGTATCGCGATCCGTACGACCGTCGATTCCACGCCCAGCCAGTGGCTTGTCCGGCATGCGGCCCTCATCTGGAGTGGTTCTGTGCGGGTGAGCGAGCGGAGAAAGAAGTGGCGCTGCAGGCGGCGGTATCGCGGCTGAAAGCAGGCGGTATTGTGGCGGTTAAAGGCATTGGTGGGTTTCATCTGGTGTGCGATGCGCGAAATGATAACGCCGTTGCGCTACTCAGGCTGCGCAAACACCGTCCGGCGAAACCTCTGGCAGTGATGCTGCCCTCTGATGAAGGATTGCCTGAACCCGCTCGTCGTTTGCTGACTACCCCTGCTGCGCCGATCGTGCTGGTGCAGAAACGCTATGTCGCTGCATTGAGCGAGGGTATTGCGCCAGGGTTAACGGAGGTTGGCGTCATGCTGCCAGCGAATCCGTTACAGCATTTACTCTTACAAGAGATGAATTGTCCGTTGGTGATGACCTCTGGCAACCTCAGCGGCAGGCCTCCGGCCATTACCAACGCCCAGGCGCTGGAAGATTTACACGACATTGCCGACGGTTTCCTGCTGCATAATCGCGAAATTGTGCAGCGGATGGATGACTCCGTGGTGCGCGACAGTGGGGAAATGCTGCGTCGTTCCCGGGGTTATGTGCCGGATGCGGTCGCACTACCGCCAGGATTTCGCGACGTGCCGCCGATGCTGTGCTTAGGGGCGGATCTGAAAAATACTTTCTGTCTGGTGCGCGGCGAGCAGGCGGTTATCAGCCAGCATTTGGGTGATCTTAGCGATGATGGCATTCAGCAACAGTGGCGTGATGCGCTACGCCTGATCCAGAACATTTATGACTTTACGCCGCAGCGTATCGTGCATGATGCACACCCTGGCTATGTTTCCAGCCAGTGGGCCAGTGAAATGGAGCTGCCAACTGAAACGGTGCTGCATCACCATGCGCATGCCGCTGCGTGTCTTGCGGAGCACGGCTGGCCGCTCAATGGCGGTGATGTGATTGCTCTGACGCTAGACGGTATCGGTATGGGGGAAAACGGCGCGCTGTGGGGTGGAGAGTGTTTGCGGGTTAACTATCGTGAATGCGAACACCTTGGCGGCTTACCGGCGGTAGCGCTGGCGGGCGGCGATCTGGCGGCAAAACAGCCGTGGCGTAATCTGCTCGCGCAGTGCCTGCGTTTTGTTCCTGACTGGCAGCGTTATCCGGAAACATCGGTGCTGCAACATCAAAACTGGAACGTGCTGGCGCGCGCTATTGAACGGGGAATTAACGCTCCGCTGGCGTCATCGTGCGGACGACTGTTTGATGCCGTTGCCGCCGCGTTGCAATGTGCACCGGAATCATTGAGTTATGAAGGTGAAGCGGCCTGTGCGCTTGAGGCGATGGCATCGCAATGTGATGGCGTTGATCACCCAGTCACGGTGCCGCTTGATGACAATCATCTGGACTTAACGGTTTTTTGGCAGCAATGGCTGAACTGGCAGGCCAAACCAGCGGAAAGGGCGTGGGCGTTTCACGACGCGCTGGCGCGTGGATTTGCCACTCTGATGCGAATGCAGGCCGAAGCGCGCGGGATTAAGACGTTAGTATTTAGCGGTGGCGTGATGCATAACCGCTTATTGTCGGCCCGTCTGGCGTTTTATCTGCGTGATTTTACCTTACTGTTCCCGCAGCGTTTACCGGCGGGCGACGGCGGGTTGTCATTGGGGCAGGGCGTGATTGCCGCAGCGCGAGCGTTGGCGCAAAAATAAAAAAAAGCCCCGGGACTGGCGGGGCAAGAAAAACATGTCGGGGCATACCGACAAGTGGCAACGCACATCCATGTGCGTGAGGTTAATAAATCAGTAGCAGCGTTGCCGGGCAAAGTCGCAGGCCGGATAAGACGCGAAGCGGCACCATCCGGCATCCCAGACTTACACAGGCAACGTTTTCAGCAGCGCAAAGGCCTCTTTCATGCGGTCTTCACTGACGACAAACGCACACAGCTGGCCTTCGTCGTTCATCCCTCTGGCGACCATCCCCTGCGCTTCGGCGGCGATGTGCCAGTTTAGATCCCGGCGCTGGGTTTCCCCGGCCAAATGCAGAGGCAGTTCTGGCGTTTTGACTTTTACCAGCATGGCTGGCAGTTTCAATGGCGCATTGCCGCCGAGCAGGTTTTTCGCCAGATACATGGCGCTCAGCTGAATCGGCTGCAGGAACGGGAGCACCTGACCGTTAATCTCCGCACAGTCGCCGAGAGCATAAATGTCCGGGTGGCTGGTTTGCAGGTAGCTATCGACGCAGACGCCACGATTGATGTTCAATCCGGCACGACGCGCCAGTGCGGTCTCCGGGCGTAAGCCGGTAGCGGCGATCACCGCATCGACTTCTACGCTGCGGCTACGATCGAGCGTGGCACAAATACCTGACGCCGTTTTCTCCAGCCCCTGAAGCTGTGATTTCAACAGCAGGTGTACGCCCATATCGGTCAGACGATGCTGTAAGCGACTGCTGACTTCCGGCGGCATCAGCGAAGCCAGAATGCTGGCGGCGTTGTCGATAAGCGTTACCGCTTTACCGGCACGACAGAAATCCATCGCCAGTTCACTGCCAATCAAGCCGCCGCCGACAATCAGTACCCGCTGGGCATCACGCAGCTGTGTTTCACAAGCGCGATACTCTTGTTGGCTGTTCAATGTGAGCATTAACTCACGTCCGGTAACCGGCGGTACAAAGGCTGACGCGCCCGTCGCCAGCACCAGTTTGTCGTACTGCCACTGCTGATCCTGGCTTTTCACTACGTTGGCATCAGCATCGATGTCGGTTACCCAGGTGTGCGGGAACAGGCGCAAATTAAACTGTTCGGCAAACTCCCCCGCCGACTGGCGGGTGAGGTCGTCTGCACGCTGTGACTGACTGATAACATGGCTGAGATCGGGCTTGTTGTACTCATCCATGCTGTCCGCAGCAATCAGGGTTAGCGGGACATTTGCATCCTGCTTACGGATATTTTTGACTAACTGGCGGGCGGCGAAGCCCGAACCAATAATGACAATTCCGCGGCTCATTTTGCCTCCGTTGCCAGGACGTCGAAGACGTCTTTACCTAATGAACATTCCGGGCACAGGAAGTTGTCAGGCACGTCGCTCCACGGCGTTCCCGGCGCAACATCCTGCAGCGGTTCACCTTTTGCCGGGTCGTAAATCCACTGGCACACGCTGCACTGCATGCTAGGGCCAAGATCGGCGGCAGCCGCAGCGGCGCAAGCGCATTCTTCTTCTTTGGATGCGGCTTTCACGGTTGTTTCAGGCAGTGGCGCAAGCGCCCACTGACGCGCGATTTCACGGCCGTGCTGGCGGCATAGTTCCAGCGCATCCAGGTCCGGACGCCATTTCGCTTTCAGGCTCAGCGACATTTCGAAACCAGCATCCTGCAAACGCGTAGACAAACGGTCTACTGCGCCGCCGCTCCAGCCGTGTGAGCCAAAGGCGCTGGCGCGTTTGTTACGAAAACGCAGGCCGGTCATCTCTTCCACCAAACCGGCGATTTTTGGCATCATCACGTTGTTCATCGTCGAAGTACCGACCAGCACGCCTTTAGAGCGGAAGACGTTAGTCAGAACTTCGTTCTTATCGCTACGGGCGACGTTAAAGATTTTCACCGCCACGTTCGGGTCAACTTCGTTGATGCCCTGGGCTATAGCGTCCGCCATCATGCGGGTGTTGTTGGACATGGTGTCGTAGAAAATGGTGATGCGGTCTTCCTGATAATCCGCCGCCCATTTCAGATACATTTCCACGATTTGCGTCGGGTTGTCGCGCCATACCACGCCGTGGGAAGTAGCAATCATATCGACAGGCAGGTTGAAGCCGAGGATCTCAGTAATTTTCGGTGTAACCAGACGGCTGAACGGCGTCAGAATGTTGGCGTAGTAACGCTGGCACTGTTCGAACAGTTCGGTCTGGTCAACTTCGTCGTTAAACAGACGTTCGTCGCAGTAGTGCTGGCCGAAGGCGTCGTTACTGAACAGCACCGCGTCGCCGGTCATGTAGGTCATCATGCTGTCAGGCCAGTGCAGCATTGGCGTTTCAACGAAGATCAGCTGTTTGCCGTTACCAATGTCCAGTGAATCACCGGTTTTCACCACGTTGAAATTCCACTCCGGGTGATGGTGGTGGCCGTTGATGGAGTCAATGGCGTTGGCTGTGCAGTAAATCGGCGTGTCCGGGATGCAGGACATCAGCTCGGTCAGCGCCCCGGCGTGGTCTTCTTCCGCATGGTTAATGATGATGTAGTCGATATCCGCGAGGTCGATTTCGCTGCGCAGGTTCTGCACGAATTCACGGCTAAACTTGTGGTCTACTGTATCGATCAGGACATTTTTTTCTTCACGGATGAGATAGCTGTTGTAGCTGCTGCCGCGCAGCGTTTTGTATTCAGTCCCGTGGAAATCACGAACTTCCCAGTCACGTTGGCCAACCCAATGAATGTTATTTTTAACCAGAATAGACATAGCAACCTCAGTAATTAATTCAGCGTTTTTCTAAAAAAGATGTTTTGCTTATTGCAGGTTGCGTGCCAACTTTTTATCTTTTTGATTTTAATGGTTTTATTGTTTCCTGCTTATTAAGGGGTAGTCAAAATGACTATTCATTTTATTGTCAATATGACAATATGAATTGTCAAAATGACAATGAGGTAGTCATGAGCTTTTCCGTAGACGTGCTGGCGGGCATCGCCATTGAATTACAAAGCGGTATTGGGCATCAGGACCGTTTTCAACGTCTGATAACCACTTTGCGTCAGGTGCTGGAGTGCGACGCGTCGGCACTGCTGCGCTACGAGTCGCGACAGTTTATTCCGCTGGCGATCGATGGGCTGGCGCAAGATGTTCTCGGCAGACGCTTTACTCTGGAAGGGCATCCGCGTCTGGAGGCGATTGCCCGCGCCGGAGACGTGGTTCGTTTCCCTGCCGACAGCGATTTGCCAGACCCATATGATGGTCTGATTCCGGGGCAGGAGAGTCTGAAGGTGCATGCCTGTATTGGGCTGCCGTTGTTCGCCGGTCAAAATTTGATTGGTGCGTTAACTCTGGATGGCATGGAGCCCGATCAGTTCGATGTTTTCAGCGATGAGGAGCTTAGGCTGATTGCCGCGCTGGCGGCGGGTGCGCTGAGCAATGCGCTGCTGATTGAACAACTGGAAAGCCAGAATATGCTGCCAGGTTCGTCAACCAACTTTGAGCAGGTGACGGAAACCCAGATGATTGGCCTTTCGCCCAATATGATGCAGCTGAAAAAAGAAATTGAGATTGTGGCGGGGTCCGATCTCAATGTGCTGATTAGCGGCGAAACAGGGACCGGGAAGGAGCTGGTGGCTAAAGCTATCCATGAAGGTTCGCCGCGCGCAGTGAATCCACTGGTGTATCTGAACTGTGCAGCGTTGCCGGAAACCGTAGCCGAAAGTGAGCTGTTTGGTCATGTAAAAGGCGCGTTTACCGGGGCTATCAGCAATCGTAGCGGTAAGTTTGAAATGGCCGACAATGGGACGCTGTTTCTCGACGAGATAGGCGAACTCTCGCTGGCGCTACAGGCTAAGCTGCTGCGCGTATTGCAGTACGGCGATATTCAGCGCGTGGGTGACGATCGCAGCCTGCGCGTGGATGTGCGGGTGCTGGCGGCGACGAACCGTGATTTACGCGAAGAGGTGCTGGCCGGGAATTTCCGCGCGGATTTGTTCCACCGTCTGAGCGTCTTCCCCCTTTCTGTACCGCCTCTTCGTGAGCGCGGCGAAGATGTGGTGCTCCTGGCCGGCTATTTTTGCGAGCAATGCCGACTGCGGCTGGGTCTTTCCCGCGTGGTGCTAAGCCCCGGCGCGCGTAGCCATCTGCTGAATTACGGCTGGCCCGGAAACGTGCGCGAGCTGGAACATTCCATTCACCGGGCGGTTGTTCTGGCGAGGGCTACCAGGGCAGGGGATGAAGTGGTGCTGGAGGCGCAGCATTTTGCCTTGCAGGATGAAGGTCCGGCTCCGCAGGCGGCGGAAGTTGTTGCGGAGATCCCACAACATCACAATCTGCGTGAAGCAACAGAGTCGTTCCAGCGGGAGATGATCCGCCGGGCACTGGCGCAAAATAATCACAGTTGGGCGGCAAGTGCGCGGGCGCTGGAAACAGACGTTGCCAACCTGCACCGGCTGGCGAAACGTCTGGGTCTGAAGGATTAGATAATACCGGCCTGATAGAAATCCTGCAGGTTGATAGCACCGGTGAGTTTACCGTTTTCATCGACCACCGGTGCGGCAGTGATTTTACGCTTCATCAGGATCTCTTTGGCGTCAATCGCGCGGCTCTGCGCCTGCAGCGTAATGCCATTCTGAGTCATAGCTTCGCTAACCTGGGTGGTGAGCGCTCCGCCGCCAACCAGCCAGCGGCGCAGGTCACCGTCGGTAAAGACCCCTTTCACCAGTGACTGGTCGTCGCATACCGCGACCAGGCCAAGACCCGTGCGACTGAGTTCCAGCATCGCGTCCATAACGCTGGTGGTGAGCTTCACCTGAGGTATGGCATCGTCACGGCGCATCAGATGATGCACTTTATTTAACAGACGAGCGCCCAGCGCACCTGCCGGATGTGAGCGGGCAAAATCTTCTTCGTTAAAGCCGCGCGCCTGCATTACGGCGATCGCCAGCGCGTCGCCCATCATCAACGTATTTACGGTGCTGGACGTCGGTGCCAGGCGCATCGGACAGGCTTCGCGCTCAACGGAAATATCCAGCACGGCTTTGGCTGCCAGACCCAACGGTGAGGTCGGTTTTCCGGTCATTGCCAGCAGTGCGACGGATTTGTCTTCCAGGCGTGGGATGATGAGATCCAGCTCTTTCGCACCGCCGGAGTAGGAGATAAACAGCATGACATCACGGCTTTCGATCATCCCTAAGTCGCCGTGCAGCGCTTCCGCCGGATGCACAAAAAAGGCGGGCGTGCCGGTGCTGGCGAGGGTCGCCGCAATTTTTTTGCCAATATGACCTGATTTACCAATACCGGAGACAATGACTTTGCCTTCACAGTGGATAATCGTATTGGCGGCGCGGACAAAATCATCGCCCATGCGTTCTGGCAGTCGGCTGGCTTCCTGTAGTTCCAGCATTAACGTCTGACGGCCCGCGTTCAGTAGTGCATCACTCATTGGTTTCTCCGGTTATGATCACTTCAATCCCTTTTGCTTCCAGCGCCTGACGAAACGCAGGGTCGATGCCCGTATCGGTAATCAGCTTGTCGACGCTTTCCAGACTGCATACAACATTAGGGCTTTTGCGCCCAAATTTTGACGAGTCAGCCATCAGAATCACTTCGCGAGCGGCATTGCACATCGCTTTACTGACGCTAAACACCTCATTAAAGGTGGTCACGCCGGCATTGAGGTCAATGCCGTCGGTGCCCATGAAGAGTTTATCAAAGCTGAACTGCTCAAAGGCGTTTTCTGCCAGCTGACCGTGAAATGACGCAGATTTTTTGCGAAAGGTCCCGCCGGGCATCAGGATAGTTTGCTCGTTGTCCAGCTCCGAAAGGGCGTTAACAATGTGCAGACTGTTGGTCATGACGGTGATGTTGCTAAAGCGCGTGAGCATCGGCACCATCTGCAGTACGGTGCTACCCGCATCCAGAATAATAGAGTCGCCATCGTGTATAAAACGGACGGCGGCTTCGGCAATCTGCTCTTTTTTATGCGTATTGATTAGCGTTTTGTGATCGATTGGCGGGTCGGATTCGTCTTTATTTAATACCACGCCGCCATAGGTACGAATGACGGTTCCGGCATTTTCCAGAATGACCAGGTCTTTGCGAATGGTCGTGCCGGTCGTGTCAAAGTAGTGGGCCAGTTCTTCAACCGAGCATTTGCCCTGCTTTTGCAGATGCTCCAGTATGGCAGCCTGACGCTGACGAGGTTTCATAGGCGTGATTACCCTGACTTAATAAGTTGCAAAATGATAATTTCGCAAGCTATTAGCATTCACAACGAAATTACCCATGTTTCAGTTTAAGCGCCAATGATAGTGCATTCTGTGATAACGGATCATGGGGAAAGATCACATCAGGCTGTAAATCATCAAGATGTTTGCCCATTATCGTGGCAATTTTGCCTGGTCGGGCGAATACCGTAAGACCTTTCATAAATAACGTGTCGGTCACCCGTTGCTGCTCATCCAGCGCAATGGCTACCACCACGCGCGGTTTAAAACGCCCACCGGAGCGACCAACACCAACCCGACCTTGCTGGCAGAGTTGATCAAACGCCCGGTTAAAGCGGGATATTTGCCAGCCACCAAGCGCCAGTTGCAGGCACCAGGCGATAGCGGCGACGGTAATCAGTGCGGAAACCATTATGTACTCCTTTGATTTTGCCGGATAAGCGCAGCCGCCATCCGGCAATTCAACATTAAAACATCACCTGACCGCCGGTCACGTTGATGGACTGCCCGGTGCAGTAAGAGGCTTTTGGACTGGCGTAAAACAGCAGCATGTTCAGTACGTCCTGATAATCGCAGCCGCGTTTAAGCGGAACCTTATCAATGTAGTACTGCTCCACCTCATCTGGCTTAAGGCCCAGCTTGGTCGCATATTGCGGTAATAACGACTGAAACATTGGTGATTTCAGTAGGTTGCCGAGCATCAGCGAATGTACGGTGATCCCGTACTCCGCCAGATCCAGCGCCAGCGACTGAGTTAAGCCCACGCCACCAAATTTTGCCGCGCTGTAGCCTGAATTGTGTTTGCTGCCCACTTTCCCTGATTTTGAGTTGATCTGGATAATGCGTCCCTGCACGCCATCGCGGATCATCAGGCGTGAAAATTCACGAGCACAGAGGAAGTAGCCGACCAGATTGACCTGCAGCGAGCGGTCGAAATCCCCAAGCTGAAAGTCGCTGATAAACGCGGCTTTAGCGATACCCGCACTGTAAACCAGCAGATCGACACGACCGAATATTTCATCCACTCCGCGCGACAGCGCCAGCACGCTCTGTTCGCTGGTGGCATCTGCGCCAAAACCGTACGCGGTACCTTCGCCAAACTCGGCGTTAATTTCTTGCGCGACGTTGGCAGCTTTATCGCTTTGAATATCCACCACCGCGACGCGGTATCCTTCTGTCGCAAGCCCACGGCAAAGGAATGCCCCCAGGGTCTGGCCTCCACCAATGACAACGGCAACCTGATTCATTTTTATCTCCTTCAATCTTAAGCAACAAACTTCAAAATACAGCCCGGGGTGATACCGTCCGGGACGGGGCCCGCAACGTGTACAGTGCCGGGGAATTCCGCTTCGCTCTGCCCGTCAAAGCGCAGGGTGATATGCCCGAGTTCACGTAAGTTTTGTTCCGCCACGCTGCCCACGGCGGTGACCGGGTAGTGGTGCTGGCCCAGTTCAAACTGGATCCCTGCTTGTAAAGAGCCGTTCAGGTCCCCGTGGCAATGGATGAAACAAAACTCTTCGATATCCGCTGGCGCGCCTTCACGAAAGGTAATCAGCATCTGGTCGCACAGTGCATCCGGGGCGCTCTGGCCGATACGGGTGATGGTGGTTTGATAAATTACGGTCATTTTTGAGTGCCCCTTATTGGTAAATAAAGCCAGAAACAAACCAGGCGATGAGAACGGTAGGCGCGCCGGTCAGAAAACGGCTCACCAGTACGGATGGCACGCCGACGCGAACAGTGTCCTGACGCGCTTCGGCCAGCGACAACCCAACCGGAATAAAGTCACATGCAGCCTGGGCGTTAATGGCGAACAGGGCAGGTAGCGCCAGATGCGGAGGAATGTTCCCCAGACCAATCTGTACACCGATCAGCACGCCGATAACCTGGGCGATAACCGCACCGGGGCCGAGGAAAGGCGACAGCAGCGGGAAAGAGCAGATCAGCGCCAGAGTAACCAGTCCCAACGGATGGCTGGCCAGCGGCGCGAGTCCATGGGCAATCCAGTCTCCCAGACCCGAAGCCATAATGATGCCGATCAGTGCCGAGACGAACGCCATAAATGGCAGAATAGTTTTCAGGACGGTATCGATGGTGTCACGTCCGGACTGGAACAGGACCGCAACGGCTGAACCCATGCCCATTCCCACTTTTGCCAACAGGCCGTCGCTTTGTTCGGTAATCTTTTTACTGGTGTCGTAATCGCGACCGATAGTGCTGCTTGCAGGTTGCGGCGCAGCGGATGCCTCGCCGACAATCGTGATGTTTTCTTCTTTCACGCCAGAGACATAGATATCTTCGACAATGTACTGAGCCAGCGGGCCGGATTTACCCGTAGCGTGAATATTCACCGTCGGTATACGGCGTTTGGGATAGATCCCACAGCGCAGCGTGCCGCCGCAGTCGATGATCGCCACACCAATTTCGTTCTCCGGCGGCTCGCCTTCTTTGAAGCCATCAACTGCCTGCCAACCGGTCAGGCTTGCTATCCTGTCGACTATTGCGGGGCGAGTTCCTGCGGTGATATAGACAATTTTCTTGCCCGGAATGGCATCCAGTTCAAGGGGGCCACCCCAGCCGCCGGTGCCTTTTTCAATACGAATACGTGTCATGATGTTGCTCCCGCCAGATGCACCTTCTGCTCAAGTTGAATGCCCATTTTTTTCTCGAAGATAGTGGTGGTGAAATCGGTCACCCAGCCGCGGAAGAAGTTAGTCACCAAACCGACCAGCAGGTAGCTCACAGCCAGTGGGCCAAGCGGAAGCCCCAGCGTGGTCAGGCCGCTGGCGATCCCCAGATAGACAAACAGTTCGCCGGGGTTGATGTGCGGGAATAGGCCGTTCATTGAATGGCAACTGTAAGAGGCGGCGGCGTAGTAGCTGGGCTTGTATTTTTCTGGCATAAAGCGACCCAGACTTAGCGTCATCGGGTTACAAAATACAAATGTGCCGATGCACGGCAGCAGCAAATAGCGGGACAGTGGATTTCCGGCGCAGCGCTGAGCAAAACGTTCAATACGCTGCTGGCCGATAAAGTTAATCAGCGCATTCATGATGACCAGCAGGCTAATCAGCAGGGGAAGAATACCGGTCACCATACCGGTAAACACTTCTCCGCCTTTCTGGAACAGCCCGATAAACCACTCAGCACCGAGTGTGATGGTGTCGATCATTATTCTCTCCTGTAGGGATTTTAGTTATCTTGCCAAACGGTGGCTAATTTTAATCAGATTGAAAGATATAAAAGTGTTATTTTGATCTCAAAATGAAAGATAAATATTTTAATTTGAAAGTTATTGCGTGAAGGCTCGCAAATGTGAAGGTCAGAGATGAAAGGGGATGTAAATTCTGTGAAGGAGAGCGACTACCGCTTCCTTGTATGGCGGAGGATGCTTTACCATACTTCTCCCAGGCTGAATTTGTTTAATGGATGTCTCATGTTCAAGCGTCGTTATGTAGCGTTACTCCCCCTTTTCGTACTGCTCGCTGCCTGTAGCAGCAAACCTAAACCTTCAGAGACTCAAACGACTACGGGTGCGCCATCCGGCGGCTTCCTGCTTGAGCCACAGCACAACGTCATGCAAACGGGCGGTGATTTTGCCAATAATCCGAACGCGCAGCAGTTCATCGAAAAAATGGTGAACAAGCACGGCTTTGACCGCCAGCAGCTGCAGGAGATCTTGTCGCAGGCCAAGCGTCTGGACTCGGTATTGCGTTTGATGGACCGCCAGGCACCGACGACTCAACCGCCAGCCGGTCCTAACGGCGCATGGCTGCGCTACCGCAAACAGTTCATCACGCCTGACAACGTGCAAAATGGCGTAGCCTTCTGGAATCAATATGAAGATGCTCTGAACCGTGCGTGGCAGGTCTATGGTGTTCCGCCGGAAATTATCGTTGGCATTATCGGCGTTGAAACGCGTTGGGGCCGCGTGATGGGTAAAACGCGGATCCTGGATGCGCTGGCGACGCTGTCGTTTAACTATCCTCGTCGTGCGGAATACTTCTCTGGTGAACTGGAAACCTTCCTGCTGATGGCGCGAGATGAAAGCGACGATCCGCTCGATTTGAAAGGTTCTTTCGCCGGCGCGATGGGCTACGGCCAGTTTATGCCGTCTTCCTATAAGCAATATGCCGTTGATTTTAATGGTGATGGCCACATTAACCTGTGGGATCCGGTTGATGCCATCGGTAGCGTGGCGAATTACTTCAAGGGCCACGGCTGGGTGAAAGGCGATACGGTCGCGGTGCCGGCAAATGGTCAGGCACCTGGGCTGGCGAACGGCTTTAAAACCCAGTACAGCATTTCTCAGCTTGCTGCGGCGGGTCTGACGCCACAGCAGTCGTTGGGTAATCATCAGCAGGCCAGCCTGCTGCGCCTGGATATTGGTACCGGCTATCAATACTGGTATGGATTGCCGAACTTCTACACCATCACCCGCTACAACCACAGTACCCACTACGCGATGGCCGTGTGGCAGTTGGGTCAGGCGGTTGCGCTGGCGCGCGTGCAGTAATCGCTCCACCGGCCTACAGGAAGAAATCTCTTGTAGGCCGGATAAGATGCCCTGACATCGTCATCTGGCAGGTCTTATTTATGCAACGGAGCAATTTTTGGAATCCCCCTCGTAAAACGTTCTCTCCATCCCCACATTGGTTATGAAAGTGCTATCTTGTCCGGCATATTTTTTAACTGACAGAGGCTGAAATGACCGACAGTGAACTGATGCAGTTAAGTGAGCAGGTTGGCCTGGCGCTGAAAGCGCGTGGGGCGACCGTTACGACGGCGGAGTCCTGCACCGGCGGCTGGGTGGCCAAAGCGATTACGGATATTGCCGGAAGCTCCGCCTGGTTTGAACGCGGGTTTGTGACCTACAGCAACGAAGCCAAAGCACAGATGATAGGCGTGCGCGAAGAGACGCTGGCCCAGCATGGGGCGGTGAGCGAGCCTGTAGTGGTGGAGATGGCGATTGGCGCGCTAAAAGCTGCCCGCGCGCATTTCGCGGTCTCGATCAGCGGTATTGCCGGGCCGGATGGCGGCAGTGAAGAAAAGCCCGTGGGTACCGTATGGTTCGCCTTTGCCAGCGCGAGCGGCGAGGGGATTACGCGTCGGGAATGCTTCAGCGGCGATCGCGACGCGGTACGTCGACAGGCGACCGTCTACGCGTTACAAACCCTGTGGCAACAATTTCTACAAAATACTTGATACTGTATGAGCATACAGTATAATTGCCTCAACAGAACATTATCTATCACGTTTCGCGGTTTAACCCGAAAGCGGCATGACAGGAGTAATTAATGGCTATCGACGAAAACAAACAGAAAGCGTTGGCTGCAGCGCTGGGTCAGATCGAAAAGCAATTCGGTAAAGGCTCCATCATGCGCCTGGGTGAAGACCGTTCCATGGATGTGGAAACTATCTCCACCGGTTCGCTTTCTCTGGATATCGCATTGGGCGCGGGCGGTTTGCCAATGGGCCGTATCGTCGAAATCTACGGGCCTGAATCCTCTGGTAAAACAACGCTGACCCTGCAGGTTATTGCCGCTGCGCAGCGTGAAGGTAAAACCTGTGCATTTATCGATGCGGAACACGCGCTGGATCCGGTCTATGCCCGTAAGCTTGGCGTTGATATCGACAACCTGCTGTGTTCTCAGCCGGATACCGGTGAACAAGCGCTGGAAATCTGTGATGCGCTGGCGCGCTCCGGTGCGGTTGACGTTATCGTTGTCGACTCCGTTGCCGCATTGACGCCGAAGGCAGAAATCGAAGGCGAGATTGGCGATTCTCACATGGGCCTTGCGGCGCGTATGATGAGCCAGGCGATGCGTAAGCTGGCCGGTAACCTGAAGCAGTCCAACACGCTGCTGATTTTCATCAACCAGATCCGTATGAAGATTGGCGTTATGTTTGGTAACCCGGAAACCACCACCGGTGGTAACGCCCTGAAATTCTATGCGTCTGTTCGTCTGGATATCCGTCGTATTGGCGCGGTGAAAGAAGGCGACAACGTGGTCGGCAGCGAAACCCGCGTTAAGGTTGTGAAAAACAAAATTGCAGCGCCGTTCAAACAGGCTGAATTCCAGATCCTTTACGGTGAAGGCATCAACTTCTACGGCGAACTGGTTGACCTGGGCGTGAAAGAGAAGCTGATTGAAAAAGCCGGTGCATGGTACAGCTACAACGGTGAGAAAATCGGTCAGGGTAAGGCGAATGCGACCAACTGGCTAAAAGAAAACCCGGCAACTGCGAAAGAAATTGAGAAGAAATTGCGTGAGTTACTGCTCAATAACCAGGATTCAACGCCTGATTTCTCCGTTGATGACAGCGGCGAAGACGTAAAAGAAACGAACGAAGATTTCTGATAATCTGTTTTGAATCGCATGTTGTGAATCACATATAGTAAAGGGCTGCATATCATGCAGCCCTTTTTCATTTCTGAAGGCTTACTATGACAGAAGCAACTTCCCGCCGTTCCGCTTATTCCCGACTGCTTGACCGCGCCGTACGCATTCTGGCGATGCGCGACCACAGCGAGCAGGAACTGCGGCGCAAGCTGGCCGCTCCGGTGATGGGGAAAAATGGACCAGAAGAAATTGATGCCACGCCGGAGGATTACGACAAGGTCATCGCCTGGTGTATTGAAAGTCGTTATCTGGATGATGATCGTTTCGTGCAGCAGTTTATCGCCAGCCGTAGCCGCAAAGGTTATGGACCAGCCCGAGTGCGCCAGGAATTAAACCAAAAAGGGATCGCGCGTGAAGCTATCGAGCGGGCCATGCGTGAGTGCGAAGTTGACTGGGCAGTGCTTGCACGCGAGCAGGCCATTCGGAAGTACGGTGAACCTTTACCTGTCGATTTTTCAGATAAGATAAAGGTCCAGCGTTTTTTGCTCTATCGCGGCTATCTGATGGAAGATATTCAGGCAATATGGCGAAATTTTGACGATTGACCGCATACGGGATTTTACTTCCCAGTAAAGAAAACTTATCTTATTCCCACTTTTCGATTGCCAGAGGCGCAGTTTGCGTGCCGATGCTGGTAATGACATTTCGTTAGCTTGATTTCTTCAGGATAATTATGAGCAAGAGCACCGCTGAGATCCGTCAGGCGTTTCTCGATTTTTTCCATAGTAAAGGACACCAGGTAGTTGCCAGCAGCTCCCTGGTACCGAACAATGACCCTACTTTGTTGTTTACCAACGCCGGGATGAACCAGTTCAAGGATGTTTTCCTTGGCCTCGACAAGCGTAATTATTCCCGCGCAACCACCTCGCAGCGTTGTGTACGTGCGGGCGGTAAGCACAATGACCTGGAAAACGTCGGTTACACTGCACGTCACCACACTTTCTTCGAAATGCTGGGCAACTTCAGCTTCGGCGATTACTTCAAACACGACGCTATTCAATATGCATGGGAACTGCTGACCGGTGAAAACTGGTTTGCCCTGCCAAAAGAGCGTCTGTGGGTAACCGTCTATGAAACTGACGATGAAGCCTATGAAATCTGGGAAAAAGAAGTCGGTATTCCGCGCGAACGTATCATCCGTATCGGTGATAACAAAGGTGCGGCTTATGCTTCAGACAACTTCTGGCAGATGGGTGATACCGGTCCTTGCGGTCCATGTACCGAAATTTTCTACGACCACGGCGACCATATCTGGGGTGGACCTCCGGGAAGCGCAGAAGAAGATGGGGATCGCTACATTGAGATCTGGAACATCGTCTTCATGCAGTTCAACCGTCAGGCTGACGGCACCATGGAACCGCTGCCGAAACCGTCCGTGGATACCGGTATGGGTCTGGAGCGTATTGCGGCCGTGCTGCAACACGTTAACTCCAACTATGAAATCGACCTGTTCCGCTCATTGATCGAATCCGTGGCGAAAGTCACTGGCGCAACTGATCTGAGCAACAAGTCTCTGCGCGTTATCGCCGACCATATCCGTTCCTGTGCATTCCTGATTGCCGATGGTGTTGTGCCGTCGAATGAAAACCGTGGCTATGTGCTGCGCCGTATCATTCGTCGCGCGGTACGTCATGGCAACATGCTGGGCGCGAAGGATACCTTCTTCTACAAGCTGGTTGGTCCGTTGGTGGACGTCATGGGCTCTGCAGGTGAAGAACTGAAGCGTCAGCAGGTTATGGTTGAACAGGTTCTGAAAACCGAAGAAGAGCAGTTTGCGCGTACTCTGGAGCGTGGTCTGGCGCTGCTGGACGAAGAACTGGCAAAACTGTCTGGCGATACGCTGGATGGCGAAACCGCATTCCGTCTGTATGACACCTACGGTTTCCCGGTTGACCTTACGGCAGACGTTTGCCGCGAGCGTAACATTAAGGTTGATGAAGCGGGCTTTGAAGCTGCAATGGAAGAACAGCGCCGTCGTGCGCGTGAAGCCAGCGGCTTCGGCGCAGACTACAATGCGATGATTCGCGTTGATGGCGCCTCTGAATTTAAAGGCTACGAGCACCTGGAACTGAACGGCAAAGTGACCGCGCTGTTTGTTGATGGTAAAGCGGTAGACGCAATTAACGCAGGTCAGGATGCCGTTGTCGTACTGGATCAGACGCCGTTCTATGCGGAATCTGGTGGTCAGGTTGGCGACAAGGGTGAGTTGAAAGGCGCAGGCTTCGCGTTTGCCGTTAGCGACACGCAGAAATATGGCCAGGCCATTGGTCACATTGGCAAGCTGTCTGCGGGTTCTCTGAAAATTGGTGATGCGGTACAGGCTGATGTGGATGAAGCCCGTCGTGCGCGTATTCGTTTGAACCACTCCGCAACGCACCTGATGCACGCAGCGCTGCGCCAGGTTCTGGGCACTCATGTGGCACAGAAAGGTTCGTTGGTTAACGATAAACTGCTGCGCTTCGACTTCTCTCATACCGAAGCAATGAAGCCTGCTGAAATCCGTGCCGTTGAAGATCTGGTGAACGCGCAAATCCGTCGCAACTTGCCGATTGAAACGAACATCATGGATCTCGAAGCGGCAAAAGCCAAAGGCGCAATGGCACTGTTTGGCGAGAAATATGACGACCATGTGCGCGTTCTGAGCATGGGTGATTTCTCTACCGAATTGTGTGGCGGTACTCACGCCAGCCGTACGGGTGATATCGGTCTGTTCCGCATTGTGTCCGAGTCAGGTACTGCGGCAGGCGTTCGTCGTATTGAAGCCGTAACCGGTGAAGGTGCTATCCAAACCGTGCATGCTGAGAGCGATCGCTTAAGCGATGTTGCGCAGTTGCTGAAAGGCGATAGCCAGAATATCGGTGACAAAGTTCGTTCCGTGCTGGAGCGTACTCGTCAACTGGAAAAAGAATTGCAGCAATTGAAGGAACAGGCTGCGGCGCAGGAGAGTGCAAATCTTTCCAGCAAAGCGGTTGATATCAACGGCGTGAAGCTGCTGGTCAGCGAACTCGCGGACGTTGAGCCGAAAATGTTGCGTACCATGGTTGATGATCTGAAAAATCAACTGGGGTCTACCGTTATCGTTCTGGCAACGGTAGTGGAAGGTAAGGTTTCTCTGATTGCGGGTGTGTCTAAGGACGTGACAGATCGCGTGAAAGCAGGGGAACTGGTTGGAATGGTCGCTCAGCAGGTCGGCGGTAAGGGTGGCGGTCGTCCGGACATGGCGCAAGCCGGTGGTACGGATGCAGCGGCTCTGCCTGCAGCGTTAGCCAGTGTGAAAGGCTGGGTCAGCGCAAAACTGTAATAATTATAAGCGTAAGTCGACGCTGCGGACTTCAATCCGCAGCGTTTGAATCAACGCTATCGACAACGATAAAGTCAGGTTGAAGTTGTGTATATCGGCTAAACTTAGGTTTAACAGAATGTGATGCCGTGACTGCTTACACTTAGGTGTTTGTCATCGCTTACTTTTTGGCGTTATATGATGGATAATGCCGGGATACAGAGAGACCCGACTCTTTTAATCTTTCAAGGAGCAAAGAATGCTGATTCTGACTCGTCGAGTTGGTGAGACCCTCATGATAGGCGATGAGGTCACCGTGACAGTTTTAGGGGTGAAGGGCAACCAGGTGCGCATTGGCGTAAACGCCCCGAAAGAAGTTTCTGTCCATCGTGAAGAGATCTACCAGCGTATCCAGGCTGAAAAATCCCAGCAGTCCAGTTACTAAGGTTTTCGCGTCTCACCTTTCTGGTGAGGCGCAACCTGATTGAGTTACTCTTTTTCTTCTCTTTTCTTCTTCGTCTTCCCCATTTTTTCGATTCCACTGCGCGTAATGTTTTTTCCTGCGAAGTTTCCGTTTGTTCACTCCTTCAGGAAATTGCCAATTTATCTGTTGATAAAACACTCTTTTTGCCGTTTTTGCAGACTAATTGCGCGTGAAATGTGCAAACGATAAAAGCTCTGGAAAAATTGTTTGACTTATAAGTCCCAGAAAGTAATATGTGCGCCACGCAGCGACGATGAGCAGAAACAAGTTCTTCGAAGCACTCGCAAGAGGCGTGTTGGTGAGGTGGCCGAGAGGCTGAAGGCGCTCCCCTGCTAAGGGAGTATGCGGTCAAAAGCTGCATCCGGGGTTCGAATCCCCGCCTCACCGCCATTTGCATCCGTAGCTCAGCTGGATAGAGTACTCGGCTACGAACCGAGCGGTCGGAGGTTCGAATCCTCCCGGATGCACCATATTACTTGATAGCGCTTTAGCAGCGACATCAAATCTGCAGTAAAGTAAGTTTCCCTGATGCATCCGTAGCTCAGCTGGATAGAGTACTCGGCTACGAACCGAGCGGTCGGAGGTTCGAATCCTCCCGGATGCACCATCTTCTCCGAGGCAACAGCAAAACTGTTGTTTCATGGTCTGCGAGATAATCGCGAGCACCAGGGAGGATAACGTTGCTTTAGCAACGGCCCGCAGGGCGAGGCGCAGCCGAGTAATCCTCCCGGATGCACCATCTCTTACTTGATATCGCTTATCACGATATCAATATCGGCAGTAAAGCAAGTTTTCCGATGCATCCGTAGCTCAGCTGGATAGAGTACTCGGCTACGAACCGAGCGGTCGGAGGTTCGAATCCTCCCGGATGCACCATATTCTCCGAAACAACAGCAAAACTGTTGTTTCATGGTCTGCGAGATAATCGCGAGCACCAGTGAGGATAACGTTGCTTCAGCAACGGCCCGCAGGGCGAGGCGCAGCCGAGTAATCCTCCCGGATGCACCATCTTCTTCGCAGTATCAGTAGTAATCAGCAATTCCCGATGCATCCGTAGCTCAGCTGGATAGAGTACTCGGCTACGAACCGAGCGGTCGGAGGTTCGAATCCTCCCGGATGCACCATCTTCTCCTGAATAATAGCGAAACTGTTGTTTCACGGTCTGCGAGATAATCGCCAGCACCAGGGAGGATAACGTTGCTTCAGCAACGGCCCGCAGGGCGAACACTAGTGAGTCATCCTCCCGGATGCACCATCTTCTCCGAGATAACAGCGAAACTGTTTTTCATGGTCTGCGAGATAATCGGCAGCACCATCTCCCCCTCAAATCATTTCCACATACTCTCTGAACACCCCTCAATTCGCTGTCAGCGACAAAATCAATCAATTACGATAAAATAACGTCTGGTCACTCGGCTTGTGAGAAGACGATGTACGAACGTTATGCGGGTTTGATTTTTGATATGGATGGTACCATCCTGGATACCGAGCCTACGCATCGTAAGGCGTGGCATGAGGTATTGGGGCATTATGGACTACGGTTTGATGAACATGCCATGGTCGCCCTCAATGGCTCCCCAACGTGGCGTATTGCGCAGTCGGTAATTGAATTGAACCATGCCGATCTTGATCCTCATGCGCTGGCACGTGAAAAAACCGACAAGGTGAGAAGCATGCTGCTGGATAGCGTCCAGCCTTTGCCGTTGGTTGATGTCGTGAAAGCCTGGCATGGTCGTCGTCCTATGTCGGTAGGTACGGGTAGTGAAAGCGCAATTGCAGAAGCGCTGCTCGCTCACCTTGGTCTGCGTCGCTATTTTGATGCTGTAGTCGCAGCCGATCACGTACAACACCATAAACCGGCTCCTGATACGTTTTTGCTTTGTGCCGAACGTATGGGGGTTGTTCCGGCTCGTTGCGTCGTGTTTGAAGATGCCGATTTTGGAATACAGGCGGCGCATGCCGCGGGAATGGATGCCGTGGATGTCCGGTTATTGTGAGTGATGGACTGTCGCTCCTGTCACTGTTTGCCAGCAGTTTTCTCAGTGCCACGCTATTACCCGGCAATTCTGAAGTTGTTCTGGTTGCTTTGTTGGTTTCCGGGGTCAGTCTTCCCTGGGTCTTAGTCTTAACAGCAACAATGGGTAATAGCCTTGGAGGGTTAACTAACGTTATCCTTGGGCGTTTCTTTCCATTGCGTAAAACATCGCGCTGGCAAGAAAAAGCCACTGGCTGGCTGCGGCGCTATGGCGCTGTCACACTATTATTAAGCTGGATGCCGGTTGTGGGGGATTTGCTGTGCCTGTTAGCCGGGTGGATGCGCATCTCGTGGGGCCCAGTTCTCTTTTTCTTATGCCTTGGCAAGGCGCTGCGCTATGTTGTTGTCGCAGCGGTTACGACACAAGGCATTATGTGGTGGCACTAATTGTGTTGTGGGATAGCCTTCAGGGTAACCAATACCATTATGCTAATTAAAACGATTTTGACAGGCGGGAGGTCAATTTGATCCCGGACGTATCACAGGCGCTGGCCTGGCTGGAAAACCATCCTCAGGCGTTAAAGGGGATTCAACGTGGTCTGGAGCGCGAAACGCTGCGTGTTAATGCGGATGGGTCATTAGCAACGACAGGCCATCCTGAGGTGTTAGGCTCAGCGCTAACGCATAAGTGGATAACCACTGACTTTGCCGAAGCATTGCTGGAGTTCATTACTCCACCCGGTGACGACATTGAGAAAATGCTCACGTTCATGCGCGACTTACATCGTTATACCGCCAGAAACCTTGGCGACGAGCGTATGTGGCCGTTGAGCATGCCTTGCTATATTGCCGAAGGTCAGGATATCGAACTGGCGCAGTATGGTACGTCGAATACCGGTCGCCTGAAGACGCTGTACCGTGAAGGCCTCAAAAACCGCTATGGCGCGTTGATGCAGACAATCTCGGGCGTACACTACAACTTCTCGCTGCCTATGGCTTTCTGGCAGGCGAAATGCGGTGTAACCGAAGGTGGGGATGCTAAAGAGAAGATCTCCGCGGGCTACTTCCGTCTGATCCGCAACTACTACCGTTTTGGTTGGGTGATCCCGTATTTGTTTGGTGCCTCCCCGGCCATTTGTTCCTCATTCCTGCAAGGAAAACCGACAACTCTGCCGTTTGAAAAAGCCGACTGTGGGATGTATTACCTGCCGTACGCAACGTCGCTGCGTCTGAGTGATTTGGGCTATACCAATAAGTCGCAAAGCAATCTCGGAATTACGTTTAACGATTTGCATGAGTATGTGGCAGGATTAAAGCGCGCGATTAAGACGCCTTCCGAGGAGTACGCGGCGATCGGTCTGGAGAAAGACGGTAAGCGTCTGCAAATCAACAGCAACGTTCTGCAGATTGAAAATGAGCTGTATGCGCCTATTCGCCCGAAACGCGTCACTCGTCGTGGAGAAACGCCATCAGATGCGCTTCTGCGTGGCGGTATCGAGTACATCGAAGTACGCTCGCTGGATATCAACCCGTTCTCGCCTATCGGCGTGGACGAGCAGCAGGTGCGCTTCCTCGATCTGTTTATGGTCTGGTGTGCGCTGGCTGATGCCCCGGAAATGAGCAGCGATGAATTGCTGTGTACGCGTAAAAACTGGAATCGCGTGATTCTCGAAGGGCGTAAGCCTGGGCTGACGTTAGGTATTGGCTGTGAAACAGCCCAGTTCCCGCTGCCGAAGGTTGGGAAAGATTTGTTCCGCGATCTGAAACGCGTGGCACAAACGCTGGACAGCATCGATGGGGGAGAGGAGTATCAGAAGGTCTGTGATGAACTTGTTGCCTGTTTTGACAATCCTGAACTGACTTTCTCTGCCCGGATCCTACGGTCTATGATTGATGAAGGCATTGGCGGCACGGGCAAAGCGTTGGGTGAGGCTTACCGAAATCTGCTGCGTGAAGAGCCGTTAGAAATAGTGCAGGAAGCTGAATTTATTGCTGAAACCGAGGCTTCAAAGCGTCGTCAGCAGGAGATCGAAGCGGCTGATACTGAGCCGTTTAGCGTGTGGCTGGAAAAGCACGCTTGATACAAAAGAAAAAGGCCACTCGGGAGTGGCCAAAATTTCATCTCTGAAAACAGGGATGATGATAACAAATGCGCGTCTTTCATATACTCAGACTCGCCCCGGAACAAAGAGTTCAGATTATTTTTAAAAAATTTATCGGAGGTGGCTAAATGCCGTTGTTAGATAGTTTTACTGTCGATCACACCCGGATGGAAGCTCCCGCGGTCCGGGTTGCAAAAACGATGAACACCCCGCATGGCGACGCAATCACCGTGTTTGATCTGCGTTTCTGCATTCCGAACAAAGAAGTGATGCCTGAGAAAGGTATCCATACGCTGGAACACCTGTTTGCAGGTTTTATGCGTAACCACCTTAACGGTAACGGCGTTGAGATTATCGATATCTCTCCGATGGGATGCCGTACCGGCTTCTACATGAGCCTGATTGGTACGCCGGACGAACAGCGCGTAGCCGACGCGTGGAAAGCGGCAATGGCGGACGTGCTGAAAGTACAGGATCAGAACCAGATCCCGGAGCTGAACGTTTACCAGTGCGGTACGTATCAGATGCACTCTCTTAGCGAAGCACAGGATATCGCGCGTCATATTCTGGAGCGTGATGTACGCGTGAACAGCAATGAAGAGCTGGCGCTACCGAAAGAGAAACTGCAGGAACTGCATATTTAGTCTTATTGATTAGCTGTTCCAGTATTTAAATCAACCCCGGTTTATATCCGGGGTTTTTTATTGCTTAATATAATGTGTGTTTATTATATTTGCGGCGAGAATATATTTTAATTTAAATGATGCCTGACCTGTTAAATAATAAAATGTGATCTGGCAAGCAGGAAGTGGTGGATAATTAACGATGCCAGAGTGTATTGATCACATAAACTAAAAAACATAAATAATTAATAGAAAAACATAATGGAATGCGCCAGATATCCGGGTAATAACAAGACTCTTTTAATAGCCGGTAGATAGGGTTTTTATCAAATCTTATCTGGTATACATTAAACTTTAGGGATGAAAATGAAGGCTAAATATTTGGCGCTGATGATCGGTGCTTGCTTTTCTCATAACCTTTGGGCAGCAAATAATATCACTATTGAGCAGCGTCTGGCTGAACTGGAGCAACGTGTTGTTAATGCCGAAAAACGGGCATCCGATGCTGAGGCGCAAATTCGCTCGCTGAAGCAGCAGCAGGTCGCCGCTACGCCGACGGTGAATGTCCAGTCTGCCGAGCCGATTGCAGCAGGTGAAACTCCGCCTAAGCTGACATTATCCGGCTTCAGCGATATTAAGTTCTATGGCGATGTCGAATTTAATATGGATGCGGCAAGCCGTTCCGGTAGCCTGACATCGACGAGAACGTCAGCGAATAAAGATTGGGCACCAGGAACCAATGAACGCTGGGATATTAACGGACGCCTGTTGCTGGGTTTTGATGGCTACCAGCGGCGGGACAACGGTAATTTTGCAGGGTTCTCGGTACAGCCTCTGGCGGACCTGACCGGAAAAATGAACCTCGATGATGCCGTTTTCTTCTTTGGTCGTGAGAATGACTGGAAAATTAAGGTTGGTCGTTTTGAAGCCTACGATATGTTCCCGCTGAATCAGGATACGTTTGTTGAATATTCGGGGAATACAGCGAACGATCTCTACAGTGACGGTTACGGCTATATCTATATGATGAAAGAAGGACGGGGACGTAGCGACAGCGGGGGGAACTTCCTGCTGAGCAAAACCATCGACAACTGGTATTTCGAAGTTAACACATTGCTGGAAAATGGCAGTACGTTATATACCGAGAAGCAGTACCACGGAATGGATTTAACCAACGATAAAAACGTGGCTTACGTCCGTCCGGTTATCGCCTGGCAAAATGGGCGTTTTTCAACGGCGATAGCGATGGAAAGTAACGTCGTTAACAACGCCTACGGTTATTACCAAAATGGGACGTGGATCGATCAGTCAGATCGTACGGGCTATGGTTTTACCATGACCTGGAATGGTCAAAAAACGGACCCGGAAGATGGCGCGGTGATTAACATGAATACCGCCTATATGGATGCGACCGATGAGACAGATTTTACTGCAGGGGTGAATGCGTTGTTGCATCGATTTGAACTGGGTTATATCTATGCGCATAACAAAATCGAAGCCTTCAATGCTACCAATATCGATGCCGTTTGTGAGGACGATTGCTGGATCACCGATCCCGGCAATTATGACATTCACACTATTCATGCCTCATATTTATTCCCCAATGTGATGGATATGAAAAACTTTAACATCTACCTCGGTGCCTATGCTTCATGGGTAGAGGCCAATCCGAATAATGGTGATAACAGCGAAGATGCGCGTTACGGCGGGCGTCTGAGATTCAAATATTACTTCTGATTGTAGGTCTAATAAAAAAGGGATCCGCAGATCCCTTTTATCAGATAGTTAGTGTGCGCCACCACCGCCGCCGCCCGCACCGAAGGGCGGTTTGGCGAACCACACCAGGCCAAGCAGGACCAGGAAGATCCCCGCCGACATCCAGAAGATTTCGTTAGCGGAAATAATCAGCCCCTGATTGGTGATCTGCTGAGCTATCCAACCTGAAGCCTGCTGGTGCGTCATCCCTAAATCTTGCAGCTTATCGTACATAGCCTGTGCATTTGGGTTGTAGGGGTTAACAGATTCCGTTAGCTGAGCATGGTGCAGGGACTCGCGGTTTGTCCACATTGTCGTCGTAATCGATGTGCCAATGGAACCTGCCAGCGTTCGCGTAAAGTTCGACAAGCTGGATGCCGCCGCCAGACGCTCTGGCGGTAAGCCGGACAACGTAATGGTGGTTAGCGGCATAAAGAAGCAGGCTACCGCGAACCCCTGAATAAACTGCGGCCAGGCCGATGCGCCAAAGTCCATACCCGGCTCGAACGTCCACGCACGCCAGTAGAAACAGACGGCGTACATAATAAAACTGAACGTTACCAACCGACGCATATCCAGCTTATGCGCGAAGCGGCCGATAATCGGAGACAGGATCACCGGAATCACCCCAACCGGCGCTGACGCCAGACCAGCCCAGGTTGCCGTATAGCCGTATACCTCCTGCAACAGCTGCGGCAGCAGGACGATTGCGCCGAAGTAAAGCATATAGGCCAGGCTGATACACAGACAGCCGATGGTAAAGTTGCGCGACTTAAACAGCGAGAGATCGACAATGGGGTGCTCGTCGGTAAGCTCCCAGACGATCAGGAAGCTGATAGCGACAACGGCGACCACCGTCAGGATGATAATCTCCTGCGAGGCGAACCAGTCCAGCTCTTTGCCGCGGTCGAGCATAATCTGCAAACTGCCGATACCGATAACCAGCAGTGCCAGACCAATGGCGTCAATGCGCCGCTGCTCGGTTTTGGTTTCCCGACCTCGCAGGGTTTGCAGGGTCATCAATACCACCACAGCCCCGATTGGCACGTTGATAAAAAATATCCAGCCCCAGTGATAGTTGTCGCTGATATAGCCCCCAAGAATAGGACCACATATCGGGGCAACAATCACCGTCATCGACCATAGCGCGAGGGCGATGGAACGCTTGGCGGGTGGATAGTTATTCAGCAACAGGCTCTGTGACAGCGGAATTAATGGACCGGCGACAATACCCTGGATTACGCGGAAGAAAATCAGCATGTTCAGGCTGGTGGACATCCCGCATGCCCATGACGCAATGACGAAGGCGATAGTTGACCACATAAAGAGTCTTACTTCGCCAAAGCGTTTTGCCAGCCAGCCGGTGATCGGAATAGAGATAGCGTTCGCCACCCCGAATGAGGTGATCACCCAGGTCCCCTGGCTCAGTGAAGAGCCGAGGTTCCCGGCGATAGTGGGGATCGCCACGTTAGCAATGGTGGAGTCCAGCACCTGCATGAATGTCGCCAGGGACAGCGCGATCGTCATAATGACGAGCTGCGCGCCTTCCAGCGGTTTTTGCTGTTGCATCACACGCACCTTTGAATTAGCCCGCGTTGGCCCGCACGATCTCTTCGATCATCTTATTGACCGGAGCAAGGTTGATTTCACGTGCATTACTTTCTGATACCGGCGTGGTACGAACCTGGCTTGCCAGAATTTGTCCGTCACGATTTGAGGTATCTACCGTAACCAGCGTAGACAAACCAATACGTAATGGATGCTGTGCCAGTTGCTGCGCATCCAGTTCGATACGTACCGGCAGACGCTGGACGACTTTGATCCAGTTGCCGGTTGCGTTCTGCGCTGGCAGCAGGGAGAAGGCGCTGCCCGTACCCATATCGAGACCGACAACTTTACCGGTATATTTTACGTCATCGCCGTAAATATCGCTGATAACGGTCGCCGGTTGGCCGATACGCATGTGCGCGAGCTGTGTTTCTTTGAAGTTGGCATCTACCCACAGGTTAGTGGCCGGAACAACCGCCATCAGCGGCGTGGTTGGGCTAATTTGTGCACCAGGCTGTACAGCACGACGGGATACATAACCGGTCATTGGGCTGACAATTCTGGTACGTTCCAGCGCCAGCCATGCATTGCGCACTTCGGTGGCAGCCTGTTGCACAGCGGGTTGATCTTCCAACTTGCTACCCAGAATCATCGCCTGGTTAGCATTATATTGTTGGATTGCGACATCAAGCTGGGCCTGAGCGCTGGCGACGGCATCACGAGCATGTTGCAGCTCTTCGCGGCCAATCAGGTTGGCATTGCCCAGCGGGACTCGGCGATTAAAGTCGCTTTGTGCCTGTGCCAGTGCGGTTTTCTGCACTTCAATGCTTGCCTGTAACTGCTTGCTGTTGATCATCAACTGGTGCGTCTGACGCACGCTGGAAGCCAGCGCAGTTTTGGCTTTTTCAAATGCCTGCTTTGCGTCTGTCTGGTCGAGGGTGACCAGCACATCGCCTTGTTTTACAAAGTCAGTGTTATCAGCCCAGACTTTCGTCACGCTGCCTGATACCTGAGCCATGATTTGAACCTGGTTCCCTGCCACGTACGCATCGTCTGTCTCTTCGACATGACGAAGTACTAAAAACCAATAAATCCCATATGCCACGGCAATGATAATAAAGAGCAAGGTCAGAAGGAGAAGCATACTTTTACGTTTGCCATTCTTCTTGACCGGTTGCTGCGGGGTTTGAGTCTCCGCATTTGCGCTCATGTTGTTCTCCACGATCTTATTTTTTTTCACATCGGCTGAGCCGACCTGTTTATCAGACAGGCCAGCAGTATGCGTGCTGGCCTGTCGGTTTTTTCATTTATAAATCTGGATTTCTGAGCGAGTCAGCGCGTTAGCGCAGCGCTTCTAACACCGCGCCATCCTGCTCCATCTGATCAAGACGGGTCAGAAGTTTACGGGTAATTTGCTCAAGCTGATCTTTTTCGGTGGTGCTAAGAGACGACCAGAGCTGATGCAGGCAGTTATGCTGAGGCGGTAACACCTCTTGCAAAAATGCATGGCCTTTCTCGGTCAATTGCAGATGCAGACAGCGGCGATCGTTATCGCTTTCACGACGTTCGATCCAGCCACGTTTTTCTAACTCATCCGCAATGCGGGTAGCGTTAGTGCGTGACGAGCCAAGCGCACAACTCAGTTCAGAAGGCTGAATACTGTGGTTTTCCTGAGACTCCAGCGTAATCAACGCCATAAACAATGTCTCGTTAATCCCTTGAGCTTTCAGCATCTTATTGCGGTTTTCCAGCAACTTACCCTGCATGTGCATACAGAGGCGAGTCAGAAGCACTTCCTGATAAGGGAACTCTTCGTAGCGGCTGGCGCGAAATTTTAGCATTTGTTCAATGGGCGTAAACGAACTATCCATTTGGGTATAACCTCATTAATTTCAGCCGATATAGTAACGACAGTGACAAATAAAGTAAATGTATTATTTCTTTAAAATGATTGTTTTTATCTATAAGCCAACAAGCATTTTCCAGGCTAATCCATAGCCCAGAGCACTCAGTAACGTTGGAATGATGATGCTGCGGGTCTTATAGAAGCTTGCGCCCAGTATGACAAACCCCACCAGCGTAGGCACGAACCGACGAGCGTCGTGCATAACTTCTGGTGCGGTAGACACCACCAGCAGGGCGCAAATAGATGCAATGCCAATAGTGTCGAGTAGTATGCCCGTCGCGCCGCGCTTCGTCGGGCGAACATTGCCTACCCCAAGACGGAGCGGCAAATAACGAAAACAGTAATTAACGCAGCCGACCAACAGGCCAAGTAGCAGAACCTCATAGCTCATCAGGACCTCCCTGCCAAAATGACTGGATGAGCGCCGTCAGGCATCCGCAGACAATACCTGCAAGGATAGCGGCAGGTATGGAAAACAGCATGACGCCAGCCAGCGCCCCGGCCAGGGAGGCAGTCACGCAGAGCGCTTGTTTACGTTGGAATGACGCGAGCAGGAAGCTCATAAACAGCGCCGGGAGCATGAATCCCAGTGCCGCTTCAACCGCCGGGTAATCCTTGAGTAAACCACTGCCGGAAAACGCGCCGATCACCGTACCAAACACCCAGGAGGCCCAGGAGCACAGTGCGATGCCGATCATCCAGTTTTCACTCCAGCGCCGATTATCCCGGACCAGTTTTGCCGTTGCAGCGGCAAAGACTTCATCGGTAAGGCCAAAAGCCCACAGTGCACTTTTGGGTTTACTCAGTCGCTGGGCTATTCGGCTGCGCAGGGAAGGGCCGTACAAAACATGGCGGACATCCATGGCCATGACGGTAAGGGCGGCGACCCACAGCGAACTGCCCGCAGCGAGCATGGTGGTAATGACAAACTGGCTGGCTCCCGCATAGATAATGCAGGAGAAAAAGACGCTTTCAACCGGCGTAAAGCCAAGGCGAGTGGCATTGAGACCAAATGCAAAAGCGACCGGAATATAGCTGATGACTATTGGCAGGCTGTCTTTGAATCCTTCCGTTAACGTTGCCGAACAGGATTCAGACTGGGGTACAGGGCTTTCCATAGGGTTATAGGTTTCATTACCGAAATTAATATAACTTGGTTCAATGAGTTATAACCTTAGCAGACTGATGGGCTCCTTAACACCCTGTGGAGCCCAATCAGCGGTAAACATGCGCTATACGCTTAATTTACGGCTTCCTGACGGTGAAAACCTCGCCACCAGACCACCAGGTTGAGTACGGCAACGGTCGTACCCGCCAGACAAACGCCAGCCCACCCGGCATGCTGCCAGGCAGAGGCTGAAATTAGCGAACCTGCCGCTCCGCCAATAAAATAGCTGGTCATGTATCCGGCGGTCAGGCGATTACGCGCATCCGGATGAATGCGATAGATAACCGTCTGGTTGGTGATGTGTACTCCCTGAACGGTGAGGTCCAACACCAGAATACCGATAATCAGCATGGGGACGGAAGCGTGCCCAAGCCAAATAGCAAGCCAGGAGAGCAGCAGTAATAGCAGTCCTATGGTTGTGGTCAGGTGGGATTTACCTTTATCGGCAAAACCGCCCGCAGGACGTGCGCCTAATGCCCCTGCGGCACCCGCCAGACCGAACAGACCAATCATTCCTTCCGAATAGTTAAACGGCGGCGCGGCGAGCAAAAACGCCATTGAGGTCCACAGAATACTGAAATTGGCAAAAGTCAGGCAGCCCAGCATCGCGCGGGTACGCAGCAATTTATCGTGAATAAACAGGCTGAATACCGAGCCTAACAGCTGAGGATAGTTAAGATGAGTATCGGATTTCATCTTCGGCAGGCCGCGCCACAGAGCAACCGCCATCAGCGCCATTAATACTGATGCGACCCAAAATACGGTGCGCCAGCCGCCAAGATTCGCCAGTAATCCCGCCACGGTGCGCGCCAGCAGAATACCCAGCAGCAGGCCGCTCATAATCGTGCCGACAACCTTCCCGCGGTTGTCCGGTGTGGCAAGCGTTGCCGCCAGCGGAACCAAAATCTGTGCCACTACCGAGAACAGTCCGGTCAGGGCAGTACCGAGAATCAGCATACCCAGCGACTGGCTGCTGGCGGTGATCAGCATGCCGCCAGCCGCGAGCAACGTCATGGAGACAATCAGCATCCGACGTTCACACATATCGCCGAGCGGCACTAAGAACAGCAGGCCGGCAGCGTAGCCGAGTTGGGCCGCAGTGACGATAAACCCTGCGGTACTGGCAGATAGCGAAAAGTTGCGCGCGATGGTGTCGAGCAGCGGCTGCGCATAATAGTTACTGGCGACGGCGAGGCCGGTGGCAATAGACATTAACAGGATCAGCGAAGGGCTAAGTCCCTGAGTAGTTTTCGTCATTGTTTTCAACTGAGTAATGGGTTGCAGAAAACAATCATAACGGAAGTGATTAAATGTTGCTGATTTGTTGAGTGATGGATTGTGCGATTGGGGGAGGGAGGATAGGCCGGATTAGGCGCATCGCGCCACCATCCGGCATTTATGCGGTTACTGGCCTGATGGCGCTACACTCATCAGGCCTGCGAGTGGGTTATTTCTGCGCGGCCAGCGCTTCGTTCACCCAGCCGTCAAACTGCTGCTGGTGGGCTTTGATCCAGCCGTCAACGTGACCCTGTACGTCGGCTTCAGACGCTTTCCCGTCGTGCATCATTGCGTTCTGCGCGTTGATATCCGCCAGCGGCAGCTTCATGATGGCAAACAGTTTCGCCGCAGCCGGGTTTTTCTCCGCCCAGGCTTTATTGGCGACAATATGCATAGTGTTCACCGGGAAGCCGTAGTTGGCGCCGTTTGGCAGTTTGGTATCAATATCTTTCTGCTCACCTGGCAGGGAAGAGAACGGCACCTGCAGCCAGACCACATCTTTACCAGGTTTCATTACGTCGCTCACCCAGTACGGTGTCCAGGTGTAGTAAAGAATGGGTTTACCTTCTTTGAAGCGGGTAATTGTGTCGGCCATCATCGCCGCATAGTTACCGTGGCTGACCTCGACGGTTTTTTCCAGATCGAAAGCTTTGTTCTGGTGGTTGATTACTGCTTCACAGCCCCAGCCCGGTGAACAGCCCATCATATCGGCTTTTCCGTCACCGTTGGTGTCAAAGATTTTGGCGATCTTCGGATCTTTTAACTGGGCGATATTGGTGATTTTATACTGCTCAGCGGTTTTCTTGTCGATCAGATAACCCTGTGCGGCACCCGTAACGAATACCCCCTCGCGATAAAACTTTTTGTCTCCGCCCGCAGCGGCGTACATATCATCATGCAGCGGCTGCCAGTTCACGGCGGTAAAAGTTGCATCGCCAGAGGCAATGGAGGTATAGCCGACGTTGTAGTCAACTTCGCTGGTTTTGTTAACGGTGTAACCCAGTTTCTCCAGCGCACGGGCGACTAACTGCGTCTGGAAGGATTCTTCAGAGATAGTGCTCTGGATTGGCTGTACGGTGATGCCTTTGCCCGGCAGGTCGGCAGCGAAAGTGCTGGTGGAGACAAGGGTGGCAAACGCTGTGGCAATAATTACTTTCTGTCGCATCGTTGTTCCTTATTACACTTCATCCTTCAAGCTGCCTCTTTGTTGGCTGCACTCATGCGCCCCAGTCACGTACTACTTGTACGCTCCTGGGATACATTCGTTTGCCGCCGCGATGCAACTTGAATGATTTTGTGTAAGTTAATGAATTGTATGCCCGGTAAGCAATGCGCTACCGGGCAACGGGTGTATTACTTCGTGAAAGGGCGAGTGATAAGCCCAATGGGACCGGTGGTATACCAGCGACGGTTGCCACGACTACGCGAGTCGCGACCGACGGCCTGCGTCAGGCGGTCGAGAATGATAGCGAGGATCACAATCCCAACCCCGCCGACGGTGGCAAGCCCCATATCCAGACGACCGATTCCGCGTAGAACCATCTGGCCCAGTCCGCCGACGGCAATCATCGATGCGATGACGACCATTGAGAGTGCCAGCATCAGCGTCTGGTTAACCCCAGCCATAATGGTGGGCATTGCCAGCGGGAGCTGCACTTTAAACAGCATCTGACGCGGGCTGGCGCCAAACGAGCGCGAGGCTTCAATCAGATCGGCTGGCACTTGGTTAATCCCCAGAATAGTCAGACGCACGATTGGTGGCAGGGCGAAGATAATCGTCACCACTACGCCCGGGACGTTACCAATACCGAACAGCATGACAATCGGCACCAGATAGACAAACGCGGGTGTGGTTTGCATGGCGTCCAGCAGCGGGCGAACAATTTTTGCTGCCCGTGGACTGCGCGCCAACCAGATCCCCATCGGCAGACCGATCACCACGCAGAACAGCAGCGCGGTCAACACCAGCGCCAGGGTTATCATGGCCTGCGACCACGCGCCGATGGCACCGATAGCAATCAAGGAAATCAGCGTCGCAACGCCCATCCCCACGCCGGAAATCTGCCAGGCAATCAGCGCGAACAGGATAATCGCCACGGGCGCTGGCATACCCAACAGCAGCTGTTGAAAGCCGTTGAGAATGTAATCCACCGGGACACGAATGCCCTGGAAGACCGGACGGAAATGGGTAACGACCCAGTCGATCCCCTCTGTGACCCAACTGTCAAGCGGGATCAGCGTTTTATGGAACGGATCCATAATATTGAAATGCTCTGGTGCCGGCGCGGGTGCGCTGGTTAGCCAGTCCGCGCCACCACCGTCAGTGGGGGCGCCTGATGGCGTACTCCAGGCATCAGCATTTTGTGCGGCACTGTCGGCCGCTGGTGTGGTGTCCCACGGATTAGTTTGATCAGCCATTGTTTACCCCCTCACGATCTAAAGCCTGTAACAGCATGCGTTTTGAAATGACGCCCACATACTGCTGTTCCTCATCTACAACCGGCACCGCGCACGGGGCCTGACCGACATGAGAAAGCAACTCGCTGAGAGGGGTTTGTGCATCTACGGCTAACGGCTCATCGATCAATGCCGCTTCAATACCTTGCGCCTGACTTAACGCTGTTTTTAATGAGTCGATAGAGACAACGCCAACGAATTTATTGCCGCGTTCGATCACGTAACCATATTCGCGATCTTTGTCTTGCAATAATTGCAGCGCAGAACGTGGACCCACCCCGGGGTTTTTACGAATCAAACCTTCGGGACTACGGCGTGAAATATCTTTCGCGCTAAAGACCTGGCTAATATCGACGCCACGGAAGAAGGTGCGTACATAATCATTGGCCGGATTATTCAGGATTTCATCTGGCGTGCCGACCTGGACCACTTCACCGTTTTGCATAATGGCAATTCTGTCGCCAATGCGCATGGCTTCGTCGAGGTCATGCGATATAAAGACCACGGTACGTTGATGCTTCGCCTGTAGTTTTACCAGTTCATCCTGCATCTCAGTACGAATTAATGGATCGAGGGCTGAGAAGGCCTCATCCATTAATAAGATGTCAGGGTTAATGGCTAATGCGCGGGCGAGGCCTACACGCTGGCGCATCCCCCCGGAAAGTTCATCCGGGTAGCCGTGAGCATAATTCTCCAGACCAACCTGACGTAGCGCATCTAACGCTTTTTCACGACGTTCATCCGCGCCGACACCGGCTAATTCCATGCCGAATGCCGTATTGTCCAGCACCGTCATGTGCGGCATCAGGGCAAAGGACTGGAACACCATCGCAATCTTTTTTCTGCGCACCTCGCGAAGCTCGGCATCGGATATGCGGGCGATGTCTACGCCGTCAATCAATACCTGTCCGCGGGTGGGTTCAATCAGGCGATTGAGAAGGCGTACCATTGTGGATTTACCCGAACCGGATAATCCCATGATGACAAATATCTCGCCTTCTTCAATGGCCAGACTGGCGTTCTTAACGCCAAGCGATAGCCCCGTTTTATCCAGAATCTGCTCTTTTGAAAGTCCTTTTTCAATATATTTGAAGGCTCTCTGGGGATGCTCTCCAAATATCTTATAGAGATTTTTAACTTCTAATTTAATTGCCATGCAATAGAATGATTCCTGTTATTTGTTTATATCGATATATTACCTGATGGAAATAGTGACCTTTTTCTACCCTAACATACTGAGAATCTGAGACAACCCTGAATTTGGTTGTGGCATGAATATTGCCAAAGGCCAAGTGGCGGGACTTCCCGTGATATAAGGGCTGAGCGCGAATGTGAACGGGTTAATATTTTTTGTAAATGGCAATGAAAAATCGCCTGAATTGCTGGAATGCAGGCGAATAATGCGACTGATATTGAGTGTAGATCACACAATTATATTTGCACGACAAAAGTGTGATCCTGTTAAAATATTTCCGCGAAAAATGTACGGTATTTCCCGTGAAAATGAGCGCTAGAAATTCCAGTCGTCATCTTCGGTTTCGACCGCTTTTCCCATCACATAAGATGAGCCGGAACCCGAGAAGAAATCGTGGTTTTCGTCAGCGTTGGGCGACAGCGCGGCAAGGATTGCCGGGTTAACCTCCGCCATTTCAGGCGGGAATAGCGCCTCATATCCCAAATTCATTAATGCCTTATTGGCGTTGTAACAAAGGAAGGCTTTGACGTCATCCACCCAGCCGGTTTCTGCATACAACTCTTCAGTATAACGCGCTTCGTTATCATACAATTCCATCAGCAGGTCAAAGGCAAAATTCTTTAACTCCTCGCGTGCGGATTCGGAAATATGCTCCAGACCTTTTTGATATTTATAACCAATGTAATACCCATGAACCGCTTCATCACGAATGATCAGACGAATGAGATCGGCGGTATTGGTCAATTTGCCGCGGCTGGAAAAATACATTGGCAACCAGAAGCCAGAATAGAACAGGAAGGATTCCAGAAACACGCTGGCTATTTTTTTCTTCAACGGTTCGTCGCTGGCGTAATGTGTCAAAACGATCTGCGCTTTGCGCTGAAGTGGGGTATTTTCCTCACTCCAGGCGTAGGCAGCATCCACGTCTTTGGTCTGGCAAAGGGTAGAGAATATTGAGCTGTATGAACGGGCGTGCACCGCCTCCATAAAGCTGATATTCGACAGCACCGCCTCTTCATGCGGCGTTAACGAATCAGCCATTAACGCTGGCGCTCCGGCAACATTCTGAATGGTGTCGAGCAGCGTCAGCCCGGTAAAAACGCGGATTGTTAACTGCTGTTCGGCGGCGTTCAACGTTTGCCAGGCCGGAATGTCATTGGAGAGCGGGACCTTTTCCGGGAGCCAGAAGTTACTGGTCAGACGGTTCCATACCTCAAGATCTTTATCATCCTCAATCTTGTTCCAGTTGATGGCGCTCACGCGGGATAATGTCATTTTCTCCTCCTTACAGCGCGCATGACACGCAGCCTTCGATTTCGGTGCCTTCCAGCGCCAGCTGGCGTAGTCGGATGTAGTACAGGGATTTGATGCCCTTACGCCAGGCGTAAATCTGCGCTTTATTGATATCGCGCGTGGTGGCGGTATCGGGGAAAAAGAGCGTCAGTGAAAGCCCCTGATCGACATGGCGCGTTGCTTCAGCATAGGTATCAATGATTTTTTGTGGGCCGATCTCATAGGCATCCTGATACAAGGCCAAATTCTCATTGGTCATAAACGGGGCAGGGTAGTAAACGCGCCCGGTTTTGCCCTCTTTGCGAATCTCCACTTTCGACACGATCGGGTGAATGCTTGACGTGGCATGATTGATGTAGGAGATAGAACCGGTGGGGGGAACCGCCTGTAAATTCTGGTTATAAATGCCGTAGCGCATCACATCTTCACGCAGCTGTGACCACATCTCGCGCGTCGGCAGCGTAATGCCGCTGGCGGCAAACAGCGTGCGAACCTTGGCGGTTTTTGGTTGCCAGTCGCCCTGCAGATACTGGTTAAAATACTCGCCGCTGGCGTAGCGCGACTGTTTGAATCCGGCAAAGGTTTGACCGCGCTCGCGGGCGATCTTCATTGACGTATTCAGCGCATGCCAGGTGATGGTATAGAAATAGAGATTGGTGAAATCCAGCCCTTCCGGCGAACCGTAGGCGATCCCTTCCCGCGCCAGATACCCGTGCAGATTCATCTGCCCAAGACCAATCGCGTGCGACGCGCTGTTTCCGGCCTCAATCGAGGGCACGCTGCGGATATGGCTCATGTCCGAAACGGCGGTTAAGCCACGAACCGCCGTTTCCACGGTACGACCAAAGTCGGGTGAATCCATGGTATGGGCAATGTTTAACGAGCCGAGATTGCAGGAAATATCGTGCCCGGTCTGCGCGTAATTGAGATTTTCATCGTAGGTGGAGGCACTGTTAACCTGCAAAATCTCCGAGCACAGGTTGCTCATATTGATCCGACCTGCAATCGGATTGGCGCGATTCACCGTATCTTCAAACATGATGTAAGGATAGCCAGACTCAAACTGGATCTCGGCCAGCCGCTGGAAGAAATCGCGGGCGTTAATGAATTTTTTGCGCACACGTTCGTCGGCAACCAGTTCGTCATACCGCTCACTCACGTCGATATCACCGAAAGGTTTGCCGTAAATCCGTTCCACGTCATACGGTGAGAACAGCGCCATTCGGGCATTTTCTTTCGCCAGTTGAAAGGTAACATCCGGGATCACCACGCCAAGCGAGAGCGTTTTGATGCGGATTTTCTCGTCGGCGTTTTCGCGCTTGGTATCGAGAAAACGTAAAATATCCGGATGGTGTGCGTGCAGATACACCGCCCCCGCACCCTGACGTGCCCCGAGTTGATTGGCATAAGAAAACGCATCTTCCAGCATTTTCATTACTGGGATCACCCCAGATGACTGGTTCTCAATACGCTTAATGGGCGCACCTGCCTCGCGCAGGTTGGAGAGCAAAAATGCCACGCCGCCGCCGCGTTTGGAGAGCTGAAGTGCGGAGTTGACCGCCCGACCAATAGACTCCATGTTGTCTTCAATACGCAACAGGAAGCAGGAGACCAGCTCACCGCGTTGCTGTTTGCCGCAGTTTAAAAAGGTTGGTGTGGCGGGCTGAAAGCGCCCGGAGAGCATTTCATCGGTCAGCTGCATCGCGAGCGTTTCATCGCCCTGCGCCAGCGTGAGCGCCACCATCGTGACCCGATCCTCAAAGTCTTCGAGATAGCGCTTACCGTCGAACGTTTTCAGCGTATAGCTGGTGTAGAACTTCCATGCGCCGAGGAACGTCTGGAAACGGAATCCGCTGGCGTGGGCGTGATCGAATAGCTTCAGCACGAACGCGCGATCGTAGTGGGATAACACGCTGGCATCGTAATAGCCTTCATCCACCAACGTTTCCAGGCGCTCCTGCTGGCTGGCAAACGCCACCGAGTTTGGGCGGACGTGGGCGGCAAAGAAGGCCTCCACGGCCTGATGGTCTTTGTCGAACTGAATGCGCCCGGCTTTATCGTACAGATTCAGCATGGCGTTCAGGGCGTGATAATCCAGCGTTGGCTGCATTACACGTTCTGCGGTTGTCGTTGCCAAAATTCGCTCACTCCTTTTCGAACGTTGTCGATATCGCTTTGGGTGCCCATCAGCTCAAAGCGATAGAGCCACGGCACGCCGCATTTTTGTGAGATGACATCACCCGCGCGACCGTAGGCGTCACCGAAATTACGATTGCCGGAAGCGATCACTCCACGGATTAACGCCCGGTTGTGCGTATCGTTTAAAAAGCGGATCACCTGTCTTGGGACCGCGCCAGCAGTGCCGCCGCCGCCGTAGGACGGCACGATTAATATGTAAGGTTCGTCTACCCGGATCCGCTCGCGTTCGTTAAGCGGAATGCGGATGGCTGGCAGCCCCAGACGCTGCATAAAGCGGTGCGTATTTTCGGAGCTGCTGGAGAAGTAGACGAGCTGACTCATGCGCTGGCCACACGGTGTTCCGGATGCAGACGGTTGATCATGTCCGGGCGAAACCCTGACCAACTGGTTTCACCCGCGACCACGACCGGTAGCTGGCGAAACCCTTGATCGCGCAGGCTATCAGCCAAATCGGGTTGTGAATCGACGTTTACCATCTCAAAGTCAAAACCACGGCTTTCCATTGCCCGTTTGGTGGCGTGGCACTGAACACAGTTATTGCGAGTGTAAATAATAATACGCATGATTCGTATTTCCATTTAAAAATAAAGGATCGGCGCGATAGAGGGCGTCGGGTTGTGTGTGTCCTGATAGGAGAGATACTAGATGTAGTTTTAAAAAGATTCAACCATACAAGATATGGGAATTTTAGATTGATGATGAGCGGGGTGATGAGCGTGGCGGGGGAAGGCTAACAGGTGGTTATAAATTGCCCGATGGCGCTAAGCTTATCGGGCCTACGGGCAACAGGAGAGCACAACGTAGGCCGGATAAGGCATTTATGCCGCCATCCGGCAGCGCAAAATCACATGCGCATCCCCACCGCCAGACGGTTAAAGCAGTTCATCAGACTAATGGCAAATGTCAGGTCGCTAATTTCTTTCGCGCTGAAATGGTCTAGCAGCGGCAGATAAACGTCATCTTCGGCGTGAGTAGTGGCAATCTGGGTGACCGATTCGGCCCACGCCAGCGCCGCACGTTCCTGCTCGCTGAAGTGGTGACTCACCCGCCAGCCTGCCAGTGCGTCCAGTTTGGCCTGCGCAACACCGGATTTGCGCAGTGCTTTACTGTGCATTTCCAGACAAAAGGCGCAGCCGTTGATTTGCGAGACCCGCAGGTAAATCAGTTCCGTCAACGTAGGTTCCAGCGCGCAGTTTTCCAGCGCTTGGCTTGCCTGAACCAGAGCGTTATAGATTTCGGGACTGAGTTCGTAATAGGGCTGGCGTAACATTGTCATGGTATTTCTCCTCGTTTGGATGACCCGCAATGTAGCACTATAATGGACTGCAACAGAGAGCCATATTGTTACCAAAAAAGCAGACCATAAATGCCACGTTATCAGCAAATCGCCCGTCAGTTAAAAAACGCAATTGAGAAAGGCGAACTCAAGCCCGGTACCAGATTGCCCTCCAGCCGGACCTGGGCCCAGGAGCTGGGAGTATCACGCTCGACGGTGGAAAATGCCTATGCAGAGCTGGTGGCGCAGGGCTGGCTCGCGCGGCGTGGACAGGCAGGAACGTTTGTCAGTGAGCAACTGCGACCAGAAAGGGCGCCTGCATCGCCTGCCATCTTCGCCGGAGAAAATCCCAGACCGCAACTATTTCAGATGGGATTACCCGCACTCGATCTTTTTCCGCGTGAAGTCTGGGCACGGGTGATGGGACGGCGTTTACGCACCCAAACGCGTTTTGATCTGGCGGTGGGCGATGTATGTGGCGAACGGGTGTTACGCCAGGCAATTGTTGATTATCTGCGCGTTTCACGCAGCATTGAATGCCAGCCAGAGCAGATTTTTATCACTTCAGGCTATGCGGCATCAATGACGTTAATCCTGCGCGCTCTGGCGCATCCCGGTGAGGGAATGTGGGTCGAAGATCCCGGTTTTCCGCTGATCCTGCCCGTGGTGGCTCAAGAACGCATTGAATTGATGCCGGTAGCGGTGGATGCCGATGGTCTGGATGTCAGCGCCGGGATCCGCGACTACCCGCAGGCGCGTTTTGTACTGCTCACTCCCGCACATCAAAGCCCTCTGGGGGTAGCACTGTCTTTGGACCGTCGCCACCAGTTGCTGGAGTGGGCGACTCGCGCGCAGGCATGGGTAATCGAAGATGACTATGACAGTGAATTTCGTTACCACGGTAAGCCGTTGCCGCCGCTAAAAAGTCTGGATGCGCCTCAGCGGGTGATTTATGCCGGAACGTTCAGCAAATCGATGTTTCCGGCTTTGCGTACGGCATGGCTGGTGGTGCCCTTAACCCAGGTTGAACGCTTTCGCCAGCAAGCGGCGCTAACGGCCTGTAGCGTCCCGGTTCTATGGCAGCAAACGCTGGCGGATTTTATGCGAGACGGCCACTTCTGGCGACACTTAAAACGTATGCGACAGCATTATGCCGAACGACGACAATGGATGGAAAACGCCCTGACCGAACAAGGATTTAGCGTCATTCCTCAGGAAGGTGGGATTCAACTGGTGATGAGTGTAGACGGAGATGATATTGCGCTGGTGCGCAAAGCGAATCAGGCCGGGTTAGCGGTTCAGGCGCTAAGCCGCTGGCGAATAACGTCAGAAGGAAAGGGGGGAATATTGCTGTCATTTACCAATATCAGCTCGGCGGAAATGGCGCAACAGGCGGCCTACCAACTGCGGTTGGTGCTGACATAAATCTGTACGGTTCTTAAGATATTCGTCTCATCGTGTTCACTCGTTTATGGACTTTTCTGAAAGCGTTGCTAATGCTGAATCAGGTAAGGTAAGCCCGCAGTAAAAGATAACGAGGAAAATAATATGTATTTACGACCTGATGAGGTGGCGCGCGTACTTGAAAAAGTGGGCTTTACCGTTGATGTAGTGACGCAGAAAACGTACGGCTATCGGCGTGGCGAAAATTATGTGTATGTTAATCGTGAAGCTCGCATGGGACGTACCGCATTAATTATCCATCCCACGTTGAAAGAGCGTAGCTCTTCGCTGGCGGAACCGGCAACGGATATTAAAACTTGCGATCATTACCAGCAATTCCCGCTGTATTTAGCCGGAGAAACTCATGAGCATTATGGTATTCCGCACGGCTTTAGCTCGCGTATTGCGCTTGAACGTTATCTGAGCGGGCTGTTTGGCGACGTTAATTCTAACTAATAACGCGACTGGCAGTGCCAGTCGCGAAGAAGCGTGTCAGGCTTTAGCCTGATGATAGCTGCTGACCTTAAACAAGCGGCGGCAATAATCAAGAAAGTAGCCATAGACAGCGCCCATCAGCATTGACACCACGATGTTCGAACTTACTGCAGCCGTAATCTGATGCCAGTCTGCGCCAACCGTCAGCAGAATAATCACATACACCGGCGACTGGAAGGTGACATAAGCCAGCACATCCGCCAGATTTTTTGCCCATCCTGCCTGCGTGGCTTTAAGGGCCGCGCGCATGAACAAATCACGATACATGCCGTATGGCCACGCGATCAGTATGTTGACAGGGATAGCGACTAATCTGGAATACAGCGACTGTTCGAAGCTCATTCCAGAAAGGAATATTTCGATCAACATGTTCACGACAGAACAATAAACAACCATCGCGAACGTGTCTGCTACTGCATGACGCAAGCGTGACTGCGGAGAGAACATGTTAATGCTCCTTGTAAAAAGGGGAAAAAAGGTTTTGAATACCTTAACTGCTAGTTATTTGTCTTGCTGCTTTCGCGTTTTAATAGGATATCTGCCTGGATAATAACTAGCAACTAGCTGAAAATTTTTATTTATTGTCTTTTTGTCGATAAAATGCTCTGTAATGGTTTGTTTTTTGTTCGTTTTGGTGTTTTCGTTGCTGTGTTAATTAAAGTCTTTTTAGATCAAAGAGTTATTGTTGCTTGTTTTTCTGAATTTTTTGCGCTCCTTTTCTGAATGTTGACTGATGTGCAATATGTATACTCGTTGGTTCCACGAGATGCCGTGGCTTGTTTCTTAAGTGACGCGCTGAGATACCTTGCAGGTATATTCAAAGCTGCAATCAGGGTAATAGAATATATTGTCTGGGCGATAGCAGAATGGATGCTATAAATATCAGAGTTGGCTATTTGTTTAATGATAAACGAATAAATTAGACTGGAAATATAATAATTGGTTGCATACAATATTTAGCGTAATACCGTTTTTATGTTTTACGTTAAAGAGGTTTTGTTAATATGAGTTCAATGTTAAAAAACTTAAATAATATCCGCTCGCTGCGTGCAATGGCTCGTGAATTTTCCGTTGATGTACTGGAAGATATGCTTGAAAAATTCAGGGTAGTGACCAAAGAACGGCGCGATGAAGAAGAACAGCTACAGCGCCAACGTGCAGAACAGCAGGCAAAAATTAATGCCTTGCTGGCGCAGATGCAGGCAGACGGGATCAGCCCGGAGGAGCTGCTGAGCATAACACCTGCGACGGCACGTTCAGTTACAAAACGCCAACCGCGCCCGGCGAAATATCGTTTTATCGATCTCAATGGTGAAACGAAAACATGGACCGGACAAGGTCGCACACCGAAGCCAATTGCCCAGGCGCTGGCTGCCGGTAAATCTCTTGATGACTTTTTGATCTAATTGCGAAGGCGGTGAGGAGATTCTCACCGCTTATTTTCAGCAAACGCCGAAATCACCCTCTTCGGTATATCGCGTGACATCAGCTGCTTTCAGCGTGAATTTATCACCGCTTTCATTACTGGCTTGTACCGCCACAATTTGATCGTCATTGACTTCAACAACCTTCAGTTTTGGACCGCCCATACGCGGTTGAACCAGATCGCCAGGTTTAAACATATTGTTGCGCTCCTTTATTTATCATTTATCGCAGAACTCACCATAGATCACGTCAACCGGCGGGTACAGTGCTGTTTCAATGATTACCGCTTAATGAGTACGTCGGTTCCAGGGCATGATGTCCAGTAATCGCGCCATACCGCAAAAGCCGGTTACGCCAGCGAGTATCAGCCCGGCGCCCACAAAACCGCTCAGCAAGAAGAAGGCGCTGCTAACGCTATAGCCCAGAATAACGCCGAGTAGGGCAAGGCTGCCTGCGGCTATCTGCACCTGACGCATCAGCGGTAACGGTTGTGAACTGTCTTTCGCCACCGGCAACCCTGCGGCTTTCCAGCCGTCAATTCCACCTTCCAGCAACCAGACCTGTGCGGGTGCGGCGATGGCGCTCAGTTTTGTTGCCGCATTTTGTGTACGTTTGCCTGACTGGCAGTGAAAAATCACCTGCTCGGCGCGTAAATTCGCTGGCAGCGATCCCTGCTCAAGCGCGGGTAATGGCGCCAGATGTGCCTCAGGAATATGCTCGTGCAGATACTCGTCAGCATCGCGGATATCAATCAGTTTTGCACCCTGCGCGACCAGTGTCTGCGCCTCGCGTGGGGAAATCGTCCCAATAGTCATGATGGCTCCTTATGGGCAATACAGTGTTTTTAATGTGGCGATCAGCGAATTCACGGCCGCATTTTTAATGGAGTAGAGGATGCGCTGGGCATCGCGCTGGCTTTCTATCAGACCTTCTTCACGCATACGCGCCAGATGCTGGGATGTGGCGGAAGGACTAAGGCCGGTAACACGGGCTAACTCACCCGCGCTGGTACCGGGTGAACCACAGAGCATGCACAAAATCAGCAACCGTTTCGGGTTACTCATCGCTTTTAGCAGGGCGGCAGCCTGTTCAGCGCTGGCCTGGAGTTGTTCAAGTTCAGTCATATGTATTTAAGCATTATCTAAATTAAGCGTATTCTAAAATAAGTAACCAACGTACGCCAGCGTAAAGAGCGTAAAGGAGGGTAAAACAGCAGGGCGAGACGGGAGGAGTTAGCTACACTGATTAATCTTAGAGATAAAATCTCTTTTTAAACAATGATTAATTTTTGCTTGTAGGGAGTGTGTATGGGTTTCTGGAGAATCGTTTTTACTATTATTCTGCCCCCGCTTGGCGTGCTGCTGGGGAAGGGATTCGGCTGGGCATTTATCCTCAATATCGTTCTGACGCTGCTGGGCTACATTCCTGGTTTGATCCATGCCTTCTGGATACAGACGCGTAATTAATTCCTTTCTACTACGGCGCTTCGGCGCCGTTTTCTTTGTGTCCCTTTCTCCTCTGCTACACTTTTGGGTGTTGATTGTTAATTACCGAGGTGGATATGGGACTCTTCAATTTCGTAAAAGATGCAGGTGAAAAACTGTGGGATGCGGTCACTGGAAACCATGACACAGCCGATCTGGCAAAAAGAGTGCAGGAACACCTGAACAAAACCGGCATCCCTGATGCGGATAAAGTGGACGTGCAAATTAACGAAGGCAAAGCCACTGTTTCTGGTGATGGATTAAGTCAGGAAGCAAAAGAAAAAATTCTGATCGCGATTGGTAATATCTCTGGTATCGCCAGCGTAGATGATCAGGTTAAAACCTCTGCACCCGCGAGCGAAAGCCAGTTTTATACCGTGAAATCTGGGGATACCCTGAGCGCTATTGCCAAACAGGTTTACGGTAATGCCAACCTATATAACCAGATATTTGAAGCGAATAAACCAATGCTAAAAAGCCCGGATAAAATCTATCCTGGGCAGGTTTTACGTATTCCGGAACAGTAATGTTATTTAGGCTTATTGCGTCAGTAATTTACCGGACATAGCCTGTTGAATAATCGGAATCGGCGTCAGCAAGTGCTGGCGCATTAATTCGCTGGCGCACGTGGCATCGCGTGCCAGAATCGCTTCGGTCAGCGTCTTGTGCTGATCGTGTTTGTCTTCCAGCATTTCAACCGACAGCACCGTTTTACGTAGCCAGATAAACCGGTAGCGCGCCGCCAGAGAGAACAGCCGTTCGCGCATTTGCAGCAGATATTGTGAACCACAGCCAGCGACAATCGCCGAGTGAAACGCCTGATGGCGCTGATCCCACTCGTCGAGCATCTGTTCGCTGGCGTCAATGGCTTCAAGCTTACTGAGCATATGTGCGCGTGCCAGAATTTCAGCTTCCCAGGCGTCGTCGCCGCGTTCAATGGCCAGCGCGACCAGCATGGCTTCCATATTGGCGCGGGCATCGAAAATATCGAGCAACTCCTGCTCTGACATCGGGGCGACACGATACCCTTTCTGATTAACCACCGTCACTAACCGCTCGGCAACTAACTGCGAAAGCGCTTCGCGCAGCGGTCCCACGCCTAGCTCATAGCGTGAGGTTAGCAGGCTCATACGCAGTTTTTCATCAGGCTGATACACACCGCGGATGATGTCGTTCTTCAGCCAGCGGTATCCATCAATGGCCGTCGGTTGGGGAATGGCGGTCATGGTCATACTCCTGAAAGGATTTCCCGGCCTGCGCCGGGAACAGGTTTAATGCGTATTTTGCAATGGTGCTTTTTGCCACGATAGCAGTTTTTTCCAGCGTGACATAATGGGCACGGTGCAAATAATTCCTATGGCTAACAACCCGGTAGAGATAACTTCCAGCTGTTGGGCCGGGCGAAACAGCATGACCACCAGCACAAAGATAATAAACGCGATGACCAGCCAGGTAAGCCACGGATAGAGCCACATTTTCAGTTTAATTTCACCGCCTCGCGCCAGCAGGATTTTGCGCATCCGCAGTTGAGAAACGGCAATGACCAGATACACCAGCAGCGCGATGGCACCGGAGCTGTCGATCAGGAATTTAAACACCTTGGCCGGGGCGTAATAGTTGACGATGACGGTGAGGAACGCAGCACCTGTCGACAGTAATACCGCCACATAAGGTGTTTTGCTGCGGTTCGTTTTACCCATAAAGGCGGGGGCATCGCCACGGCGGCTCAGGGAGTAGAGCATACGCGATGACGTATACAGCGCGGAGTTAAGACAGCTGGTCACCGACAGCAAAATGACGCAATCCATGATCAATTTCGCGTGCGGGATATGCAGTAGCTCCAGCACCGAGCGGTAAGAACCGACTTCTTTCAGGCCCGGCATGTTCCACGGGATCAGCGCCACCACCACAAAAATAGAGCACAGATAGAAGATAGAGATACGCCAGATAACCGAGTTGGTGGCGCGAACGATATGTTTATCCGGGGTATCGGATTCGGCGGCGGCGATGGTAACTATCTCTGCGCCCATAAAGGAGAACATGGTGATTAACATCGCGCTGATCACGGCGCCAAAACCGTTGGGCATAAAGCCGCCCTGATCCCACAGGCGTGAAACTCCGCTAACATCGGCATAAGGGTAGAAACCGCTAATCGCCGCCGCACCGAGGGTAATAAACGCCAGAATGGCAATCACTTTGCACAGCGCCAGCCAGAACTCGAATTCACCGTAATTTTTAACGCTCAGCAAGTTACTGCCGGTTAACGCCAGCGTGATAACCAGAGAAAACAGCCAGATAGGAATGCCCGGTACCCAGGAGTGCAGAATGATGGCGGCAATATTCGCTTCCAGAGGGATAACTAACACCCAGAACCACCAGTACAACCAGCCGATGGTGTAACCCGCCCACGGGCCAATGGCCTTATCGGCGTAAGTGGAAAAAGAACCGGTATCCGGGGTGGCAACGGCCATTTCGGCCAGCATGCGCATAATCATCACCACCAGCAATCCGGCGAACAGATAGGCTAATAATACTGCGGGACCGGCTTCTGCAATCGCCACACTTGAACCGACGAACAGACTTGCGCCGATTACCCCGGCAATAGACAGCATGGTGACGTGGCGTGATTTCAGCCCGCCCCCTAAATCATGTGATTGTGACACTTGCCCCATCTTTAAACCTCGTTATTGTTATTGACGTCGCTTCCTGCACCTTACCCGTAGGCCCGGTAAGCGTAGCGCCACCGGGCATCACAACATTGCCGGATGGCAGCGCTTGCGCTTTATCCGGCCTACAATTTCCCGTTTTTATTCGGGGGTTTAACCCTGCTTTGCCTCGGCAAAACACTGGGCGATAATGTCCAGCCCCTGGCGGATTTGCGCATCTTCAATGGTCAGCGGGACAAGAATGCGCAGCACGTTGTAGTAAGGTCCGCAGGAGAGCAGGATCAGTCCTTTCTCGCGTGCACGCGCCACCACTTCCGCAGTCAGTTTGGCGTCTGGTTTCGTGTGGTCGCCGTTTTCGAACAGTTCGATAGCAATCATCGCGCCAAGCCCGCGTACGTCGCCAATCTCGCGATGGGTTTCCGCGATAGCCAGCAGGCCTTCGCGCAGGGTTTGCCCCAGCTCGTTGGCTTTTTGCAACAGATTTTCCTGCTCGAAAATGTTCAGTACCGCCAGCGCGGCGGCGCAGGCAATTGGGTTACCGGCATAGGTACCGCCAAGACCGCCCGGTGGGATTGCGTCCATGACTTCGGCGCGTCCGGTCACGCCCGCCAGCGGGAAGCCGCCGGCGATGGATTTGGCGAAGGTGGTGAGATCGGGTGCAACGCCCATCTGCTCCATGGCAAACAGCGTACCGGTACGGCCCGCACCGCTCTGTACTTCATCGGCAATCAGCATGATCCCGTGTTCGTCACAAATGGCGCGCAGCCGTTGCATAAAGGAAGGAGAGGCTGCGTAAAAGCCACCTTCGCCCTGAACGGGTTCAATCACGATGGCGGCGACGTCTTCTGGCGCGGCATCGTTTTTGAAAATGCGGTGAATGCTGGCGATAGCATCATCTTCACTGATGCCGTGCAGAGGGCAAGGATAAAGCGCGCGATACACGTGGCCCGGCATCAGCCCCATTCCGGCGGAGTACGGATTGACTTTCCCGGTCAGTGACAGGGTGTAGTGGGTACGACCGTGGTAAGCGCCGCTAAAGGCGATAGTCCCCGTACGCTTGGTGGCGGCGCGGGCGATTTTCACCGCGTTTTCTACCGCTTCAGAACCGGTGGTCACCAGCAGGGTTTTCTTGGCGAAATCACCCGGCACTTTCTTATTCATGATTTCACACAGCTCCAGGTACGGCTCATAGGCCAGCACCTGGAAACAGGTATGGGACAGCTTTTTCAACTGCGCTTCTACCGCAGAGACGATCTGCGGATGCAGGTGACCGGTGTTCAGCACCGCAATACCGCCAGCAAAGTCGAGGAATTCCCGGCCTTCAACGTCCCAGACCCGACAGTTTTCTGCCCGCTCGGCAAAAATAGGGTGGATCTGTCCTACGCCACGGGGAACGGCGTTGCTGCGACGTTGCATAAGTTCTTTGTTGGTGCTCATCAGGTGTTCTCCAGTATTTGTTTTATTAAAGGCCGATGCACATATATTTGATTTCTAAGTAGTCTTCGATGCCGTATTTCGATCCTTCACGGCCAAGACCGGAGGCTTTTATCCCCCCAAACGGGGCGACTTCGTTGGAGATAATGCCGGTGTTAATCCCGACGATGCCGTACTCCAGCGCTTCGCCAACGCGGAAGACGCGGCTTAAATCACGGGCGTAGAAATAGGCGGCCAGACCAAACTCGGTGTCGTTGGCCTGAGCGATGACGTCAGCTTCGTCTTTAAAACGAAACAGCGGAGCCAGCGGGCCGAAGGTTTCCTCTTTGGCGACCTTCGCGTTATCAGGCACATCTACCAGAATGGTGGGCTGGAAGAAGTTACCGCCGAGCGCATGAGGTTTACCGCCCGCGATAATGCGTGCGCCTTTATCCAGAGCGTCGGTGATGTGTTCCTGCACTTTGGCAACCGCTTTCTCGTCGATCAGCGGTCCGGTGGTGACGTCAGGTTGCAGACCATCGCCGAGATGCAGCTTGCTCACCGCCTGCTGGAGTTTTTCGGCAAAACGCTCATACACGCCGTCCTGCACGTACAGGCGATTGGCGCAGACGCAGGTTTGCCCGGCGTTACGGAACTTCGATGCCAGCGCGCCTTCCACGGCTTTATCAAGATCGGCATCGTCAAAGACGATAAACGGCGCATTGCCGCCCAGCTCCAGCGATACTTTTTTGATGTCTTTGGCGCACTGCTGCATTAACTGACGGCCAATTTCGGTCGAGCCGGTAAATGACAGCTTGCGCACCAGCGGGTTGCCGGTCAGCTCGTTACCAACCTCGCTTGCAGAACCGGTCACTACGCTGAAAACGCCTGCCGGGATCCCGGCGCGATTAGCCAGTTCTGCCAGCGCCAGTGCGGAGTAAGGGGTCTGGCTGGCGGGTTTAAGCACCATCGTACAGCCTGCTGCCAGCGCCGGACCGGCTTTACGGGTGATCATCGCTGAGGGGAAGTTCCACGGCGTAATCGCGGCGGTAACGCCGATCGGCTGCTTGATGACGATCAGACGCTTATCGGCCTGATGGCCAGGGATCGTATCGCCATAGATGCGTTTGCCCTCTTCGGCAAACCACTCAATAAATGAGGCGGCATAGGTGATTTCGCCTTTGGCCTCCGCCAGCGGTTTACCCTGTTCCAGGGTCATCAGGCGGGCGAGATCGTCCTGATGCTCAATCATCAGGTTGAACCAGCGGCGCAGGATATTGGCTCGCTCTTTGGCGGTCAGCGCACGCCAGGCTGGCAGGGCGCGGTTAGCGGCGTTAATCGCTTCGCGGGTTTCATCTGCCCCCATTTTAGGTACGCTACCCAATTGCTGACCGTTGGCGGGATTGGTCACTGCGATGGTCTCGCCGCTGTTGGCGTCACGCCAGTTGCCGTCGATCAGTGCCTGCTGGCGAAATAATGTTGGATCGTTAAGTTGCATGATTGCTTCCTGTCTTAATCGGTTTAACGGGTAAATGCGGCGTGTAATGTCTCCACGCTACGTGCCGCACGCAGCGTGCGTCCGGGGTTACTCTGGTTCTCCAGCAGCGCATGAACTTTGCTGACAATATGTGCGCCGATAGGGATTGCCGACGTTGCTGCCGGAGAAGGGGCGTTACAGGTGTGAATTGAGCGTGGCGTGGTGACAAACAGAAAATCGTCGATAAGCTTGCCATCAGGTGACACCGCCTGTGCCCGTACGCCCGCAGGCCAAGGTTGCAGATCCTTAAGCGTCAGGCTCGGGCAGTACTTTTGTACCAGCCGCAGATAACCGCTTTTGCACAGCGAATTCTTCATTTCGCCAAGCCCTGAGCGCAGGTTGTTTTGCAGCACGCGGCGAATACCAGAAGAGCCGAGGATCTCCAGCGTATCGCTGAGCGAGAAGTCACGTTTACGGTAGCCTTCACGTTTAAATGCCAGTACCGCATTGGGGCCGACGGTGACGCTGCCGTCAATCATCCGGGTCAGATGAACGCCGAGAAACGGCATCGCCGGGTCGGGGATGGGGTAGATCAAATGGTTAACTATCTGATTATGTTCCGGCGCCAAGCGGAAATATTCGCCCCGGAACGGGCAGATGATAAAGCCTGGTTCAACGCCGAGCATTTTTACCAGTCGGTCCGCCATCAGGCCAGAACAGCTAATCAGCGTCGCGCCTTCATATTCCTGGCCCTGACGGGTACGGACAATCACGCCTGCAGCATGCTCTTTCAGCGCGCTGACCTCGGCGTTGTAAATAATTTCACCGCCTTTGGCCTGGAAAATCTTCGCCATCGCGGCGGTGACTTCGCGGTAGCTGACAATCCCGCTCGACGGGACAAAAATGCCGCCCAGTCCGGTGATATTGGGTTCACGCTCGCGAAGTTCCTGCGCATTCAGCCATTCGCGCTCCAGACCGTTAGCGGCGGTGCGATCCCAAAGCGCGCGCATGCGCTCCATTTCCAGAGCGGAGGTGGCAACCAGCATTTTTCCGCAGACGTCGTAGCGGATGCCGTTTTGGTCGCAAAAGGCTTTTGTGGCGCGATTTCCGGCCAGGCAAAACTGTGCCTTCAGGCTGCCGGGGGTGTAATAGACCCCGGCATGAATGACGCCGCTGTTGTGGCCCGTCTGGTGGCAGGCCGGGCCGGACTCTTTTTCCAGTAGCGCGATTTTGGCGTCCGGATAGACATCAATCAGTTGCATGGCGGTCGACATGCCGATAATGCCGCCGCCAATAATCACAAAATCATACATCCGCTTTTCCTTCGCGCTTACTGATGGGTCTGGTAGTGGTTGGTCGCGTACGCAAAATAACCACGCTGGCGCATCAGTTCGCGGCGCAGGTCCGGATGCGAAGTGAAGCGATCGCGCCCGTGCAGCCAGAACAGGTTGTTGATCAGCAGGAATTTACCCACTGAAACCGGAACGGAAATAATGCTCTTGCTGGTTTCCAGCGCATCGGACAGGTCACTCAGCCAGACGCCTTCTTCATAGTCTTTTGGCTGGACGAACTGGTCGATGTAGCGCATTACCGGGCGGCCCTGCTGGTCAACGTCAAATACCGGATGGAACACATCCTGACTGACGTTTTTGCTTGGCGGTGCGGCAAAGCGCATGGCGCGACGTGCCAGAGGATGGGTAAAGTACTGATCCAGATGCTCCCAGTCGTCGAGGTGCAGCAGCAGCGAGTTACCGCCGGTCATGTTCTGCTCGTCGATCTTCATCATCAGCACGTAATCGGTGATTTCTTCGAGGTAGGTTCCGTCGTTGTGTAATTCCATCACTCGGTGAGGCTGGCGCAGATAGCTGTCTGAGTTATCGACGTTTTTCACCACAAAACGTGCGTAATATTGACCGCTCATCGCATCAAAATTAGAGCGTCCGATGAGGTGCGCTACCGCCGTTGCCAGCTTGACCATCTCTTCCGCCTGCGCCACGTCGTCTACGCCAACGGCATTGATTAGCAGTGCGCCTTCGGCACGATCGAGCAGGGTTTTCAGCAGCAGGGGCTGTAACTGATTGCCGCACAGGTCGTCGAGGATCTTGCCCACTTTGAAGCGCAAGAAGGATTTGTATTCCAGCGCCTGAACCGGCCACTGCGCGACGGCCTGCAGAAATTGCTCAGTGGTCTCAGCAGAAAAAGTCAGCTCCAGCAGGCGTGGGGATTGGGCTGACGGTTTCAGCGTGAAACCGCTGTAGTGCTGGGCTGGATCTTCAGCGTTCGGTTTTACGGCAGTCAGTGCGTTCATCAAATCGTTCCTCTCAGTAGATTGTCAGGGAGATATGGCGCAGCTCGTTTCGTAGCCATAAATTAAAAATATCTACATTTTTGGAAAACGCGCACAGAATGAACTTGTTTGTTTATTATTTGTGATCAAAAGCAACAAATATTTAACATTATGAAGGGTGTGGGTTAATGCGAGGGAAAAGATATAGTTTTTTTAAAACAGTGGGTTAATCACGCTGCCGTTGGTGATGAGTCAACGGCAGCGACAAAATCAGTAACCGACTTTATAAATACGCCCGGTTTGGATGCCTTCCACACTGCGGCGGTAGGCGTTGGCGACGGTGGTGGCGGGCACGCTTTCAAAGCCCGGGAAGAAACTGTCGTAAGCTTCGGCGGACTCACTCAGCACGGTCGGACTTATCAGGTTAATGCGTTGACCATGGCCCAGTTCACAGGCCGCGGCGCGAACAAATCCTTCCAGCCCGGCATTGATCGTTGCGGCGTTTGTCCCTTGGGCGATGGGCTCGTGGGCGATAATGCCGCTAATTAACGTTATCGATCCGCCATCATTCAGGAAATGCTGCCCGGTTAATGCCAGGCGTATCTGGCCTAATAGCTTATCCTGAAGCCCCTGATTAAAGTCCTGGTCGGTCATGGTCGACAGCGGCCCAAAGAACAGATTACCGGTGGCGGAAACGATCGCATCTACCCGACCGACTTTTTCAAACAAGGCCTCGACACTCTCCTGCGAGGTGATATCGACCTGGTAATCACCCTGAGTGCGACCCACGCGGACCACCTCATGTTTACGGCTCAATGCTTGCGTAACTGCGCGACCCACTGTACCACTGGCACCAATAATGACGATTTTCATAACCACCTCCGCAATAGTGTGAGCCGCTATTCTTTAATGAAAATGAAATCAGATAAACTGGCTAAAAGTTAGATGATTACTAACCAGGGGTTTGTAATATGGATAAACTGCGCGGCATGGAAACGTTTGTCGCCGTGGTGGAGAGTGGGAGCTTTACTTCTGCGGCGACGAGGCTCGAGATGTCTGCGGTGATGGTGGGAAAATATATCACCCAACTGGAAGCGCAGCTCGGCACGCGTTTGCTGGAGCGCAATACGCGCCGCCAGAGTCTGACCGATGCCGGACGCGTCTATTTTGAAGAAGCCCGTCGCGTGCTGGAGCAGGTATCGATAGCCGAACGTTCGGTAGAGCGTCTGCGGCTGGCACCTGCGGGGACGCTGCGCATTAGCGCGCCCACTTCTTTTGGCGCTTGCGTGATCTCGCTGCTGGCCGCTGCGTTTTTACAGACCTGGCCAGAGGTGCGTATTGAACTGGATCTCACCAACCGGATGGTTGATCTGGTGAATGAAGGTGTCGATCTGGCGATCCGCATTGGCGATATCCATCAGACTGACGTGGTGGCGAAATACCTGTGTCCCTACCGTATGGCAATTTGTGCTTCGCCAGATTATCTTGCTCGTCATGGCACCCCCCGGACGCCCGCGGATCTGGTGGATCATCTGTGCCTGTCCCATACCGTGTGGACGGCTCGCAACGAGTGGATACTGCCTGGCGTGACGGGGGAGGTCAGATGGAAGCGCGATGCGATCCTGCGCTGTAACGATGGTCATGGCCTGCGTATGGCGGCAGTAGCGGGGGCTGGGCTGTTATTACAACCTGAGGTGCTGCTGGCGCAAGAACTGGCTACGGGGAAATTGATTCGGATCCTGGAAGGGTTTACGCCGCAGCCGCGGCCAATTCATTTGCTGTGGCGACAGGATTTGCGTCCTTTGCCTAAGCTGACACGGTTTGTTGAACATGTGCTGGAAGGAACGCAGGGGCTGCGCGGAAAATAAAAATGCCGGATGGCGTTGCACTTATCCGGCCTACAACCGAGCCAAATTGTAGGCCGGATAGGGCGCAATAGCGCCGCCATCCGGCATATTATTAACCGATATCCACCTGCGGTTTGCTGTTGCGTTTACGGATCATGCGCAGCACCGGCGGGACCACGATAACCAGTACCGCCATCACCAGCAGCACTTTCGCCACGCCGCTGGCCCACAGAATATCCATACTGCCGTTACTGATAGACAACGCCCGGCGCAGGTTCTGCTCCAGCATTTCCCCGAGAACGAAGCCCAGAATCAATGGCGACATTGGGAAGTGCATTTTACGCAGGATGTAGCCCAGCACGCCAAGGGCGACCATCAATACCAAATCGAAGGTGGTGCTGTGAACGGCGTACACGCCAACCGCGGAAACTGCCGCGATAGCCGGTACCAAAAACCACAGCGGGATGGTCAGCATGCGGGTAAACAGACCGATCAGCGGAATGTTCATCACCAGCAGCATTACGTTAGCAATCAGCAGCGCTGCAATCAGTCCCCAAACGATATCCGGCTGCTCGGTAAACATGGCTGGCCCCGGGGTGATGTTGTACAGCGTCAGCGCGCCCATCATCACCGCCGTGGTACCGGAGCCCGGCACGCCGAGCGTCAGCATCGGAATAAAAGAGCCACAAGCCGAGGCGTTATTGGCGGCTTCTGGCGCCGCTACGCCACGAATATCCCCCTTGCCAAAGCTGTCGCTGTTGCCGCTGAGCTTTTTCTCGGTCATGTAGGTGATGGCACTGGCAATGGTGGCGCCAGCGCCAGGCAGAACGCCGACGAAAAAGCCAATCACTGATGAACGCAGGGTGGCCCCTACGCACTGTGCACCTTCTTTGGCGTTGAACAACATGCGGCCCGTTTTACGCACCAGCGTCTGGCCACTGCTGGTATGTTCCAGCATTAACAGTATTTCAGAGACAGAGAACAGCCCAATCACCACCACGATAAACTGCACACCGTCGGAGAGATGGACACTGTCAAAAGTAAAGCGATAAACCCCGGTGTTGGCGTCTACGCCGACGGTCGCAAGTCCGAGACCGATAAGCGCTGCCAGAAATGATTTCAGCGGATTTTGCGCCATCATGCTGCCGAGACAGGCAATGGCGAAAACCATTAAGGCAAAGTATTCCGCCGGACCGAAGGCCAGCGACCATTGGGCTAACGCCGGGGCAAACAGAATGATGCCCCCGATGGCGATAAGCGAACCAAAGAAAGAGCTGACCGCCGAGATAGAGAGCGCCACGCCGCCGCGTCCTTGCTGCGCCATCGGGTAACCATCCAGCGCGGTCATAATCGCCGCCGCATCGCCAGGAACATTCAGCAGAATGGAGGAGATGCGCCCGCCATATTCACAGCCTATGTAGACTGTAGCCAGCAGGATCAGCGCGGATTCTGCGGGCAGATGCAGCGCAAAGGCCAACGGCAGCAGAATCGCCACGCCGTTGATCGGCCCAAGTCCAGGCAACAAACCCACAATGGTGCCGACAAAACAGCCTATCAAGGCGATGACCAGGTTTTCCGGCGTCATTGCCACCGCGAAACCCTGAGAAAGATAAATCCAGGTATCCATCGTTTCTCCGTTAACCCAGCCAGGCGCCGAGTGGTAAGGTGACGTCAAGCAGTCGGTCAAAGGCATACCACAGCAGAATGCCGAGCACCGCGCCGGAAATACCCGCAGCCGGGATGGTTGCGCCGAACAGCATGCCAATCACCACGGTGAGAATGGCGGTGGCGATGGGAAAACCGAGCCACTCAAAACCCCAGGCGTACATCAACAGAACAATGACCATCGTCAGCAGCTTTTGCAGCACGTGGCGACGGGGCCAACTGATGGTGTCCGGATGGCGCAACAGCAGCGCCACGGCGCAGACCAGCATCAGACTGATAATGCCAAGCGGGAAGGGACGCGGCCCTACGGGTTCATAGCTGTATTCGCTGCTGATTTGCCAGGCCACGAACAGCCCGGCTATGCAGAGCAACAGCCAGATACCTGCGAAAATACGATCGCTCATCATCTTTGCCTCTGCGTTTACTTCGCCAGACCGAAGGCTTTCGCCTGCTCACGATAATCCGTGACCTGCTTTTTCACGTAGTCGTCGAGCTGTTTACCGCTCATGTTGAACTCAAACAGACCGCGCAGATCGCGCTGCTTTTTAAACTCATCGGTCTGCTGGAGTTTGTTAAAGGCATCAACCCACCACTGATACTCGGCGTCGCTGACTTTTGGCCCAACGTAGAAGCCACGAATGATAGGCCACACGAGGTCATAACCCTGCTCTTTAGCGGTTGGTACGTTGGCTAACTGGCCCGGCAGGCGTTCATCAGAGAACACTGCGAGCACGCGGATTTTGTCGCCGCTGAGGTAAGGCACCATCTCACTGAGATCGCCGGAAACCACCTGTACGTGATTTCCCATCAATGCGGTAACCGGTTCGCCACCGCCTTCAAAGGCCACGTAGCGCATCTTGTGCGGATCGACATTGGCTTTTTGCGCCAGCAACGCCGACTTCATCCAGTCCTGGCTACCGATAGAGGCGCCAGCACCAATGACCACGCTGTTGGGATCTTTTTCCATGGCTGTCAGCAGATCTTTCAGCGTCTTCCATGGCGCGTCCTGACGTACGGCAATCATGCCGTAATCGGTACCCACACTGGCCAGCCAGCGGACATCATCCACGCCGTAGCGACCAAACTTGCCCTGTGACAGATTCAGCAAGGAGCCGCCGGAGAAGGCCACCACGGTGCCTGCTTCAGCCGGGCGTTGGGCAACAATCGCGTTATAGGCCACAGCGCCAACGCCGCCGGGCATGTAGGTCACGCGCATCGGTTTTTCGATAGCGCCGGTTTCCATCAAACTCACCTGAATCAGCTTACAGGTGAGATCGAAACCACCGCCGGGTTTAGCAGGGGCGATACATTCAGTGCGCGACGGCGCTTGTTCTGCCAGTACAGAGGTACTCATCAGTAAAATGCTTGCAGTAAGGGTACGAAATAACTGTTTTTTCATTGTTTATCCTCACACCGGAAAACCGGATTTTCAGGTACGGAAGAAGATTTTTGTGATTATGTGAGCCGATGTGTAGCAGTTCGGTTGCGTGATTGTTAAAACATTAACCTTTCAATTCCCTTTCAATGCGGCAGAAACTTTACAGGATGTGATATGCGTCTCTTATTAGCGGAAGATAACCGTGAGTTAGCTCACTGGCTGGAGAAAGCGCTAGTGCAAAACGGTTTTGCCGTTGACTGCGTGTTTGATGGCCTGGCAGCCGACCATCTTTTACATAGCGAAACGTATGCGCTGGCGGTGCTGGACATCAATATGCCGGGGCTGGATGGCCTGGAAGTCGTTCAGCGGCTGCGCAAGCGCGGGCAGACGCTTCCTGTCCTGCTGCTGACGGCGCGTAGCGCGGTGGCCGATAGGGTGAAAGGGTTGAACGTCGGAGCCGATGATTATCTGGCAAAGCCGTTTGAAATCGAGGAACTGGATGCCCGACTGCGGGCCTTGCTGCGTCGCAGTGCGGGACAGGTGCAAGGCATACAGCAACTGGGGGAGCTGGCGTTTCACGATGAAGGCTATTTTCTGTTGCAGGGGCAGCCGTTGGCGCTCACGCCACGTGAACAGGCGCTGTTGACGGTGCTGATGTACCGTCGGTTACGGCCGGTTTCACGTCAGCAGTTGTTTGAGCAGGTCTTCAGCCTGAGTGATGAGGTTAGTCCTGAAAGCATTGAGCTGTATATCCATCGCTTACGTAAAAAGCTACAGGGAAGCGATGTGCGTATTGCTACGCTGCGTGGTCTGGGCTATGTGCTGGAGCGTAGCGATGAAGTGGGTTAAACCCCAATCGTTGTACCTGCAACTGCTGATGTTTCTGGGCCTGCCGCTAATGTTGCTGTGGGGCCTGTCGGCATTCAACAGCTATGTCAGTGCGCTACAGGCGGCGACCCAGGCGTATGACCGGACACTACTCTCATCCGCCAGGACCGTCTCCGAGCGGCTGGTGGTGCGCAATAAACAGCTGGAAGTGAACGTGCCATGGGTAGTGCTGGACAGCTTTGAACTGAATATGAACGACCGACTGTATTACAAAGTGGTTGATCCGGCGGGGAAGGTTATCTCGGGTTATGACGATTTACCGGCGATGCCGCCTGCTACCTCGCGCACGCGTCTTTACCCGGCGCTGGCATGGTTTTATCACACCGAATATCGCGGTGAGGCAATCCGCGTGGCGCGTCTGCTGCAGCCCGTCAACGAAGGCGGCATTGTCGGCATGGCGGAGATTTATGTTGCCGAAACGCTGCAATCGCGGCGTTATCTGGCGCGACAGCTGCTGTTTTCCTCGTGGGTTTCGCAAGGACTGCTGGTGTTACTGACTCTGGTGCTGGTTGGCTGGCTGCTGCGCCGGGTGCTACGCCCGATGCGCCAGCTGTCATCGCTGATGGTGCGTCGTGAGCCAGGCCTGCTGACGCCGCTGCCGGAGCTGCTGCCGTGGTCGGAAACCCGTCTGCTGATTGTGGCATTCAACCGTTATCTGGACCGACTTCGCGGTCTGATCTCTCGCCAGGAGCGCTTCAGCGCGGATGCTTCCCATCAGCTCAAAACGCCGTTGGCGGTACTGAAAACTCAGGCATCGGTGGCTCTCGCCAGCGCCGAACCGCGGCAATGGTATGAGAGTTTACAAGCCATGAGTAGCACGCTCGATAATACCATTCAACTGACGGAGAGGCTGTTGCAGCTGTCTGCGGTGAAGCGCAAAGAGCAGGGGGAAAGGCATTTCTCGCCGGTTAATCTGTATGAGGTGGTGCAAACCAGCTGTTTTACCCGACTGGCGCAGTCGCGTAGTAAAGGGATCGATCTGGGCTATGAAGGGGAACAGGACGCGGTGTGGGTCGAGGGAGATGAAGTGCTGCTCGGCGAGCTGTGTGGGAATCTGCTGGATAACGCACTGAAATACACGCCACCGCAGGGGATGGTGACCGCCCGGCTGCAACGAGAAGGAGAGGCCGTGGTGCTGGTGGTCGAAGATAGCGGGCCGGGCATAGATGAGCAGATGGTTCATCAGGCCCTGCTACCGTTTCATCGTCTTGATAACGTAGGCAATCTCCCAGGCGCCGGGATCGGCCTGGCGCTGGTCAATGATATTGCTCGTCTGCATCGCACGCATCCTCAGCTAACGCGTAGTGAGACATTAGGTGGGCTGAGGGTTCGGGTACGCTTTTTAAGCGTTACCGCATGAGGTATTCATGATGATGATATTTGTTGTTTAATTATAATAAAAGGTAATTAATTGTATTATTAATATCATTTGAAATGTTGTCGTAAGGCAGCTGTTTTTATTTTAATTACTGTATTAAACAGCACCTCTAAGGTGATTCAACGTCACTAAAACAATACTTTTGTGCAATTTATCATACATAAAACACTTTTTTCATAGACCATGGGATGTTATCTGTCAATAGCGAAAATGTTGTTAAAGGTTATCTTTTTTGCTGAGGTAGATAAAACTTCTATTGATATCATCTGCATTAAAATCATATAGATACGATTTCACTGGGGAGTATTGTCACAGTAATGAGTATTATTTTTTACATTTACTGACAATGTACCATTGCGTTTTTTAGACTTGTGATATAATTAGCAACATGAAATGAGAAAAAAACAATTAAAGATCAATAAATAATGGGCTGAGATATGCTTAAAAAATCGCTAAAGATTAGCAGCCAAGGATATCCAGTCTTTTTAAAACTGGTCGATTTCATTGTTATCAATGTGACGTTAATTTTTAGCGCCCATCTGCTGGGTTTGGTGCCCTTTAACACCATTGCCATTTTGAGTCTTCTCTTCTCAATCTTTTTCTTGCTGTTTGCTGAATACATTAAAATGTACCAGCAAAAGATTAAGACGATCGGTTTACGTAATCAAAAGCGCTTGGTTTTTTGTACGCTGCTGGCGATTTTTTTTAACGAACTGGTCAGTATGACGGTGGCTGAACCTGAGTCACTGGGCTACTTAGACAGACTGCCTTCCCCTTTTTATTCAGCCATTATTTACTGGTACTTCATTCCATTACCTTTTCTTTACTACATTCGTTTTTTTATTTTTAAGTATTCAACGAAAAAGAGTATCCGTGTGGCGATTATTGGTCTGACCGACAATGGTCTGGCCGCAGAAACCGCGCTAATGAATGAATACGCCAATATCACATTAGATCTGGCCTTTTATGATGAGCGCGCCTTATCTCGCTGTGGCGATGTCGTTGATAAGGTTAAAAGCCCCTTTCGTGGTCCGGTGATCAATCTGGTCGAGGAAGCCAAGAAGGGAAACATAGACGAAATCTATATTGCTTTACCGATGGTTGCTTTACATCGCATTCGTCACTTTTTGGCCATGATGTCAGACACCACCGTAGATACCTATATTGTCCCTGACTTTTATACCTACAGTAACAACATGTCCAAGTTACGCTCCATCCACAATCTGCAAACTATCGGTATCTTTAGTTCACCGTTCGAAGGGGCGGGCTCGTTTATTAAGCGGGCGGAAGATTTGGTTCTTGGCAGCATCATTATGGTGATGATTTCCTCCCTGATGCTGGCGATTGCCATTGGTATCAAACTCACGTCCCGTGGGCCGGTTTTTTTCAAACAGGACCGCTATGGCTTGAGTGGGCAAAAAATTAAGGTCTGGAAGTTTCGTTCTATGCGCGTCATGGAGAATTCCGATACGGTTATTCAGGCCACTAAAAACGATCCGCGGGTAACCAAATTCGGGAGCTTTTTGCGCCGCACTTCGCTGGATGAACTTCCGCAATTTATTAACGTTTTACAGGGAAGTATGTCGATTGTCGGTCCCAGACCTCATGCGGTTACGCATAATGAGCAGTACCGCAAACAGGTCGAAAATTACATGATTCGCCATAAAGTTAAGCCAGGGATCACTGGGCTTGCGCAGATCAACGGATTCCGCGGGGAGATCGATGCGCTTTATAAGATGGAAAAAAGGGTTCAGTACGATATTGAGTACATTCAAAACTGGTCGTTATGGCTGGATATAAAAATTATTATTAAAACTATTTTCAAAGGATTTGTCGGTAAGAATGCATACTAAATTACTCGTTATTACCGGAATCGTGATATCGCAGTCCGCATGGGCTGATTTAACGCCGAAATCACACATTGGCTTTGCGGGGATAGACTTCCAGAGCAAGGTCGCTGTGGACTATGGTTATAATGATAACGTGTCTTATCAGCCACATAGCAGCGATGCTATCGGTTCCTCGTTTCAGAGTGCGGCGCCCGTTCTGAGTATGATTGGAGAGCGTGGTCAGGATAAGTATTTGCTGATGTACTCTGGGGATTATCGTAACTACTCAAGCGATTCTGCTGATAACTACAACGATCATTTTTTTCGTTTTAACGGTGCCTGGCGGTATGGGCTCAAGCATGGCTTAACCCTCAATCTGGAGGATTCGCTTGGGCATGAATCCCGCGGTCGTGACATCACCGAGGGGTTTCTACCGAGTCAGTTTGAGCAGTATGGGATTAAATCTCCGCTGACGACGAATTTTATCAATAGTGAATTGCGCTACAGCTACGGTGCGCCTGATGGTCGCGGCAAAGCGGAACTGGCGTTGTTATACAAAAAACTGACTTTCGGTAACACCTCTGATGTTCGGGACAGCAGTGAGGACTTCTACAATTATATTCAGGAACAGGAATGGCATGAAAATAGCCTGATAGCGGAAGTTTTTGACCAATACTCATCCAGAACGCGCTTTCGCTATAGCTTTATTACTAACCAGCGTCGCTATGATAACAACTCAGATAAAGACACTAATGAGTATTATTTACTGTATGGCCTGAAGTCGCAGTTGACGGGGAAAACCAATGTCGACATGAATATTTCATGGCTGTATAAAACATTTGAAAACAACGCAAACTCGCATGATTTTAATGGTCTAAACTGGGACATAAAAGCGGAGTGGAAGCCGTTACAGCAGTCTGTTTTCACGGCCCACTCTGCGCAAAGCATTAAAGACCCATCGGAAGTTGGGGGATATATTTTAGTGACCCAGTATGGCCTTTCTTACCAGCATTTCTGGTTAGGCACTCGTTTTTCTACTTTATTGGACTACTCATTCACTTCGGAAGACTATAAAAAACAGAACAAGGATCGACATGATAAAGATGGCGTGTTTAGCGTCACCATGAGCTATGACTACACGCCGTCGGTTAATTTTGAGATTAAATATCAGATAGATACATTAAATTCGAATAAGGATACTGACTCGTTTTATATCGGTCCCAACGACAATCAGGAAGTCATTAGAACGTTGGGTTATGATAATTCTATGATTATGCTTAAAGCTAAGGTTCAGATCTAAAATGAAAATAATAGAACTGTGCGCGGTTTTGCTATTCAGTATCCTGTTGGTCGGATGCACAGCGTCCAGCCCGCGATTAATGGACGATCCTGCTACTGTTCAGCAGGATTACCGACTTGGGGCGGGGGATACGGTCAATATCGCTGTTCATGGTCAACCCGATATGACGATGCGGTTTATTTTGGATAAGAGCGGGGAAATTAATTTCCCGTTTGTTGGTGCTCTTAAATTACAAGATAAAACCGTTGATCAAGTGACTAAAGAATTAACTCAACGCCTGACCGGAGATTATTTTACATCTCCAATGGTGACGGTGAGTATTGCCGAGTTCCGCAAATACTATGTTTCAGGTGAGGTAAAAAGTCCAAATGGCTTCGCCTATGAGCCAGGGCTTACCGTCGAGAAATCTATTGCGCAGGCGGGTGGATTTACAGATCGTGCTGACCGAAAAGATATCAACATTCGCCTGTCAGGGAGCAATCAGCTGCTTGAGAATGTCGATTTAACGCACTCTGTTCATCCTGGGGATGTCGTGATTATTGGCATGGGGTTCTTCTGACGATGAAACTATCAATAGTGGAAAACGGCAAAAAACGAGAAAGCAGTGTCGAATTCTCCCGCTTTGCCAAAGAGCTGAAAAAGAACGCCTGGAAAATCGCGCTGGCCGGTATCGTTGCCGGGGTCGTCGCGTATCCGTTAATCAGCATGATGTCCTCAAAGTATGTTTCAACGGCGACGGTGCTGATTAAGGCGCAGGCTGATAACGTTTCTCCGTTTCCACAGGTTGATGGTTTCGATTCAACACGCAGTGGTTACTACGAAACACAATATGCGTTGATGCATTCACGTATTGTGCTGGAGCAAGCCGTACGTGATATGAAGCTGGATGAAAACCCGGAGTTTACCGGGGAAAAAGCCGGTGCTCAGGGGGCTGATAGCAATGAAAGTCGACAACTGAGAATGGAGCAAGCGCTGAAAACGTTATCGAAAAACCTGAATGTCATCGGTATTCGCACGACGAACCTGGCTTCCATTACCTATGAATCAACTTCGCCTCAGGTTGCGGCTGATATTGCCAACGGCGTCGTGCAGGCTTTCATCAACTACACGGTGGAGCAGAAACGTCTGAAGGTGGAGAAAGCTCGCGAACTGAATTTTGAAAAAATGGAAGAGATTCAGAAGTCGATAGCTAAGCAAAAAGTCGAGATGGACAGCTATCTGAAAAATGCCGGACTGCTGACCTTCCGCGGTATCGATGGTTTTGAAACCGAGCAGTTAAGTATCGTAACTAATCGCCTGGCCGATGCGACCCAGCGTCGGGTTGCCGCTGAATCCGTCTATAACGAGGTGAACGGGGGAGGTAAGTCCATTGAGAGCGTTATCTCGCTGCCTTCGGTCTCTAACCACGCTCAGATCCAGGATTTGCGCATTGCGTTGATTCAGGCGCAACGAACGTTGTCCGAACAGCGTAAAGTCTATGGGCCAAAAAATCCCGCTATTTTAAAAGCCGAGGCCGATGTTCAGTCGATCCAAAGCCAGACCGGACGAGTGTTGGGCGAGCTGAAAGTCGGTTTACGTCAGCAATATCTGGCGGCGCTGGCGGACGAAAAAAACTATCAACAGCAAGTGATTGAGCAGAAAGAGATCTTCCAGAAAATGGCGTCAAAACGGGATGCCTGGAACAGTCAAAAGCTGTCGTTAGATAAAATGGAAGACCTGTATAAATCGCTTTATCAACGTACTCAGGAGCTGTCGCTGTCCGGCGTGAATGCCGATGCGGTGTTATACGACCCTGCGGTACCCGCGTTAAAACCGGCGAAACCGAATAAATCTTTATTGTTGCTGATGGTGGTCATGCTGGTGGTGGTGTTCAGCATCATGTATTTCATTGTCAAAGCGGCAATGGATAACTCAATCGGTACCCTTAGTCGCATGAAAAAACGGCTCAATGTTGTTCCGTTGGGTGAAATTCGTCGTTTTAGCGGAACCTCAGGGCGCGCGCAGGTGCGGGATATGATCATGAAGAACCCGCTTAATGCCGATATTGTGCACGGTATCCGTACCCGGATTATGCTGGATAATCGACCTTTACAGACGCTCGCCGTGGCGTCGACGGAGCACGGTGATGGGCGTTCTTTGTTGGCGAATCTGTTAGCGAACTCTTTTAGTTTCGACCAGAAAACACTGCTTATTGATGCAGATTTCTTTAACACTGGTGGGCTCACATCCGAGCTGGCGTCAGCTACATCCGCAGGCTTAGCGGAACTGCTGCGCGGGGAGACAGAGCTTGAACAGGCGAGGATCAAACTCAGTGATAATCTCGACTTTATTCCACACGGCAAGAACACCATCTCATCTTTACTGATGCTGTCTTCGGAGCATGTTGAACTCTTAATGCGCGAGTTGAAATCGCATTATCAGCGCATCATTATTGATGTTGCTGCCGTGAACCAGAGCCTGGATGTTCAACTGATCAAACGTGCCGTCGATGGCGTTGTTTTCATTGTGAAAGCCGGGGCGGGGTCCGCGGGACAAATCGCCAACGCGCTGGATAAGATCGAGGAAAATAACGGCGTGGTGATTGGTGCGGTGCTCAATGCAGTTGAAGAAAAGGATCTTGAGACGCAAGAGGGTCTGCGTTCACTGAACTTCAGTACCGATCAACTGATGGCAACGCCAGGCCGCGTATGAGTCTACTGAAGAGCGCTTCCACAATAGCCGGTTCATCAGTCATCTCGCAGTTGATTGGTGCACTGTCTATTTGGTTGATTTCACACAAGTACGATATGGCTGAAGTGGGGCTTTATGCGCTCAACTACAGCATCGCCGTGGTGGGCGCTCAGGTGTGTACCTTTGCATCACAGCTGTTAATTCCTAAACAGCAGGATGACGAACTGGTGCAGAATGTCGTGTTTTGCTTAATACAAAGCACGATCATTGCCTTACCGTACGCAGTGCTGACCGCGTGGCTGTTTCACCAGAACATTCTGTTCCTCTATTTACTGACGCTGGCAACGGCGTGGGTTTTAATCTCGGAAAACCTGTCGCTACGCACGGCTAACTTTCGTTTTCTGATCTTCCAGCGCATTTCTGTTTCTGTGGTCGTTGTACTTTCCGTCCTTCTTACGCACCATGTACAGCTGTTTTATTGGTCGTGGGCCTGCGCGACGATGGTGCTGACCATAAGCTGTATTTTGCATTCGTTTGATATTCGTTCGGTGGCAGCCAGACATCTGCGACCCGCCAGTAATTGGCATTTTTTCAAACAGAATATTCATCACATTACCAAAGTGGGCAGCGCGGAAGTGCTGGCGATGGCCAGCAGCAATTTGCCTATTATGCTGATTAACTTTTGGTTCTCGGCGCTGACGGCGGGTTATTTTTCCGTGGTTAGCCGCTTTTGCCTGGCGCCGGTGGTGATCATCGGGAATGCGGTGCGCAATACTATTTTTTCTAAATGGTCTATCGACTTCAGAAATAATACCTTCAACTATCAGGAGTATACCAGGGTACGTATGCTATTGCTGGTACTAGGGGTTATCTGTACCCTTGGGGTTTTTATTTTCTATCCGATTGTGATGCGCCTCGGCTTTAGCGAAGACTGGATAAACTCCATTGAGACGTCACGCTACATGTTGCCCTATTTATTCCCGGCGCTGGCGATAAGCCCTCTGACGGTGATAGAGCTTATTTTTGGTTCCCATCGCTATTTTCTGCGTATCCAACTGGAACAGCTGGCGATTGTACTCTTCGCTTTTGTTGTGACGCCCTATTTTTATAAAGATTATGCAACGTCGGTCATCTTGTTTTCTTCACTGACATTTATTCGCTACGCCTTCATTTATCTGAAAATGAATAAGCGGGCCAATCTCCTGAAAGACAAGCCGGTGATACTATGACGCTGAATACCGGATACTATTTACAGGTTTATACCTTTGTCACGCTGATCCTGTGTGGCCTGGTGCAATACTTTACCGGCATGCAGTCAGTGCTGTGGATACCTTTTTTCCTCACCTTATTGATGGTGGGATTATTGGTGATGCAGACGCGTGATGGCTCCTTACATTTGGATGCCCAGGAGACGATTGTCCTGGCGTTGTACTTTTCGTTTCTGGTGCTGGCTGGAGCATCGACGCTGATTCAGGGCGGGATCACCGTCGCGATTGTGGCATTTAAAAACGAAATTGCGCTGTCGCTGGTGATGATCTGTTTGCTGCTGGGCTTTTGCCGGGAATCACAGATTTACCGCGCAACGCGCTATCTGTATTGGGTGTTTTACGCACAGATTCCGGTAATGATATATCAGGTTTTACTGGTTGTTCCCCAGCGCGTTGCGGTGCGCGGCGAAGATGAGAAATGGGACTCCGTGGTTGGCACATTTGGCGGTGACCCTATGGGAGGCGGGAATACTGCCGCAATGGGTTTGTTTTGCCTGTTAATTATGTTGTTAAAAGTCTCCGAATATAAGCATGGGCTCACCACGTTCAAGTCCATGGCGCTGCATATTGTTCTCGGTATCGGGTTATGCATCATTGGTGAAGTGAAGTTTGTCATCCTGCTATCGCCTATATTCCTGGCGTGGGTGTGGCTTTCACCGAGCTACGTCAAAGACGTTAGTAAGGTCAATCTGAAGACGTTGTTGGTTATTGTGGCGGGAATGCTGTTGCTTATTAGCCTGTCGATTGTGATCCTCGCGTACTATTATTCTACGGCGTTCGGCGGCGATCCGTCGAAAAGCTCGTTAAGTATTTTTATCGACTCCTTAAGCTATATCTTTGATCCGAACTATATTATGTCTACCGGTGAATTAGGGCGCTTTACGACGTTCCTGTTCTGGTTGAAAAATAACGATCTGTGGGGGCTTTCAGGAACGTTATTTGGCTATGGACTCAATGCAACTAACAGTGGTAGTACGGTGTCGCCGGGCTTTTTGAATATTATCTACAACTTAATTCTCGACTCGACTTCCCTGAGTATGCTGCTGTGGGAAGTTGGGGTGATCGGCACGTTACTCTTTATTAGCTTATTCATTTATATCCTGAAAGTTTGTCAGCCAAAGCCATTACTGACGCTTGAACAACTGGACCAGCAGGATCTCCAGTTATTGAGCTTTGCACCGGCGTTTAACGCTTTTGCTATCAGTTGCTTAATTAGCTTACCTTACAGCCAGATACTGATGATTACACCGATGTTACAATTCCTGTTCTATTTATCACTAGGATCAAGTTTAGTGATTCGTCGAACCGTCCTTCGCTGTGTAGGGTAATTGTATGGACCAAAAACCGTTTATTTCAGTGAGTATTAAAACACTCAATGAATCTGAATGTATTGAGAAAACGATCGACAGTATTCGCCGGCAGCTTGTTGATTATCCGCATAAAATTATAGTGGCAGATAGTCTGTCAACGGATAACACCCAACAGCTTGCTATCGATAAAGGGGCGACCGTGGTGTCCTTAACTAACCCAGACGATCGCTGCTGCGGCGTCGGGCATCAGTTAGGTTATCTGTATAGTGAAGGGGAATATCTGCTACTGATGGACGGCGACATGGAGCTGGAAGAGGGCTTTGTGGATCAGGCCGTCGCGTTTTTGCAGGCCGAACCGGAATATGCAGGCGTCGCGGGAACCGTTGAAATGGACGATGCTGTTAACTATGAATTTAAATCGCGTAAGCAGCGTATTAATAAAATTTATCCGCTCGGGGATAGTGACCATTTAGGCGGTGGCGGGTTATATCGCCGATCTGCAATTGAAAAAATTGGTTATCTTACCAACCGTAATTTGCATGCTTATGAAGAAGCCGAACTGGGCCTGCGTTTGCGCGATGCGGGTTATAAACTGCGTCGTCTGAATATTCCGTATTTTATTCATACTTCCCATACTATGCCGACCTTTCAGATGCTCAAGCACCGCTGGAAAAGCGGATACTATCAGGCTCCGGGCGAGCTTTTACGTTGTGCCTGGGGAAAACCTTATTTCGGCAAAGCGTTAAAAATGGTCAGGAACGAAGCGATTTTTTCTGTTTATCTGATTGCTTTGTTCATTGCGGCGGTGACCTTCAATCTCGAACTTTTCGACATTGCCTTTTTGCCGTTGCTTGCGTTTATTGTCCTGAAAACCGTGCAGAATCGATCGTTATTGAACGGATTGCAGAGCGTAATGAACCTGGCCGTGCTTTCAGCCGGGCTGGTTAAAGGCTTGACTAAACCAGTACGCGATCCGTTGACTCCGCCTGACAGTAAAATCATTCATGAATAACTAAGGCTGGCGCAATGAAAGTTTTATTAGTGAATAAGTTTTTTTTCATTAAAGGCGGCGCGGAAACGGTTTATTTTCAAGAGCGCGATATGCTGAAACAGGCTGGTGTGCAGGTTATTGATTTCTCGATGCAGCATGAGAAAAATTTTCCTTCAGACTATGCGGATTATTTCGTCAGCAATGTGGACTACCACAAAGCGAGCAATCTGCTGGGTGGGCTCAAAACGGCGGTTAACTTTATTCATAATTCGCAGGCCTGCAAAAAAATGCTGGCGCTATTAGAAAAAGAGCGCCCGGATATCGTCCACTTTCACAACATCTACCATCAGTTAACACCAGCGTTGATTAAAGTTGCGCGCAATTTTGGCTGCAAAACGGTGCTGACTGCGCATGACTATAAGATTGTGTGCCCTGCGTATTCCATGCTGCGCGACGGCAAGGTGTGTGATTCCTGTATCACCGGAACGGTTTTCAATGCCTTCAGGTATCGTTGTCAGGAAGGTTCAGCCTCAAAAAGTTTACTGCTCTCCCTGGAGGCAACCTGGCAGTACATTGCACAAAACTATCAGGCACTGGATGTGATTGTTTCACCAAGCGTTTTTTTACGCGGTGTCTTGCTGCGCACGCTGCCAAATTCGCGCATTGATGTCATCGTCAATGGCGTTGATGACAGCCGTCCCCTGGCTGAAGTGAGCGATGAGGGCTATATGCTGTACTTCGGTCGTCTGAGCCGTGAAAAGGGCGTGGCAACGTTGTTGGCAGCGCATAAAAAAATGCAGAACAGCGCGCCGCTGAAAGTTGTGGGGCACGGTCCGTTGCATGATGAATTAGCCGCCAAATATCCGGACGTTGAGTTTTTAGGTTATGTGCAACAAGGGGAAGCGCTCGATAAGCTTATTAAGCATGCGCGAGCGGTGATCCTGCCTTCAGAATGCTATGAAAACTGTTCAATGGCGATATTAGAGGCGATGTCCTTAGGCAAGCCGGTTATCGGGTCGCGCATTGGCGGCATCCCCGAACAAATTCGTGACGGTATCGAAGGGATTTTATTCGAACCGGGCAATGCGCAGGAGTTAGCCAATGCGATGGATGCCCTGGCCGACTCGCCAGAGAAAGCGCGGGTCATGGGCTTACTTGGTCGTGCGCGGTTGAGTGAAAAATATGCGCTGAGTAAACATATGGATACCCTCCAGGCGCTGTATAAAGAACTGCTGAGCAGGCCATAGTATGAGTAAAAAAATAACGGTTTTTGGAACGCGTGGTATTCCCGATGTATTGGGCGGTGTGGAGACACACTGTCAGAATCTTTATCCTGCCATTAAACAGCAGTTCGACGTGGATATTTGCGTGATTGCTCGCTCGCCATATGTAAATTACAAACGATCGGTATATAAGAAAGTCGAAACCTACGCGCTGTGGGCACCCAAAAAGCGCTCGCTGGAAGCTATTGTCCATTCCGTTATAGCGGCGTTTAGGACACGTATCGACCATTCAGATATTGTGCATGTCCATGCTATCGGCCCTGGCCTTGTGATCCCACTCTTACGCGTGATGGGTAAGAAGGTGGTTTTTACCCACCACGGGCCCGATTACGATCGCCAGAAATGGGGATTTGTAGCCAAAAAAATATTGTTGCTGGGTGAGCGTTGGGCGGTCAGATATGCCAACGAGGTGATTGTGATTTCTGACGTTATTAATCAACTGATCCAGAAAAAACACGGTCGCTATGATGCGCATTTAATTCACAATGGCGTGAACGAGCCGCGGTTATTATCACAGCTCACCATCGACAATACGCTCTCCCGCTTTGGGCTGCAGCCGAAAAACTACCTCGTGGTGGTTGGACGGTTTGTGGAAGAAAAAGGGATGCATGATGCCATCGCCGCTTATCAACACAGTGGTTTGACCATGCCGTTAGTGTTAATTGGCGATGCGGATCATCCGACCGAATACAGCGTGCGCCTCAAAAAGCTTGCCGCCGACACGCCAGGTGTTGTGATGACTGGTTTTTTACGTGGTGACGAACTTCAGGCGGTGTTTTCGCAGGCTAAAATGTTTGTGATGCCCTCATACCATGAAGGATTGCCCATTGCGCTGCTGGAGGCAATGTCATTTTCTCTTCCGGCCGTCGTCAGTGATATTCCGGCTAACCTTGAAGTTCAACTGCCCGCCGAGGCCTATTTTAAGGTGGGAGATGTAACCGGTCTGGCTGAAAAATTAGGCCAAGGGGCAACAGCAAATAGCGTGGACTATGGTGTATATTTGCAAAACTACAATTGGCATGAAATCGCCAAAAAGACGGTTAACGTCTACCACTCCATTGATAAAGATATAGGTTAATTTTGACCAGTCCTCAAAATCGTCCTCCTGCCATCGAACGGTTTTACGCTCACCTTGATGAGCGGATAGCGGAGGAATTGACCCCTGAACAAAAAGAAGGGGTGGAAAAAGCGCTCCTTGCTACAACCCTGACTTCGCGGCATCAGATCGATATTCGCAGAAGCTTTCCTTTTTTCAGTAAGCGTTATTATCTGGTTTTTTTGTTTGGCAGAGATTTACGCCGCCAGCATCGCCAGGAATCAACCCTGTCGAGAATGTTGCTCACTTTTTTGCTGCTGATTGCCGTGCTATTCGTCACCTGCTGCATATTGCTGACGCTGTATATGATCAAATCCGCGTTAGGTATTGATGTGTTCCAAAATTTTCACGTAGGTATCTGGGACTGGTGGTTAAGCCTGAAAGACCGCTAGCGTTAACAAATTGGTGGAGGACGTCATTGCGATGAAGCGTAAATGGGTTTCTGCGTTGTTGTGCATGTTTTTCCCGCTGACGGTTATGGCCGCATTGACGACCGTTACCCCCAAAGCATTGACGGGCCCGTTAACCAATCCGGGGATTGGCGTGGCAAGTTTTCATCAGGGATACGGTGAAACGCTGGGGCTGGCGGACTATCCCAATACCGGATTTGAATACGAGCGTTTTTACTGGCGGGACCTGGAGCCAGTCGAAGGCCAGTACAATTTTGCGTTGGTGGATGATGCCTTCAAATACGCGGCGGCACATCGCCCTGCGATGAATGTCGGGCTACGATTTATGGCTCTGGCAGAGCCGGAAAGCGGTTCGCAAATACCTGACTGGCTGATTAAAAAAGGCGTGAAAGGAACCTGGACGCCGGATAAAAAGACATTTGCCCCGGATTTAGACGATCCTCTGTTTATTGAATACAGCCAGCGTCTGTTGAACGCATTTGGTAAGCGCTACGATGGTAATGAGAATCTCGCGTTTGTTGATATTGGCATGGTGGGATCGTGGGGAGAATGGCATAACAGCAACTTCCCGAACCTGAAGCCATTACTGGAGCGATACACCACGGCGCAACTGGATCGCTACGTCGCGATGCACTTTTCTGCTTTCCCGGTGACACCAAAAATAATGTTGATAAGCGGCGGTCAAAGTCTGGCGAATGCGGTGGCGCGTGGGGCTGGGTGGCGTGCGGACTGTTGGGGGGATCTGCGCGTATTTTCGGACACCTGGAACCATATGGCTGATGATTACCCGCAGCGATTGCTGGCTGCGCAGCAGAGTTATTCAGGGTTCAACGACGTCTGGAAACGTGCGCCGGTGAGTCTGGAGATCTGCTCGTATATGCAGGACTGGAAGAACACCTTTCACTATACACGTTCTGAAGTGCAGGGGATTTTTGACTGGGCGGTCAAGCAGCACGCCAGTACCATTAACCTGAAATCGAGAACGATACCCAGCGACTATCGACCGATTGTCGACAATGCGCTGACCAAATTGGGCTATCGATTTCGCCTTGCGTCCCTGAGTCATGAGTCCGTGTGGGTCAGCGGGAAAACGCTGATATTGAACAGTACCTGGTACAATGAGGGTATCGCACCGATTTATCTGCCTTACATACTGGCATTCCGGGTCGTAGACAGCGCCAATAAGGTGGTGGCACAGGGGAATTCCGCGGAGGATATTCGCCGCTGGCTCCCCGGTAAGTATCAGGTCAGTTATGCGTTATCTATGCCTGGGCGACTGGCGAAAGGGCAATACGCGATTGAGGTTGCGATGCTGGATAAGTCGGGTGCGGCGAGAATTAACTTTGCCAATGAAGGGAAACAGAGCAGCGGCTGGTACCGGGTGTCAACAATAACGGTACGCTAGTCAGATACAGCAGCGAGCCTGACGGTCAGGCTCGCTGCTGAGAACATTAAATTTGATACCCATTCGGGTTATTTTTTTGCCAGTTCCAGGTGTCACGCATCATTTCATCAAGGTTGTAGATGGCCTTCCAACCTAGCTCTTTGTATGCCAGCGATGGGTCAGACCAACATTCGGCAATATCTCCGGGTCTTCTGGCGACAAACTGATAGTTTATTTTTGTCTGCGCCGCTTTTTCAAACGCCTCAATCAGATTAATCACGGAATAACCAACACCGGTACCGAGATTAATCACTTTGTAAGCCGCGCCTTTGTTCTGGCAATCCAGCGCGGCTAAATGACCGGTCGCCAGATCCATGACGTGAATATAATCACGCACACCGGTACCATCAGGGGTTGGATAATCATTACCGTACACCGACACGGTTTCCAGCTTACCAATCGCGACCTGGGAGATATACGGAACCAGGTTATTAGGGATACCGTTAGGATCTTCACCAATCCGACCCGATGGATGGGCGCCAACCGGGTTGAAATAGCGCAGGCAGGTAATGCGAAAATCGGGTTGTGCACGTGAGAAATCGGCCAGAATTTGTTCGACCATCAACTTAGAGGTGCCGTACGGATTAGTGGTGCCGCCCGTAGGTGATTGCTCGCTCAGCGGCACGCTTTCTGGATTACCATATACCGTGGCAGATGAGCTAAAAATGAAACGATTAACGCCTGCAGCCAGCATTTCATCCAGCAAAACCAGCGTACCGGTGACGTTGTTTTCATAGTAGGCGAGGGGCTCTTTTATCGACTCTGAAACCGATTTGAGTCCCGCAAAATGAATGACATCGGTGATGTTATGGTCGGCGAAAATGTTTTTTAATGCCTGCCTGTCGAGAACATCGGCGATATAGACAATGGGCTCTCTTCCGGTGAGTTCCGCGACCCTGTCCAGCGAGATTCTGCTGGCGTTCGCCAGATTATCGATGACTACGACATCATCGCCTCTTTCCAGTAGCGTTAACACAGTATGTGAACCAATATAACCTGCACCACCAGTGACAAGAATTGCCATACAGACTCCAGAAAAATGCTATAAACCCGAACGATTTTCTACCAATGCCACCCGAGAATCCAGTGAATCAGTTATTTTGCCGGGTAAGGTAAGTGTTTCTGTATTTTATCATACATTTATATGCTATTTTTTTAAAGATTGCCAACAGACTGAACTTATTAACTTTTGTATCATAAACAATATAGTTATTTGAGAAGTTCAGCGTGTGGACGCCGTCACTGTGGTTGATCGACGAATTGATTTGTTCGATCAGAGTTTCAGCAAAATTAGCGTCGTTCAGTGTCACTAATTCTTTGATATAGATTGATTTACCATAAGTTTCCGGCGTGCATTCCTGAGTAAGGAAGTATATTTTGTTATCAACATGATAAGGGGCACCCGCTCCCCGATGATGAGGATTGCTCACCTTCAACGCCGGGGTAATCCGCTGCCATTGTCCATAAATATGATCTGTCGAATGAATAATTATTTCGTTATCCATCGTGGTGGACAACAGATAACAGGTTTCATTAATTGAGATAAATACGTTGTCGGTTAATTTGGTATCAGAGATTAAAACTTTAACTTGCTTCCAGCGTGCAGGGAACTCAATTGACTGAAACAGTATTACCTCTTTTCTTTCTGAAGACTCGGGGATCATGAACAGTTGATCGTTGATATGTATCAGATAAGGGAAAGACAAATGACACTTTAAGTCGTCAAAGCCTTCAAGCCTAATATCTTCAAGTTCAACCAGATCACGGTCAAGAACGCGACATCGTAGCGTGCCTTTTGAGTTACGAAAGCTAAAAGCTTCATAGAAAACATACAGTTTATCGTCTTTTTCAATCAGAAAAGGATCGGCCTGAAATGTATATTTCTTTTTTAACTGCTGCGCAGTGGAATTGCTTAATATCTCCAGAGTGTTGTCGGGGAATAAGTGTGTACCATTATCCTTAATAAGCATGATATCCCACGACTCATGATAAAATATCATATTTATTATTTTTTTTATTTTTGCTTGCATTCGTACCGGCTCCTTTTTATCGCCTGCACCATGTATGAACAGCTGTTTGCGACTCAGTGAATGAGCCTGCCGCAATGTTGTATAAATGTGCGAAAACCGATGTGGAACACCAGTGGCTACTTTAAAACTAGTCGCGAGCCCGTTTTTTGTCCACTAACAGAAATAGGGAGAGGAGATGTCCAGAGCATCCTTGCTCCAGTGGGGGAATTACTCGAAATGCACCTGCGGGTTATCTGCAAGGGAAACGTAGGTTTTGCTGTTTTTATCCAGGGTACGGATTTCACCGCTTTCGATGTCATACACCCAACCGTGCAGACGAAGCGCATTATTGCGCAGCCCAACCGCGACACAAGGATGCGTTTTAATGTTGTTAAGCTGTGCGATAACGTTCTCTTCCACCATGGCGTTAACTTTATCGATTGGGTTATCCCAGGTTTTTTTATCGACCACGGCTTTCGCGGCATCGGCATAGTGCAGCCAGTGAGCGACAGCGGGCATCGGATCCAGGGGCTGGCTATCGGCAATGGCTTTCATCGCGCCACAATTGGAGTGACCGCAGATGACGATATCCGTTACGCCAAGTGCGACAACCGCGTATTCGATGGTTGCGGATACACCACCTGGTTCCGGACCAAATGACGGTACGATATTACCGGCGTTGCGGATAACGAAAAGCTGTCCTGGATCTTGCTGAGTAACGAGTTCTGGAACCAGGCGGCTATCGGAACAGGAGATGAAAAGTGCCTTAGGATTCTGGCTGGATGCCAGGCTGCGGAAGAGTTCCTTGCGTTGAGGGAAAATCTCTTTTTGGAAGTTGAGGAAGCCCTCGATGATATGTTGCATAGCAGTGTCTCTTGTCTCTGTTTAAGCAGGTTATGATGAAGATCACACTTTCCAGTTTAACACCAGCCGACAGAAGGGAAAGACTTTATAGCAGTTCAGCAACATCTTTGGATAATTTTGCCCCACCGTGGCAGGGCAAATCGTGTGATGTACGCTATGCGTTCTGCCATTTCTGGTATGCCGCTTTTAGCCTGTTCATCGCGTCTACCAGTACCGGGCGGGGGCAGCCAACGTTGAGTCTCATGTGCCCCTCTCCACCAGGACCGTATTGCGCCCCAGGTGACAGGCCAAGCCTGGCGTCATGCACAAAAAAAGCGCTTAGCTGCTCATCGCTGAGATCCATTTTTTCCGCATTCAGAAATAACAGATACGACGCGCCGCCATACACTATTGAGATCAAAGGACAGTGCTTTTCGATTTCACTTTTTACAAACGCTACATTGTCGGCCAGATAGGCCAATAGTCTCTGGTGCCAGTCGGCACAATGGGTAAAAGCGCTATAAATGGCCGCCTGCTGCAATGAATGCGTCTCGGCAAGGTAGCAGTTATCCAGAAAGTGGTAGAACTGATGGCGTAATTCATCATTCTTAATAATGGCGATTCCGCCCTGGATCGCAGCCGTATTGAAGGTCTTGCTGATGGAAGTAAGCACGATTGACCGACTATCTGGTGCTTCATCAACAGTAAAAAACGGCAAATGGCGCTTTCCTGGCAGGGTTAAATCACTATGCACTTCATCAGACAGAATGATGACGCCAGCCTGCTGGCAATAGTGGCTTATTTTTTCCAACGTTTCCCGCGACCACACCATTCCACCTGGATTATGCGGTGAAGGGAACAAAAACATTTTGCACTGCTTGAGTTTCTCTCTGAAATCATGCCAGTCAAATTCATAGTGCCCGTTTTTCTCAATGAGGCGCGTCTGAATCAAATTCCTACCGCTGGTGTTTACCAGATTAGGATAGGGATCATAGATTGGCGTACAGGTTAAAATATTATCGCCTGGACGGGTAAGCGCCATTAAAGAGAGTACGATAGTTTTTATAACACCGGGAATAAAATGTAACCAGTGTGCCTTGATATCGGCATCATACTGTTGTGCATACCAATGAATAACAGATTCTTTCCATTGTGGATAATCCAGGTTATAGCCTTGCACAGGCTGCGACACCACCGAACGCAGCGTGCTCATGATTGGCTCTGGTGTCGCAAAATCCATATCTGCAATCCACAGCGGTAATACATCGGTGGTACCGTACATCTGTTGTAATTGCCCGTATTTACGACAATTAACATCCCTTGTGACAATATCATCAAACAAAGACATTGTTGACTCCTGGAAAGTCTCTGAAAATAGTGTAAGCAACGCAAAAGCGAAGAATGTTTATGTATATCTAATGGATATATTTAATTTACCCTGGTGATAGCTAATATTTAACTATTTAGTCGTTTATGATTTTTGCTCAACCATATTCTCAGTGGCTTCATTGGGCTCATATTTAGCAATGCCAATACCGGTTGCCGCCCACAGTAGGGCAAAGATGACACCGCTGTAACAGAGGATTGCCCAGGGCAAGTAATCAAGCGTGGCAACGCCCAGCATAGTGGCGCAATAAACGCCTGAGGCAGACCAGGGGATAATCGGTTCGACAACGGTTCCGGCATCTTCAGTGGTTCGCGAGAGGTTTTTTGCCGCAAGACCTCGTTTTTTGTACTCCTCTTTAAAGGCATCACCGCACAGCAGCAACGGTAAGGTCCCATTTGCCGTGCAGGCACAGATGGTAAATGTCGTCACAATCGTGGTAGCCACCAGGCGGAATGTGGATTTAACGCCTTTTGTCAGCGCGTTTATCACGGTGTGCAGAGAGCCTGTCGCACTCATTGCCCCGGCAAAGCTGAAGGCGCTGAAAACGGTAACGAAGCTGCTAAACATTGAAATAGCGCCGCCTCGCTCCAGTAAGCGGGAAACATCGGAAGACAGTGTCGGCAGATTATCTCCGGTAAGCATTGCGAGCTTAAAGCCACTGACCACGGATTCGCCGACAGAGGATGCCGTAAATTGCTGAAAGACTAACGCTAAAATCATTGAGACTATCGTAGATAAAAAGAGCATCGGAATGGGCGGTCTTTTTGACAGTGAGCCATATAAAACGATGATCGGCGGAAGTAGCAGCAGAATATTAAAGTGATAAATCTGACCAATAGAATTCATCAAGTTGGTAATGTTTTCTGGCGCGCTGGACGAGGCATCAATGCCCATGCCCATATAGCTGTAAACGACGCAGCAAATAATAAAACCCGGGCCGGTAGTCCACAGCAGGTGGCCGATATGCGAGTACAGGTTTACCCCGGCAGCCAGTGCAGCCATGTTGGTTGAATCAGAAACCGGTGAGAGCTTATCACCAAACCAGCAGCCTGAAACAATGGCACCAGCGGCAATGGGCAGCGAGACATTCAGACCAATCGCTACGCCAATCATGGCAATACCAACGGTCCCGATAGAACCCCAGGAGGTACCGGTGCATACTGAGATTAGTGCCCCCAGCATAAATGCCGAAATATAGAAATACTGCGGGTTAATCCACTTCAAACCATAATAAATCATCATTGGAATAGTGCCTGACACCATCCATGCGCCAATTAAGAAACCGATACTGGCGACAATTAATATGACCGGCAGCGCTTCAGATATTTTATTGCAAATAGATTGTAGAATGTCATCCCACGTGTAGCCGTGAGCGATGGCGATAAACGAGGCGGTTGCCGTTCCCATCAGGATCATGGGTTCAGCACGAATATTGAAGATAAAATATCCGATGCTAATCCCGCCCAGCATGACTACCATGGGTAAAACTGACCAAAAGAAAGACAATGGCTTTCTGTTATTGGCGGTGCAGTTATTTAATTCCATAATTCCATCCCAATCGTTAATGGTTGAACACGTCAAATAAATACCTGCTACAGGTCACTCATGTCTGAGCAACATAGTTGCCAGAGCTCATGGCTGAACCCTATTTTATTAACTGCTGCAGATTATCTTTTTTGACCTGCTATTCTGGTGCTTATATTTTAGTAGTAAGGTAAGAGAACGTTTGTTGAATAAATTACCCCTCGGCATAAGGTGAATGATGTCGGCGTTGTTGACTCAATTTGCGATACTGCTGTGGCGGCATGCCGACGTATTTATGGAACGAGCTGTAGAATCGACTGCTGGAGCGAAATCCTGCAATTGTAGCGATATCCAGAATTGTTTTATCCGTATCGCTGAGTAAAGCCCGCACATGGTTAATGCGCATCGCGGTAATATACTGTTTCATCGTCAGTTGCATCACCCGGTGAAAAATACCCATCGCATAATTGGGATTGAGCTTTACGTGTTCGGCAATAGCATCGACAGTAAGCTGTTTGTCGCAGTTGGCGGCAATAAACTCCAGCATCTGGCTTACGTAAAACTGTGAATGCCGTGAAATACTGTTTTTCTGGGTGCGCGACGTTTTGTTACCCAGTACCGGCCGCCAGCCAGCGAGGCTAAAGCGCTTGAGCATCAGCGCGATTTCATCAATGGCTAACTGGCGAATTTGTTCGTTATCGCTATTGAGTTCATTCTGCCAACGCTGTACTTCAAACGCGCTCAGTTGCTGTGAAGCCAACGAAGTAATCACCATCCCGTGGGTCACGTGATTAATCAGCTCCCTGTCCAGCGGCCAGGACAAAAACAGATGCATCGGTAAGTTGAAGATGGCCATCTGTTTACAGTGCCCGGCATCCGTGAGTTGATGGGGAGTACAGGCCCAGAACAAGGTGATAAAACCCTGTTTGCTCTTCACCACTTCGTCATTAAAGAGATACTCCACATCACCATCAAATGGCACGTTCACCTCAACCTGGCCATGCCAGTGGCTGTAGGTCATAGCCAGCGGCGCCCGCAGTTCGACATCCATACGCTGATACTCGGAATAGAGCGCCAGCGGACTTCGCGACTTTTTCTCATAGCTACGACACATATGAGGGTCGAGCGGCAGCTGCGGGGTACTTTTTGCCATTATGGTTGGGTTCCTGGATAGTGATTCCGGCCATGGGGTAACGCCAAAGCATGAACATAGCTTAACCGAAAAAAAACGTCGTTTTCTCTCCATTTTCGCGAAGTTATTCCCAAAAACTCAGATCCTGTGCCTGTCGCTTGCCGATCTGAGATAGCGGGAATGGCGAGCTGTAATCTCAAAAACGCTCAATCTGGGGAGCCCATGGCAAAGCAACATCGTTTATTTGCCCATAAATCGGAGTTGAAGCGATAGCCAGTATTCAGCGAATACCGTACATTTTTATTTGTATCCACAGCTTAAGGAATCATCATGTCCAGGCTCCGTACTTTGGCCGCGGCGGTAGTTGCCGTTGCTGCGATGACGATGTGTGCCACTCCTGTGTTGGCTAACCCCGGTAATGGCAACGGAAATGGTAACAGTGGCAACCATGGTAATAGCGGGAACAAGGGGAATAGTGGTCATAGCCAGAAAGGACACGCGGACCAAAAAAATAACGCACAATCAGAACAGCGTAAAAATTATGGTAAGCCGGACCATGTTGATAGTGACATCAGCTATAACGTGGCCAGGCAGTATGCTGTCAGATACGGTCTAACGGGCTATAAGTCACTGCCTCCAGGTATTGCCAAAAATCTGGCGCGAGGAAAACCGCTTCCTCCGGGGATCGCCAGGAAGAGCGTTCCGCCATCAATGTTGAATCAACTTCCGTATTACCCGGGCTATGAATGGCAGGTTATTGGCGATAATCTGGTGCTGATTGCACTGAGCACGGCGATTGTCACCGCTGTTATTAATGGTGTGTTTGATTAAGTTTCAACGCCATGTCCAGACGAAAGGCTATGTTATTAACATGGCCTTTTTGTTGTGCATTATTCACTAAGGATCACCCGCATAGTCAAAGAATTATATTTTGCACATTTCCCAGTTAATATCTGATAGTTCTGACATGGATCACAATCGCAGTTAAATAAGTTGGCTTGCCGTTGGAGCATCTCCATTATGTGCCTTTTCTTAACAAGGATTACGTTTTATGAACATTCGGCCTCTCCTCGCCTTCACTTTTATCGGAATATTGTGGGGTGCGGGATCTTCACAGGGACAAGCAAAAGAGTGGAATAAAGAACCTGTGGCTGTTTTACAGCAGGGTGCTGAGGCGGGGGATGCGCAGGCGCAGTTTGTGCTTGCAACCGTGTACTTAAAAGGTAAAGAGGTAGAGCAGAATTTCAGTAAAGGCAGCGAGTGGCTGACCAAATCGGCTGAGCAGGGTAATGCGAGTGCCCAGCATCTGCTTGCACTGATGTACTACGAGGGCAAAGGCGGCCTGAAAGATGACAAGAAAGCGGCCGAATGGTTTAGCAAAGCGGCGGCCCAGGGGAATGTCGATGCCCAATACTATCTCGGTGTGCTGTATTTCGAAGGTAAGGGCGTGCAGCAGAATGACAAGAAAGCTGTTGAATGGCTGACACGTGCGGCTGAGCAGGGCAATCTCGATGCGCGTTATCTGCTCGCCTTAGTCTACTTTGATGGTGAGGGCGCGCGCTGGTATGACGGTAAGGTCATTGAGTGGTTTGACAACGAAGTCGGAAAAGGCAATAAGCAGGCCGTCGAGTGGTTAAGCATTGCTGCCGAGCGCGGAAACTATCATGCCATTGAGTGGCTCCATCGTGCGGTTGAGAAGGGCAATCCTGACGCAAAGCGTTTCCTTGAAAGTAAGGCATCGCTATTAGAGGGCTACAACACCGTTAAGTCATTGAGTAAAGCGGCTGAACGAGGGGATGCCAAAGCGCAGGGATTACTGGGCAGAAAGTACTTTGAAGGTGATGGTGTCGGTCTGGATACTGACAAAGCTTTCGCGCTGTTTAAACAGTCCGCCAGTAAAGGGGACGCGCTGGGCCAGAGCATGCTCGGCGCGATGTATTACCTTGGCGAGGGGGTTGGTGTGGCTCAGGACCACAAAAAAGCGTTTGAGCTGTTTAATCAGGCAGCTCTTCAAGGGGATATGCTGGCCCAGGGCATGCTTGGCATGATGTACGCAAAAGGAGAGGGAACGGCCCAGGACAATAAAAAAGCGGTGGAGTGGCTGGAGAAAGCCGCGGCCCAGGGAGATGCAGGCTCGCAGAAAGATCTTGGCTTGATGTATTTAGAAGGTAATGGCGTCGCTCAGGATGATAAAAAAGCCGCTGAGTGGTTTGAACAGGCCGCAAGAAAGGGAAATGCGGAAGCTCAGGGGATGCTGGGAACCATGTACCTTGAAGGCAAAGGGGTAACTCAGGATTATGCTCAGGCGTATATCTGGAGTGCGGTGGCCTTTGCTAATGGGAATTCTGATGCACAAAATGGACTGGATATCGCGCAGAAGAACCTGAATCCGACAGCCCTGAAAGAAGCTGACGACAAGGCCAGACGCTATTTCGAGCAGCATCGAAATCAATCGGCCCTGTAACGCGCTCGGTTGCACAGTATGGTTTTACGTGAGCCTCTTCGTTAAGAGGGGGAGGCTCACAAACCGTACAGTTTTATTTTTCTATAGAGCGTGGCAATGCTGATCCCCAGTTCTGTCGCGGCTTGTTTTTTCCCCTCAACGCTTGAGCCGAATCGCTGGATGACGTTTTCGATAGCTTCCCTTTCCGCCTGTTTTCCTTTGCTGGCAAGCTGACGGGGTTGCGCGGTCATCGTCGTTTTTCTACCGTCAGCGGCGCTGAGCAGGTAGGGGGGAAGATGGCTGGCGTTGATCCCGGCGGCTTCTCCGCGCATCACAAAAATGTATTCGATCACGTTGCGTAATTCACGAATGTTGCCCGGCCAGTGCCAGGCATAAAGGCGGTTAATAACGTCATCAGGCAGTTTTTGCGGTGGTCGCTGGTAACTGACCGAGAACTCATCGGCAAAATACTGTGCGAGGACCGCAATATCAGCACGGCGTTCACGCAGGGATGGAAGTACCAGAGGGACCACATTCAGGCGATAGAAAAGATCTTCGCGAAACTGATTATTCTCCACCATCGCATTAATGTTTTTGTTGGTCGCGGCAATAATGCGCACATCAATATTGATGGTGTTATTAGAGCCAACGCGGGTGATCGCCTTTTCCTGCAAGACCCTGAGCAGCTTAGCCTGCAGATGCAACGGCATATCGCCAATTTCATCCAGAAACAGGCTGCCGCCGTTGGCCAGTTCAAATTTTCCCATTCGTCCTTTGGGATCGGCCCCGCTGAATGCGCCACGAACATAACCAAACAGTTCGCTTTCCAGCAGTTGTTCGGGGATAGCCGCGCAGTTGATTGTCACGAAAGGCGCGGCTTTACGTGGACTGCTTTGGTGAATGGCAAAAGCCACGACCTCTTTCCCCGAGCCACTTTCCCCGGTGATGAGCACGCTGGCGTAACTGTTGGCGATTTTACCGATGGTGCTTCTGAGTTGCTCCATTGAGGGAGAGTGACCAATCAGTCGCACCTGCATGTCAGACTCATAAGGGGATGGAGTAAGGTTACTCAGGTAGTCGTGTGCATCACGAAAGATAACCATGGTTAAGCGATCGTTATCCTGTGAGGAGAGCGAAATTTGTTTGCACAGTACATGATGTTTCTGACCTTCAAGTGTCAGCCACGCTTCTTCATCGCCATACAGGCTGTCTCCGGTTGTTTCAATGGTCAGTGGTAATCCCTGAACCTCACGGTTGAGGATGCGGTCGGCTGAATGATTGGCATGCCAGATAAGACCCTTGCCATCAATCGCCACCACGCCGCGGTCCATAGCATCGATCAGAAGCCGAAATGCGCCAAGCGTTTCCTGCGCGCGTAAACGCTCCAGGCATTCAAAGACCTTACTGGAGATCATTACGGCGATTTGCTCAATAAAGGTGACAAATTTATCAATCTGGCTCAGTAACGTGTCACGCTGTGCCTGGGTTGAGCAAATAATCCCGATCACGCCAATCACGCGATTATTGAGAAAAATTGGTGCGTTCAAATCCAGCATTTCAGAACAGTAGTGGTGTTTTTCACATAACTGACACAGCGGATGCTCGCCGGGATTTTTGATCAGTACCGTTTCTCGCACCTGCAATACGTGACGATAGATGTAGCCATTTTTGGCCACGTTCTCATTGAGCATATGCCGGTATTTCCCGGTACCCGCGATGCGTATTAAAGATTCATCAATGATTTCAACGTCCGTGCCCGTTATGCCAGAAATAGCGTCGGCATAATTGCATATATCATCCTGAATATTGCTGAGTACTGAAATCATGGTACTTCTCCGGCAGTGTGTCGCATTTCTCAAGGAAAATGATAAATAGGCGAAGCAATGCAAAAATGATTTGCGAAAAATCAATCTATCACGCTGTTTTTGGATGTTTTTCTTATTTTATCTTCAGCGATCACACTATTTATCAATAATGAGAATTTATCAAAATGAGGCGATAAACTGACGCAGTGATATTTTTTGGTGTCAATTTTTATTTCTATTTAATTTATTGAAATTAAAGTCTTTATTAAAATATTCATAAGAATTTACTCGGTTAATAAAAAGCTGGTAAGCATTTTGCTCTATTACCAATACCGATAACGGAAATATCTCTGTATTGCACCGATTACAGGGAATGAAATACCAGGACAATGAGGTTTTATGATGCAGGAAAACTTATCATTTTTTATTAACCAGACACCGTTTACCGAACATCCGAACGCGCCGTTGGCACCGTTTAGCCGCCAGGAACTGGTAAAAGCGTTGAATTTTCATCGGTCTATTCCGGGTTACGCGCCGACGCCGCTGTATACGCTACCGGCGCTTTCACAAAAACTGGGCGTAAAAAATATCTACCTCAAAGATGAATCTCAGCGTTTTGGCCTGAAAGCCTTTAAAGCGCTGGGTGGCTCCTATGCGATGGCGTGCCATATCGCTGAATTAGTTGGTAAGGATATCAGCGAACTGCCGTTTGACGTGATGACCAGCGAAGAGGTACGCCACGATCTGCAAACCGTCACATTTGCCACCACTACTGATGGCAACCACGGTCGCGGCGTGGCATGGATGGCGCGCCAACTGAAGCAAAACGCCGTGGTGTATATGCCGAAGGGCTCTTCGCAGCAACGTCTGACCTCTATCCGTAACGAAGGCGCTACCGCTGAGATCGTCGATATGAACTATGACGATGCGGTTCGTATGACCGCAGAACAGGCCGAAAAGTATGGCTGGATTGTGGTGCAGGATACCGCGTGGGAAGGATACGAAAAGATCCCGCAGTGGATTATGCAGGGCTACGGCACGCTGATGCTGGAGGCGATAGATCAGCTGCATCAGGTTGCGCCGACTCACATTTTTGTGCAGGCAGGCGTCGGCTCGTTTGCCGGAATGGTTCAGGGAATGGTGACGGCAGCCTGGGGGGAGAATCGCCCGAAAGTGATCGTCGCTGAAGCGTTAATTGCCGATTGCCTCTACCGCTCAGCCCGTTCGAAAGAGGGGGATGCCATTGCGGTGGGCGGTGATTTACAAACCGTGATGGCCGGTCTCGCCTGCGGTGAGGCGAACAGTATCGGCTGGAAACTGCTGCGCGATTATGCCAATGCATTTGCCTCCTGTCCTGATGAAGTTGCAGCGTTGGGCATGCGCATGTTGGGCAACCCGCTGGCAGGCGATCCACAGATTATTTCGGGTGAGTCAGGTGCGGTTACTACCGGTCTGCTGGCGCTGCTGATGACCTCGCCTGAACTGGCGCAAACGCGTGAGCAACTGGGGCTGGATGCGCACTCTCGTGTGCTGTTAGTCAGCACCGAAGGGGATACCGACCCGCAACAATATCTGGATATTGTCTGGGGCGGTCAGTACCCGGGCATCAACAAATAATTCCCTGATTGAGAGATATAACGGAGAAACCCATGTTATCTGCAAACCGCATTGAAGAAGTCATTAAAAACTGTCAGGCGCTGATCCAACAAAAAAGTTATTCCGGTCAGGAAGGGGAAGTGGTTAATGCCATAAAAACAATGATGCAGCATTACCAATTCGATGACATTCACGTTGATAAGTACGGCAACATTGTTGGCGGCATTGTCGGCAACCAGCCGGGGAAAACGCTGGTTCTCGATGGACATATCGATACCGTGCCGGTGAATGAAGAGAAGTGGTCCCGCAACCCATACGGCGGCGATATTGAAGATGGCAAAATTTATGGTCGCGGCACAACTGACATGAAAGGTGCCGTGGCGGCGATGATCTCCGCCGTGGGCTTTTTCGGTCAGGACAATCAGCGAAATTTTGCCGGGAAAATCTACGTTGCGTGCATCGTGCATGAAGAGTGTTTTGAAGGTATTGCTGCCCGCCTGGTCAGCGAGCGCTATAAACCAGACTACGTGATCATCGGTGAAGCTTCCGAGTTAAACCTGAAAATTGGTCAGCGTGGCCGCGCTGAGATTGTGGTCGAAACCTTTGGTAAGCCCGCGCACTCCGCTAACCCACAGGCGGGGATTAACGCGGTGTACAAAATGGCGCAATTGATCGACAAAATTCGCACGATCACTCCGCCGACGCATCCGGTTCTGGGGCCTGGCATTCTGGAACTGACCGACATTAAATCTTCGCCGTACCCGGGAGCCTCGGTGGTACCGGATTACTGTCGCGCAACCTACGATCGCCGTTTGCTGGTGGGTGAAACCAAAGAAAGCGTGATTGCTCCGCTGGAAAATGCGCTTGCCGAACTTATTGCTCAGGATCCGCAGTTTAAGGCCCGAGTGTCCTACGCGGTGGGTCAGGAGTCTTGCTATACCGGCGCCACGATTGAGGGAGAGCGTTTCTTCCCTGGCTGGGTGTACGACGAGTCCGACGAATTTGTGCAGGCAGCGTTAGTGGGCATTCGCGAGGCTGGCTTTAATCCAACCATTACGCAGTACTCATTTTGTACCAACGGTAGCCACTATGCGGGCGAAGCGGGAATCAAAACCATCGGCTTCGGTCCTTCACGAGAAAACCTGGCACACACCATTGATGAGTATATCGAGATCGATCAGTTAACCGGCTCGGCCAGCGGCTATTACAGCATCATCCAGACACTCTATCGCCAATAAAAATAAAGATAACCACCTCTTACCTTACAGGCGGTGTCGCTCAGCAGCACCGCCATGGAGAATAACGATGAAAACCATTTTCAAAAACGGAAATGTAATCGATGGGACGGGCAGTGAAGGCAGAATTGCCGATGTGATGGTTGATGAAGGACGTATTGTCGAAATCGGTCAAATTGAGGTTGGCATCAATGAACAGGTAATTGATGCAACAGGAAAAATTATATGCCCTGGCTTTATCGATACCCATACGCACTCTGACCTGTCGGCCATTATTAACCCCGCGCTGTCGGCAAAAATTCGTCAGGGTATCACCACCGAACTGTTGGGCCAGGATGGCGTCGCCTTAGCACCGCTACCTGAAGAATATATTCCAGCCTGGCGTAAAAATATCGCAGGACTGGACGGTGACACCGACAAAATTGACTGGAAGTATAAAAATACAGACGGTTATCTCAATCTGCTGGCATCGCGTCATCCGGCGACAAACCTCGCGTATTTAGTTCCTCATGGCAACGTGCGCATGGAAGCGATGGGTCTGGATGGGCGTCCTTCAACCCGTGAAGACGTGGCGAAGATGTGTGAAGTCCTTGAGCGGGAGCTAAAGGCCGGGGCATTTGGACTTTCCACAGGACTTATCTATATGCCTTGCGCCTTTGGTGATACTGCCGAAATGATTGAACTGTGTAAGGTCACGGCGAAATATGACGGGATCTTTGTGGTGCATCAGCGCAGTGAAGCTGACGATATTATCAACTCAACCCAAGAACTGATTGATATCGCCAAAGCCACCGGCGTCTGGCTACATATTTCGCATATGAAAGTTTGCGGCAAGAAAAACTGGGGGCTGATCGACCAGATGCTGGGCATGCTGGAACAGGCGCAGGAAGAGGGAATTCGTATCTCTTTCGACCAGTATCCGTATGTGGCGGGCAGTACGATGCTTGGCGTGATCCTGCCGCCCTGGGTTCACTCCGGTGGTACGGACAAATTACTTGAGCGTCTCGCCTCGCCCGAACTGCGCGCCAAAATGATTGATGATATTCAGCAGGGTATTCCTGGCTGGGATAACTTTATCGATTTTGCCGGCTTGGACCAGATTTTTGTCACCAGCGTGAAAACGGCAAAAAATCAGGATGCTGTCGGTTTGAACCTCGTCCAGTTGGGCGAGCTGCGCGGAAAAGATCCTTACAACGCCACCTTCGATCTGCTCTTTGAAGAGGAAAACGCCGTGGGGATGGTCGACTTCTACGGTACCGAAGAGCACGTGATTAAGTTTCTCTGTCGACCTGAGCAAAACGTCTGTACCGACGGCTTAATGGGGGCTGGCAAACCGCACCCGCGCGTGTTTGGCGCATTCCCTCGCGTACTCGGTAAATATGTCCGTGAAGAGGGATGTCTGAGCTGGGAAGCGGCAATCCGCAAGATGACGGGAAAACCTGCTGAAGTATTGGGTTTGCAGGATCGCGGGCTGCTGAAGGTGGGTTATGCAGCGGATATTGTGATGTTCGATCCGAACACAATTACGGATAAAGGCACTTTTGTGGAACCCAATCAGTACCCGGAAGGGATTGAAATTGTCATGGTTAATGGGCGCATTGCCTTAATCAATGGCACGGAAAGTTATGCCTGTAGCGGTACGGTTATTAGAAAACAATATTAATAAATAACGCTAAACACGCATGGATCTATCGCGACTATTTATGGCCGCGGTAGATTACTACACCCTAAGGACATCACAATGAACCTACAAACGTCTTTACCTTCAGGTAAACCCAAGACCTGGAAAGCAAGATATACCGTCCTGACCCTGATCTGGCTGGCGTGGCTGCTCTCTTTTCTCGACAGAATGGTGATGAGCGTTTCGCTCCCTTATATTGGCAAAGATTTAAATCTTGATACGACTCAACAAGGTTTAATTATTAGCGCCTTTTTTATTGGTTATGCTGCGTTTCAAATTCCCGGTGGATTACTGGCGGATAAATTTGGCTCGCGCAAAATCATGGCCATTGGTATTGCATGGTGGTCTGTGTTCACCAGCTTAACCGGCGCTGTGCTGACGCTGCCGCTGATGTTAGCAGTACGATTCTTCTTTGGTATCGGTGAGGGATGTTTCCCGTCGGCCTCATGGAAGATGATATCAACCTATTTCCCGTCGAAAGAGCGTGGTCGCGCCACGGCGATTCAGTCAACGGTTAACACCTTAGGCCCAGCGCTGGCGGTAGTTGTGGCGGCAAGCATCATCGGGGCATTTGGCTGGCACATGGTTTTTATCGTGCTGGGTATTCCCGGTCTGTTTATCGCGGCAGGTATCTACTTATTTACGCGTGACAACCCGAAAGATCACCCTGCCATTACGCAGCAAGACCTGGCGGAGCTGGCTGCTGACGATCAGGGGAGCCTGCAAAACACCAGCGCTATCGCGTTTAAAGACGTACTCAAAATGCCAGTGCTCTGGCAAATGGCCAGTATCTGGTTTTTGTTTGATATTACCTTCTGGGGTTTTTCAACCTGGCTACCAAGCTACCTGATTACCGTACGAGAGTTTTCTCTGGCAAAGACCGGTGTCATGGCGGCCATTCCCTTCCTGTTCGGGGCAGGCGGAACATTATTAGGCGGTTATTGCTCAGACAAATTCAAACCCCAGCGTAAAACGCTGTATGTCGTAACCTCTGTTATTGCCGCGGGATTCCTGTATCTGACTTTCAGCGTGAGTAGTGCAGATATGGCGGTGGTTTATCAGTGTGTCTCAGCCCTGTTCATGTTCTTTGCCATGGCGACGTTCTGGGGCATTCTGATGGATACGATCCCGAGCAACATCATGGGGCGGGCATCCGGTATTGTTAACTTTGGCGGCCAGATGGCAGGGGTTGTATCAGCGCCGATCATCGGCTGGCTTATTCAAAGTAGTGGCGGAAGCTATAACAGCGCCTTTATCTTTATGATTGCTGCACTGTTGTGCTCAGCTGTCGTTACGCTGACAGTCAAAAGCTCGCACGCAGTGGGAGCGTTGCCCAGTAAAGCCTGATTAATGTCTCTCTCTTGTGGCTCTGCTGTTCCAGAGCCACATTAAGGATGACGGAAATAAGTGATTAAGAGCCTATCCCATTAGGCTCTTAGTGGAAACTCAGGAATCGGTTTGAAAGAAATGCAGAGGATCTTTTAATCGTTTTCTCTAAGGAAAACAGTATAGGATTTTGTAAACTACAAAAATGAGATGTTTTGTTATCTCTTTTATCTATAACAGGAAAGGGGTAAAAAACCTTATTTTTAGGGAAGCATTCTGTATAAATGCTCATATGGTTTAATACTTCGCTGTTCAATGGTTTGGCCTTGTTACATATCTCGTTGGCGAATGCGCTGCATTTGCTGCAATTACAACGACATGCAGAATAGTCAGTCGAGATGAGGGAATCATTATTGCCAATGTTAAATCCTAGCTTTCCTCGCCGGATATAAGCATCCATTATTCCACTGGCTTCATATTTTAGCAGTAATCCCTCCCGTTCACTCCGCGTTAAAGATGGCGATAATATATAACTCAGCAATAAGGTGGTTCTTTCATTTATGGATGGATATAGATTTAAATTGTTGTTCTGTTTCGTCTTAATGATGAAATAGGACGCGATGACAAAGCCAAGGCATCGAGCGGTACTCATCTGCAGATCCCAGTTGTCTTTTTGTACGGTATATTCGTAAGTTACAGGCATGAGTGAATGTTCGTACGCTAGAAAGTCGGCAATAAACTCCATGGTCCTGATATACGGAAGTTGGTTGCCATTCATCTTGATGTATTGATGCTGGCAACACATCAAATGAACCAATTCATGAAAGAAAACGAAGTTCATAAAAGAGCGGGCGGTGTTAAGAGATACCTCTACTGAATGTATGTCAACGCGATTGGCTATAATACATAGCGCTGTATCGGCTAAGGCTGTGTGTTTAAATATGGAGGCAAGATCGAGACTGATGTTTAAGTTGTATGTTCCTGCAACAATAATTACCCATGAATAGAATCTGTGATTAATTGCAATATATGCAATATCTTCGTGGATAACTATCTGGATTAATGGTTCATTTTCGTTCACAAAACCCCATACGGTTTTGTTCACCGGGATGAGTGAGTCTTTACCCAGCCAGGCTTCGATCATCAAATCCAGCTCAGTAAATGAGTACCATGTAATATCGGTATCAATATTTTCAGGTGAACACCAGGATTGATAAGGCCATGCGTCAGGCATTGTGTCAGGGAATACAACATTGTTTAATGATTCTCGTATTTGATTCATTTTGCTATACGCCATCAATCAATTGCTTTGCTTACTACCAGAAGAGAAGCGTAACTTGCTGTTCTGGTAACCTATTTTTCTCCTTAGAATGTGAAAGTGATGCTTTTAACGTTGGCCGGTTTTTCTTCCCGCCAGGTTGTGCCAGTGTACGATCCCTCTGGATTTACAGTTTCTCCAAAATTCAGGTTAGTAAAATTGTTATCACCCGAAAGTATGAAAAAATGCTCTATCTTATTTTTTATCAGCGCATCGATGTAACCTGGAAATTTGAAATGCGCTGTTTCTGCTCTATTTAAGCATAAAGACAAGTGTAGGATAATTTCATATAGAAATAAAATTAACAAAGAACTGTCGTAGGCAACGTATTGAAAATAATATTTGTTTTTAATGTAAAGTTGCTGGCATAGAAATGTGCATAGGAATGTCCAACGTAAACGGCTATTTGATGGCGGCTTTCCACCATGCCATCCTAACGGGAGGTTCGTCAGATGAGGGGCATTTTCCGTATTTTTACGGTTCTAATGCTTACTACGCTATTGATATTAATAACTTTGTTAAGAATGAACCCTAATAAATGAAAGACCTGTCCTACATATGTAGGAATTTTCCTTTATGTTGTGTTAATGATTTGATATTTACAAAGGTTCAAAGTTTAATTTTTGTAAATTAAAATGTTACTTTTATGATTTATTCATTCGAATTATGAAAAAATAATAAAATATACGCGTGGCTATGCTAGAATTTTCCTCTTAAAGTCTTGCGTTTATAAAACATAATATTGAAGACTCATCTGCTCTATAGCCATCGCCTCTCTTTATTTATCGGGATTCTTATACGCAATGAACGCGATAATCGTTGACGATCACCCATTGGCTCGCATTGCCATCCGCAACTTACTCGATACCAATGGTATCGCTGTGACCACCGAACTCGATAGTGGGGATCAAGTGGTTCAAACCGTTGAAAAAACTAAACCGGAGCTGTTGATTATCGATGTGGATATTCCGGGTATCAGTGGCATCGAAGTGCTGGAGCAACTGAGAAAGCGGCACTATGCTGGTGTAATCATTATCATTTCAGCCAAAAATGAATTTTTTTACGGCAAACGTAGCGCCGAATACGGTGCTAACGGATTTGTGAGTAAAAAAGAAGGTATGAATAATATTCTTGCCGCAATTGAAGCAGCAAAAAATGGCTATAGCTATTTTCCCTTTTCCCTTGAGCACTTTACTGGTTCATCCGTCAGCGAGCAGGATAAGCTTGATACGTTGTCGAACCAGGAAATGAGAGTATTGCGTTATATCCTTAATGGCATGGATTACAGCACAATTGCCAGCAAAATGAATATCAGTAATAAAACGGTAAGTACCTATAAAAGCCGGTTGATGGAGAAATTAGATTGTTCATCATTAATGGAAATTTATGATTATGCGCAGAGAAATAAAATAGGATAGAGTAATGCTGGAACGCTTTTTTATTTTTTTGATGGTCATCCTTACCATCGGGTTGTCTACGGGTGTAAGCTCAGCTCGGCAAGTTGAGCTAAAAAGTAACTATAATACCTCAGTGCAAAATATCGGCTTGAACAGGGAAGAAACAAACTGGTTAGCGCATAAAAAAACCTTGGTTGTTGGCACCTGGTTACCGGAAGTCTCCCCCATTGTTTATCAAAATAGCGGTGAATATTATCGGGGCGTCAACGCGGATTACCTTGCGTTAATGCAAAAGAACCTCAATCTAAAAATCATTATAAAGCAGTATGATAATGAGCAAGAGGCGCTGGCCGCGCTCGCCAATAACGATGTTGATACGCTGATAACCCAACTGTCCCGACGCCAGGATGTTGGCGGAAATCTGTTGCGCACTTCGGCATTGCTGACCACGTGGCCGACGCTTGTAACATCGCTAAAAAACACTCTGCTGCCGCTGACCTCGAACCATCAGGTTAGCGTCGCGTGTGTGCGGGATTGCCCTTTTCTCGATGTTATCCAGGGGGCTTTTCCTGAGGCTAAAGTCTCATTTTATGACGACGAGTATCAGGCTATGGCGTCGGTAGTGAATGGCGATAACCAATATTATATTGGTAACAATATCACCAGCAGTCATTGTATCTCTCGATACTTCTCACAATCACTGGTTATTACGCACTACTTTGATAAGCAAGAACAATATAATTATTTTGTCGTTAACGAAGATCAGCCTGTATTAAGAAATATTCTTGATGGTTTCATTACGTCAATCAGTAATGAAATTCATATGCAAGTCATGCAGAACTGGTTGAACCGCGGCAACCTTGCCTATCTGAATGCGCCTATTCCTTTCACCGATCAGGAAAAAGCGTGGTTGAAGAAAAAGCATGTTATCCGCATTTTAATCAACCCAGATTACTCACCCTATACGCTGGTCGATCGCAGTGGTGAGTTACGCGGTATTATTGGTGATTTGCTGAATATTATTCATCTGCAAACGGGGCTCGATTTTGAACCCATTTTAGCTAGCTCCAAAAGTGAGCAGACAAAGCAAATAAGCGGCGAACAGTGGGATATGTATCCCACTATCACGCTAACTCATCAAAACCCGAGCAATTCGGCCTTTAGCGATCCGCTGATGAATGTGGCATTTGTGATGATCACTTCCCGTGAGGAAACCGCCGAATCGCTACTGGAGAAGCCGATACGTATTGCTTTGCCTGCCGGGCATGTGCTGGAAAGCGAGCTGAAGCAACGCTATCCGCAGGCCACCTGGGTGAATGCGGATACTGGCAGTGTTGCGATGGGCATGGTCAAGGAGGGCAGCGTTGATGCGGCAATCGCTACCGAATTGTCGGCAAGATTTATGGTCGATCATTACTACCAGAAAAATATGCACTTTTTTAGGCTTCCAGATATGCCTGGTGCGTCGGTAAGTTTTGCAATCTCTCCCCGCGAGCCGATGTTGAAGTCTGTTATGGATAAAGCGCTACAGGCTATACCGCCACGTGAAATTTTGCAGATGACAGAGAGGTGGTCGAAAATTTCCAATACGCAGGTCGATTTCTGGAGTCGATATAGCAAACAGTTCTATCAACTGGGGATATTCGCGCTGCTGCTGATAGCAATTAGCCTGATCTGGGGGATCTCACTCTCCCGTGAGGTAAATAAAAGGAAACAATCGCAGCGGCTACTGGAAGAGCAGCTTCATCTCAAAGAAGCATTATCTCAAGAACTGGAAAACGAAAAGAATAAAGCGATTGAAGCAACCAAGGCCAAAAGTCGCTTTCTGGCGAGTATGAGCCATGAATTACGTACTCCGGTAAGTTCGATTGTTGGCTTTGTAGAATTACTGTCGAGTTCAGAACTCAGCCCGGCACAGCGAAAAGAGGCGATTGCCCTTACCGGGGCGACGGCCCAGTCATTGCTTGGGCTGATCGGTAAGATTTTGGATGTGGATAAGATTGAGTCTGGTAAATACCAGGTTGTTCCTCAATGGACGGATCTCTCGCAGCTCATTGAATTGCAGTGTCACTCTTTCGATGCCTTAGCCAGACAGAAAGGCATTACGCTTGCCTGCGTTAGCCAGTTGCCGGCGAACGAGCGGGTATTTGTCGATCAGCAGGCTTTGCGGCAAATTCTCACCAACCTGGTGGGTAATGCGTTGAAGTTTACCGAGCAGGGCAGTATTCATGTAACGGCCCGTTTGATGCCTGAGGGGGAGAATCACGGTACCCTGACTATTGCCATTAGCGACACCGGTTGCGGGATTAGTGAAGAGGAGCAGGCGGGGCTGTTTCAGCGTTACGCTCAGGGACGCTGCGGGCGTCAACAAACCGGTTCCGGCCTTGGGTTATTTATCTGCAAAGAACTGGTGACGTTGATGGGCGGCACGCTGGAGTTGATGAGCGTCCCGTTGCAAGGAACCACGTTTACCATAACGCTGCCGGTTGAAACGGCTCGTCAGTCGATTGTATCGGATGGCGATGCGCCCGGTACTCTGTTACCGCTTCCGTGTCTGTCTATTTTGATAGCTGACGATAATCCAACCAATCGCCTGCTGCTCAAGCGACAGTTGAATGCCATTGGCTACAGCGTGGATGAAGCGTGTGATGGGGAGGAAGCAGAAGCCAAACTGGCGAAGAAATCGTACGATCTGCTGATAACTGATGTAAATATGCCGAAAAAAGACGGGTTTGATCTCGCGGCTTCGCTACGTCGTCAACAGCCGAATTTACAAATATGGGGACTGACGGCCAGCGCACTTCCACAGTCACGCGATCGATGTCTGCAAAATGGTATGAACTTGTGCCTGTTCAAGCCTGTGTCGATTCAGACACTGACCCATGAATTGAGTAAAATCGAAACCGGTTATGCGTCTCCTTGTACAATCCGGCATTTGAAATTCAATGTGTTGACGGAAAATACCGGCGGCGATCGCGCACTGATGAACGAGATTCTCGAGACATTTCGCGAGGCAACGCTGAATGATATACAAGCGGCTGAGAAAGCCGTTCTGCAAGATGAACCTCAGCTGTTTTTGCGAGCCCTTCACCGGTTGCATGGCTCGGCGCAAATTCTGGGTATCACTGCGCTACAGAACCTGTGCGAACCTTTCGAATCCAGACGACATGACGATCTTTCTCTGTCAGAACGCGAGGAGGCATTGCAGAAGATCATTGCTGTTATGCGGGAAATTGAGATTGAGATAGACAGTCTGATTAGCCATTAATCCCCCTGATCGGGTAGCTGTAGCTGCCCGATCAGGAGAGAAAGTCCTGGTTCAACACTCCGTAGTGCTGAGTACTACTGGCCTGCGCCGATCATCTCGCTATCGACCACAATGCCATCTTCAGCACCTTTTAACACAAGGTTTGCTTCATAGTATTTACCGGAAGTCAGCAGTTTTTGCGCGCTGGCAACGGCTTTACGAGTCTGATTCAGAGGCATCAGGTATTGGGTCTGAAGCACGCTGATACCAGCCAGTTGCAGAGTATCCACTGCACCTTTCCAGTCGCCTTTGGCCATTTTGCCATTCGCTGTTTTGATAGCGGATTCTTTGGCCGGAGTCGCAATATAGTCTTCTGACAGCGCGACCGTAGCGTTAATAACCACGTACTGATCGTCAATCATCTTGGCCTTAGGCGCAGCTTTTACAAATTTCGCCCAATCTTTGCTGTCGCCTGCCAGCAGGGAAGCCGCGTCATCGGTTAATTTTTTAGCGCTGTCAGGCTGTCCATGAAACAGGGCCAGACGAGCAAGCTGAATATCACGCATCGCATTTGCACCTTGCACTGCGACCTGCATAACATCGGCAGCTTCTTTTTGTACATTTGCGGTAGCAGCTTGCGCCGGAGTGGTTGTGGTAGCAGTAGCAGCCATCACTGGTGCTGAACCCATCATGGTTGCAAGCACACCCGCAAGAATAATCTTTTTCATTACTTTCTCCTGAATAAATTTGGTATATGTCACCAAACGCAATAAGCATATTAAATAATGTTAAAGAGAGGAATCAGAGCCAAGATAGAATAATGACCGTTTAATCCTACAAGTGTCAGATGTCTGACATGTGTAGGAATATACGCATAGCGACATTCTCTTGTTCTTATATACGCTTCCTTAGTGGAAGTCTTATCATTCCATTGTAAGTAACATATGTTGAGTGAGTAATAATTCTTGTGTCAACAGGTTACATTGCGTTTATGTATAACGGAGGATGTATGTTTGTTTTTAATCAGCGTAGCCTGAGAGCGTTTAATGAAAAAACACTCGTTCATTATAAAAAGCACGCGACGATTATGGCGGTGTTGATGTTGATTTGTGGCATCTGCTGCTTGATTTATCCGATTGCTGCAGGTGTTTATTTAAGCTATGCAACCGGCTTTATGTTCCTGGTATGTGGTTTCTATTCTATTTATAGCCTGTTTAGCTCAGGTAAAAAGCAATTGAAAGCCAAATTTACCTATGCCTTTTTTGCTATCGCGTGGTTACTGCTGGGTTACTGTTTCCTCGTGAATCCTGTGATAGGCATGAATTCACTGGCAATGGTATTTTGCTGCCTGTTTATTCTGGGGGGGATTTTTCGTATCGCCTCTGGGGTCAAGCTGTTCCGTAGCCCGGGTTATGGATGGAACATTTTTATTGGTATTTTTGACCTGCTTATTGCCGGCGTATGGCTGAATATGGATCCCGACAGATCGTATGTATTTACCTCAATTTTTATTGGTGTCGAGATGATCTTTAGTTCTTTAGCTTTTATCAGTCTGCGTAGAAATGCGACGCTGGTTAAAACTGATAAGCTCGCCGATAAAAATTAATGCTAACTCTGGAGCGCATAGTGAATATTAAGATGATGGTTTCTGCAGCTATTCTTGTGACCTCTGTTATGGCACCAATGACCCGTGCTTTTGCTACTCAGGCAACGGAAGCTGCGCCACAAGATATGACCTGTAAAGAATTTGTTGATATGAGTCAGCAATACAAGACGGCAATTGCCTTTGTGATTGTTAATAAAAATTCGGACTTTAAAGGCGATGATTATGTTCCCCTGCATGAGGTGGAAACGGAAGCTGTACCGAAAATGGTTAAAATGTGCCATCAGCATCCGAATACAAAACTGGGTGAACTGGCTGTAAATCTGAAAGGTTCCGGTCTGCACTATTGATTAACCGTTTTGATAGCCTGGCTTTAGTTAGAATTGACAACCTCTGTTCCTACCCTCAGTCGTTCCTTATAAAAAATCCGCGTAATGCTTACCCTGCTATCCACGAGAAACTCGCTGGATAGCCGTGCTCGCTAATAACCGTAGACCTGACAAACGAAGCCCCATCCCTGGGAATTTAATAATCTAAACCCAGGGATAGGGCAGGGGATCAGCGTCGAGCTTTAAATCGCGCTAACGTATTTTCAACGAGGACAAAGAACACTGGAACAAAATAGATTGCCAGTACCGTCGCGGCCAGCATCCCACCGATAACCCCCGTACCGACGGCATTTTGCGCACCAGAGCCCGCGCCGTTGCTTATTGCCAGTGGAATAACCCCCAGGATGAAGGCCAGTGAGGTCATCAGAATTGGACGTAAGCGCATTTGCGCGGCTTCCACTGCGGCTTCAAGCGGCGTTTTCCCTTCTTTCTGCATAATCTCGACGGCAAACTCGACGATCAGAATGGCGTTTTTAGCCGACAGCCCCATGGTGGTGAGCAGGCCGACCTGGAAATAAACATCATTGCTCAGGCCGCGCAGATCGGTAGCCAGCAAAGCGCCGACCACCCCGATTGGCACAACCAGCATCACCGAGAACGGGATCGACCAGCTTTCATACAGTGCCGCCAGCGCCAGAAACACGACGATCAGCGAAATGCCGTACAGCATTGGTGCCTGGTTTGTGGATAGCGCCTCCTGATAAGACAGACCGGTCCAGGCATAGCCGACGCCTGCGGGCAGTTTATTAATCAGCGATGCCATAAATTTCATCGCATCACCGCTGCTTTTCCCTTCAACCGGCTGGCCCAGAATTTCCATTGCTGGTTGGCCGTTGTAGCGTTCAAGGCGAGGAGAACCGTAGGTCCACTCGGTGGATGAGTAGGCGGAGAGCGGCGTCATGGAACCGGAGGCGTTACGTACGTACCAGTGGTTGATATTGTCCGGCAACATACGGAACGGCGTATCGGCCTGGACATACACTTTTTTTACGCGCCCCTGGTTCAGGAAATCATTGACATAGCGACTACCAAACGCGGTGGAGATGGTCTGATTAATATCCGATAACGCAACGCCCATAGCTTCAGCCTTTTTGGCGTTGACGTGAATGCGGAACATCGGTGTATCTTCCAGACCGTTCGGACGCACCCCGTCGACCTCACCGGATGACTGGTTGGCCAAAGCCAGAAGCTGGTTCCGCGCCTGCATCATTTTTTCATGCCCAAGATTACCGTTATCCAGCAGCTCCATATCAAACCCTGATGCGGTGCCCAATTCTGCGACCGCCGGTAAATTGAACGGATAAACGACGGCATTATTGATGGCGCTTAAGGCCATCATGGCCCGTCGAATAATGGCGGTAACCGAGTTTTCTTCGCCAACGCGTTCTGACCAGGGCTTCAGGCTGATAAACGCCAGACCGTTGTTTTGTCCCTGGCCGCTGAAACCAAATCCGCCGACGGTGAAAACTGAAGCAACGTTTTTCTGCTCTTTCGTCAGGTAGTAGTCGGTTATTTCCCCGAGCACTTTACTGGTGTTCACCATCGTTGAACCCGAAGGCAATTGTGCCGTGGTCATGAATACCCCTTGATCTTCTTCAGGCAGAAACGAGGTCGGAGTGCGTAAAAACAGCACAATCATGCCCGCGCCAATGACTAAATAGACGACCATATAACGGCCTGTGCGACGTAGCAGTCTACGGGTGCTGTCCGTGTAGTGCTGAGTGCATTTCTCCATGAAGTGATTGAAACGGGTAAACAGAAAATGTGTGTTTTCCTTTTCTCCTTCGTGGGATTTCAACAACATAGCGCAAAGTGCAGGCGTCAGGCTCATTGCCACAAATACCGACAGTAGCATGGAGGAGATCAAGGTGATGGAAAACTGACGGAAAATCTCACCCGTTGCCCCGCTCATAAATGCCATTGGCATAAACACGGCGGATAAGACGACGGCAATACCGACCAGTGCTCTCTGGAGCTGACCCATCGCTTTATGCGTCGCCGCTTTTGGTGACAAGTGCTCTTCGGCAATAATACGTTCTACGTTCTCAACCACCACGATGGCATCATCGACTAACAGCCCTATCGCCAGCACCATGCCAAACATCGTGAGCGTGTTAATCGAAAAACCGGCGACGTCGAGTATTGCAAAGGTTCCGAGGATAACCACCGGAACGGCGATAGTGGGGATAAGCGTCGCACGGAAACTCTGTAAAAACAGATACATGACGAGGAATACCAGAATGATTGCCTCGATCAAAGTATGAAAAACACCCTGAATCGAAATCTCGATAAACGGCGTGGTGTCATAGGGATAAACGGTTTTCATACTGGCCGGAAACCAGGCCGATAATCTGTTCAGCTCTTGTTTGACCGCCTGGGACGTTGCCAGGGCATTGGCACCAGCGGCAAGTTTAATCGCAATCCCGGCGGCGGGTTTGCCGTTGTAACGTGCAACCGTTGCATAATTTTCCGCACCCAGCTCAATGCGCGCGACATCGCGCAGCAGAACCTGAGAACCATCTTGCTGAACTTTAAGGAAGATCTTGCCAAATTCATCGGTCGTTTGCAGACGCGTCTGGACGATTATCGACGCATTTAACTGCTGATCGGCTGACTGAGGCATGCCCCCCAACTGCCCGCCAGATATCTGATTATTCTGCACTTTGAGCTGGGTAATGACGTCCTCGGGAGTGAGGTTATACTTGTCGAGCTTTTGTGGATCCAACCAGATGCGCATGGCGTATTGCGAACCGAATAACTGTACGCTCCCCACCCCGGCAGTGCGGCTTAGCGGATCTTTAATGTTCGAGGCCACATAGTCGGCAATATCATATTGGCTCAGGCTGTTATTATCAGAGATAAAACCGGCAACCATTAAGATATTGCTGCTGGATTTATCAACGCTGATCCCTTGCTGTTGTACTTCCTGTGGCAAGGAAGGCATCGCCAGCTGCAGTTTATTCTGTACCTGAACCTGCGCAATATCGGGTGACGTACCCGTTTTGAAGGTCAGGATAATCGAGGCATTACCTGCCGCATCGCTGGTGGATGACATATACATCAGGCCATCAAGACCATTCATATTCTGTTCAATCACCTGGGTGACGGAGTCTTCAACGGTCTTTGCGTCAGCCCCTGGGTAGGCAGCGCTGATGGTAATGGTTGGGGGCGCAATTTGTGGATATTGGGCGACAGGCAGGTTCATTATCGCGATACCGCCCGTAAACATCATGATAATAGCGAGCACCCAGGCGAAAACCGGGCGCTCAATAAAAAAGTTGGCCATGAAGAAAGTGTCCTTAATGCCTGAAATATTACTGTTCAGCTACCGTGTCAGGTGTGTTCAGTTTTGAAGGGAGGACCCGGGCTTTGATTCCCGGACGAATTCTTTGTAATCCGGACACAATGACCCGATCGCCAGGATGTAATCCCGCGGTCACTAACCATTGATTACCAACGGCCTTCACTGCGTTTATTTCACGCAGTTGCACTACGTTTTCCTGGTCAAGGATCAGCGCGGTGGCTTTTCCTTGCTCGTTATGCGTAATTCCTTGCTGGGGGACCATCAACACGTTTTGTTGACTGCCTTCGTCCAGCAACGCCGTGACATACATACCGGGTAAAATTTCACCTTCAGGATTGGGAAATACGGCGCGCAGGGTTACCGAACCGGTGGTCTCATCAACAGCGGGATCGGAAAATTCAAGCGTACCGGTATGGCGATAGGGCTTGCCGTTTTCCAGCATCAGTTCAACCGGAATTTTGCCTTGTTGCTGGGCGATTTGGCCGTTGGCTTTCTCTTCTTTCAGGCGTAAGAAGTCCTGTACTGACTGGGTTAAATCAACATAAATCGGATCTAATCTCTGAACGGTAACCAGCGCGTTTTCCTGATTGGCAGTAACCAGGGCACCCACGGTCACGGAAGATTTGCCGCTAATGCCATCAATGGGCGAGGTAACATTGGCGTATCGAAGATTGATGGTGGCTTGTTCAAGATCCGCTTTAGCGACGGCAACATTGGCTTGCGCTTCATTAAGCTGTGAACGCGTCGTGTCATAGTCCTGGCGGCTGACGTAATTAGATTTTATTAACGCTGACTGCCGATTGAGTGTCAGACGAACATTATTGGCGGTAGCCTGTGCCTTTGCCAACGCGCCTTTGGCTGAGTCCAGTCGTGCCTGCAGCGGGGCAGGATCAATTTGATACAGTGATTCTCCTTTGCTGACTTTATCGCCTTCAACAAAGTTGCGTTTTATGATGATCCCACCAACCTGAGGACGGATTTCGGCGATCTCGAACGCAAGCGCGCGACCCGGAAGTTCACTTTTAATATTTACTGAGGAGGGCGCTAAGGTAACAACGCCGACCTCGGGCTCCATGGCGGTTTTTACTGCAGGTTTATTATCGCAGGCGGTGATGATGACGCTACTAAAGAATAATGGTATCAACAGTAAGCATTTTCTGTTCATAGTAATCCCTGAATAATGTGTAAACACAAATGTTCTTTTATTGCATGCAGGGTGGGGGAGTTGTCGGTAAATAACAAAAGATGGTCAGGCATGAGAAGGGTAAAGCCCATTTCTTCGCTAACAAATTAGCGGTTAAAAATTATATGTAACAGGAAGAATGCATGTTAAGCGAAGGAACTCATGAAGCAGGATGGCGCAATAAGATAAACGCGGGGTGATGAGAAGGGTTGTTTGCCAACACCTGACTCCGGAATATAGTCGCGCCATCTTACCTCTGGGATTATTTCACTAGCTCCGGAGTTACCTGAGTGACTGTATTGGCGTAGTAAGGCGCTCCCCACATCGACTCAGGCCAGAATGCGCCGTAACCATAATCCCACATGTTATAGGTGGTGTTGACAGACTCAGTTAAATGCCAAACCTGAATTCCTTGTAAATCAACTTTAACAAAGTTGTACGGGACTTTGTTGATGAATCCTGACTCATCTCCTTGAATTGTTCCCAAAATGGTCACGAAATGGTTTCTGTAGTTTACCGGATCGAGGAAACCTTTCTGCTGGGCAAGAATACGTCCCTGATAGCTCGCGTCTATTTGTGGCTTAGCAGAGTCGTTCAGTGGCAAAACGGCGATTTCCAGCAACGTATCATTTTTGGTGTTAATCACATTGATGACTTTACCACCAAAGCGAGCCTGTTGACCGGTATATAAACCGGGCTGGTTATGCACGGAGATAAAGTTTTTTTGGATATCGGGTTGATTATTACCTTTGATATTCTCAGGAATGGAAGCACATGATGCCAGGGTGAAAGCAAGGGCAATAATCATCAACCCTTTTGTATTTTTCATTTTACTTTCCTGCTTAAAAAAGACAGGTCTATAGTAAACCTTTGCGTATTATTGTCAGCATGCGCATTGTTGATTATCTAATATTAATATAATTGTAGCTTATGGTAATAACGGATTGTATTTTATCTGGTCGCTGAATGAGGGCGATATTTTCAACGACCATAAAAGTAACGGCTGGCATCACGGTTTCACGTCACGCTGGCGGGAATGTAATAAAGCGGATCGTCAATTTTTGCGGTGCTCATCACCCGACAGAATGACCGTTTTCATTACTCCCGTCACCCAGACGGTAAGCCAGCGCCACCACTAGCGACTGCACCAGGCACAGCGTCGCAGACTGGGATCGAAACGCGTCAACCTGCGCCTCTTTCACCACAAAGCAGAGATCGCTGAACGTGGCCAGCGGGCTTATCTGGCTGTCGGTAATCACGATCTGGCGCGCGCCGGCATTGGCCGCAGTTTCGCTGACCATCACCGTTTCTTCCGCATAAGGCGAGAAGCTAATCGACACCACAATATCGTGCGCTTTGATGCGGTTAATCTGCTCGCGCAGCATTCCGCCCATTCCGTCGAGCAAAATAGGACGACACTCAAGATGGCTCAGGGCGTAGGTGAGATAGGCCGCTACGCTAAACGAACGACGTAGACCTGCAATGTAAATGGTGTCGGCTTCTGCCAGCAATTGTACGGCGCGTTCCAGCATTTCAGGTTCGGCACGGGCTGCCAGCTGCTGGAGCGCCTGGGTATTCGAACGGGCGAACTCCTGCAGGATATCGAGCGGGGTTTCCGGTACGGCTTCGCTTTCCATCTCACGGAACATGCGCGCGCGGTCGCTGTAGCTGGCGGTTTCCTCTACCAGGTTCATACGAAACAGCTGTTTCATTTCGTTGAAGCCGGTGAAGTCAAAGGCGTTGGCGAAGCGGATAAGCGTAGAGGGTGGCACTCCGGCACGTTCAGCAATGACGGCAACCGTATCAAAGGCCACGCTATTGGTATTATCCAGCACATAGCGGGACACCTGCTGCAGCCTCTTACTCAGGCTATCGTAGCGATCGCGAATTTGCTGCTGCAGCTCGTTCAGGCTGGTTGCTGTTGTCATTTTACCTCCTGGTACATAGTTTTATGATTCTAAACGCAAAACCGCGTCTTTGAAATGTCACTCATTCATCTGGCTGTAAAAACGAAACAAAAGCTTCAGGCTTGTCGTCCGCTGAAACGTTATGCCAGTGCACGCTAATCATGCGATTCCGCTTGTTAACATAAAAACCCATCCTTGATCACATTAATCATTATTTATTTTATTTCAACTTAAAATGGAATATTTGTTTCATATATAGTACACAGATAACAGTGTTCAGGTAACAGTCACGTATCAACAGCGAGAGGTTAAGGATGGAGACAGTAGCGAATTTTATCCACGGCGAATGTGTCACCGGTTCAGGCCAGCGCGTTCAGGCAATCTTCAACCCGGCCACCGGCGAGCAGATCCGCCAGGTGGTGATGAGTACGACACAGGAAACCGAGCAGGCCATTGCGGCAGCGCACGACGCATTCCCCGGTTGGGCGCGCCATTCTCCGTTAAAACGTGCGCGAGTGATGTTCCGCTTTAAGGCGCTGTTGGAAGAAAACATGGAGAGGCTGGCTCGCATCATCAGCGAAGAGCATGGCAAGGTATTCTCTGACGCAGTTGGTGAACTGACCCGCGGCCTGGAAGTGGTGGAGTTTGCCTGTGGCATCCCACATCTGCAAAAGGGCGAACACTCAGCCAACGTAGGGACCGGCGTCGATAGCCATTCGCTGATGCAACCGCTCGGGGTTTGCGTCGGGATCACGCCGTTTAACTTTCCGGCAATGGTACCGATGTGGATGTTCCCCATCGCGCTGGCAACCGGGAATACCTTCGTGCTGAAACCCTCAGAAAAAGACCCTTCTCTCGCCCTGGCTCTGGCCAAACTGCTGCAAGAAGCCGGATTGCCGGACGGCGTGTTCAACGTCGTGCAGGGGGACAAAGAGTCCGTTGACGTGCTGTTAACTGACCCGCGTGTGCAGGCCGTGAGCTTTGTCGGCTCTACGCCGATTGCGGAATACATTTATCAGACGGCATCGGCCCACGGTAAGCGTTGCCAGGCGTTAGGTGGCGCTAAAAATCACTGCATTTTAATGCCGGATGCCGACATGGATATGGCGACCAACGCCATTATGGGGGCCGCTTACGGCGCGGCGGGTGAACGCTGCATGGCGCTTTCGGTCGTGCTGGCGGTAGGGGACAAAACGGCAGATGAGCTGTGCTCGCGACTGGAAAAACAGATTGCGGCGTTGCGTGTCGGATCGGGTCTTGATCAGACACCGGAAAATGAAATGGGGCCGCTTATCTCCTCGGTACACCGTAATAAAGTGCTCGGTTATATCGACAGTGGGGAATCGCAGGGGGCCAGCCTGCGCGTGGATGGTCGACGTTTTAGCGTTAAAGGCCATGAGCAGGGTTATTTTGTCGGGCCGACCCTGTTTGATAACGTCACGCCGGAGATGACCATCTATAAAGAAGAGATTTTTGGACCGGTGCTTTCTGTGGTGCGCGTAGCAGATTACAGCAGCGCGGTGGAACTGATTAACCGTCATGAATATGGTAATGGCACGGCAATTTTCACACGTGACGGCGGCTGTGCGCGTCGCTTCTGCGAAGAAGTGCAGGCGGGCATGGTGGGCGTAAACGTTCCAATTCCGGTGCCGATGGCGTTCCACAGTTTTGGCGGCTGGAAGCGGTCCATTTTTGGTGCGCTGAACGTTCATGGTAACGATGGTGTGCGCTTCTACACCCGGATGAAAACCGTCACCGCACGCTGGCCGGAGATGCTGCAGGACACAGGGGCCGCGTTCTCCATGCCAACGCTGGGCTGACAGGAGGGTTTATGCAAACCGAACGTATGACCATGGCTCAGGCGCTGGTCAAATTCCTTAATCAACAATATATCTGTGTCGATGGCATGGAAACACCCTTTGTCGAGGGCGTCGCCACCATCTTTGGTCACGGTAACGTGCTTGGCATTGGCCAGGCGCTGGAGCAGGCACCCGGTCATTTGCAGGTGATGCAGGGATGTAATGAGCAGGGAATTGCGCACATGGCGACCGGATTCGCCAAACAGCATCGGCGCCAGCGTATTTTTGCCGTGACGTCATCGGTTGGGCCGGGAGCGGCAAACATGGTGACCGCCGCGGCAACCGCGACGGCGAACCGTATTCCGCTGCTGCTGTTGCCTGGCGATGTCTACGCCAGTCGTCAGCCGGACCCGGTATTGCAGCAAATTGAGCAATACCATGACCTTGGCATCAGTACCAACGACTGCTTCCGCCCGGTCTCGCGTTACTGGGACCGGATTAACCGCCCGGAGCAGTTAATGAGCGCGATGCTAAACGCGATGCGAACGCTTACTGACCCCGCAGATACTGGTGCCGTAACTATTTGCCTGCCACAGGATGTGCAGGGGGAAGCCTGGGACTATCCGCAGAGCTTCTTTGCGCGCCGCGTTCATTTGATCGAACGTCGACCACCCGACCCGCAGCGTCTGGCGATGGCGCGGGCGCTGATTGCCCGCAAACGCCGTCCGCTGGTGGTATGCGGCGGCGGGGTACGATATTCCGGCGCGCATGAGGCGTTTCGTACGTTTGTTGAAACGCTGCAACTGCCGTTTGCCGAAACTCAGGCAGGAAAGGGAGCGCTGGTTAGTGACCACCCACTTAACCTCGGAGGCATTGGGGTAACTGGAGGGATGGCAGCGAATCAGCTCGCACCGCAAGCCGATCTGGTGATCGGCATTGGTACGCGCCTCACCGACTTTACCACCGGTTCGAAAGCGCTGTTTTCTCATCCGGAGGTTGAGTTCCTGCTGCTGAACGTGGCGGAGTTTGACGCACTGAAGCTTGATGCCACTGCGCTTATCGCCGACGCCCGTACCGGGCTTAAGGCATTAACCGAAACACTGAAAGACTACCGCAGCGATTGGGGGAAGGAGGTCGCTAAGGCGCAAGAGGCCTGGCGCGATGAGTGCCAACGTTTATGGGAGCGCGACTGGCGTCCCGATGACGAACCCGAAGTGGCTGGGCATCTTGACGCTCAGCTGGCGGAATATGGCGACACGCTAAACACCCGGTTGACCCAGACGAAGGTGCTGGGGCTTATCAATCAGCACATTGAAGATAACGCTATCGTCGTAGGGGCCGCCGGATCGCTGCCTGGCGATTTACAGCGTATCTGGCAGGTCAAAACCCCGGACAGCTATCACCTGGAATACGGTTACTCCTGTATGGGCTATGAGATTGCGGCTGCTATTGGAGCCAGGCTGGCGAAGCCGCAGCAGCCGGTATATGCCATGGTGGGGGATGGCTCGTACATGATGCTGCATTCCGAGCTACAAACCGCCGTCCAGGAGGGGATAAAAGTCACTATCCTGCTGTTTGATAACGCCAGCTTCGGGTGTATTAACAACCTGCAGATGGGGCACGGGATGGGAAGCTTCGGTACGGAAAACCGTCACCGTAATCCGCAAACCGGACGGTTGGATGGGCCATTGGTGAAGGTCGATTTTGCTAAAAACGCGGAAAGCTACGGCTGTCGGGCATGGCGTGTACATGACGAGCAAAGCCTGCTGGCGGCGCTGGAAGCCTCGCGTGCGCATTCGGGGCCTGTGCTGCTGGATATCAAAGTCCTGCCGAAAACCATGACCCACGACTATGCCTCCTGGTGGCGCACTGGCGATGCGCAGGTGGCAGAATCTCCGTCGGTGCGAAAAGCGGCTGAGCAGACGTTTGAGCAGGTGAAAAACGCACGTCAGTACTAAAAGCGATTAATGCCGGATGGCGCCGCGCTTATCCGGCCTACAGCGGATTCTACCCCCAGGCCGGATAAGTCGTTAGCGCTGTCATCCGGTAACCTGCGACAACGAAATTTTCATTTCATTTTTCCTTTCTCTTCATCCATCGCCTCCTTCCTGAACGGAAGGGGGCTAATTCCTGCATCTTCCCTGTTGTTATGTTGTGATATTGATAACAGATTTTATCTCGATCATCTCAAAAGTGTTAACTTGCACCCAAAAACATAATTTTCACTATTTATAAAAATGAAATAAATGTTTTATTTAAAGGGTCGTTAGTTCATCGCATTCACCAACACCGGGAGCCGTTATGTTTAACATTGCTTTACTGGGCGCTGGCCGAATTGGCCAGGTACATGCAGCTAACATTGCCAGTCACAGTGCCACTACCCTCTGGTCCGTCGTCGACCCGAATAAGGAATTTGCCACCCGTCTTGCCACACAGTACCAGGCTCGTTTGCAAAGCCTGGATGAGGCGATGACGGACCCTAACGTTCACGCCGTGCTGATTGCCTCCGCGACCGATACCCATGCGGATCTGATTGAAATGGCCGCCCGCCACGGCAAAGCCATCTTCTGTGAAAAGCCGGTCCACCTGGATCTGGCCCGTGTACGCGACTGCCTGAAAGTGGTCAAAGAGTACGACGTACCGTTGTTTATCGGTTTCAACCGCCGCTTCGATCCACAGTTTCGCCGTGTGAAAACTGACGCACTGGCCGGGCGTATCGGAAAGCCGGAATCGCTGCTGATCATCTCCCGCGACCCGTCGCCGCCGCCTGCGGAATACGTGTGTGTGTCCGGCGGTATGTTCCGTGATATGACCATCCACGATTTTGATATGGCGCGCTTTATCATGGGCGAAGAGCCGGTTTCGGTGTATGCCCAGGGCAGCAATCTGGTGGATCCGGCGATTGGCGAAGCGGGCGATATCGATACCGCGTTCATCGTACTGAAATATGCCTCCGGCGCGATGGCGACCATCGTCAACAGCCGCCGTTCTTCTTACGGATACGATCAGCGCCTTGAGCTGCACGGTTCTGAAGGGCTGCTGTGCGCGGGCAACATTCTCGAAAATCAGGTGCAGCACTACGCGAAGACCGGCTGCACCAGCGCGTTACCTGAACATTTCTTCCTGCAGCGTTATAAATCGGCCTATGCCGCGGAATGGGAACACTTTGTTGCGGTACTGCGCGGCGAAGCGGTCCCTGATTGCAGCGGGGACGATGGCGAGCGTGCGCTGTATCTGGCGGATAAAGCGCTGGAGTCACTGCATAGCCAACGTGAAGTTCTCCTCTGATTGTCACCACAACCTACCCTACACAGAGAGACATAATAATGAAAAAACTGATCTTAGCTGTCCTCATCGCCATGACATCCGGGGCAGCCATTGCTGAAAACGAGCAAATTGTTTTCAGTACGCCAAACCTGGCGATGCCATTTGAAGTTCACATGCAGCGCACGGCGGTGAAAGCCGCAAAAGAGATGGGCGTGAATTTACAGGTCCTGGACGGGCAGGGTAGCTCGCCAAAACAGGTCGCTGACCTGGAAAACGCCATAACTCGTGGCGCACAGGGCTTTATTGTTTCACCAAACGATGTCAACGCGGTGTCCAGCGCGGTAGATGAAATTCAGGATGCGAAACTGCCCGTTGTTACCCTTGACCGCTCCGTTGACAGCCAGAAAAAAGTGCCGCACTTCGGCGCGAACAACTACAAAGGCGGCCAGGCGATTGGCGACTTTGTCAAAACCAAATTCCCTGACGGGGCAGATATTATTCTGCTGACCGGCCAGCCAGGCTCCTCCTCCAACATTGAACGTACTAAAGGCATTCGCGACAGCCTGAAGGCGGGTGGTGAAAAGTACAAGATCGTTGCCGATCAGACCGGTAACTGGATGCGTTCTGAAGGGATGCGCATTGTCGAAAGCGTTCTGCCTTCGTTGCCGAAGCGTCCGCAGGTGATCCTCTCCGCTAACGACGATATGGCGCTGGGCGCGATTGAAGCGTTACAGGGACAAGGACTGAAACCGGGTGAAGTTCTGGTCACGGGCTTCGATGCCGTGCCGGAAGCACTGGCGCGTGTGCGCGATGGCTGGCTGGCAGTGACGGCGGATCAGCGTCCTGGCTTTGCGGTGAAAACGGCTATGAGCCAGTTGGTGAATAACGTCCGTGAGAAGACTGCGATCACCGGGGCTGACTACCCGCCAACGCTTATCACCAAAGAGAACCTGCAGCAGGCCGAGCGTATTAGTGAGGCCGGTAACTGATATGTCCGCAGCCGCCGCGCAAGTGGCGGCTCTCTATGAGGAGGAGCAGACCGATGTCGCAACCCTTACTGAAAGTGACCGACCTGGCGAAAAGCTTTTCCGGCGTTTGGGCGCTGAGCAGCGCACAGCTGACCGTCGGAGCAGGCGAAATTCATGCGCTGTTAGGTGAGAACGGTGCCGGAAAATCGACCCTGCTGAAAGCGCTGGCGGGCGCGCAGCCGCAAACACGCGGGGATATTTGGTTCAACGGCGAAACATTGCCGGTAGAAGACTCTCCGGTTGAGCGGCAGAACAAGGGCATTATCACGATTTATCAGGAATTTAATCTGCTGCCCAATATGACCGTCGCCGAGAATATGTTTCTCGGACGCGAACCGCGTAAACGCAATCTGATTGTTGACGAAAAGGCGGTAAATCAGGAAGCGCAGGTGATTCTGGATTACCTGCAACTGAACGTTGCGCCAACCACGGCCGTGGCCCGGCTGAGCGTGGCGCAGCAGCAAATGGTGGAAATTGCGCGGGCGCTAACGCTGAACGCAAAACTCATCATTATGGATGAACCTTCCGCCGCGCTGAGCGACAGCGAAGTGGAAAGCCTGCATCGTGTGGTGCGGGAACTTAAAGGGCGTGGCGTGAGCATTATCTACGTCACCCATCGCCTGCATGAAGTTTTTCAACTCTGCGACCAGTTCACCGTTTTCCAGGATGGACGATTCACCGGAAATGGCGCGGTTGCACAGACCACCGTAGAACAGCTGATCCGCCTGATGGTGGGGCGCGATGTGGCCTTTAATCGCCGTCCGGCCAGCGAAACTCACCATGAAGATAAACCTGTGCGTCTGGCGGTGAAGGGGCTTAGCCGCGAAAAACCGCCGCTGGATCCGCACGGCATCGCGCTGCACGACATTAGCTTCCACGTGCATGCTGGCGAAGTGTTAGGCATTGCCGGACTGGTGGGTGCCGGACGCACCGAAGTGGCCCGCTGCCTGTTCGGCGCCGACGGTTTTACTTCCGGCAGCTTTGAACTTGATGGCGTGCCATATCAGCCGCGCGATCCGCTGTTTGCGCTGGATCAGGGGCTGGCGCTGGTACCGGAAGATCGTAAAAAAGAGGGCGCGGTGCTTGGGCTGTCGATCCGCGACAACCTGTCGCTCTCCAGCCTCTCGTCACTGCTGCACTGGCGCTGGTTCGTGAATACCCGCAAAGAGGATGCCCTGATCGAGTCATACCGCCAGGCGCTGCAGATCAAAATGGTCAACAGCGCGCAGGAGGTACGCAAGCTCTCCGGCGGGAACCAGCAAAAAGTGATCCTCGCGCGCTGCATGGCGCTTAATCCTCGGGTGTTGATCGTGGATGAACCAACGCGCGGCATCGATGTTGGCACCAAATCAGAAGTCCATCAGGTGCTGTTTGATATGGCGAAAAAGGGCGTGGCGGTGATCGTGATCTCCTCCGATCTGCCGGAAGTCATGGCGGTTTCCGATCGGATCATCACGTTAAGTGAAGGCCGGGTGACTGGCGAGATCCACGGTGACGACGCTAATGAAGAGCGGCTAATGACGATGATGGCCATCAACCACAACGCCCTGAATGCGGCATAACGGAGTGATTCATGACGCAGATTATTTCTAAAACGCAGGTTCCTGCCAAACGCGGCGGACGTCTTGATCCCATTGCCTTTTTTGAGCGCTTTGGGGTACTGATTTTCATGATCCTGCTGCTGATTTTCTTTCAGTTGCAGAACAGCAATTTTCTTTCTGAACGCAATATTTTCAACATTCTGACCGAAGTCTCCATCTACGGGATCATGGCGGTGGGGATGACGTTTGTCATTCTGACCGCCGGGATCGATCTGTCGGTGGGCTCCATCCTGGCGGTCTGCGCCATGACCGCCGCGTATGTGATTAAGGGCGACAACTTCACCACCGTCGACCCGAACGCCTGGGGTGGCATGAGCTGGCTGATTGGCCTTGGTATCTGTATGGCGATGGGCACCGCGATTGGTTTTCTGCATGGCCTCGGCGTGACCCGCCTGCGTCTGCCGCCGTTTATCGTCACCCTCGGCGGGATGACGATCTGGCGCGGCCTGACGCTGGTGATTAACGACGGCGCACCAATTGCCGGTTTCGACGCGGGATACCGCTGGTGGGGACGCGGCGAACTGCTTGGTATCTCCATTCCAATCTGGATATTCGCGCTGGTGGCGGTAGGCGGTTATCTGGCGCTACATAAAACCCGCTGGGGGCGCTTCGTGTACGCCATCGGCGGCAACCCGGAGGCGGCGCGTCTGGCAGGGGTTAACGTGAAGCGCGTGCTGGTGAGCGTCTACGTGTTAATTGGCTGTCTGGCAGGGCTGGCGGGCTTCATTCTCAGCGCGCGGTTGGGCAGTGCAGAAGCGGTCGCCGGGATCTCGTTTGAGCTGCGCGTTATCGCCTCGGTGGTCATTGGCGGTACCTCACTGATGGGCGGCTACGGGCGTATTGGCGGCACCATTATTGGCTCGATCATCATGGGCATCCTGATTAACGGTCTGGTGCTGATGAACGTCTCGGCTTACTACCAACAAATTATTACCGGCTTAATTATCGTTCTGGCGGTGGCGTTCGATACCTACGCCAAGAGCCGTCGCGGCGCATTGTGAGGATCATGATGAAAGAAGTTCGTATTGGATTGATTGGCACCGGGTATATCGGCAAGGCGCATGCCATCGCCTATGCCCAGGCCCCGACGGTGTTTAACCTGCGCGGCAAGCTGGTGCGCGAAATGGTGGCGGAAGTCTCTCCAGAGCTGGCCGCCGAGCGGGCGCAGGCGTTTGGCTTCAATCGCTCAACCGGAGACTGGCGTGCGCTGGTGGCCGACCCGGCCATTGATGTCGTGGATATCTGTTCTCCTAATCATCTACACAAAGAGATGGCGCTGGAAGCGATTCGCCATGGCAAGCATGTGTACTCAGAAAAGCCGTTGGCGCTGAACGCCCACGACGCGCGTGAAATGGTTGAGGCTGCACAGCGGGCAGGAGTGAAAACGCTGGTGGGGTTCAACTATATGAAGAACCCAACGGCGCAGCTGGCGAAAGAGATCATTGAGCGCGGAGAAATTGGTGAGGTGATCCATTTCTACGGCACCCACAACGAAGACTACATGGCCGATCCGCTTGCGCCGATCCACTGGCATTGTTTTAAAGAGACCGCCGGACTTGGTGCGCTTGGCGATCTGGCGGCGCATATCGTCAATATGGCGCAGTACCTGGTTGGGGATATTCATCAGGTCTGCGGCGACCTGAAGATCGTGGTGCCACAGCGTCCGGCGAAAGTCGGTTCCTCGCAAATGGTGACGGTAGAGAACGAAGATCAGGCCCACGCGATGGTGCGCTTTGCAGGCGGTGCGCAAGGGGTGATTGAAACCTCGCGCGTTGCCTGTGGCCGCAAGATGGGGTTGTCGTATGTGATTACCGGGACCAAAGGAACCATCAGTTTTACTCAGGAGCGTATGGCTGAGCTGAAGCTCTATCTGCATGACGATCCGGTCAACCGCCAGGGGTTTCGCACTTTACTGGTTGGCCCGGCGCACCCGGACTACGGCGCGTTTTGCATGGGAGCCGGGCATGGTATCGGCTTTAACGACCAGAAAACAGTAGAAGTACGTGACCTGGTGGACGGCATTGCCGCCGATGCACCGATGTGGCCGGACTTTGAAGAGGGCTGGAAGGTTTCGCGCGTGCTTGACGCTATCGCACTCTCGCACCAGGAAGGCCGCTGGCTGAACGTGAACGACATTGTCTGAAGAGGTATCAACGTGGAAAAGCAGTTTGATGTGATATGCATGGGCCGCGTGGCGGTTGACCTCTACAGTCAGCAAATTGGCGCGCGCCTGGAAGATGTGTCGAGCTTTGCCAAATACCTTGGCGGCTCCTCCGGTAATGTGGCTTACGGTACGGCACGCCAGGGGCTGCGTTCTTCAATGCTGGCGCGGGTTGGCGACGAACATATGGGCCGTTTCCTGCGTGAAGAATTAAACCAGGTAGGCTGCGATACCAGCCATCTGATCACTGATAAAGACCGCCTGACGGCGCTGGTGCTACTCGGCATTAAAGACCGGGACACCTTCCCACTGATTTTTTACCGTGATAACTGCGCGGATATGGCGATTACCGCCAGCGATGTTGATGAACAGTACATCGCTTCTGCTCGTTGTCTTGCCATCACCGGGACGCATCTTTCTCATCCGCAAACCCGCGAGGCGGTGTTGACGGCGCTCGCTTACGCCCGGCGTCACGGCGTGCGTACGGCGCTGGATATCGACTATCGCCCGGTGCTGTGGGGGCTTACTTCCTTAGGCGACGGCGAAACGCGCTTTATCGCCGCCGATCAGGTCACCCGCCAGTTGCAGGAGGTGCTGCATCTTTTTGATGTAATTGTCGGCACCGAAGAGGAATTTCATATCGCGGGCGGCAGTACCGATACGCTGCAGGCGCTGTCTCAGGTTCGCGGCGTGAGTCACGCGACGCTGGTCTGCAAGCGCGGTGCGCTTGGCAGTTCGGTGTATACCGACGCGATCCCGGCCCGGCTGGACGATGGCCTGACGGTCACCGGCGTGCGCGTAGAGGTACTGAACGTGCTGGGGGCGGGGGATGCGTTTATGTCTGGCCTGCTGCGCGGCTATCTTAACGATGAGGGGTGGGAGCAGGCGTGCCGCTATGCAAATGCCTGCGGCGCACTGGTGGTATCACGTCACGGCTGTGCGCCGGCGATGCCGAGCAAAGTTGAGCTTGATGATTATCTTTCCCGCGCTGCAGAGGTTCCACGTCCGGATCTCGATCCGCATCTCAACCATTTACATCGCGTGACGACCCGTCGTCGCACATGGCCGGAACTGTGCGTGATGGCCTTCGATCACCGTAGCCAACTGGAAGAGATGGCGTTGCAGTGCGGCGCGTCTTTGAAGCGTATTCCTGCATTGAAACAGCTTATTTTGCAGGCCAGCCGTGAAGCGGCCAACAGCGCCGGGCTGGAGGGCAAGGCCGGGCTGCTGTGCGATGGTACGTTTGGTCAGGATGCGCTGAATGCGATAACCGGAGAGGGCTGGTGGATAGGTCGCCCTATCGAACTGCCGGGGTCACGCCCGCTGGAGATGGAACACGGCAATATAGGCTCGCAGCTCATTAGTTGGCCGCAGGAACATGTGGTGAAGTGTCTGGTCTTTTTCCATCCGGAAGATGCCCACGCGTTGCGTCTGGAACAAGAACAGAAAATCGCTGAGGTGTACCGCGCCTGTTGCCAGTCCGGTCATGAGCTGCTGCTGGAGGTGATTTTACCGGCCAGTATGCCGCGCAGTGATGAACTGTATTTGCGCGCCATTTCCCGTTTCTACAACTTAGGGATCTACCCCGACTGGTGGAAACTCCCACCGCTGACGTCTGCTGGCTGGACGGCGTTGAGTGACATTATCGAACGGCGCGATCCGCACTGCCGTGGCGTGGTGATCCTGGGTCTGGACGCTCCGGCAGAGCAACTGCGTGCTGATTTTAAAGCGGCTGCGGGTCATGGGGTGGTGAAAGGTTTTGCCGTGGGACGCACGCTGTTCGGCGACGCTTCCCGCGCGTGGTTGAAACACGATATTGACGATGCGCAGCTGGTGGCGCGCATTAAAGATAACTACCTGCAGCTTATCGCCTGGTGGCGCGAGCGCGGACAAGCATAATTCAGGAGAAGATGATGACGGTACAATTAGGTATTAATCCACTGACATGGACGAATGACGATCTTCCTTCACTGGGCGCTGAGACGTCGCTTGATACGTGTCTGAGCGAGGGCAAAGAGGCTGGATTTGCTGGTTTCGAACTGGGCAACAAATTCCCGCGTGAGGCGCGACTGCTCGGCCCAATTTTGCAGCGCCACGACCTGCAACTGGTTTCCGGCTGGTACTCCGGACGTCTGCTGGAACGCAGCGTGGAGGAGGAGATTGCCGCTGTGCAATCGCACCTGACGTTACTGCGCGAACTGGGAGCGAAGGTGCTGGTCTTTGCCGAAGTCAGTGGCTGCATTCACGGCGAGCAGCAGACGCCGGTACATCTGCGTCCGCGCTTCCCGCAAGAGCGCTGGCAAGAGTACGGTGAAAAGCTCACTGAGTTTGCGCGCTACACCCAGCAGCAGGGAGTACAGATTGCCTATCACCACCACATGGGAACGGTGATTGAATCTGCTGAAGATGTGGATAATCTGATGACGAATACCGGTGATGAAGTTGGCTTGTTGCTCGACACCGGGCATTTGACCTTTGCGGGTGCCGATCCGTTGGCTGTGGCGCAGCGCTGGGCATCACGTATCAACCATGTTCACTGCAAAGACGTACGTGCCGACGTGCTGGCGGATGTCAAAAACCGCAAAACCAGCTTCCTCGATGCGGTGCTGAGCGGCGTCTTTACCGTGCCGGGAGATGGCTGCGTTGACTATCCGCCAATCATGGCATTGCTGAAGGCGAACCAGTATCAGGGGTGGCTGGTGGTGGAGGCGGAGCAGGATCCAGCCATAGCGCATCCGCTGACGTATGCGCGTCTGGGCTATAACAACCTTAGCCGTCTGGCACGGGATGCCGGGCTTATCTGAGGAGGTGATATGTCACGTTTATTATCACGCTGGCAGCAGCCGGACGCGCAAGGGTGTACGCAGTCAGTGACGCCGGAAAGCGCCGGTTGGGGATATGTTGGCTTTAGAGCGTATGAACTGGAGGAAGGGCAGCAGCTTACGCTGCCCGCCGTCAGCGAAGAACGTTGTCTGGTATTGGTTGCCGGACGCGCGACCGTCACCACGCCGGGCGCAACTTTTACGGATATCGGTGAGCGGATGAGCCCGTTTGAACGCATCAAACCGTGGGCGGTTTATGTCACTGCTGGTGAAACAATACAGGTTCAGGCGGTGACCAGACTGGAGCTGGCGGTCTGCGCTGCGCCGGGGAAAGGCACGCACCCAACGCGGCTGATCGCACCTAAGGATATCGACGGGGAAGCGCGCGGCAAAGGTCACAACCAGCGCTACGTGCACAACATCTTACCGGAAGATAAACCCGCAGATAGTCTGCTGGTGGTGGAGGTGTGGACCAACGAAGGTTGTACCAGTTCTTACCCAAGCCATAAGCATGACACCGATAATCCCCCGCAGGAAACCTATCTGGAGGAGACTTACTACCATCGCCTCAACCCGCCGCAGGGATTCTGTATGCAACGGGTCTACACCGATGACCGGTCGCTTGACGAGTGTATGGCAGTCTATAACCGCGACGTGGTGATGGTGCCGAAAGGGTATCACCCGGTGGCAACCCTGGCGGGATATGACAGTTACTACCTTAACGTGATGGCCGGCCCGGTTCGCAAATGGATGTTTACCTGGGAAGATGAACATGTGTGGATTAACAGGGATTATCCGGTTGATAAGTAAGGTCATGAATGGCTTTTTTAACTGCGAGTCGTTTTTTTCCCTCCTTTTGATGAGTAAAAGGGGGAGGAATGGGATGACGGTTGGCGCTATTTAAGTGCTCATTATTCTCATAGCTCGCCTGGCCATGAGAATAATCCAAGCGTCGATATATTTGAGGTTATGGCAGTAGCCGGGGTGCTCTCGAAAACACCCCGGCTATCTTTTGTTGAGGGCTAATTAGAAATGATATTTCAGTCCTAACGTTGCCGAGCTGTTGTTATAACCGTTGTCTCCCATCTGGACGCCCACATTACCCCACAGATTTAAATCTGGTGTAATCTGGCCTTCGACACCCAGTTTAATCTCTCCCAGATTGCGTGCACCTTCCTGGCTGACGCTAACGTCGTCCATTTTAGTGCTAAAACTGCGTGTATTATGGAGCCAGTTAGCTTCAATAAATGGCTGGAATTCGCGGCCTTTGCCCTCATCCATTTTATTAAAGCTTTTCAGGTAGGCTCTGGCTCCAAGACGGGTTTGAATATTACCGTTACCATTCATCTCGATACGCGTTCCGTTAGCTTCCCGATGGTCATCAGATTTGACCCCCATCCAGGTAACCTGCGCCTGCGGTTGAACATACCACTCATTAACGGTTCCTTTGCTGCCAGAGAATTCGCCAACTTTAAAGGTATATCCCGTTTCAACAGAAGCTGTCAGACCTTTGGATTTATAGGACTCAGAAGCCAGTCCTTCACCTTTGACATGGTTGTCAAACCATCCATATTGTGCCCAACCGTCGAGGTACAGGCCTTTATGGTCGGTGTTATCGGCAAACCATGTAGCATAAAGGCCAGTGCTATAGCCATTGACGCTACCTCGCGAGGTGTAACCCGTTGCTGATGAGCGGGTCTGATTATTGTCATGACCATACCCGGCCATGATCCCGAGACGCCAGCTATCATGCCCGTTGGTTGAGCCCTGCGCGATATCGCTGCCGAGCTGCATCACATAGCGATTACTTTGAGTACGTAATTGGCTGCTACCGTCATACCAACTTTGGTGGCCACCTGCCTGACGCATCCACATACCGGTGGTTTTCATCTCTCCGGTTGACACATCTGTGTACTGAGCTTTGCCCGAGCGATCGTGTAACTGCATGTTAAACATGGTGTTTACGGCAGCATGGTTCGCGGTATAGGTCCCTCCTTCCGGGCGAAGCATATGCTCTGTGGGCGAAACCGGTTTTTCGGGTTTTTCAGGCTTATTCAACTGACTGGTCAGATACCAGTGATTATTGTTAGCCCCCTGACCTCGAACCAATGAATAATCATACGCGCCCGCAGTGATACGCCCGCTCTGAGTAAAATCACCATCAGAACGGCCATCAACATGAATAAGCTCAATCCCCTCCAGAGTTTGTGAACCCTGGCCTCCTGCATTGGTGACACTTACTTGAGTATTGCCAGTGGTATCACCTTTTACAATAAGCTTATCGGTGACCGAATGGTCGTCCCCCAGAACCGTATCAAAATTAATAACACCATTGTCGCCGTGGTAATTTCCTTCAACAATCAGCTGATTGCCTGCGGACTGTCCAATATTCCCTAAAGATATCGCACCCTGGTTGGTGAGATCTCCGCCAACAGTAAAGTGGCCTGATGCTCCATTTCCGGCAACAAACAGTCCGGCATTATGGATACTGCCTAGTACCGTTCCCGCGCCTGAAAGCATACCGGCAGAAGTTATATTGATCTGCTGGCTCGCTAAGGTAACAGGTGCATCCTCCTGACCCAGCATCAGACCCCCTTGTTGAATATCAGTGGTGCCGGTATAGGTGGAATCTGCAGTCAGAGTGATAGTGCCCTGACCCTGCTTGATGACATTACCGCTGCCATCGACCTGGTTTTGCATGGTCCAGTCATCCAAGCTGTTAAGGATCATGTCACCCTGATTATGAATGGTCGCCTCCCCCAGATGTTCGGCGGCTGACGCCACTAATTGTGTGTTTTTATCCAGGTTAAGCTGGCCGCTAAATCCACTGTTATCCCCCTCAAGAGCGACGTTAGATTCGCTGAATGAAACTTCACCCTTACCGCTAAGGTTGTTGGACAAGTGTCCCTCAACGGCATTGAGATTGAGGTGGCCATCGGAAATAATCTCCCCGGTCCCCAATCCCTGAACATTATCCAGAGTGACCTCTGCGCCGGAAGCGATGGTCGTTGTTGCGCTTAAGGACGCATTATTGCCCTTCACGCTAAAGACACCGTTATCTATATTCAGATTACCGCTGCCGACCAATGCTCCTGCGGATGTTCCGCCGTTAGAAATCGTCAGGCTACCGCCATTAATATTCAGAACTGATCCCACCGCGCTGGTTAGCTGCCCAATCGTCTGGCTATGCCCATTCATATCCAAAACGGTCTCTTCTGCCATCTGCAGACCAGCTGTATGGCCCAGTACATTATCATTGAGCATCAGTAGATTACCGCTGCGCAAATCGGTCAGACCGGTGTAATCATTATTCAAACCTGATAGTGAAACTGTGTGGCCTTTCTGGCTGTCGAGCGCCAGATCCCCGGAGCCGGTCAGGCGGGAACTCAATTCCGCAGCCGCTCCGGTTTTTCCGTTGGCGTTCAGGATCAATGCATTCTGACCCTGTCCTTGTAATTCAATCTGTGTCAGACCGTAGCCCACATAAAGGCCGTCATGATTTTGCCCACTGGTCAGGCGATAGTCATACGTTCCCTTTGCTACAACCTGTCCGTCCTGGCTGATGTCATGCTGAACAGCATCTGTTATCGCGTTACCGTTCAGATCCTGCAGTTGTAGGTTTCCGGCATCTCCTGTTACAACGGTTGCTGAATTGGTGGAAACCAGCTTAATTTCCGCATTGGCGTCTTCCTGCTCCATTAAGGAGAGACCGGTATCAATACCCTGAGATATGGCGTCCACTACGCCCACAGGATTCACCTGCACAGCACCAGACCCAGTCAGGTCTAACTGATCTTTAACATTCACCATTTTGTCGGTTTGGTGTATGCCGGGGGTAATGTTACCAAACTCAATGGTACCGCCAGAAAAGGCCAGGCTTCCAATGGACTGTGTGCCAGTGCCCAGTGAAATTTCACTTCCTTTTCCTGCAATCAGCCCTGCTTTTGCAAGAGCATCGGTGTTGGTTCCCTGCAGGTTGAATGTCGTATTCTGTAACGCCAGAGCACCAGTGAACCCAGAGGTCGCTGTGCTATTTTTAAAAGAGAAAGCGTGATTTCCCGTATCGACACTCAGGATGCCGGACCCAGAAATCTTGTGGTTAAACAACCAGTCGCTGGTGCTATTGAGCTGCAGTTTCCCGGCAACGGATAACCCGGCAGAGCCCAGGTTTTTCTGATCGGACACGGTCGCAACGGCACCCGATTCAACATTGATCTTGCCTTTAAAGGCGCTGTTATCACCCATTAACGCCACATTTCCGGCGCCGACGGAGATAATACCGTTCCCCGTAATCTTATTGGTGAAATCCATGTCATCTTGAGCGTTCAGCAAGAGTTTGCCGCTATTGCTAATATCAGCGGTTCCCAGGTTCTGCGTAACCCCAAGGGTGGCATTCTTGGCAATTTTTACTTTGCCGCTAAATTTTGAGTTATCTCCGGACAAAAACGTTGTGCCATTAAGCGCATTGATATTACCCAGCCCCTCACTACCGCTTGATATATCAGCTGTTATATTGGCGTTATCACTGGTGTGGTTCAGTGTGATTTTTTTATTGTCCGTACTAGCCCAGACAAACTCTATTTTCTTGGCGTCAATGACCCCAGCAGTTTTAGCTTTCTCTCCTTCTTGAGCGCCTAATGCTAATTCTGAGTTCGTACTCAAACTAATTTCTGGGGCAGAGATTTTCCCCATGTCTGATACCACTAATGTGGTATTTGAATCTTGATTATAATACCCCAGGCTTAATTTCTCACTGGCGTTAATTTCTCCCTTGTTATTAACCGACAGGAATTGATCGCCACCGTAGCTCTTGAAAACACCCATAAAGAATGTTTGTGTATTTACCTGGCTACCTTCGCCGCTAACGTTTCCCCTTTCATAGGTAAGACGACTGGTCCCTTTAACATGAATCTTACCGCCATCAGATACGTTAAAATAACCGCCAGTTCGCCAGTTGTCTGATGCGCTGTCATATAAGTCGTCAGCATAGAGTTCGCTGCCTGCATTGGATACGTTAAGGTAACCCGTACCTCTCAGCAGAACGTTTAGTTCGCCATTGATACGCACTGTTCCTTGGGTAATATCCAGCCCACCACCTGATGTGAAGGTCAGGCGGGGGCGAGAGTCCGGCGCATTGATCACCAGGTTGGCATTATCTTTTACATTGATATGGTAATTAATGGACTGGTTGCTTGGGCCAAAATCAACGGTGTTATCTTTGCTGACATCAATATCATCAGCAAAAGCCATTGATGAGCATAGCGCTACAGCACCGGCTAATAACGCCCTGGACTTTTTTTTCGTGTTCTTCCTTCCCAGTTCGGAGCACACACACCAGCAATTACGGACTTTACTCCATTTTATTTGATATATTTTGTTCATAAACTCTCCGCAAAATAATCATAATAAAAATTTAACACTTTTGGGGTGAAATATTTATCGGGATACATTTTTGAGAGTGAAAATGTAGATCTCCGAATTGATGATATATGTCACGTGTCATTAATGTGATGTAAACATCGATACCGGATACTCGATTCAAGTCTCCCTACGTAATTTGTCACGTGATAAATTAATTTTGATAATATAGCCATCTGGTTGGAAATATTTTACCTGAGGTTTTGTCGATATTTCCAGCCCCTTTATTATATTGCTGCTTGTTTTCAAATCAACGGGGAAGGGGAATCATCGAGAGTGAACTTAGCTTTGCTAAAGCTATTACAGTTCTGAGTCTTAGTGGGTAGAGGACGCGTGGACAATATATAGAAAGGGAGATAGCCGCCACGCTGCGGCTATCTCCTGTTTATATCCCGATCAGGAATTTGGTTGATGGTTCTCAACTACCCAGACGGTGAGTACTTTTTCCAACGTTTTATCTCCCGTCGTTGCCTTCGCTCTTACCCAACTTACACCGGCCGTATCCGTTCTCAGTTCAGAGTAAGCATTCCCTAACTTAAAGTTGGTTTTATCCGGCGTCATCGTAAAGGTTCCGCTGCCGGGTTTGGCTTTGCTGCCTGCGCTAAATTCGACACTGCCGTTTAACGGGTTACCGAATTTATCCTGCAACCGGGCCATAAAGCCTACCGGCTCAAGGTTGGCAACGGCATAGCCAGGATCCTGCTCCAGAGTGAGTACTGGATTCTGGGCATCGGCATTCAGCGTTATCGAAGCATTTGCCGAGACATTGCTACCGTGTTCAGCCAATGTGGCGGTCAGCGTGTAACGACCCGCCTTATTACCGTGGACATTTACAGTCGCAGTACCGGAACCATTGGTGGTGACAAGCGTATTGTCAATCACCAGAGGATCGCGTGGCGATGGGCCTGTAGCCGTAATTTTCAGCTTACGATTGCTGACGCTGTTCCCTGATGTATCGGTCAGATGCAGGGTAAACGCCACGTTATCCACATCACTGACTACGGCGGATGTAGTTGACGGTTCGATCGTCAACGCGGCATTTTGCAGATCCGATACCACCTCAATCGCCTTACTCGCCGTAACGCGTTTACCCTCTTTGATGAAGGTTGCCTGCAATTGATAGTGCCCGGCTTCTGCGGCAATAAAGTTTGTTGATGCCATTCCTTTCTCATCCAATGTGAGTTCGGACTGGCCCAGTTTTAATCCACTGGCAGGGGAACTGGTCAGGTGCACGTCACCACTAAATGGGTTGTTTTCACCGTCGACAACCTGTACCTGAATTTCATGTGCCACTGATGCGTTTGCCACAATGCTCTCAGACGGTGCGGTCAAATTCAGCACTGCGCTGTTAATATCAGGTACGAATTCCAGGTCAACGCTTGAGGACTCAACGCTGTGCTGCCCATCTGTAACCCTGGCATTAACGGTGTAATGACCTGCCTTAACCGTAGTTAACGTTACCGTCGCGTAACCATCTTTATTGGTGGTGATTTTGTCCGGGTACACGAGCCCTTGTGGCGTTACGATAAGCTCCACTTTCTGTCCTTCAACCGACGCGGCGGTATTGTTGAGCATGATCTCAAGCTTGGCACCATCGCGACCGTTTGCTGCAATATTGGTTATTGCGCCATTGTCTTTGGCCGCCAGAGACAATGTTGCCCCCTCCATTGCAGAGGCAAATGTTACGCTTAGCGATGAGCTGATGTTCCCCGCGCTTAGCGTAATATCATAAGTTCCCGGCGTTGAACTGGTCAGTGAGAATCTTGCTTCACCTTTGGCATCGGTCTTCACAACGTTCTCCCCATTCGCGATCTTAACCTGTGGCGGTAACGCCAGAGTGACCGTGTATCCGGACAGCGGGTTCCCATAACGGTCGGTCAGGGTAACGACCGCGATATTACTCTGTTTGCCATCCGCCAGTGCATTGTCCTTGGTCAGGTTAAAAGCCTGCACCACCGGTTGCGTTTTGTCGGCAATCCAGTTGGCTTGTTTTTCCAGCCCAGAGAAATCATGTTTTTGTGACTTCACACCAATGCGTGTCGCCTGAGCCAGTTCAGACGTTGCCTTAGCGCTGTACACGCCGTCTTTCTCTTCTACTGCAGTAAAACGGACTTCGCCGCTGGCTGAAACTGCATAAAAACGTAAGCTGTCGTCGCCGGTGATGGCATTCCCGTCTTTATCTTTTGCTTCTAACGCCAGGCTAATCGGGTGTCCAACGACCTGCTCCATGGGCATTACCGTGAATGTCGATTTTGCCGCCTCGGCGGAAACCGCTTTTAGTGTCACTGTCAGGGTTTCTGTTTTACCCAGGACTTTAGCTGTGATGCGTGCCGTCCCCGCCGTTAAACCCGGCGTCAGCGTGGCGGTATACACCCCGGTGCGGGTTTCCTGCACTTCACCAAGTTTTGGAGCCTGTGCTGAACGCTCACGATTTCTCTGTGCGTCAGGCGTAAACGCTAAAGACAACTCAATGTCATGTGCTAGCCCTGTTAACGGATTACCATTGGTATCTTTAAGCACCAACGTAACCGGATGCTGTGACTTCCCGTCAGCCGCGATGATCGGTTGCTGCTCGCCGTTCAATGTAAAATCCATTGTGCCGACAGAGGCTGAACTCCCCGTCACCGTCACGTTCATCACCGCATAGTTAGAGACATTTCCTTTAACATCTCGCGCCGTTGCACCGATTTGCCAGTGATTAGTGCCGCCTGGTGTATAAGCGGGTAACGTCAGTTGCCATGATGTGCCGCTACCGGAAATGCGTCCGCCAGCGGCGGTAAATGCGCTATCGTTCCACTCTACCGACTGAATGCCCCAGTGGGATTTATCCAGCGAAATAGTCACCGGAATAACGGCGCCACCTTCCCCCTGTACGCTTTCAGGCAGGCGGATTTTCAGAACCGATTTTTTGCGGTATTCCAGAACAATATTGTTATTTCGTTCGACAAAATCGTAGCGTCCGTGCTGAACTTCGCGCATTAACGCAACATTGTCGCTGTCCAACTGCTTCGCCAGCGGGATGCCGGGGCGATAGTTAATCTCTATGCCGAAGCGTGAATCATGAGTATTGCTCTGCCCCTGCTTGTGTTCAGCGGAAAGCGTAACTAGCGGAACCGGCGTATAGCTGATCCCGCCTGTAAAGGCGTACGGATTTTCCTGAAGATGATCGCTGCCAAAGAGGCCGACATTCTTGCCGTAATACTTTTCATATTTAAGCGATGCGCCCAGTTGCGGATACGATGGTAACCAACCTTGGGTATAGATATCCCATCCATCCGCCGGACGTTCCTGATAATCATCCAGATCGTGAGAATCCTTCCATTTTGATAATCTTAAATAAGCATTTGCGCCTGCGCGTAAATAATCTCGCCAATACTCAACGCCTGCACCCATACGTGCGTGATGACGACTTAAATCGTAGTCATAAAATAAGTTTGCGCCCAGCATTGAATTATCCGCCGTGAAATAGCGATAACCCATGCCGATATTAGTTTGGGTTCTGTCATCGGTACGGTGAAGCGATGTCTGGCTAAATAAAACATGCTGCTTTGTATCAACCCACGGATAAAGGAAATCGAACGCCGAATCTTTCAACGAGAAAGCGTCATCGACGTTGAGTTGAATACGCGCATTACCGTACTTCTGTAGCCACTCTACCACCTCCTTCGTTGCCTGTGCTGAGACGGTATTGGCAGCAAAACTGCCCGCATGGCCGTTTTCAATACTTCTGCCAGCCTGCGCGGCGAGAGAAGACAGGCCGCGCAGTTCTTGCTGTTCTGCGGCGGCCTGCGATGCCTTAACGGCTGACGCATGGCTGATGGTTGGCGTGAAGCTAAGAAGGGCAGGATACAGAGCCTGCAAAGCGATTGTTGACCATGCGACAACCTTATTAACGGGGCCTGTTGCCCCATTGCTCCGCGAAATTTTCTTATTTGACATTTGTAACTCCAATATCAATTAAAAAAATCAAAGGTTATTCCATGTACTGAACGGGATGCGTAATATATGTATTTAGTAGGAAAATTCAAGAGTTGTTCATGGAGAAGTTAACTGGATATTTTTACACTATGCGGCATTATGGGCTGGCTAACGATGTCGAACGTTTAAATGACGAATGTATTTAAAAAATACGTTTATTTTTATCGTGACGATTTTAAGCTTGTAGGGATATTATTTAACCATGGTCGTTCACTGTTAAATAAAAAGAGTTATCAGGAAATTAATCTGCCTGTTCGTATTCAGCTATCATCACGTTCTCCGGATCTAAGTCTGGAACGTGTCAACACTTTCAGGACGGGGCAATAGACACAAAAAAGCCCTCAGCTTGCGCTGAGGGCTTTCACCGGTGTTTGGTGGAGCTGGCGGGAGTTGAACCCGCGTCCGAAATTCCTACATCCTCGGCACTACATGCTTAGTCAGTCTTTACATTCGCCTGGCACCTGCGGACAGACACGCCACTACCAGACTAGCCTGATTAGTTTTAACGCTTCAACCCCAGGCAGGGCCTCCACGCGATCTCTTTTGGGTTTGACCTCTCTTTGATCCCCGTCTTAAGAGCGGAAGCTAGGGAGAGAGGGCTCAGAGCAGGTTATTAAGCTGCTAAAGCGTAGTTTTCGTCGTTTGCGACTATTTTTTTGCGGCTTTTTACGAGGCCAACCGCCCCTCGGCATGCACCTTGGGTTTCGCGAATCCCGTCGAATCCAGAATCAGCCCCAATGTGTTAGAGCAAGTATAACAGACTTGTGACACGCGTGACCAGCCCCCGCAACCCCTAATCCTCAAGGATTTAGCGCTCGCGCAGGGCTTCTTTTGCGCGATTAAACGGTTTGATTAAATAGTCGACAATGGTTTTTTCACCTGTTTTTATATCCACTGTGGCAATCATGCCTGGTACGATGGAGAAATGGCGTCCCAGTTTGTTCTGTAAGAAGTCCTGATGCGTGCGGATAAACACGCGGTAATAGAAGATTTCCGGTTTCACTTTGTCCTGAATGGTGTCCGGAGAGATGGTTTCGACTACGCCTTCCAGACCGCCGTAAATGGCGTAGTCATAGGCGGTAATCTTCACCAGCGCCCGTTGTCCAGGATGGATGAAAGCGATATCACGCGGTGACAGTCGGGTTTCTATCAGCAGATGATCGTCCAGCGGCACAATCTCCATCATCTCGCCGTTGGGCGGGATAACGCCGCCGATGGTGGTGACCTGGATGTTTTTCACAATACCGCGCATCGGCGCGCGTACGGTCAGGCGGGTGACGGAATCCTCGCGTCCTTTTAAAATCGCCGCCAGCATATCCACTTCGGCGTTGGCCTTTGACAGCGCTTCCCGCGCCTGCACGAAATATTGTGAGCGCAGGTCGGTGATTTTTAATCCCAGATCGCTTTTTTGTCGTTGCAGGCGCAGCACTTCTACGTGGCTGGCGGCACCGCTTTTCTCCAGCCGTTGGGTGATGGCCAGTTCTTTATTTACTGAGACCAGTGCATCTTGCAGTTCTGCCATTGAATCCGCAAGCTGCGCGCGGCGGCTTTTATACAGGCGAGTTTCGGAGGCGATGAGAGCCGGCCAGGCGCGCAGTGAATCGGGAAAGACCAGCGGCAGATCGTTAACTTCGGCATTAAGCCTTGCGCTGGAAGCCAGTGAGGCGCGATAACGGGCTGCACTCTCCCCAACATTGGACTCAGAACGGGTGGGGTCGAGGCGGGCGACTATTTGATTGGCCTGCACTTTATCTCCCTCGCGTACAGTAAGCTCGGCGAGAATGCCGCCATCCAGCGACTGCAAGACTTGCTCTCGCGAGCTGGGGATCACTTTTCCGCTGCCGGTTGAGACTTCATCCAGCTTGCCGAAATATGCCCAGATACCCAGGACGGCAAACAGCAGGGTGCTGAGCAGAATAATGCGGCTGGCCCCGGAAAAACGGTGCTCGCGGCGGATATCGAGGTCGTCCATGGCGGCATCATGCGGATTGGTTTTCATTTTTCCACTCCCGACCGTGAGTTGGGGCGGGTGCCCGGCTCGCATTTAATGCCTGCGCTTTCGGGGCATCCATGACCAGTTGACCTTCTTTTAATACCACCACGCGCTCGACCAGCTCCAGAACCGGTACGCGATGGGTGGCGACAATCAATGTGCGGTTGCCCAGCCACTGGTTCAGGCGCTGAATAAACTCCCGCTCGGTATGTTCATCCAGCGAGGCGCTGGGTTCGTCGAGCAGCACGATATTGGGCGATCGCAGCAGCATTCTTGCCAGCAGGATCGACTGCCGTTGTCCACCGGACAAACCGTTGCCGCCCTCCATAATGGGGTGCGCCAGCCCTTTGGCGAGCTGTTTAACGAAAGCTGCCGCGCCGCTGACCTCCAGCGCTTCGAAGATCTGCGCGTCGCTGGCATGCGGTGCGCCGAGGGTCAGGTTCTCGCGCAGGGTGCCGAAAAACAGCCGAGCGTTCTGGCTAAGAAAACCGATGTTGCGGCGTAAATCAGCCATATCGATCTGCGCCAGACTCAGGTTGTCGAGCCGGACATCGCCCTGGATAATCTCCACACCACCCGCCATGGCCTGCAGCAGGGTTGATTTCCCGGCACCGTTACGCCCGAGGATTGCCACGCGCTCGCCGGGCATGACCTCCAGGCGCGAGATGCGCAGCGGAACGCGCTGATCGTCGCTGTGGTAGCGAAAGTGTGCGTTCTCAAACAGATAATGACCGTGAAAAATCTCCTGATGCACCCGGTCTTCGTCGTACTGCGTTTCGGTGGGAAGCTGCATGATGCTGTCTAACCCCATCTTCGCCGCCTTGACCTGTTGCCAGCGGGCCAGCACACCGCACAGATTAGCCATTGGGGCAATCATTCTGGAACCGAGCATCGAAGCGGCCACCACGGCGCCGGTGGTCATCGTGCCTTCAATGACCATCGGCGCGCCGAACATAATGATGGCGGCGTAGACCAGGCTTTGTACCGACATGCCCCAGCCAATCAGCCCCTGAGTCAGCCTGCGCGTGCGCAGCCCGGACTCTCCGGTAATGCGGATGTAGCTGTTCCACTGCTGTAAAAAGCGGTTTTCCGCCTGCATCAGCTTGATGTCTTCCAGCCCCTGAACGCTCTCGACCAGCACCGCGTTGCGCAGGGTGGATTCATGGGCAGCCTGGTTGGCGAGCACCGCCAGCTTTTTCTGTAACAGCAAACCGGGCAGGATCATCAGCAGGGCCGCGACGGGCGCTATCCATGCCAGCGGCGGGGCGATAAAAGCCAGCACCACGATAAACAAAAAGAAAAACGGCAGATCGACAATGGTCGACATGGTCGAGGAGGTGATCATCTCGCGAACCTGTTCCAGCTCGCGCAGTTGAGAAATGAAGCTCCCCGTCGAGCGGGGGACGGCGCTGTTGCGCAGGCGCAATGCATGGCTGAACACGCGATCGGAAATGCGCATATCGGCACGTTTGCCGAGCAGGTCCATTATGTGGGTACGCGCTTCGCGCAGCAAAAAGCCAAACAGCACTGCCACCAGAACGCCAGTGGAGAGAACATACAGCGTTGGATAAGACTGGGCGGGGATCACCCGGTCATAAACCTGCATGGAAAAGATAATCCCGGCGAGCGACAGAACGTTAATCAGAAAGGCGGCAATCATGACCGGCAGATAAGGACTAATGTCTTTTAACACCAGTTCGCGCATCCAGTCGGGCTTGAAGCGCGAAATATAGCGGTCTACCCGACTGTCCTTCAGCGCCGACAGCGGGCGTAGCGCGGTAATACTCACGATCTCCGGCAGAAGCTCTGCGACCGTGAGCCGGTTACGCTGGCCCTCTTCGGCGATGATAAATACATCCAGTGCATCTTCGCCGTTGAAATGTTCTATCACCATTAGCTGGCCGTCGCGCAGTTCCGCCACCACCGGCAGACGCCACTGACCGAACGCCTGCGTGGCGGTATCCAGCGCATGAAATGACAGTCCCGCCTGACGCGCCAGTTGTGACAGGGCTGTGGCCCGGCTTTTTCCCGCAAACCACGGGGCGTTGGCCTGGATTGCGCCGGGAGAACAGGCCACGCGATAGTGATTGGCAATATGCGTCATCGCCTGCGCCCACTGGCTAAGAGCGTGTTCGCTAATCGCATCTTTTGCATGTGAATCGAGGTCGCTCATAGCTTGATCTCCACCGATTGAATGCTGCGATTATTTAAGGCGAACGCCTGGCGAAGCGAGCCAGTGTTATAGAGGCAGTTCAGCTGGAGCTGGCGCAGCTGGTTTTGAGTCTGGAGTTCCGCAAAACGGGCCTGATACACCTCTTGCTCGGCGTTAAGCACGTCGAGCAGCGGGCGCGAACCGAGGTCCAGATACTGCTGTTGATAAAGCTCGCGCGTTTGTTCACTCAGTCGCTGCTGGCGGCGCAGAATCTGCAGGGCGGTGGCGAGGCTCATTGCCTGGCTGCGGGACTCCAGTAATTTTTGTCGTACTTCGAGTCGGGTGCGCTGGATGGAGTATTGTGCAGACTCTACCGCATGGCTGGCGGCGTTGCGCCTGGCGGTGAGTCCGCCCCCCTGATACAGCGGCATCTCAACTTTTACCCACGTGGAGTACTGGGTTTTGTCGAGCACCTCATGGCTGGGGTATTTGTCGTTGAGATAATGCTGAACCGACGGTTCCAAAGAGATGGTGGGCGTCATCTGCGCGTTGGCGTAATCGAGATTTGCCTGTGCCACATTCGCTTGCGCCCAGGCCGCCAGAACCGCGGGAACCAGTTTATCTTCCGGTTTGACCATATCGCAGCTGCTGTCCAGTTTGGCCGGGAATTCGTTGCTGATGCCGTTAAGTGAGTTCCAGCCGAGGTAACTCATCAATGTGGCCTTACTACTGTCGAGATTGGCCTGATACTGCGCCAGCTGAGAACGTGCAGACTCGATACGCGCATCGGTTTGCACCACGTCGGACAGCGAGGTTGCCCCTTCATCATTGCGTTGTCGGGTCAGTCGACCAATGTCGTTTAAGGCGGTGAGCTGTTCTTCGGCGGCGTCCACCATTTGCTGCCACGTCTGCACCTGGACTATCGCGTTGGCGGTTGCGTGGGCGATGGTATCAATACTGAGTAACACATTCGCCTGCTGTTGTGCGGCTCCGGCTGTCTCGGCGCGGACCTGGCTTGCCACTTTGCCGAAGTCGTACAGCATTTGTGACACCGAAATAACCAGCGCCGGGCTAAAGCCGTGGTCGGTATAGGTATTGCTGTAACCGTTATTCATTCCGGCAGAAACCTGCGGGTAATATTTCGATTTCGCCACGTCGATCTGTTCGTTTTGCGAAAGCAGTTTGCCGATCGATTCACGAATAGAAGGATGCCAGCTCACGGCACGACTTACCGCGTCGTTGAGCATCAGGTTGCCGGGGGCGGCAGCGCTCAGCGGCAGATCGGCAACCGCGCCGTCCAGCGAGGGAAGCATCTGGCTGGTGGCCAGTCCTTCCGGCGTAATAATTTGCGGTTCATCTTCGGCATTCACCCGCAGGGTACAGAGCGTTAATGCCAGAAGTAATGCAACAGGCGCGACATTTCTCATAGTTTATCCCTTACAAAATACGGCAGCGACGACTGTTATTGCCCCGGACGTCATGGCATCCGGGGCTGTAGTTATGGCGCTTTAACGCATTGCGTTAACGTCAGGGCACGATGTGATTTTGTTGCACCAGCTCATCGAGCGTGGTGTGTACGTTCTCCAGCGTTATGAGATTGGTTGAGTGATATGTGTTGCCCGTACCGTCGCGGTCGATGGCAATCACCGTGTTGTTACCGCTGGTGGTTACGGTGAGGTAGTTGCCGAGCGTAGCGTTCTGCCCGTTCCAGCCCACCAGCAGGTCGCCGATATCGATTTTGTCACCCTGGGCCAGTGAGAAGTTGGTCCAGGTGTCGGTAGCACCATTGCTAATGTTGCCGCCGGTAGCGTCGTTGGCGTTGAGCAGGTGATAAATCAGCGTATCGCCGTAGGCGCTGCCAGTCAGGCGATCGGCATCGACGGTACTCACCACTTGCGGATTCATATTGATGGTCAGCGTAGCGGTATCGGTATGGCCATTCTGGTCGTTAAGGGTGTAGGTAAATGTCTCTTTGGTGACGATGGTGGAGAGCGAGACATCGCTGTTGAGGGCATAGGTGTAATGACCATCAATGCCAATGGTCAGTTTGCCGTACAACCCGTTAATGATGGCGCTGGTCGTGCTACTCAGCGGATCAAGCGTGACGGTACTGCCGCCCGTGCCGTTCACCGTCAGCAAGGTATGCACGCTGGCAATATGGTCTCCGTCATAAATATTGCCGGTGACACTGTTCGCTGTGGAAGTCTCGAAGTTTTGCAGGTCGATTATCGTACCTTTCACGCTGGGGGTGATGGTGATATTCCCCAGCCCCAGCCCCCCGACGCTTCCGGTATAGTCGAGGCGATAGTTGCCGGGGTGCAGTACGATCCCGCTCAAGGCTATATCGATATTGCCACCAACCAGCAATCCGCCATTGAAAGAGTTACCGGCAATCTTGATGTTGTTGCTGTCATACAGCGCCCAGGTGACGGTCAGCCCGCCCAGCGTCAGACCTGACGCGACGTTAAAATGCAGTATGGCGTTTTGCACCGCCGTTCCCGTAGCGATTTCAATGACGCCAGTACCACTTTTTGAGGTGGGTGAAAGGAGTTGGGCACTCCAGCTGGCGTTCCCGACGCTGTCGTCGGTAAACGACCGGGAAGTATCCGCCTGGGTGGTGACCGCCATCGTGCTGCTGACGTCATTTACTGCATCCAGCGCCTGTGGGGTTGGTTTGATATTCAGCGATGCACTGCCGGTATCGCCGTTTGGCGCTTTGACCTTATACACGAAACTGTCCGGCGTATTGATACCGTCTGCGCCCAGTCCGCTTCTCAGCGTGTAGGTGTAGTTCCCTTTCGCATCAATAGTCAGCGTGCCGTACTGCCCGTTAATGGTGGTTGTACCCGTTCCGTTTACGGTGACACCGTTAACTTCGGTGATAACGGTATTGGCCGGAGCCGAGTCGTTGACCAGCAGGTTTCCATTGGTTGTCGCACTCAGGCTGTCAACGGCGTAGGTGTGATCGGCCTGTATATTCAGGGTATAGCTGGTCAGCAGCGTCAGACCGCCGGAGGCGTTAAGCAGGAACAGATAGTCACCGCCAGGCAGGGTGATAGTGTAATCCGTTGAGCTACCTCCTAGCAGCGCCGTGACCCAGTTGGGCTTCACGCGGAACTGCTCATACTGCTGAATGGACTCGTTGAAGCGATAAACATAGAGGTCAAAACCGCCAACCGTGACGCCGAGAACGCTGGCCTTGACGGTCAGCGTGCGGGTTGCGCCATCATCCACATTAAATTTGATCGGATTGGTTAAACCGTTAACCAGACTGACATCCAGCACATTGCCCAGTCCGACGTTGGCGAGGGTGAAGCCGGTTTGCTGTGATGTGCCATGATCAACCGCGATGACCTGCGTCCCGTAAGTCAGCGCAGCCACATCGTCTGCCGCGGTTACCGTACTGGTGGTGGGCGCCTGACCGAGCGTTACCACCAGTTTTGCCGAGGAGTGATCGCTGCCATGCGTCAGCGTGTAGGTGAAACTTTCGGAACGGCCATACACCGAGATTGACGTATTGGTCAGGGTATAGGTGTAACTACCGTTCTGATTGATATGCAGGATGCCGTATTTCCCCTGCACATCAATGCCGCCCGCCGGGATGTTCACGACGTTGCCGTTACCGTCGGTGATGGCGGTGACCAGCGTGCCGGAAGGGGCATTATCCTGCCCGTTGGCGGGATCGGTATCGGTGATGATATTGCCAGACTCGGTAGTACCGCCGGTGATGGTTCCTGCGCTGGCTTTTACCACTGAGACATCAAGGCTGGTGTATGCCCCGGTCGCCAGCAGGTTGGTGTTGTAGCTGACCACGCGGTAATCACCGCCAGTCAGTCCGCTGTAATTGAGCGTTACGCCTGAGGCGCCCAGAGTGAGGAGGCTGGCAAAGTCTGGTTTTCCGGTATCCACCACCGTCACCCAGGCATTCAGCGCGGTGTCAAAGCGCTGGATGACGACTTCAAGTGTGTTTAACAGCGACAGCACTACGCCGGTCGCTGCGGCATTGATTGTAATGGATCCGCTGCCACCAGAAGCGATGCTGAAATTCACGCTTGCCGTATCGTTCCCCAGCACGTTGGCGACATTTCCCAGCGCATTAACCAACAGGAAACCATAATCGCTTTGATGCTCGGTGCTGACGGTGACATCGGTTTGTAGCGGCAGGCTGGTGATATTGTCTTCAGCCAGCAGCGGCAATACTGGTGCGAGAGCGCTTGTCGGCGATGAGGTATTTCCCGCCGCATCGGTCGCCGTGGCGGACAGCGACTGCCCTTCAATCTGGCGAACCGGCAGGTTGACGCTGTAGACACCGCTGCTGTTGGCGATTGCCGTCACGCTGGTGCCGCCGGGCAGAGAAATGGTGACCGTGCTTCCCGCTTCGGCGACGCCGCTGACGGTACCGCCATCGGCGCTGATCAGGATCGTTGGCGCGGTCGGTGGCGTGGTGTCCACAATCACGCTGAACGAACCGGACAACCCACTTGCGCCGTTGGCGTTGGTTGCCGTGGCGGTAAACGTATGGTTACCTTCGCTGAGTGCACCGGATGGGGTAAAGCTCCAGATCCCGTTACCGTCTGCGGTCGTGAAGCCCATTAGCACGCCGTTGTTGTACAGATTGATGACGGCGTTAGCCTGCGCCGTTCCGCTGAGCGTTGGCAGGGTGTCATTGGTGGTTTTACCGGGAGCGACGGGTCCCATGATAGTGCCGACGTCATCGAGCACGCTGGCAATAACAGGCGCAGGCGGTACGCCGGTAAACGGTGCCAGCACGTTACCCGCCGTACCGATGTTGCCTGCGGCATCCTGTGCGCTGACCAGCAGAGTTTGCCCACTGATTTGCGGTGGGTTCAGAGTGAAGGTGAAATTACCGGAGGCGTTGGCGGTTGCCGTGCCGAGCATCGTTCCGCCGCTGGAGGTAATAATGACCGTGCTGTTTGGTTCGGCAACGCCGGTGAGCGCGGTGCCGTTGGCGTTTACCGCCAGCCCGGTTGGGATACCCGGGGCAACGGTATCGACCACGATCGCTGCCGCAGACGATATGCCACTGGTATTACCCGCACTGTCCGTTGCAGTGATGGTAAACGAGTGGGTACCTTGTGCCAACGCGGTAGTCGGGGTGTAGCTCCAGTTGCCGCTGCCGTCCGCCGTTACGCTGGTGACAAAGCTGCCGTTATCATAAATATCAACTCGCGCGTTGGCTTCCGTGATGCCGTTTAACGTTGGGCGCGCGTCGTTGGTCGGCTGATTGCTGCCAATCGGCCCGGTGTTTGGCCCAATATCATCAATAATGCTGCTGATTGAAGGCTGCGTCGGCGCCGTGGTGTCAACTACCACGCTGAAGCCTGCCGTCGCGCCGCTGGTGTTGCCCGCCGCATCAGTGGCGGTGACAGTGAAGGTGTGCGATCCATTCGCCAGCGGTGTGGTTGGGGTAAACGACCAACTGTTATTGCTTTGCACCAGCGCGGTACCCAACAGGGTGCTTCCGTCATAGATGCTGACGGTACTGCCTGCCTCGGCGGTGCCGTTCAGCGTCGGGCGCGCATCGTTGGTCAGCTGTCCGTTGCTGAGCGCTGCATTGAACACGCCGCCTGCGATATCATCCACCACAGAGACCAGCAACGGGACGGATGGTGCAATGGTGTCGACATTAATCGTAAACCCGCCTGAGACAGGACTCACGTTCCCGGCGGCGTCGGTGGCGATAGCGGTAAACACATGCTGACCGTTGCCAAGTGTGGTGGTCAGATATTCCCAGGTGCCGTCTATCGTCGCAGTCACCGTTGCCAGCAGCGCGCCATTATCGTAGATGGCTACCCGGGCACCGGCTTCCGCTGAACCGCTGAGTACGGGACGGGTGTCGTTGGTAAAGGCTCCGTTCGATAGCGTTCCGGTTCCCGGCTGCACGTCATCAAACGCCTGGATAATCGTTGGCGCAAGCGGGGCGACGGTATCAACAACGATGTTAAATCCTGCAGACGTCGGGCTGATGTTTCCGGCCGCGTCGGTGGCTGTTACCGTCAGCGCGTGGTTACCATTGCCAAGTTGGGTTCCCGGTGTGAAGGTCCAGGCGCCCGTACCATCCGCTGTGGTAAAGCCGATAAACGATCCGTTATCGTAAATTCTCACCGTGGAATTGGCTTCAGCCGTACCGCTAAGCGTCGGGAGTGGATCGTTCGTGGCCTGACCGTTGTTCAGATTACCGATCAGCGGGCCGACATCATCCGCAACCTGAGTAATCACTGGTGCTGTCGGTGCCATAGTATCGACGGTGTAGGTAAAGCCACCAGAAGGCAGACTGGTATTGCCTGCGCTATCTGTAGCCGTGACGGTCAGAGTATGCTGGCCGTTACCCAATGCCGCGGAGGGTGTAAAACTCCAGCTTCCGCCTGCGCCGACGATGGTGGTGCCAATGGCCTGACCATCGCTCAGGACGGTAATCGTCGCGCCAACTTCACCGGTACCGCTGAGCGCCGGGCGACTTTCGTTGCTGATTTGCCCATTGGAGATAGGCCCGGTTGTCGGCGCAGTATTGTCCTGAACGGTCAGAATTACCGGTGCAGACGGGGCAATTGAATCGACCAAAATGGTGAATGAGGTGGAGTCTCCGCTGGTGTTGCCAGCTGCATCCGTCGCCGTCACGGTAAAGATATTTTCGCCCTGCGCCAGCGCGTTTGTAGGGGTGAAGCTCCAGTTACCGGATCCATCGGCATTTGCGGTGCCAATGATCGTACCATTACTGAGAATAGTGACAATGGCATTGGGTTCGGTAATGCCATTCAGTGTAGGTTGGGCATCATTGGTCAGTTGACCGTTGGTCAACTGAGTGCTTCCCGGCTGATCGTCGATGACTGACACAATCGTTGGCACTACTGGTGGGAGTGTGTCGACCAACAGAGAGAATGGCGCGGTTGCCGGGCTGACGTTACCCGCGGCGTCCGTGACCGTGGCGGTCAACGCGTGATTGCCCTCGCCGAGCGCCGGAGAAGGCGTAAAGCTCCAGTTGCCGCTTCCGTCGCTGGTGGTTGTGCCAATCACCGTGCCGTTATCGCGGATGGTGACCACGCTATTCGCTTCGGTGGTACCTTCCAGGGTTGGCGTATTATCGTTGGTTGTCTGCCCGGAAATGAGCGTGGTTGTTCCACCTACATCGTCGGTTACTGACACAATAACTGGCGCACCAGGCAGGCCTGTGTCCACCGTTATTGGGTAGGATGCGGATGGGGCCCCCTGATTGCCAGCCGCGTCAGTGGCGCGCACGGTAAACGTGTGAGGGCCGTCATTCAGGGCATTTTGCGGGGTAAAGCTCCAGTTTCCGCTGTTGTTAACGGTAGTGGTGCCGATGGACACGCCGCCGTCATAAACCGTAATGGTCGCCCCAATCTCGCCAGTACCACTCAGTGTTGGGCGCGTGTCGTTAGTGCTTTGTCCACTGCCGACATTGCCCGTCACCGGAGCCACATCATCAGTAACGGCGGTGATGCTTGGCGCGAGCGGCGCGGTGGTATCGATGGTAATGGCATAGTTTGGCGACTGGCCGCTGGTGTCGCCATTCACCGTTTGAGAGACAGCGTAGTTCCAAGTCGTGCCGTCCGCCAGCGCGCTGGGGATGGTGTAGCTCCAGGCACCGGTACTCGCGTCAGCCGGGACGGTGATCAGCAGGATTCCGTTTTGGTAGATATTTACATCAGCGCCGGCTGTTGCCACGCCTTGTAAGGTTGGCTGCGTGTCATTGGTCGTTTTTCCGTTACCAATTTCAGTTAAACCGGAAGGAACATCGTCGATGATTTGCAGAGTCGGTGGGTGTGGAAGGCCCGAGATTGAGGCGGTAAACGATGTTTCTCCGCTTTGGTTGCCCGCCGGATCCTGAGCGATCGCGTTCAATGCTTCACCCGCCGTCTGAGCCGGTGAAATCGTGACGGTGTATGCGCCGGTAATGCTGTCAGCAACGGCCTGGCCGAGGACCGTGGTGCCATTTCTGATAATAACGGTGCTGCCTTTTTCGGCCGTCCCGCTCACCAGCGTACCGTTATTATCTATGGTGGTTACGATGGGGGCAGTCGGCGCTTGCGTATCGGTTGTTATAATTACCGGGTTGCCCGCCGGGAGGCTATTGCCTGCCGCATCCTGCGCGCCAAAGGTCAGCGTATGTTGCACATTGGGCGAAAGCGGAACGTCCACGCTCCATTTGCCATCGGCTCCCACCGTGATGTTTAGCGGGATGAGATTGCCATTATCATAGATTAGGATCGTACTGCCCGGTGTTCCCGTTCCGCTGACGGTGGGGGAGAGATCGTCCGTCACGCTTCCATTGCCGAGTGTACCGGTAATCACGCCGACGTCATCTGCAATATCCGTCACCTGCGGGGCGGTAAGCGGTGTCGAATTCACCGTAAACGAGATGCTATTTGAGGTACCGCTGGGGTTGCCTGCGGCATCGGTGGCGACTGCCGTCAGCGTGTAGGTGCCGTTGGGCAGCGCCGTCGTCGGTGTGATGTTCCACAAACCATTCACTACGGTCGTGGTGCCGATAACCGTCGTGCCGTTATACAGCGTAATGATCGAGCCGCTTTCTCCTGTTCCTCGCACGGTCGGCGTACTGTCATCGGTTGTGCCGTTCTCTGCAATATCTCCCTGAATAGTGCCTGCGTTGTCATCTGCCGCCTCGATCGTAGGCGTTGCGGGAGGCGTAATATCAATGTTCAGGGTGACGGCAGTCGACGGCTGGCTGACGTTGCCTGCCGGATCGGTTGCGGTGATGGTGACCTGATAACTGTCCGGGTTAATATCCGTGGTCGGCGTAAAGCTCCATGTGCCGTCTGCACCAACCTTGGTGGTGCCCAGTGGTGTGGTATTGCCGTCGAGATACACCGAAATAACATCCCCCGACGTACCGGTGCCGCTAAAGGTTGGCGTGGTGTCATTGGTATTGCCATTCGTGACCACGCCCGTTACCGGAGCCACATCGTCGGTAATGACAGGCGCGCCAGGCTGCACGGGGGGCGTATTGTCAACCGTCAGGGTAAAGCTCGCCGACGGGATCCCCGTATTGCCTGCTGCGTCAGTCGCTGTGGCGGTGAATTTATGCGGTCCTTCAGGCAGCGCATTCGGTGGCGTAAATGTCCATGTACCGTCAGGCTGGACGGTGGTGCGACCCAACGTTGTGCCGTTATCAGCAACGGTGATGGTTGCTCCCGGCTCGCCAGTACCAGAAAGAACAGGGGTGGTACTTTTCGTACTGCCGCCGTTTGCCAGGGGGAGGGTAGCGCCGCCTATCAGTCCCTCTCCGGCGACAATAATCGGAGCAGCAGGTGGCGTGGTATCGATGGTTAACGCAAAGCTTGCGGGTGTGCTGGCATTACCTGCGGCATCTGTAGCCACGGCGGTCAGCGTGTGCGGCCCTTCGCTTAGCGGTTGAGTCACCTGAATGCTCCAGTTACCGTCCGCCGGAACCAGCACGCTGCCAATAGGCGTCGTGCCGTCATACAGCGTGACGGTTGAACCGGCAACACCCGTGCCGTTAAGTTTTGGTAGCGTATCGTCCGTACTCTGGTTGGTAAATAGATCGCTTTTAATGCTGCCGACATCATCCGTCATGCTGAGAATGACTGGCGTGGCAGGCGCTTGTGTATCAACCGTGATCGTCACAACCGTTGGCGAGGTGGTGACGTTACCTGCCATATCTGTAGCCAATACCGTGAAATTATGCGCCTGGTCAGTGAGCGGAGCGCCATTTGGCACTGTATAGCTCCAGGAACCTGAGCTAGTGACGAGGATGGTGTCCAGTAAAAGGCCATTGTCAAACAGGCTAACTAACGAACCTGGCTCACCGGTGCCTGAAATCGTCGGCGTGTTGTCGTTGGTGATGCCGCCGTTGCTCGCAACGTCGCCGGTTATCGTACCGACGTTATCGTTCACCAGCGTGATTGCGGGAACAATTGGCGCAATGGTATCGACAATGATTTTCCAGCTTGCCGCGCTGCTGGTGTTATTCGCGGCGTCTGTGGCTGTCACCGTGAAGATGTGAGCGCCCTCGCTCAGCGCCGAGGCTGGCGTATAGTTCCAGTTACCGTTGATATCAGCGACAACGGTCGTCAGCAGGGTGCCGTTATCGTAAATTTTGACCTGAGAACCTGCTTCGGCGGTGCCTTCCAGCTTAGGTTTGCTATCGTTGGTGACATCGCCGTTATTGAGAGGGCCCTGATACATGGGCTGGTCATCCGTCACGGCGGTGATGATGGGCGTTCTAGGGGCGGTAATATCCGGAGCCACCGCGGAAGTTGGCTGACTCTCGTTATTGCTACTGTCCGTTGCGGTAACTTTTACCGTTTCGCCGTTCATTTTCGACGGCGTAATCGACACCGTGAAGTTGCCGCCGCTGTCTGCCTGGCCTGTGCCGATCTGAATACCATTGCTGTCTTTTACAGTGACGGTGCTTCCCGCTTCAGCATGTCCGCTTACAGAACCACCGTCCCCGGCGACGGTGACGCCGGTTGGCGCGTCAGGCGCCGTGGTATCCGGGGCGGTAATCGCGCTGTTGCCGCTGGTATTGCCAGCAGCATCCGTCGCGTTGGCGACAAGATGTTCTCCGTTGGTCTGCGGCGGAACCAGCGTGGCGGTGAATTCTCCGTTCGAGCCGGCGGTTACTGTTCCAATTATCGCGCCACCAGGATCCAGAATATGTACCGTACTATTGGGTTCAGCCATGCCGGTAACCTGATCGCCTGTAGGATTAATCACCAGATTAGCTGGCGGCAGCGGGGCCGTGATGTCTGGCGCGAGCGCGGTTTCCGGTAGGCTTGGGTTCCCGGCAGGATCGGTGGCGATAGCGGTAATGGTTTCACCATTGGTCTGAGGCGGGTTAATGGTGATGGTAAATGAGCCATCCGTTCCGGCGACGCCGCTGCCGATCTGAAGACCGTTATTATTATTGATGGTCACGGTACTTCCTGGTTCGGCTGTACCGGTGACGACAGAGCCGTCGGCAGATACGTTCAGATCGTCCGGAGCTGACGGTGGCTGAGTATCGATAGTGATATTGAATGCCGCTGACGTTCCTCCCGTGCCCAGGTGGTTGGTTGCTGTGGTGGTGAAGGAGTATGAGTCGTCCTGCAAGTTGGTGTTGGAGGTCCAGGTCCAGTTGCCGCTGGAATCGGCAAGCACGCTTACAACAAGCGCGCCGTTGTTATAAATGTTAACCGTGCTGTTGGCGTCTGCGGTACCCGAGATCGTAGGCGTTGGGTCGTTGGTGGCCTGATTATTGTTCAATGGCCCAGTTGAGGGGGTAACATCATCCACAATGCTGATGATAACAGGCACGCCCGGGTAGCCAGAGTTGGTGGCATTGAAGGACGTGTCTGGCCCGACGTTGCCTGCCTGGTCCTGAATCTTCGCGATCAGCGCTTCACCGTGCGTCTGTGAAGGTGAAATCGCGATGACGAAATTGCCGGTTTGATCAACGGTAGTTGACCCCAAAACCTGATTATTACTACCGATGATAATGACCTGGCTTCCTACCTCAGCACTACCGGTTACCTCGGTGCCTTGCAGGTTTACGGAGGAAATGACCGCGCCTTCAGGCGGGGTGGTATCAACGGTGAATGTCGGTACACTCGTTTCCGTGCTCACGTTACCCGCATCGTCAGTTTGCGTCAGCGTCAGATTGTGAACACCGTCGCTAAGCGGCGTGTCAGGTGTAAACGTCCAGTTACCATTGTCATCCACCTGAACCATGCCAATCAGAATGCCATTATCAGAAATGCTGATGTAAGAGCCCGCTTCACCAGTGCCTGTGAGGGTTGGCGTGGCATCGTCGGTTACACCGTTATTACCTATCAAGCCTTTAATGGAGCCTGAATCGTCAGTTACTTCTGTGACCACAGGGGCGTCGGGGGCAAGCGTATCGACAATAATCTCCCAACTGTCCGACATGTCGCTGCTGCCCGTACCGTCTGATGCACTGACGGTAAACTTGTGGGTACCGTCTGCGAGTGGAGAGGATGGCGTAAACGACCAGTTGCCGTTGGCATCGATAGTGACCCGGCCGATTTCGACGCCGTTATCAAAAATATGCAATGTGGCATTTGCGGGGCCGGTGCCCTGGAGAGTAGGCGTATTATCGTTGGTGGATTCCTGCTGATTAACAGGGCCAGTAATCAGCTCCTGGTTATCGATTACGCTGGTGATAACGGGTACGTCAGGCATGTTAGGGGTTGTTGTTGGCGGTGAACCACCATCCCCATTACCACCGTTGCCATTTCCGCCATTTCCGTTGCCGGCGTTATTATCACTCCCGCCGCCGCCGCCGCCGCCGCCGCCGCCACCTCCACCACCCGCCGCGAGGCCAATTCCGCCTGCGACCGCGATCCCACCAAGAACCCACGGCCAGACGGCGCCGCCTTCATGGCTTCCCTCGGCAGTCATTAGCGGAGTGAGATCGTCCAGATGCTGGAAATGGAATGCCCCATCAGTATCCTGAACCCACCACAGCGCGCCATTACTGTCTTCCAGAACAAGCTGGTTTTGCGCATCACCTTTTCCGACATAGAAGTTCTTAATGGTGATGGTTTCACCTGAGCGGAGTGTGACAACCAGATCCTGATTCACGCGAGTCAGTTGACTTACCTCCTCACGTGACACCGACAGTTTCACGATAGAAGGCGAACTGAGCGTAACTTCAGAGGATTCAACATTTGTGGAAACGCCAGTTAATTTTGATACAACGGCGAGTAGACGCATATGTTCACTCCTGATGGCATGTCGGGAGTATTAATCCGCAACAGCGCGCTGGGAAAATGAGCAGACAGGGGCCCCGTTCACCATAAAGATGAATTTACACATGTAATTACATTGATTAGGTCATGCAGAGGTTCATTTACTTATCAAATACGTTCGGGCCCTGTTAGCTGAATAGTTCTTTCGTATTAGATGATATAGTAAGAAAGAATGTATTCTGCAACTTATCCATATTAAAAATATATTTGGCTAATTGAAAAGTATACTTTCCGGTGTGTATTTAATGATTTATTTTTATTTAACTTATTGTATTTAAAGGTTTTGTATTTTAATTGAAATGATAGGCGATATAATAAACAACAGTAATAATAGTGTTATTAAATAAGTTTGAATATAGGTGACATGGTCTTGAAGTTTTATTTTATTAGACTATGGGGCGCTACGGTAATGCCAGGGGAGTTTATTTCATACCTGAACGATTCAGCACAAATAAACCATAAATCTGATGAATGTATTGAGTGGGTTTCAATAACTAAAAAATAAGAACCAGTCTCAGGATGAGAGACTGGTCACAGGAGAATAGCGTTTAGCGACCAGCATTTTTCATAATACGCGCTTTATCTAACTGCCATTCGCGTTCTTTCACATCGGAGCGCTTGTCGTGCTGTTTCTTACCTTTCGCGACGCCAATTTTCACTTTGCACCAGGCATTTTTCCAGTACAGTGAAAGCGCAACAACGGTATAACCGTCACGATTCATTCGACCATACAGGGAGTCGAGCTCACGTTGGTTTAACAACAGCTTACGGGTACGGGTGGGATCACATACCACATGCGTTGAGGCAACAGCCATTGGCGTGAAGTTGGCGCCAAACAGGAACGCTTCGCCGTCTTTAAGGATGACGTAGCTGTCGCCGATGTTAGCTTTACCCGCCCGCAGGGATTTGACTTCCCAACCTTGCAGAGCGAGTCCTGCTTCGAACTCTTCTTCAATAAAGTATTCGTGTCGTGCACGCTTGTTAAGCGCGATTGTGGCTGAGCCAGGTTTGTGTGCTTTTTTCTTCGTCATAATGCCGCTCAGTATAGGTAATCTGGAATCGAAAAACACCCCATTTCATCCAGCGGGGCGCAAGGCGCTATCTTAGCACGAGTTAGGCTATAGCGTTTTTTTTAGCGGGGGATAAATGGTATTATTTGTGTGATTGATATTGATGGAAATTGTTATGCCTCAGATTAGCCGGACCGCTTTAGTACCTTACAGTGCGGAACAGATGTATCAGCTAGTGAATGATGTTAAATCCTATCCCCAGTTTTTACCGGGATGCACCGGTAGCCGTGTGCTGGAGTCGACTCCGGGACAGATGACCGCGGCGGTGGATGTCTCGAAAGCAGGGATTAGCAAAACGTTCACTACGCGCAATCAACTGACCAGTAACCAGAGTATCCTGATGCATCTGGTCGACGGACCGTTCAAGAAACTCATTGGCGGATGGAAGTTTACGCCACTGAGTCATGAAGCGTGCCGCATTGAATTTCATCTCGATTTTGAGTTTACCAATAAGTTAATCGAGCTGGCATTTGGTCGTATCTTTAAAGAGCTGGCTTCGAACATGGTGCAGGCCTTCACGGTCCGCGCGAAAGAGGTTTACAGTGTCAGCGTCAGCTAAAATTGTTGTTGAAGTGGCGTATGCGCTACCCGAGAAACAGTATCTACAGCGTGTGACGCTGCAACAGGGCGCTACGGTGGAAGAGGCTATCCGCGCTTCCGGGCTGCTGGAATTGCGTACCGATATCGATCTCAGCAAAAATAAAGTGGGCATTTACAGCCGTCCGGTAAAGCTTGCTGATGTTCTCCAGGACGGTGATAGGGTGGAAATTTACCGGCCACTGATTGCCGATCCGAAAGAGCTGCGCAGACAGCGAGCAGAGAAATCTGCTAAAAAATAGCAGACAATAAAAAAGGTACTCATTGAGCACCTTTTTTTGATCTGTTAATCCTACTTGTTGTCGGTCAAAGCAGGTTTGTTATCAATGTTCGTCAAAATGCCGCTGCTGTTAAAGGTCAGCGTCAGTGTTTGCTGGGTTACGCCTTCATGACCAGGTTGCTGACGGAACACATAAAACCAGGTGTTAGTGCCAAAAGGATCGGACATCATTGGTGTACCCAGAGCATAAGCAACCTGCTGTTGCGTCATACCCGTGCGCACTTTGGCGACATCGGTAGGTGTCAGATAATTTCCCTGGTTGATGTCAGGGCGGTAAACCACTCGCTCCAGAGTGGAACAGCCTGCAGTCAACATCAGTAGTACTGCTGCAGCAGCAGTCAGCGTTTTACAGCGCATAGTGATTTGATTCCTTTTCGGGCCCGAGCAGTACGCGGCTCATATGTAATATGCCGATGATAATAGACCTTTCACCACTTTAAAACCTTTTGCTGTCGGGTCGGTCGGCGATTTTATGTTGAACTCAGACCTTAACAAGGTAAAAAAGTTTATGCCGCCAGCAGTTCTTTTGCATTTGCGAGGGTATTGCGCGTCACTTCGCTACCGCCAAGCAGGCGGGCTAATTCCTGCAGGCGAGCGCGTTTATCAAGCGGCTGCATGTGTGTTTCGGTCATCGCGCCATCCGTTTCTTTGCAGACGTAGAAGTGTTGATGACCACAGCCAGCAACCTGCGGCAAGTGAGTAACGCACATTACCTGAGTTGACTCGCCCAACTGACGCAGCATTTTTCCCACTACCGCAGCAGTCGGGCCGCTGATACCGACATCCACTTCATCGAAAATCAGCGCCGGTGTTTCCATTTTGCGTGCGGTAATAACCTGAATAGCCAGCGCAATGCGCGACAGTTCCCCACCTGAAGCCACTTTCGCAATCGGCTGCAACGGCTGGCCTGGGTTAGTGGTCACTTTAAACTCTACGCGATCGGCACCGTCTGCGCTCAAATGATGTTCCTCAAATTTCACATCAATGCAAAAGACACCGTGCGGCATTGAGAGAGTATGCATGCTCTCTGTAATCAGTTGTCCCAGCTCCTGAGCATAATGCTGGCGCTGTTGGTGCAGCATTTTTGCCGTTTCCAGAGCCTGCTGGTGGTGATTGTTCACCGCCAGGGTTAAGGTTTCGAGCGAGTCGGCCTGATCGTCTAACTGCTGTTGTTCATCCAGCAATGACTGATAGAACTGTGGCAGCGCTTCAGGGGCAACATGATGCTTGCGGGCCAATGAGATTTGTTTGGAAATACGCTGTTCAAGTTCAAACAAACGGTTAGGGTCCAAATCCAGACGATCGCAATAGTGGCGCAGCTCGTCGCTGGCTTCGCTGAGTTGGATCGTGGCCTCTTCCAGCATATCCAGGATACCGGAAAGTCTGCCGTCCATGCCTGCCAGTTCAGTGACCAGCTGCTTTGCAGTGTACAGCTGGCTTTGCAGGTTGATGTCTTCGCCATCCGCCAGGATAGCCAGCGCCTGTTGGCTGGTGGTGAGCAATTGCCCGCTGTTAGCCAGACGCTTGTACTCTTCATCAATTTGCTCAAATTCACCCGGCTGCGGGTTGAATTCGTTCAGTTCTTTTAACTGGTATTGCAACAGTTCCGCCCGGGCTGCACGCTCCTGACTCTGTTGTTGATGATGCGCCAGGTCACGGCAGCTTTGGTGCCACAGCTGGTAGCGCGCAGCCATTTCTTGAGTCAGGGACGCTTCATTGGCGTAACCATCCAGCAGAGACTTTTGGTGTTCTGATTTTGTCAGGAGCTGATGCGCATGCTGACCGTGGATTTGAATAAGCAACTGGCCCAGCTCGCGCAGCTGTGACAACGGTACGGCAGTGCCGTTAATGAAGCCGCGTGAACGTCCATCGCTGCTGATAACACGACGCAGCAAACATTCACGGCCTTCCTCAAGCTGGTTTTCTTCCAGCCAGCGCAGAGCCGCGGGGGTGTCTTTTAAGGCGAATCGCGCGCAGAGGTCGGCTCGCGTGGCGCCTGCACGTACCATGTCGGCGTCTGCGCGTCCGCCCAGGCACAAACCGAGAGCATCAATGGCAATGGACTTACCCGCACCAGTTTCACCGGTAATAACGGTCATTCCGTTCTGGAAATCGATCTCAAGTTCACGAACGATAGCAAAATTGCTGATGGTCAGTTGTGCCAACATAGCTGTTTTCCTGTATGAAAAACCATAACTGTAATTACATACAGTATAAACTGGTTTTTTATACAGTAAAGAGGTTGGCGTTAAATTAGAATAATTTTTTTGACCAGCCTAGTTTAGTGCTTAATGTGTTGAAATAGCTGTAATCTTTTGGGTGTATCAGGTTCAGATGATAATCACAGCGGCGAATTAATACGTCTTCACCTTCCTGTATAGGCAGGGCGATCTGGCTGTCACAGCTGATCTCGAGATCGTTCCGGCGATGAGAAAAACGCAGGCGTATAGTGCTGCTACTGTTGATCACCAGCGGTCGCGCGGAAAGCGTATGCGGAAACATCGGAACCAGCGTAATGGCATCCAGAGAAGGTGTCAGAATTGGGCCTCCGGCAGAGAGCGAGTAGGCGGTAGAGCCAGTTGGTGTGGAGATAATTAACCCATCTGAACGTTGAGAGAAGGCAAAGATTTCATCGATATAGACTTCGAATTCAATCATGTGCGCCACTTTCCCGGGGTGCAGCACAACTTCATTGATCGCAGTGCTAATGCGCTTCTGGCAATCCTGTTGGCATACCTGGGCTTCGAGTAAAAAGCGCTTTTCGCTGATGTAGTGGCCTTCCAGCACGTCAGCTAACTGTTGTTGAGCATTGTCTGGGTCAAGGTCGGTCAGAAAACCGAGATTACCGCGGTTAATGCCAATAACCTTGATGTCATAACGTGCCAGGGTGCGTGCGGCGCCCAGCATATTGCCGTCGCCGCCGACTACCACGGCGAGGTCTGCCTGCTGGCCAATCTCTGCGAGCGTACCGGTTTTCACATTTTTCAGCTGCAGCTCGTGGGCGATTTGTTGCTCAACGATAACCTCATAACCTTTGGCGCACAGCCAACGGTAGAGCATTTCATGTGTGGTCAGTGCAGTGGGGTGACGTGGATGCCCCACAATGCCAATACACTTGAAATGTTTGTTCATTTTCTCGAGGTCCTTGTAACGAAGATTAGTGACAATGTGAGTACTTCCCTTGAATCCCTGAATCTGATCCCCATAATAAGCCAAGTTAGCAAGATGAATGCGAAAAAAACGCGGAGAAATTCATGAGTAGTAAAGAACAGAAAACGCCTGAGGGGCAAGCCCCGGAAGAAATTATCATGGATCAGCACGAAGAAGTTGAGGCGGTTGAACCAGACGCTTCTGCTGAGCAGGTGGATCCGCGCGATGAAAAAATTGCGAATCTGGAAGCTCAGCTTGCTGAAGCCGAAACGCGCGAGCGCGACAGCGTGTTGCGTATCAAAGCGGAAATGGAAAACCTGCGTCGTCGTACCGAACTGGACGTAGAAAAAGCGCATAAGTTTGCACTGGAAAAATTCGTCAACGAACTGCTGCCGGTGCTGGATAGCCTGGACCGTGCGCTGGAAGTTGCGGACAAAGACAATGACGCTATGGCGGCTATGGTCGAAGGTATTGAGCTGACTCGTAAGTCAATGCTGGATGTTGTGGCGAAGTTCGGCGTACAGGTAGTTGCGGATATCGACGTGCCGATGGACCCGAACGTGCACCAGGCGATTGCAATGGTAGAGTCTGACGACGTTGCTGCCGGTAATGTGCTGATGGTTATGCAGAAAGGCTATACCCTGAACGGACGTACCATCCGTGCGGCGATGGTCTCTGTGGCGAAAGCCAAAGGCTAATCAGCCTCAGACCGGGTAATGCTGATGCGCTACCCGGTCTGGATTACTCTCACTGGTCCGATACGCTTTCCCGCAGCGGTTTGACGGGCAACACCTGCACCTGTTTAATCATATTATCCTGCACGTCGAGAATATCGATATCGTACTGCCCAATACGCACACGTGTGCCAGCAACCGGGATCTCTTCCAGCGCTTCAAGAATAATACCGTTCACGGTACGAGCGTCATCTTCCGGCAGGTGCCAGTTAAACGCCTTATTGATTTCACGAACGTTGGCGCTACCGTCAATGATCACCGAACCGTCATTCTGCGGCGTGACTTCTTCGGCAAGCGTCGGTGACATTGAGGTCGTGAAGTCACCAACAATCTCTTCCAGAATATCCTCGACCGTAACCAGTCCTTGAATATCGCCATATTCATTAACGACCAGGCCCACTTTCTTCTTATTGCGCTGAAACTTAATGAGCTGGGTGCTGAGTGGTGTGCCTTCCGGAACGTAATAAATTTCGTCGGCGGCGCGTAACATGGTCTCTTTGGTGAACTCTTTTTTCTCGGCCATCAATCGCCAGGCTTCACGTACGCGCAGCATACTGATGGCATCGTCGAGCGAGTCGCGATACAGCACAATACGACCGTGCGGGGAGTGCGAAAGCTGACGCACGATTGATTTCCAGTCATCGTTAATATCAATGCCGATGATTTCATTACGCGGGATCATGATGTCATCGACGCTGACTTTTTCCAGATCCAGCACTGACAGCAGCATATCCTGGTTACGGCGTGAGATTTGCGAGCGCGATTCATTCACCAGCGTTCGCAGTTCATCTTTACTCAGCGAACCGCTCACTACGATATCCGTTTTGATGCCCATCATGCGCATCAGAAGCCGCGTAATGGTGTTGAGTAGCCATACTAACGGCATCATCAGAATCTGCAGCGGAGCCAGCAGGACGCTGCTCGGATAGGCAACTTTTTCCGGATATAGCGCGGCAATCGTCTTTGGCAGCACTTCGGCAAAAACCAGCACCACAAACGTCAGTACCCCGGTGGCAATGGCGACGCCAGCATCGCCATACAGGCGCATACCGACAATGGTGCCGAGTGCGGAGGCCAGAATATTCACCAGATTATTACCGATGAGCACCAGGCTTATCAGGCGATCCGGCTTGCGAAGTAACTTTTCAACGCGTTTTGCCTGGCGATTTCCCTGTTTGGCCCGATGGCGTAGGCGGTAGCGATTCAGGGTCATCATTCCGGTTTCAGAACCGGAAAAATAGGCGGAAATGACCACCATGATGAGGAGCGTGATAATGAGCGTGGTGGTGGAGATGTGTTCCACGTAGGGTTCCTTAAAGATTTAACTCACGAACTGCTGCAGGATACGGCTGCCGAAATAGGCCAGCGTCAGAATGCCAGCGCCTGCGACGTTAAACCATACGACGCGACGTCCGCGCCAACCTTCATGGTAATGTCCCCACAACAGAACGATATAGACAAACCATGCCACGATAGAGAGAACGGCTTTATCAATGTTCTCGGTACTGAACAGGTTATGCATGTAAAACAGGCCAGTGCACAGGGTGAGCGTCAGCAGAACCACGCCAATTTGGGTGATATGAAACATCTTCCGCTCAATACTCATCAGTGGCGGCATCTCATTGCTGAAGGCCAGTTTCTTGTTTTTCAGTTGGTAATCGATCCATGCCAACTGTAGCGCGTAGAGCGCGGCGATAATCAGCGTGGCGTAAGCGAACAGTGATAGCCCGATGTGAATCATCATGCCTGGCGTAGCTTCGAGATGGGTGATGAACTCGTTAGGCATAAATGTGGCGAAGGCCAGGTTTATCAGCGCAAAGGCGTAGACAATGGGCAGCAATAGCCAGCCACGATTGCGGGACGCGACGATGGTCATTACCGTACAGATCATCAGGCTTACCAGCGAGCCGACGTTCAACAGACTCAGGTTTTGTCCGCTTTCACCGCCGGGTAGGATACGCGCTTCCAGGGCGATAGCATGGCTTACCAGCGCAACGACCGCAGAGAGAATAGCCATACGCCGCCAGCCGCTGTTTTTTTGCAGCAGAGCGGGAATAATCAGCGCGAGGCTGACTGAGTAGGCGACAAGGGCGAGCAGAGCAAAAACGGGCATATAGGTGTCGACAGTTGGCCAGTGATAAAGAAAAGCAGTATAGCGTTACGTGACCGCTGCTCCAACCGTTGCATAACAACAAAGGCGGCTTCATGTTATACTGCGACAAATTTCTGTTGATGTGTCGCTGTCGCGACCGACCGTTTCCACCCCAGGCGAGAGACAATGTTTGATAATTTAACCGATCGTTTGTCGCGCACGCTGCGCAATATCAGTGGCCGTGGACGCCTTACTGAAGACAACGTTAAAGAGACGCTGCGCGAAGTGCGCATGGCGCTGCTGGAGGCTGACGTAGCGCTGCCGGTAGTGCGTGAGTTTATCAATCGCGTAAAAGAGAAAGCGGTTGGTCATGAAGTTAACAAAAGCCTGACGCCGGGTCAGGAGTTCGTCAAGATTGTCCGTAACGAACTGGTTGCGGCAATGGGCGAAGAAAACCAGACCCTGAATCTGGCTGCACAGCCGCCAGCCGTGGTGCTGATGGCGGGCCTGCAGGGTGCGGGTAAAACGACCAGCGTCGGTAAGCTGGGTAAATTCCTGCGCGAGAAGCACAAGAAGAAAGTGCTGGTGGTCTCTGCGGACGTTTATCGCCCGGCGGCGATCAAACAGCTGGAAACGCTGGCCGAGCAGGTCGGTGTTGACTTCTTCCCGTCGGATGTCGGCCAGAAGCCGGTCGATATCGTTAACGCCGCGCTGAAAGAAGCCAAACTCAAATTCTACGACGTGCTGCTGGTGGATACCGCCGGTCGTCTGCACGTTGACGAAGCCATGATGGACGAAATCAAACAGGTCCACGCTTCTATCAAGCCGGTAGAAACGCTGTTTGTGGTCGACGCCATGACCGGTCAGGATGCCGCAAATACCGCAAAAGCCTTTAACGAAGCGCTGCCGTTAACCGGCGTAGTGCTGACAAAAGTTGATGGTGATGCCCGTGGCGGTGCGGCGCTCTCTATTCGTCATATTACCGGTAAGCCGATTAAATTCCTCGGCGTCGGCGAGAAAACCGAAGCACTGGAGCCGTTCCATCCGGACAGGATTGCTTCGCGCATTCTCGGCATGGGTGACGTGCTGTCACTGATCGAAGATATCGAAAGCAAGGTTGACCGTGCGCAGGCAGAAAAATTAGCCAGCAAGCTGAAAAAAGGCGATGGCTTCGATCTCAACGATTTCCTTGAACAGCTCAACCAGATGAAAAACATGGGCGGTATGGCAAGCCTGATGGGCAAGCTGCCGGGCATGGGTCAGATCCCTGACAATGTGAAATCGCAGATGGACGATAAAGTGCTGGTGCGTATGGAAGCCATCATCAACTCGATGACGATGAAAGAACGCGCTAAGCCGGAAATTATCAAAGGTTCCCGCAAACGCCGTATCGCTGCCGGTTGCGGTATGCAGGTACAGGACGTAAACCGCCTTCTGAAACAGTTCGACGACATGCAGCGCATGATGAAGAAAATGAAGAAGGGCGGAATGGCGAAGATGATGCGTGGTATGAAGGGGATGATGCCCCCAGGATTCCCAGGCCGCTAATCGGCTTGGCTTGTTTGCCATTTCGGCACCGGGGTGTGCTCGCCATCCTCACGTACTGCGTGTACGCTCCGGTGGCTGCGCGCACGCCGGCACCGAACTGACGGCACCGCCAACGGCCTTTTATAGCAGAGTTATCAACTGCTGATTGCATTTTCCCCAGAAATCAGTAAAATTTTCGGGCTTTTAATATGACACCCGGGCTCCGTTCCTCGATGGGGCCTGGGTGTTTTATTCACACAAGAGGATGTTATGGTTACTATTCGTTTAGCTCGTCACGGCGCTAAAAAGCGTCCGTTCTACCAGGTTGTTGTTACCGACAGCCGTAATGCACGCAACGGTCGCTTCATCGAGCGCGTTGGCTTCTTTAACCCAATCGCTAGCGAAAAAGAAGAAGGCACTCGCCTGGATCTGGATCGCATCGCTCACTGGGTTGGCCAGGGCGCGACTATTTCTGATCGCGTAGCTACGCTGATCAAAGCAGCAAACAAAGCAGCTTAATCTGTCACGGTGGTCATGATGAGCAAGCAACTCGCCGCACAGGCTCCTGTGGAACCCATCGTTTTGGGGAAAATGGGGTCTTCTTACGGTATCCGTGGTTGGCTCAGAGTGTTTTCTTCCACTGAAGACGCCGAAAGCATTTTTGACTATCAGCCCTGGTTTATCCAGAAGGCGGGTCAGTGGCAGCAAGTACAGCTGGAAAGCTGGAAGCACCACAATCAGGATCTGATCATCAAGCTGAAAGGCGTTGACGATCGTGATTCGGCGAATCTACTGACTAATTGCGAAATTGTCGTGGATTCCTCGCAGTTGCCAGCGCTGGAAGATGGTTCCTACTACTGGAAAGACCTTATGGGCTGCCAGGTAGTGACTACTGAAGGCTACGATCTCGGTAAAGTCGTCGATATGATGGAAACCGGTTCGAATGACGTCATCGTCATCAAGGCAAACCTGAAAGATGCGTTTGGTATCAAGGAACGTCTTGTGCCGTTCCTCGATGGGCAGGTTATCAAGAAAGTCGATCTCGCTACTCGTACTATCGAAGTAGATTGGGATCCTGGTTTTTAAACCACCGGATAAACGGTAAAAGTCGGCGTTATGGGGATTGGCTTGTGTTTATAGGTATCGTTAGCCTGTTTCCAGAAATGTTCCGCGCAATTACCGATTACGGGGTAACTGGCCGGGCAGTAAAAAATGGCCTGCTGAACATCCAGAGTTGGAGTCCTCGTGACTTTACTCATGACCGGCACCGTACCGTGGACGATCGTCCTTACGGCGGCGGACCGGGGATGTTAATGATGGTGCAACCTTTACGGGACGCCATTCATGCAGCAAAAGCTGCGGCTGGTGAAGGCGCAAAGGTGATTTATCTGTCACCTCAGGGACGCAAGCTTGATCAAGCGGGCGTTAGCGAACTGGCCACGAATCAAAAGCTGATTCTGGTATGTGGTCGCTATGAAGGAATAGATGAGCGCGTGATTCAAACCGAAATTGACGAAGAATGGTCAATCGGCGATTACGTACTCAGCGGTGGTGAGTTACCAGCAATGACGCTGATCGACTCCGTGTCCCGGTTTATTCCGGGGGTACTGGGTCATGAAGCTTCGGCAATCGAAGATTCGTTTGCTGATGGGTTGCTGGATTGCCCGCACTATACCCGACCTGAAGTGTTAGAGCAGATGGAAGTACCGGCGGTGTTACTGTCGGGGAACCACGCTGAGATACGTCGCTGGCGTTTGAAGCAGTCGCTGGGCCGGACCTGGCTTAGAAGACCTGAACTTCTGGAAAACCTGGCTCTGACTGAAGAGCAAGCAAGGTTGCTGGCGGAGTTCAAAAAGGAACACGCACAACAGCAACATAAACATGATGGGCAGGCGTAAGCCCCCAATATCAGTTTACCCAGGATAAGAGATTAAATTATGAGCAACATTATTAAGCAACTTGAACAAGAACAGATGAAGCAGGACGTACCTTCCTTCCGTCCGGGTGATACCGTGGAAGTGAAAGTATGGGTTGTTGAAGGTTCCAAAAAACGTCTGCAGGCATTCGAGGGCGTGGTTATCGCTATTCGTAACCGCGGTCTGCACTCTGCATTCACTGTTCGTAAAATTTCCAACGGCGAAGGCGTTGAGCGTGTCTTCCAGACTCACTCTCCGGTAGTTGACAGCATTGCTGTTAAACGTCGTGGTGCTGTTCGTAAAGCTAAACTGTACTACCTGCGTGAGCGCACTGGTAAGTCTGCTCGTATCAAAGAGCGTCTTAACTAAGATTCGCGCAAGCGACATCCTGTTAGAAAAGGGCTGGCCGAAAGGCTGGCCCTTTTTTTATCCCGACGTTTACTCTTTTGTTCTTTATGGCAATGGAAGGACTGCGCGGTGCGCAGCCAGTTGGGGGACGATTATGGTGTCGTGATCACGACCGCCACGCGGCGGTTTTCAGCGCGACCTTTTGATGTCTGGTTGCTGGCAATGGGATATTTCTTCCCGAGTCCCTGAGTAGTCAGGTTGGTGCGGGGAATATTAGCGCCCTGCGCCCAGGCATCGGCAACGACATTAGCGCGTTTGAGTGACAGAGCTTCGTTATAGCTGTCTTCACCGTAGTTATCAGTATGACCATCCAGGCGAGCATGATTTAGCCCGGTAGCTGCCAGTTTGGATGCCATTTCCTTGATCTGTTTTTCACTTTCAGGACGGAGTTTATAGTCATTTTTGTCAAACAGGATGGTGTCAGACAGGCCGAGAGACCAGTCTCCTGATGCTTCAGTAAATCCGTATGATTTCATGGCTGCAATTTGCTCTGGGGTAAATTTTCCCTGAGGTGCCTGACAGCCAGCCAGAATCAGTAAAAGCAGAAGAAACGGGGATAATAAACGTTTTAGCATGTGTGTAATTCCTTATTTTTTAATAATGCGTTCAGAACGCAAATGTTTAGCCTGATACATATTTTGATCGGCAAGTTCTTGTAATTTTTCGGCAGAGGCATGTTCCCACGTCAGCGCAAACCCAATGCTGAGCGTCATGCTTGCCAGATGACCATTATGCAGGTCAAAAGGTCGGTTAAACTCTTGTGACAGTGCCGCGCAGATCCGCTGAACTTCATATTCAGAATGAACGCTGTACAGCACCATGGCGAACTCATCGCCGCCAAGTCTGTATGGGTAATGGCGACTCCCCCCAAACTCGGATAACCTTTTTGCGACTTCAATCAGGACCCGATCCCCCGCTGCGTGGCCCCAGGTATCATTAATAAATTTAAAATTGTCGCCATCAAGGAATAACAATGCCGAGCTGCTGTGGGCGGCATCATCATTCATTAGGGCATTTATGCTGCTGCGAAATGCGGCGCGATTTGCCAGACCCGTCAGAGGATCATGTAGTGCAGTACGCAACAGCTGAGCGTTTTTTGCCTGCAGTTTAAGTTGCCACTCCTCCATCTCGTCCAGCAGACTATTAAAGTCTAGGGCAAAGAGATGAAACTCTTCAATGCGTTCTTCTGATACCCGCCGTGAAAAGTTACGGTTGGTACGAACATCATGTACCACCTCGGTAATGTTTTGCAGTGCATCCACAACACCATTGTGTAAATAGCGAGTGAGCATTAATGCAATTCCGGATGCCAACAGAATGCACCCGGTAAGAACGGCCAGCGACAAATAGATGAAATGACTGATAACGCTATCGCGCGCAGTCAATCGTACTTCACCGATGACGTTGCCATTGTGCAAAATCGGCTGAGTGACCGATTGTGGGAACAGCCAGTGGCTGATCATCCCGCTAATCTTTTCAGTGGTATCCTGCGCGTTATAGCGCCAGGTGGCGATCACCTTCTGGTTTTTATTACGAACTTCTGCAACGGAAAATTGCCCCTGCTGACCCAGTGCCGCCAGCGTTTCAGTTGCTGCAACACTATCAGAAAAGACTAATGCAGCTTCGAGCGTACGGGTCATGGTAGCGGCAGTCAGATCCAGATTCTTTTGCGCATACTGTCTTAATGCCAGCACGGAAGAAATGCTGAGCAGCAGCCAGATCAGCATCATGGTTACCAGAACGCTGATTATGCTGATACGCCGTAATGTTCGCTTAAACGTCGGGCGTGCTATGGGAGAATGGCCCTTATCCATGCTTATTATTCCGTGCAAGCATCAATACGTCTGGACTGACCCTTACGCCGCTGCGTGAAAGGGAATCCATATTTACGGAAAATCTCACATCTTCGTCTTTAATTATGAGGCAAAAGGCGCTGCCAATAACGCATTCGGGGTTCTGTTCAGCAATTAATAACAATGCCTTAGTCGGATATTTATTCTTTAATTCCACCTGATAAGTAGGGGATTCTTTTCCAAAATAAAAACCGTCACACTGCGAAACTAATATTTCTTGTTCCGTACGGATGATGACGGGAAGATAGGGTAATGCGCCTGCACTGGTATCTTTCAGGACACTGGAAAAACGCGATGAAGAGAAAATACACAGTTTTGGGGGCCCGGAAAGTGCAGGCCAGCGTGTATAACTGACGATGCCGGAAACCATAGCGCGTACCGATTTTGCTTCTTCCGTAACGCTTTGGGCATACAGCGGTAATCCGGTCAGGAGCAGTGCCAGTAGAAGTATGAGTCGGTAAGAATAGCTCATGAATAGTTACCTACCAGCGTTTGCTGTAAAACGTCGAAATACATTCAAGATTGTTTGCAACAAAATAACATTATTTTCCTAAGCCGTCATTATTCCTGGAATAATGCTATTGGTGATTTAAGTTAAATCTTAATGGTTTATAAAATATAAACCATTGTTTAATTTAACCTTATCGAGGCAGCACCCTCGTTTGCCCCTTGCTGCCAGGCGCTGTGTAACTGGTCAACATTTTCGACAGTATCGCAACTGGGCGGAAAAGTTTTCCCGGTCAGGCCTCTGGCATAAACAAAATCCTGCTGGCAGGTTTTACGTTGTCCCTCGGCGTAACCCTTAAGGTATTCCGTACGATCGACGTCAGGGTCATTGTAGTTGTCGGCAAGCGTTTCATTATCTTTAACGGCATAACCCGAAATGGCATCTTGTATCCCGGCGTCGTACCAGTCGGTACCAGTCCAGGTAGGGGCATGGGTGTAGGGGTCTATCTGACATCCGCTAAGAAGTAATAGAAACAAGATGCTGATGAGTTGCTTCATTGCCTGTGCTCCTTCGTTTTTTTAAGCATAGTGGATCTGAAAATTCGGTGATGTAAATTTAAGTGTACATTTATAAGGGCTGTTTTTGCCTTAAAACAACTCCATGTAAATTAAAATTTACGGATTGTGGATTGAAATCTTTACCTGTTGTGATATCGTTATTTCCTCCTCGCTGAGGATCAACTATCGCAAACGAGCTAAACAGGATCACCATCATGCAAAAAGACGCGCTGAACAACGTACATATTACCGACGAACAGGTTCTGATGACTCCGGAGCAGCTGAAAGCTGAATTTCCGCTGAGCCAGGAGCAAGAGGCGCAAATCGCCCAGTCGCGTAAAACCATCTCAGATATTATCTCCGGTCGCGATCCGCGCCTGCTGGTCGTATGTGGCCCATGCTCCATTCACGATCCTGAAATGGCGATTGAGTATGCTCGTCGATTTAAAGCCCTTGCCGCAGAGGTCAGCGATAGCCTCTACCTGGTAATGCGCGTCTATTTTGAAAAACCCCGTACCACTGTCGGCTGGAAAGGGTTAATTAACGATCCTCATATGGATGGCTCTTTTGATGTTGAAGCAGGTCTGAAAATTGCGCGTCAGCTGCTGCTTGAACTGGTAAATATGGGACTGCCACTGGCAACTGAAGCGCTGGATCCAAATAGCCCGCAATACCTGGGCGATCTGTTTAGCTGGTCCGCAATCGGTGCCCGTACTACGGAATCGCAGACTCACCGTGAAATGGCTTCCGGTCTTTCGATGCCGGTTGGCTTTAAGAATGGTACCGACGGTAGCCTGGCGACTGCCATTAACGCCATGCGTGCGGCTGCGCAGTCGCACCGCTTTGTCGGTATTAACCAGGCCGGGCAGGTTGCACTGCTGCAAACACAGGGGAATCCGGATGGTCACGTGATCTTGCGCGGAGGTAAAGCGCCGAACTACAGCCCGGCAGATGTCGCTCAGTGCGAAAAAGAGATGGAGCAGGCGGGACTACGACCTTCTCTGATGGTAGATTGCAGTCATGGTAATTCCAATAAAGATTACCGCCGTCAGCCTGCCGTGGCTGAATCCGTGATTGCACAAATCAAAGATGGCAATCGCTCAATCATTGGCTTGATGATTGAAAGTAATATTCACGAAGGCAACCAGTCTTCCGAACAGCCGCGCAGCGAAATGAAATACGGCGTATCCGTAACTGACGCCTGCATTAGCTGGGAAATGACGGATGCGCTGCTGCGTGAAATTAGCCAGGATTTAAGCGGCCAGCTGTCGGCGCGTGTAGCATAAGAGGTTGGTTATGGTTGCTGAATTGACCGCATTACGCGATCAAATTGATGAAGTCGACAAGGCGCTGCTGGATTTACTGGCACGCCGCCTGGAGCTGGTTGCCGAAGTAGGTGAAGTAAAAAGCCGCTTTGGGCTGCCGATCTACGTGCCGGAACGGGAAGCCTCTATGCTGGCCTCTCGCCGGGCGGAAGCGGAAGCCCTGGGTGTGCCGCCGGACCTGATTGAAGATGTGCTACGCCGCGTTATGCGTGAGTCCTACTCCAGTGAGAACGACAAAGGGTTTAAAACGCTTTGTCCTTCTCTGCGGCCGGTGGTGATTGTCGGCGGCGGCGGTCAGATGGGGCGTCTGTTTGAAAAAATGCTCACCCTGTCAGGTTACCAGGTGCGGATCCTGGAACAGCAGGACTGGGATCGCGCGCCGGAGATCGTCTCTGATGCCGGCATGGTGATCGTCAGCGTGCCGATCCACGTCACCGAGCAGGTGATCGCCAAACTACCGCGTCTGCCGTCTGACTGCATCCTGGTGGATCTGGCTTCGGTGAAAAATGGTCCTTTACAGGCGATGCTGGCTGCACATGATGGCCCGGTGGTGGGGTTACACCCAATGTTTGGTCCGGACAGCGGCAGTCTGGCCAAGCAGGTCGTCGTTTGGTGTGACGGACGTCAGCCGGAAGCTTATCAGTGGTTTCTGGAACAGATTCAGGTATGGGGTGCGCGACTGCATCGGATCAGCGCCGTTGAACATGACCAGAACATGGCGTTTATTCAGGCACTGCGTCACTTTGCGACCTTTGCTTACGGTCTGCATTTAGCGGAAGAGAACGTTCAACTGGAGCAGCTGCTGGCACTCTCTTCGCCGATTTACCGCCTTGAACTGGCGATGGTTGGCCGTCTGTTTGCCCAGGATCCGCAGCTCTATGCTGATATTATTATGTCGTCTGAGAGCAACCTTGCGCTGATTAAACGCTACTACCAACGTTTTGGCGAGGCAATAGGTTTGCTGGAGCAGGGCGATAAGCAAGCGTTTATCGACAGCTTCCGTAAGGTGGAGCACTGGTTTGGCGATTATGCGAAACGCTTCCAGAGTGAAAGCCGTACTTTGTTACGCCAGGCGAATGACAGCCGTCCTTAATTAAGATGCCGGATGGCGGGTTCGCCTTATCCGGCCTTCAAAAATCGTATGAACCGTAGGCCGGATAAGCGTAGCGCCATCCGGCATTGTCAAATGTTAGCTCGGATCGACTGGCACCACGTTCTCACTTGGATAGCATCCCAGTACTTTCATCGAACGCGTAATCTCACCCAGCTCTTTCAATGCTTTTTGCATCTGGGGCGATTCCAGGTTGGCCTGGATATCAAGATAAAACATCTCTTCCCACGGATTGCCGTGAATCGGGCGTGACTCCAGTTTAGTCATAATCAGATTATGGTTACGCAGTACCAGCAGCGCCTCAACCAGCGCACCGGCTTGTTGCCCCGTCGCCATCAACAGGGTTGTTTTTGCCGGAACCTGATCGGAAACATTGATTGCTTTGCGTGCCAGCACCACGAAGCGGGTGATGTTTTGCGACTGGTTAGCCTCAATATGCTCGAGAACCTGTAATCCATACAGTACGCCTCCGGCTTCGCTCCCCAGGGCCGCCACGCGCGGTGAGTTAGCCTGCGCAACTTTTTCCATCGCCGCAGAGGTGCTTTCAGTGTACTCAATCTTCCAGTGCGGGTAGCGATTCAGGAACTTGCTGCACTGCTGGAACGGCTGCGGATGGCTATATACCGTTTCAATGGTCTCAAGATCCGTCGTGCCAGACACCAGTACACAGTGGTCTATCGTAATGGTCATCTCGCCAACGATAGACAGGCTGGTGTGCTGCAGCAGGTCGTAAACGTCGTTAATCCCACCGGAGCTGGTGTTTTCAATCGGAACCACAGCATAGTCAGCCTGTCCGGTTTTGACCTGATTAAAGATATCGGCAAATTTTGCGCAGCCGCTTTCAATAAATTGTTCAAAATGGCGGGCAGCGTATTGACGTGCTGCGAGGTGAGAATATGACCCTTTTGGCCCAAGGAAGGCCACGCGCGCGGAGTGTGGGTTAATTTTGTTCAGGTGCTGCTGGAGCAGAGCCTGTTGAGTCAGGACGGAATCTTCGATTATGAGCTGGAACAGGCGAGTAATGTAGTGAGCATCAAGATGATGTGTTTTGCCAAGCTGAATGAGTCGGTCCAAAAGGTCACGTTCACGGTCGATATCACGAACCGGACGATGCGAAAGCAGTTTGGCTTTACCAACTTCTACGGCCAGTCCACGTCGCTCAGCCAGCAGGGCCAGTAATTTTTCATCCAGCGTGCTGATCTTATCGCGCAGCGCCAGCAATGGGTTTTCCGATGTCATAGTGTTGCCTTTCTTGTTATCAATAAAAAAGGCCTCCCGTTGTGGGAGGCCTTATTGTTCGTCTTCGCATTCTTTATCACACGACGAAACGCCTCCCATTCAGGGGAAGGTAAAAAAGAATGCGAAGAAGAACGGGACAAGTTTCATGTAATTTTCCTTTGGCTACGTCAGTAAAGTACCCGTACTGTTTTCACTCTGTCAACAAAAAACGCGCCCGAAGGCGCGTTGGCGATACACTCAATGTAAGGGACTACTCTTCTTCTGCTTCGACGAAGTTGGCGTCTTTGACTGAAGTTGTTGCACGACGGGCTTCGCCTTTGTGCTGCACTTTATTGAGCTGCCGTTCCAGCTTGTTGATCAAATCGTTAATTGCTGTGTACATATCCTCGTGTTTTGCGCTGGCGACCAGATGTCCGTTCGGTGTATTGATGGTGGCATCAGCAATGAAACCCTGTGGCTCCTTAGACAGAATGATATGTGGATTAATCAGATGAGTTTGCCATTTTTCAAGTTTGGCGAGACGGTCTGCGACATGCTGGCGAATTGCCGGAGTAATTTCCATTTGTTTACTGGTAATGTTCATTGTCATAAATTTTACCTCTTGTCTTTCCCGTCTTGGTGATTCCAGCATACCGTTCCTAATGTCAAAATGTGTGATCTAAATCACATTGTTTTGTCGCTTTTTGTCAAGAAAACCTTTTTGTGAGGCACCGCAGGAACAGGCGATTTTTTACTTGAGGAATACCTGAAAGCAGGCCATATTTGATGGAATGCGTTGGAGCTAAACCGCTTCAGTTGTGGCGTTAACGGATAAAAAAACGGCAGCCCTTGGGCTGCCGTTTTGCATTATGAGGCAAATCAGGTATTGCTGCTGTTGGCGGCAATGATTTTCGCGACTTTTTCTGCCTGCGCATTCATCTGCATCTGGCGATAAGCGTTTTCCATCAACGGCAGGGCATTACGTGTTGCCTGGGTATCCGGGTAGTCGCGCAGCATGCCTTCCACACGGTTTACCACGGCAACCCATGCGCCGCGGGCAGTGTAGTATTCTGCAACGGAGTATTCATACTTCGCCAGGCGGTCTTTCAGGAACACCAGACGTTTGGTGGCGTCAGTGGTGTACTGGCTATTCGGATACCCACGCACCAGTTTGGAAAAGTCATTAAACGCAGCTCGGGCATGTTGCGGATCGCGATCGCTACGATCAACACCAAAGAATCCTTGCAGTGCGCTATCATCCAACGCCATATTGGTCAGGCCACGCATATACATGACATAATCAATGTTAGGGTGTGTCGGGTTAAGACGGATAAAACGATCGATGGCAGCCTGAGCAAGTGGCAGATCGGCGTTTTTGTAGTAGGCGTAGATGAGATCTAATTGCACCTGCTGAGAATACGGTCCAAATGGATAACGGTTATCCAACGCTTCCAATTGCGTTATTGCCTGTTTCCAGTTACCGTCCTGCAGCTTTTGCTGAGCAGTCGCGTAGATTTCATTTGGCGGATTATCGGGCACCTCTTCCTTTGAACCAGAGCAACCCGCCAAAAACAGGCTCAACGTGGCTGCTGCCACCAGATATTTCATGCGCGTCATGACGTTTTGACTTTCCTCAAAATGTAATACGGGAGATTCTCTGTTCCTGCTCCCGGTTAAGACCAGCTACAATAGCACACTATATTAAACGGCAAAGCCGTAAAACCCAACGTTAAACGAAGAAGCAGTTTATGGCACAACGAGTAGAACTCACCGCAACAGTCTCCGAAAATCAGCTCGGTCAACGCTTAGATCAGGCTTTGGCCGAATTGTTCCCTGATTATTCGCGATCGCGCATAAAAGAATGGATCCTCGACCAGCGCGTACTGGTAAATGACCAACTTTGCGATAAACCGAAAGAAAAAGTGTTGGGTGGAGAGCGTGTCTCCATCAATGCAGAAATTGATGAAGAGGTTCGTTTTGAACCTCAGGATATCCCACTGGATATCGTTTATGAAGATGACGACATTCTTGTCATCAACAAACCCCGTGACCTTGTAGTGCATCCGGGCGCCGGGAATCCTGATGGTACGGTATTGAATGCGTTACTGCATTACTACCCGCCAATCGCGGATGTTCCTCGTGCAGGTATCGTGCACCGTCTGGATAAAGACACGACCGGATTAATGGTGGTGGCAAAAACGGTTCCAGCGCAAACACGTTTGGTGGAGTCGTTGCAGCTGCGCGAAATTACCCGTGAGTACGAAGCCGTGGCAATTGGTCACATGACTGCTGGCGGAACCGTTGAGGAACCGATTAGCCGTCACCCGACCAAGCGTACGCACATGGCGGTACACCCAATGGGGAAACCGGCGGTAACGCACTATCGCATTATGGAACACTTCCGTGTGCACACGCGTCTGCGGTTGCGTCTGGAAACCGGACGTACGCACCAGATCCGCGTGCACATGGCACATATCACTCATCCGCTGGTGGGCGATCAGGTTTACGGCGGTCGTCCACGTCCACCGAAAGGCGCTTCTGACGAATTTATCTCCGTACTGCGTAAGTTCGACCGTCAAGCGCTGCACGCGACCATGCTGCGTTTGTATCACCCGATTTCCGGTATCGAAATGGAATGGCATGCGCCGATCCCACAAGATATGGTGCAGTTGATTGAAGTGATGCGCGCTGATTTCGAAGAACATAAGGATGATATTGCCTGGCTATGAGTAAGCTAATTGTCCCGCAGTGGCCGATACCGCAAGGTGTCGCGGCGTGTAGTTCTACCCGTATTGGCGGAGTTAGTATGCCGCCTTACGATTCGCTGAATCTGGGCGCCCATTGCGGCGATAACCCGGAACATGTTGAAGAGAACCGCAAACGACTGTTTGCTGCGGGCAATCTGCCGTCAAAGCCAGTCTGGTTAGAGCAGGTCCACGGTAAGGATGTCCTGAAACTGACCGGCGAGCCTTACGCCTGCAAACGCGCAGATGCGTCGTACAGCAACACGCCGGGCACCGTGTGTGCGGTGATGACTGCTGATTGTTTGCCGGTGTTGTTTTGCAATCGTGCCGGAACGGAAGTTGCTGCGGCCCATGCGGGTTGGCGCGGATTATGCGCCGGCGTGCTGGAAGAGACGGTGGCGTGTTTTGCCGACAAACCTGAAAACATTATTGCCTGGCTAGGCCCGGCGATAGGTCCAAACGCGTTTGAAGTTGGACCAGAAGTCCGCGAGGCGTTCATGACGAAAGATCCGCAAGCGGACCTTGCATTTGTACCGCGCGGCGATAAGTATCTGGCGGATATCTACCAGCTTGCGCGCCAGCGTCTGTCCAGTGTCGGGGTAGAGAACATCTATGGCGGCGACCGCTGCACCTTCAGCGAAAGTGAGACGTTCTTCTCTTATCGTCGCGACAATACCACGGGTCGTATGGCAAGTTTTATTTGGCTGATATAACCTAAAGAATCAAGACGATCCGGTACGTGTAATTTTCTTTTCACATAATTCAGGTCATTCACCTTGAATAATTGAGGGATGACCTCATTTAATCTCCAGTAGCAATTTTGACCTGTTATGGGAGGAGTTATGCGTCTGGATCGTCTTACTAATAAATTCCAGCTTGCTCTTGCCGATGCCCAGTCACTCGCATTGGGGCACGACAATCAATTCATCGAACCACTTCATCTAATGAGCGCCTTGCTGAATCAGGAAGGGGGATCGGTACGTCCTTTATTAACGTCTGCTGGCATTAATGCTGGCCAGTTACGTACAGCCATTGACCAGGCGTTGAGCCGTTTGCCACAGGTAGAAGGTACCGGTGGCGATGTGCAGCCTTCTCAGGAACTGGTGCGTGTACTGAATCTTTGCGACAAGCTGGCGCAAAAACGTGGGGACAACTTTATTTCGTCAGAACTGTTCGTTCTGGCGGCGCTTGAGTCACGCGGTACGCTGACCGACTTATTAAAATCAGCAGGCGCGACGACCGCCAATATCACTCAGGCAATTGAACAAATGCGTGGAGGTGAAAGCGTGAATGACCAGGGGGCTGAAGACCAACGTCAGGCCTTGAAAAAATATACCGTCGATCTGACCGAACGTGCCGAACAGGGCAAACTCGATCCGGTCATCGGCCGTGATGAAGAAATTCGCCGTACCATTCAGGTGCTGCAACGTCGTACTAAAAATAACCCGGTGTTAATCGGTGAACCCGGCGTCGGTAAAACCGCCATCGTTGAAGGGCTGGCCCAACGCATCATCAATGGTGAAGTGCCGGAAGGCTTAAAAGGCCGTCGTGTACTGGCGCTGGATATGGGCGCGCTGGTTGCTGGGGCCAAATATCGTGGTGAGTTCGAAGAACGTTTAAAAGGTGTGCTGAACGATCTCTCGAAACAGGAAGGCAACGTCATTCTGTTTATCGACGAATTGCATACCATGGTTGGGGCGGGTAAAGCCGATGGCGCAATGGACGCCGGGAACATGCTGAAACCAGCACTGGCTCGCGGGGAACTGCACTGCGTAGGCGCCACAACGCTTGATGAATATCGCCAGTACATCGAAAAAGATGCGGCGCTGGAACGTCGTTTCCAGAAAGTGTTTGTGGCTGAACCTTCAGTGGAAGACACCATCGCAATCTTGCGTGGCCTGAAAGAACGTTATGAACTGCACCATCATGTGCAGATTACTGACCCGGCGATTGTTGCGGCAGCTACGCTGTCTCACCGCTATATTGCCGATCGTCAGTTGCCGGATAAAGCTATCGACCTTATTGACGAAGCGGCATCCAGCATTCGTATGCAGATTGACTCCAAGCCGGAGGAACTCGACAGACTCGACCGCCGTATTATCCAGCTCAAACTGGAACAGCAGGCATTAATGAAAGAGTCTGATGAGGCAAGTAAAAAACGTCTCGATATGCTCAACGAAGAGCTGGACGACAAAGAACGCCAGTATTCTGAGTTAGAGGAAGAGTGGAAAGCTGAAAAAGCTTCCCTCTCGGGAACGCAAACTATCAAGGCTGAGCTGGAGCAGGCAAAAATCGCCATCGAACAGGCGCGCCGCGTTGGCGACCTGGCGCGGATGTCTGAACTGCAGTACGGCAAAATTCCTGAACTGGAAAAACAACTGGAAGCAGCCACCCAGTCTGAAGGCAAAACCATGCGTCTGCTGCGTAATAAAGTTACGGATGCAGAAATTGCTGAGGTGCTGGCGCGCTGGACCGGGATCCCAGTTGCTCGCATGCTGGAAGGCGAACGAGAAAAACTGTTGCGTATGGAGCAGGAGCTGCACAGCCGCGTGATTGGTCAGAACGAAGCGGTGGAAGCCGTTTCTAACGCCATCCGTCGTAGCCGTGCGGGCTTGTCCGATCCGAATCGTCCGATTGGTTCATTCCTGTTCCTTGGTCCAACCGGTGTCGGTAAAACCGAACTGTGCAAAGCGCTGGCAAACTTTATGTTCGACAGTGACGATGCAATGGTGCGTATCGATATGTCCGAGTTTATGGAGAAACACTCGGTGTCTCGTCTGGTTGGGGCACCTCCGGGATATGTCGGTTATGAAGAGGGGGGTTACCTGACGGAAGCAGTACGTCGTCGTCCTTACTCTGTCATCTTGTTGGATGAAGTGGAGAAAGCACACCCGGATGTGTTCAACATTCTGCTGCAGGTGCTTGACGATGGTCGTTTGACTGACGGACAGGGGAGAACGGTCGACTTCCGTAATACGGTTGTCATTATGACCTCAAACCTGGGTTCCGATCTGATCCAGGAACGCTTCGGCGAGTTGGATTACGGCCATATGAAAGATATGGTGCTGGGCGTTGTGAGCAATAACTTCCGCCCGGAATTCATCAACCGTATAGATGAGGTTGTTGTGTTCCATCCGCTGGGTGAGCAGCATATTGCTTCTATTGCTCAGATCCAGTTGCAGCGTCTGTACAAACGTCTGGAAGAGCGTGGCTATGAAATCCATATTTCTGACGAGGCGCTTAAACTGCTGAGTGCGAATGGTTACGATCCGGTGTATGGCGCGCGTCCATTGAAACGTGCTATCCAGCAGCAGATCGAAAACCCGCTGGCGCAGCAAATTCTGTCTGGTGAACTGATTCCGGGCAAAACGATTCGTCTGGAAGTGAATGACGATCGCATAGTGGCAGTGCAGTAAGTCACAAAACAACAATAAACGGGCCCTGCGGGGCTCGTTTTTGTTTAAAATCCAGGCAAAAATGGACGTATTGATTGAAAAGTGATCGCTTGATAAGTTTTTTATATTTTTAACTTGTCAGCCTGAAATAACTCCCTATAATGCGCCTCCACTGACACGGAACAACGGATTACAAGCCGCCGGGTCAGCGGAGTTCCACTGAGAACTCCGGCGAAGAAAGCGAAATTAAATGCTTGACTTCGTAGCGGGGTAGCGTAATATGCACACCCCGCGCCGCTGAGAAAAGCGAAGCGGCACTGCTCTTTAACAATTTATCAGACAATCTGTGTGGGCACTCGAAGATACGGATTCTTAACGTCGCAAGACGAAAAATGAATACCAAGTCTCAACGAGTGAACACGTAATTCATTACGAAGTTTAATTCATTGAGCATCAAACTTTTAAATTGAAGAGTTTGATCATGGCTCAGATTGAACGCTGGCGGCAGGCCTAACACATG
>NZ_JAOWGZ010000007.1:0-232 GCF_030332875.1 Citrobacter sp. Cpo045
ATCTGGTTTTGCGAATACTGATATTGATGATACTAACGGCCCACCGGCCTGTTGAGGAACCTGTAAAACGGAAAGGCTCATTGAAGCCGTATATTTTCTGGAGGTTCATCAGGCGCGGAACTCATCAAGGCGCGGGAATAAAATCCCATTCAGACGCCGGATAGATTCAAGCAAGCCAACTTGTCGTCAAAATCGGTGTTGCAAAAACGGGAGTGACCATAGATTCCGTTTT
>NZ_JAOWGZ010000008.1:0-247 GCF_030332875.1 Citrobacter sp. Cpo045
GTCCAGCACCACGGTACGGTGCGCCAGCGCGGTCACTTCGTTACCCACCGCATCGTGGCTGACCAGCGTCACCACCACCGTATTTTTACCTTCCTTCAGCGTGCCAACCGGCACTGCCACTTCGTAGCGCAGTTCGCCGTTATCATCGACCACCGTTCCGGTAAAACTCTGCCCCTGTACACTGACGGTAACGGCATCCCCCGCTTTGGCATCGCCGCCTGCCACGCCGCTTATCAGCGTGGTCATG
>NZ_JAOWGZ010000009.1:0-215 GCF_030332875.1 Citrobacter sp. Cpo045
GCTGGTAATGGCCGGCGACCTTATCCGCTGGAAACCATGCTACGCATTCACTGCATGCAGCATTGGTACAACCTGAGCGATGGCGCGATGGAAGATGCTCTGTACGAAATCGCCTCCATGCGTCTGTTTGCCCGGTTATCCCTGGATAGCGCCTTGCCGGACCGCACCACCATCATGAATTTCCGCCACCTGCTGGAGCAGCATCAACTGGCCCG
>NZ_JAOWGZ010000010.1:0-1014 GCF_030332875.1 Citrobacter sp. Cpo045
GAGATTAACGGCTACCAGTATCACGGCCAGGTGATTGATACCGGGAAAAATACCCTCGGTTATCGCATCGAGGTGGATTCTGCGGCGTTCTCTGACAACGTCGGTCATGTGCTGAAAGAGGTGACGGTCCATGTCAGCGTCACCTCCCACGATGCGGCGGGCAATCTGGCGATTGCCACCAGCAGCCATGATGTGCATATCGACAACTTCGCGGAAAACACGGTACATATCGATACCGTCGCGGGTGATGACCTTATTAATATTAAGGAGTTTTCCGCGAACGGCGGCTTTACGCAGATCGCCGGTACCGTAACCGGCGTGGATGCGAAGATGGGGGATGCGGTTACCCTGGCACTGAAGGGCGGCGAGGTGATTCACAGTGTGGTTATCGCGCTGGCGGGCGGTGGACTGGGCTATAGCATCCCGGTAAATAGCCATAAGCTGGTAACTCATCCGGAATTTACGGTTTCTGTTACCTCTACGGATCCGGCAGGGAACAGCGTCACGCATTCTGAAACCAAAACCATCAGCGCCGATCTGTATACACAGTCGTATATCACCATTGATGACGTGACGGCTGATAACTTTATCAACATCAAGGAATCGACGGACAATCACGGCAAGACCACCATCAGTGGCACGGTGAGCGGAGATGCAAAAGAGCATGACACCGTTCAGCTGGTGATTAATGGTCAACACTATTCGGGGGAAGTGGAGAAGCTGGCGAACGGCAATCTGGTCTACCATATCCCGGTGGATACCCAGAACCTGGTCAACAACCCGGTGATTCATGCCAGCATCCATACCACGGACGAGCATGGCAACGAAATGACGGCGGTGACGAAACACCACGTTGGGCTGGATCTGGACGCCAGCGCCTCTATCGGCATCGATACCGTCGCAAGTGATGACATTATCAGTAAAGCCGAGTCCAACCTGCATAAGACGATCATCACGGGGCCGGTTGGCGGCGATGCGCAGAAAGACGATGTTGTCACCTTAACCTTCAATGGC
>NZ_JAOWGZ010000011.1:0-4079 GCF_030332875.1 Citrobacter sp. Cpo045
CAGCTGATAGAAACAGAAGCCACTGGAGCACCTCAAAAACACCATCATACACTAAATCAGTAAGTTGGCAGCATCACCCTCGCCTCAGATAAAACCAACCGGTGCTGGTTTAGATATCAACCCTGCGCAGGGGATTGCTGCATCGTCCAGTTGAGCACTTGAGTGGCTAACTGGTCACTGGCCAGGCCAAAGGCCTGAACCACCTCGTTCATCTCGTTACCTTTTATCGGTTGGCGAATGTCAAACTGGCGAGTCGCAATAATCCTACGATCTGAAATTCTTACCAGCCGAGCATCAAAACGGATCAGCACTTCGCTGCTACCAACATGGTATACCCCTTGGAACGCGGACAGATCACCACTCAACTCCACATCAGCCTGCAAGCTATCATCGTCGCTACTGACTGCACGGATTCGCCCATCGCTACGGAACGCCTGAATAAGACGATTGCGCACCAAAATCGGCGCCGAATCACTCCAACGGGAGTTTTTATAAACCGCAATCTCCTGGCCCTGAGGCTGCACCGCTATGCGTGAGCTATTAAGAAACTGGTTCGTCGCCGGTTGTGAAACCCGTAATGACCAGTTTACTGTCTGCGCGTGTGGCACACTGACTGCAGGTGGCACCGGCAGAAGATAAACTTGTGATACAGGGGCCGAAGGTAAAATGGTGCAGGCAGAGAGCAGTATCGCCCCCCCGGATATCATCAATAGCCACACGCGGCGGCCTGCATAGCGCATCACATTAAAAGAGAGCATTAAGGCGTAAACTCCTGTGTTCTTTCACGGCCGCGCAACAAGGCCGCTGGGTTTTCTTCCAAACGAGAAACGGCGGCACGTAATGTCGCTAATGTTCTGCGCAGCTCATCTACTGCCGGCCCCAGCTCATTCATCCCTTGCATCCCGTTATTGAGTGAGGTTTTATTTTCACTCACCAATTTATTGAGGATGGTACTGGTATTTTGCAACGATGCCATGGTTTTGGCGGCATCACTGACCAGTTGTTTCCCCTGCCCATCCATTAAGCCGTTAGCATTACGCAGCAGGCGATTGGTTTGAGTCAGTGTCTCATTAGCCTGTTTACTGGCCTGCGCCAACTGCTGCAACAGGGTACGGAGATCACCACGTTGATCAGCCACAGTTTGGGTGACCAGCGCGAGATTATCCAGTGTCGTTACTAGGCGCTGCTGGTTATCCGGTGCCAGCAACTGGTTCAAACGCACCAACACTTCATTCGCATTGGTCATGAAATTCTCACCGTTAGCCAGTAACTGGCTCATCGGCGAAGGGGTAGCAATAATGATAGGAACCTCGTCATCTTTGCCCTCCAGCAACGGGCTGGTCTGGCTGCCACTGCTGAATTGAATATTTGAGGTGCCGGTAATACCCGCGACGGTGAGACGAGCTTGGGTATCTTCGCGTATCGGAGTAGATGCAGAAACGCGAATACGTGCCCAAACCTTATTCGGATTGTCTCGGTCCAGGCGTAATTGCGTCACCTCACCGACTCGAATCCCGCTGTACTGAACGGTGCTACCCTGTGACAGGCCACTCACAGGCTCATTGAAAACGATATCGTACAATCTGAACTGGCGATCAGAACCGGAATTTGTCAGCCATAGGCAAAACAGCAGCGCGGCACTCACCACAATAAGAGTGAACAAACCAATAACGACATGATGAGCACGGGTTTCCATATTACAACCTCTCTCCACTGTTAATTGCCGCTGCCTGATAAGCAGCCCGGCCACGTGGGCCATGAAAATACGCCTGAATCCAGCCATCATCAGTCGCTGCAACTTTATCCAGAGTATCAACCACCAGCACTTTTTTCTGCGAAAGCACCGCCACACGATCACACAGTGTATACAGCGTATCCAGATCGTGGGTCACCAAGAATACCGTTAGATTGAGGGCATCCCGCAGGGTGCGGATCAAACTGTCAAACGCCGCCGCACCAATGGGATCAAGACCCGCAGTCGGTTCATCAAGAAACAGAATATCCGGGTCCAGTGCTAAGGCACGGGCTAGCGCAACACGCTTGACCATACCACCCGACAGAGATGCTGGATACTTACTGCCAGTGCCCGGCGGTAGCCCAGCCAGTGCCAGTTTAACCTGAGCCAATCGCTCAGCCTCAGACCGGGGTAATCCGGCGTTTTCTATTAATGGTAATGCCACGTTCTCGGTCACGGTTAGAGAACTGAACAGTGCGCCTCGTTGAAATAATACGCCGAATCGGCGCTCGACCATGGCGCGGGATTGACCTGACAGTGCCATTAAATCCTTGCCAAAAACATGAATTTTCCCGTCAGTCGGACGACGTAACCCAACAATACTGCGTAACAGAACAGATTTACCGGTACCCGAGCCACCAACCACGCCAAGAACTTCGCCGCGCTTAACATCAAGATTCAACCCTTGATGCACGCACTGTACGCCAAAGCAGTTAACCAGATCGCGAATTTGAATGATTGCATCTTGCGTCATTTGGCTCACCACCCCATTTCCATGAAAAATAGCGCTGCCACGGCATCAAGCAAAATCACCACAAAGATCGAATGCACCACACTGGTGGTGGTATGAACCCCGACTGATTCAGCACTACCGGTTACTTTGAACCCCTCCAGACAGCCAATAATAGCAATCAGGAAAGCAAAAATAGGGGCTTTACTTATTCCCACCAGAAAATGCTGCAACCCATTACTGTTTTGCATAATCGACAAAAACATAGTGGGAGAGATATCCAGTGTTAAGGCACACACCACCATGCCACCGAAAATACCGCAAACCATGCCAATAAAGGTTAGCATCGGCAGAGAGATCAATAGTGCCAAGACGCGCGGTAGCACCAACAGTTCGACCGGATTCAAGCCCAGTGTTTGGATAGCATCAATCTCTTCATTGGCTTTCATCAAGCCAATTTCAGCGGTAAAAGCACTGGCTGTTCGCCCTGCCATCAGGATCGCGGTAAGCAGTACCGCAAATTCACGTAGAAAAGAAAATACCACCAAATCGACGGTAAAAATGCCCGCGCCGAAAGTAGTGAGTACGGTTGCACCGAGAAAGGCGATAACTGCCCCCACCAAAAAGGTGAGCAACATAATGATCGGCACAGCATTGAGGCCAATCTGTTGAATATTGGCAATTAATGAGGTAATGCGCCAGCGGGAGGGGCGAAAAAGTGTTCCCAGCAAGGTTTCCAGCGCCAGACCAATAAAGCCCAATAGTGACTTAATATCTTGCCATAAGTTATCTACCGAACGGCCGGTATTAGCCAGCATCTCAAGCCAAAACCGTGTGGGTTTTTCAGACAACTCAGGGGTTAAGTCAGGCAATACATGGCTTACCGTTTCAAGTAATATCCTCCGCTCTTCTGGCAATTTAGGCGCAAGTTCGCGTAAATTTGCTACACGGTCCTCACCCAGAAGCAGAGCTAACAACGTTGCACCGGCGGTATCTAACGCCCCCAGTTGGTTGAGATCAAATACCCCCCCACTGGGCATATTAGCGCGCAATTGCGCAACGCGCGGCTCCAAAACGCAGTAATGCGCCAACACCCAGTCCCCCCGGATATAAACTCTGGGGGGCTGAGCCGCGCTATCGAGATCAAGTTGTGCGGGGGACGTTTGCTCAGTCATTGCTCAGACCTTACCTATTTCAAACTCTAATGTTTCAAACCCTAAATAGGTATATCACACAGTTAAGTAAGAGTAATGACTGTTTAATTAATGAAGTGTTAACCACACCCTAATCAGTGAGGTGTGGCACGCTGTTTGCCCAATTGCCGTATTTTCCTCTCTGGCAGGGTAAACCAAACGACTACCGCCAGCAGAATTAACAGTACGCTGGCAGTACCTAATACCAGACTATGTGAGGCAGAAAAGGCCAGTTTGGCGCTGCTCAGTAGATGCTCGTCCCCACCAAGGCTATTGACCACCTGAATGGTTTCACTGATAGAAGCACTGGCCTGTGTAACCAGATCAGCGGGTAAATCTGCCGGCACTGTTGCAAATAGTCGGTGGTGATAAACTTATCATCCCCTTTTGCTGATGGAGCTGCACATGAACCCATTCAAAG
>NZ_JAOWGZ010000012.1:0-334 GCF_030332875.1 Citrobacter sp. Cpo045
TGTTCGCCTGCTCTGTCGGGTGCTGGATGTTCATCCCAGTGGTTTTTACGCCTGGCTTCAGCAGCCGCATTCACAACGCCATCAGGCAGACCTGAGACTGACAGGACAGATTAAACAGTTCTGGCTGGAATCGGGATGCGTCTATGGTTATCGCAAAATCCATCTGGATCTGCGGGACAGCGGGCAACAGTGCGGAGTGAACAGAGTCTGGCGACTGATGAAACGTGTCGGGATAAAGGCTCAGGTCGGATACCGGAGCCCGCGGGCACGTAAAGGCGAGGCCAGTATCGTGTCGCCCAACAGGCTCCAGCGACAGTTCAATCCGGATGCTCCG